>JBLHXX010000127.1:0-3004 GCA_047630475.1 Celeribacter sp. | reverse complement strand
CGTTTCAAGTTTTGAGGGCCGTGTCGGGTCAAAGTAGAGACCGATGTCATCCACAATCAAAGACAAAGGGCGCACCAAAGCAGCCCCCAATCCGCGTGACCTGAGAAACCCATCCTCAACACGCACAGGGGCGTCCATTTTAGGTGACCCCCATGTGATGTGCTGTCGCCCAAGGGACGTTTCCTTTTTAATGTCAACGAGATCATCGCTAAACGTCATCGCCTCTTGCCCGAAATATCGACGCATAAAGGGCCGCTTCCAATGCAGTATACTTGAGGCGATGTAGCCGTTTTGATCTTCGATCACGGCGCGTTTGCGGGCTTCGGCCAAGGCCAATGCGTCTTCAACGCGGCATAGAGTTTTGGCAAATGGATCGTACCATTGGCAATAGTGAAACAAGGCTCCAGCCACAAGTTGGGCCCGTGTGAGGCTGCGCGTGCGGCGTGCGATGGGGGTTTGATCTTGGGTCAAACCCCAACCCGCATACCAAGGCGTGCCAAACACATAGGGTTTGTGTCCTGCGAGAATGGCGTCAAATCCCAGCGGCGAATTTAACGTATAGACGGCTGTCGCCAGCTCAAACAAATCCCATGGGTTGGCTGGATCGGAAAAAATTTGGATATTTGGCGAGGCATCTGCCCCGTCAAAATGACCTTTAAGCGGACCGTTTGCATCACGATTTGGGGAATAGACCAAGATATGTGCATGGGGGTGGGCCTCATGGGCCAGCACCAACATTTCGCGCAACTGATCTGTGGCAGCGGGCTCTGTAGGCAAGGTTTTATCGTTTTGGGGTTGATCTAAAATCAGCACATATGGAACATTCGGCAGCTTTGATTGCCCGCAAAGAACGGGATCCTTACACAATTTCAACATGCGCAGGTGATCTGCAACAGTGCGCGCGCGCGTCAGTATGGCGGCGTCATCCAATGGTTGATACGCCAAGATTCTCTCGAGATCAGAGGCTTGAGACGCGTCATGAATGGGGCCCCTTGTGTCTATGGCAATACCCAAAGGTGCTGGGCGCACCATCTGAGGGCAGGGTTGATCCGGGATGAACGCAGACCCGATCCACGCGGCGCGGGCATCTTGTGAGGGGGCGGTCGCAACAAGCGCGAGGGCATCATCGGGATGAGGTGTTTTGCGATGTGGGGTCCAACCCGCGGCTTTTAAAATCTGTTTGATTTTAGGGATGCGCGCAATCGCAGGGTTGGAAAGCAAAATCCGCCCAGGCGCATGAGCGCGGGCGGATTTTTCAGTGTCGTTCAGGTCCATGAGCGGCTTACTTGGCCAAATCACGTAGGTTGTCAGCGGTGCCAACGGTGCCGGTGATGGCAGATAATGTTTTGGTCCACTGCACAAAGGGCGCTTCGGTGACGTAGACGGTGTCGCCATCACGGATCAAGAAATCCCGCGCAAGGAACAAACCGTTGGGTTCTGTCAGATTGAGCACATAAACAAGACGTTGCGTGCCTGTCAGGTCGCTGCGACCCAACACTTGTTTTGCAATGATGTCCGTTTCATTGCGCAGCACAAAGACGCCGGTGGGATCGGCGGTGTTGGATTGCAAACCGCCAACTTGGGCGATGGCTTCCAAGGCCGATAGGGTGCGTGTCTCGAATGGCACGCGGCTTTGTGCGCCTGTTGCGCCGAGTGCGGTAAATGAGCGTTGATCGGCTTCGACCAAAATGCGGTCGCCATTGCGCAGTGCGATATCATAGCGCGCATCGTCGAACAGGTCGTCGAACCAAACAGACCCAGTTTTGCCGCCACGGATCACTTTTATTTGGGCCAAGGATGGTTCGACCGCGACACCGCCTGCGGCTGCAAGCATCGCCGTTAGGGTGCGGGTGGGGCGCTCAATCGGGTAAACACCTTGGCCGTTAATTTTGCCAGTGATTGATACGGTCGCGCCGTCGCCGGCAGCCCGTGTGACCATAACTTGTGGGTCGGGCGTTTGCGTGTCTAGCTTTTCAGTGATGATGCGGCGGATGGCTTCGGGGCTGTTTCCGGCGGCTTTAACGCGGCCTGCATAAGGCACGAAGATAAAGCCTGATCCGTCCACTTGGACTTCGCTGAGGACTGTGGCGTTGGCACCTTGTCCAGCCAAAAGACCGTCGTCGACGTTTTCCCAAATGGTCAAGGATAACACATCGCCTGCTTGGATCGTGTCAGAGCCAAGCGCGCTTGCATTGGTAAAGCTGGACGAGAATCCCAAAGAGGGGCTGACACCGGCAGCAGCGTTGACGCGGTCCGTCACGGTGACGATGAAAGAATCACCATCATTGAGTACGGAACCTGCAAAAATTTCTTTTTTGGAGGGGCCTGATCTGGGCAGTCCGCATGCGGAAAGGCTTGCCACGATACAAAATACCGCTGTGGCACGCAGGGCGCGCGATCTAATAAGTTTCACTGCTCGGTCTCCTCTGAGCCGTTATTCTGCTCGTGTTTTGCCGATCATTCTACTGAAGTTGGTGATGAAAATCTAGCAGGAGCCATTGCGCGGGGTGCAGAGTTAAAAATGTGTTGCAACGGAGCAGCTTAGGCGCAGGGAATGTGGGTGTCGTGCGATGTTTCGCCAGATATAGTGGTTATTTTGAAACTTGTAGGGGCAAACGTGGCGGGGCTTTGCCTGTGATCAGGGCTTCATAGGGGGCTTCGGGGGCGAGCATCATGTCGACGACGAGTCGCAACAATTGGCGTCGTCCCGCCGCAGAATAGTACCCACCTGGCACTTGGCTGGTTTCCAAAAGGAACTGGCGATAGATGCCGTAGGCGCGTTTGTCTGGGCGTGCGGCTTGTTTAAAAAACGCGGGCAGGGGTTGGCGTGAGACGAATTCTGGTTTGTCATACACGGCCGATCCGAACACTTTGACAGGCAAGCCACGCCACAAAACCTGTTGGCCAGCGGTGGAATTGACGGTGACGGCAGAGCGGGCAAAATTAAGCAACTGAGCCAATTTCCCGCCGCGCACATAGTGAACGCGATTTTGAACGCCGTGTT
>JBLHXX010000126.1:0-3327 GCA_047630475.1 Celeribacter sp. | reverse complement strand
CCGAAGAAAGCAAAGGCCGAGACATGCCCATCACAGAACGCTTCGGTCGTCTCCACTGGATAGCCCTTCACAAATACCGCGTCAGAATGCGGTAAGCTCATCACGTAGAAATGGATCTTGCATTCCATGCCACCAATGACACCAAGGGGCTCTCCAAAATCCACCTGCGCCCTCTCGGCAGCATGCTTTGTATGCGCCTGTCTGGTAATACATGGACTGGATGGTGCGACAGCGGCATATACACCTCTTTGGGGCGCAGTATCTCATCAATCACTCCAACAAAATCATCAAGCGTTGGCCGGCGTGGCGCTTTTGAGCGTCGCTATCCTGGTGGCAGATCATGCCGCAGCCTCTTCGCTATCGCCTTACGATCCTTGTTGAAATAACGCGCCGCTTATCAAGCTGGCATGCCGTTCTTCAAACAGGCACGGCGCACACGACTATAAATATCCACAGAATACATCTGCCGCCCTCCGACGAAACGAAGGACACAAACTGACGGATTTTTACCCCGCTACAACTGCGATACGCAGCCGCTTCTGTGGCCCATTATTGCTCCGCGTTTTACATTTAACCCAATATCTCGCGCAGTGTACGGGCCAGTTCCTGTAAACCATAAGGCTTACGTATCATCGGATAATCCGTCTCACCCGTTTCGCCCTTTGCGTACCCTGTCGACAACAAAATTTTCACCGCCGGTTTCAAAGCCAGCGCATGTTTGGCGACGTCAAAACCCGTCATTCCGCCTGGCATGATGACATCGGACAGAACCAAATCGATGTCTTTGCGCTGCTTTAGTATCTTCATCGCCTGTGGGCCGTCTGCCGTGGCAACAACTTTGTAGTGCAATTCCTCAAGGCGGGTCACAGTCAGACGCCGCACCTTTGGATCATCTTCGACCACAAGAATCGTTTCGGTTCCCGTTTGCGCGACGTGTTCTGTGCGTGCAAGGCCATCGACGTTGGGGACATGCGCAGCAACAGGCAGGAAAAGATTGATCGTGGTGCCCTGTCCAACCTCGCTGTAAATTGCAACATGGCCCCCCGATTGTTTGGCAAAACCATACACCATACTGAGCCCCAGACCCGATCCCTTTCCCGGTCCTTTTGTGGTAAAAAACGGCTCGAATACACGCGATTGCGTCTCAGACGTCATCCCGACACCCGTGTCCGTCACAGACAGGCAAACATAACGTCCCGGCGTGACGTCGATCTGTGTGGCCGCAAAATCAGCATCCAGCGCAACAGTGCGTGTCGCCAATGTGAGCGTTCCACCCGCGGGCATTGCATCGCGCGCATTGATCGCCAAATTGAGGATCGCACTTTCGATCTGGCCCGGATCGGCACGCGTGGCATCAAGGTCCTCAGCAAGCTGAATTTCAATGCCAATTTGTTTGTCCAGAGTGCGCTCAAGGATTGGAAGCATGGTTTTCACCAGTTCATTCAAAGCGATATTTTCCGGCGCAAGAGATTGGCTTTTTGAAAACGACAACAATTGACTGGTCAGCGCGGCCCCAATGTTCGACGCCTCCAACGCCTCGTGCATCAATTTATGCAGTTTGGGATCATCAGTCCTCATTTCCAACAATTCAAGATTGCCAATAACGACGGTCAGCAGGTTGTTAAAGTCATGCGCCAACCCACCCGTCAATTGACCGACGGCTTCCATTTTCTGGGCCCGCTGCAATTCGGCCTGTCGTTTCCGATCCTGCGTTATGTCGTGTATGAAGCCCAAAAAATGCCGCGCGCCGTCCAACTCCAACTCAGAGACCACCAACCGGATTGGGATGCCTGTGCCATCCTTGTGCCTTGCGTTCAACTCACGCCCGCGTCCGATGATCTTTTTCTCGCCGGTCTTGAGGTAGTGTTCCAGATAGCCGTCATGCCCGCTGCGGTCAGGCTCGGGCATCAATATACTCACATTTTGACCGATCACCTCATCGGGGCGAAATCCAAGAATGTCTTCTGTACCGGGGCTAAAATTGCCAATGATACCGCGCTCGTCAATGGTCACAATCGCCTCGGGCACAGCATTCAAAATGGCGCTGAGACGTGCTTCACGATCTAGAATAACCTGTTGTGATCGCGTCTGGTCCGTCACATCCTCCATCGCCAGCAAAATGAGCTCTCGCCCATCCGGCCCATCATCGAACTGGCACGCGTTCAAGACCATGTGTCGCTGACCCAGATCCCCCACTTCCACAGTGAGGTCAAAGGATTCGACGGCTGTCTTTTTGGCAAGAACGTCTTCCAACACCGCCCGCAGGTTTGGGGCAGCCCATTGACGGTTTTGAATCGCAAACAGACTCTGTCCAATCACATCCCCCTCGCCCGTCGCAAACACGCGATGAAAAGACCGGCTGGCTGAAATGATCGTGAACGTCTCATCAAGAACCAAAAGCGGCTCACGCAGTGTTGCGACGATGTTCTCTGAAAACTCACACGCCGCGGACGTCTGGCGCTGTAACGTCTTGAGGTGCGAGACCTCGGAAAAGGTCACCACGACACCGTTCATCTTGCCGTCCTGCGTGTAGTAGGGAAGCACACGGCGGACGAACCAACGCCCGTCTTCGCTTTCAACGTCGCACTTGAGCGGCACAAGGGTTTCAATAACCCTTTGCGCGTCGGTCAATAAAGTAGGGTCCTTAACCTTGCTGGTAATGTCGCCGAGCGCGCGGCCAATATCTTTGCTGACCAGAGTGAACAAATCGCGCGTCGCAGGCGTAAAACGCATGATGTTAAAGTCTGTGTCCAAAAACAGCGTCGCAATGCCCGAACTTGACAGCAGGTTGTTCACATCATCCGTCATCCGGCGCCCCGCAGCACATTAAAAAACCCATATGAATGCAAATTGATAACGCAAAACCAAAGCATATCAACCCTAAGAGATTCAATTCAGCGACAGGTAGACGGCGTTGGGTCTTGGACCGCGTGATCATTGGCTGGCGGCGCTTGGAACGAATTGATCCCAATCAATCGGGTGCATGGGTGTTCGGATATTATAAAAGCAATCTCATCCCTTACGAGGGTCCTTTCAGACGTTTTTACATAGGTATTGGACGTTGATCTGCGTCCCATCACTGGCTGATCCTCATAAAAGATTGGCCCAAAACAGGAGAAATCCCATGACCGCCCAAGGTTTAGAAGTCATCGACCACGGCGTCCATTTGACCCACGAATGGATCAACGAATTGGCAGAACGCCTTGATTGGTCTTCCAAACGCAGCGCGTTGCACCTGTTGCGGGTCACGCTGCGCCATGTGCGAGATCATCTTTTGGTGAATGAGTTGGCGCAGATGTCCGCACAATTGCCCTTTGTCATCCGCGG
>JBLHXX010000125.1:0-3585 GCA_047630475.1 Celeribacter sp. | reverse complement strand
TGTGCGTGTTGAGGATGGGTTTCTCAGGTCACGCGGATTGGGGGCTGCTTTGGTGCGCCCTTTGTCTTTGATTGTGGATGACATCGGTCTCTACTTTGACCCGACACGGCCCTCAAAACTTGAAACGTTCATCGCAGCGCGCGCGCAAATGCCCGCCCATGCACAGCTGCGTATTGAGCATCTGCTCGCCGATCTCAACGCCTCAAAACTGAGCAAATACAACGTGGGCGCTGGTTGCCCCCCCCTGCCTGAGGGTCACAAAATTCTGGTCGCGGGACAGGTCGAAGACGACGCCTCAATCAAACTTGGGGCCGGCGACATAAACACCAATCACGCGTTGCTCATGGCCGCACGCGCTGCCAATCCAAACGCCATAATCGTGTTCAAACCCCACCCTGATGTCGAAGCGGGGTTGCGCCGTGGCAAGGTGAAAAACGTCAGTGATTTAGCCGATGTCATCGCCCAAGACGCAGACCCTATAGCGTTGATCGATGCCTGCGACGCGGTCTGGACCATGACGTCCTTGATCGGGTTCGAGGCTTTGATCCGCGACACGCCCGTCACCTGCACAGGGGCGCCGTTTTATGCGGGCTGGGGGCTGACCACGGACATCGGCAATACGCCTGCGCGGCGCGGCGCGCGCCCCACTGTGTTGGGGCTTGCCCATGCTGTATTGATCGACTACCCGCGTTATTTTGATCCTGATACCGGTGCGGCTATTTCCGTCGAGATGGCCGTGGATATGCTCGTCAAATCCCCCAATGGGCGCAGCAAACTGGCACTGGGCGCGTTGGTCAAACTGCGCCAGTTTCGTGCAAAGTTTCTTGGACTGGATCAGTAATTTATGAACGACGCCAATGCGTTAATATATCTGGACCCAAAGTTTCTGCCTGCGTCACATGATAGCGAGACGCCTGTGCAAGACGTGTCAATCCCAGTCCACCAAGACCGGGGATGCCATCCGCACCAATGCCAAGTCCCGCTGTAAACAGGGCCACATGATCCGCCAAATCAGCACGTAAAAGCGATGCAGCCAAGGCACCACCGCCTTCGCAAAACACACGGGTCAGCCCAGCAGATCCTAAAGCTTGCAAGGCAGCCCTCGGGTCGAGTTGCCCCGCAATCAACGGCACCTCAAACAACCGTGCGCCTAAGTCTGACCATGTGCGTTTCAAATCATCACTGACAGACGGCCCGTGAACCAACCAAACGGGCACATCGCCTGCGGTGCGCGCCAAAACGCCGCTCAACGGCAGATCAAGCCCGCGCGACAACACGATCCGAATGGGTTGGCGGTCAACCCCAAGATCGCGCACGGTGAGGCTTGGGTCATCCGCCCGCGCGGTCCCCGCCCCCACCATCACCGCATCATGGTTTGCCCGCATGGCATGAACACGCCTGCGCGCTTGTGGACCGGTGATCCACTGGCTTTCGCCCGTCGCAGTCGCAATACGGCCATCCCAAGAGGTCGCCATTTTCAGCGTCACCATGGGACGCCCCGCATGAACGCGTGTCAAAAACCCGATTTGCGCAGCTTGCGCCTCGGATTCGCACAGGCCAAACACAACCTCGATGCCAGCGTTGCGCAACATATCCAAGCCGCGTCCATTGACGCGCGCGTCAGGATCGCCAAGGGCGACAACAACCTTTGAGACGCCTGCGTCAATCAACGCATGCGCACAGGGCGCCGTTTTTCCAGTGTGAGAACAGGGCTCAAGCGTGACATAGGCCGTAGCACCCTGTGCGCCCGCCCCCGCTTGGGCCAACGCCATGGGTTCGGCATGAGGCCTGCCGCCGTCTTGGGTCCAGCCGCGCCCAATGACGCGGCCACCTTTGACAATAACACAGCCGACAGCAGGGTTTGGCCATGTCCGGCCAAGCCCCCGCGCGCCCAAAGCCAGAGCGTGCTGCATGTGGGCCATATCAGGCATATTCGCTTACTCTTCGTTTTCGACCGGAGGGCGTAACTCACTGACAAATTTATCAAAATCATCAGCCGCTTGAAAGTTTTTATACACGGACGCAAAGCGCACATAGGCCACTGTGTCGATCCGCGCCAAGCTTTCCATAACGATTTCGCCAATGTTTTTCGACGGAATATCTGTCTCGCCCATGCTTTCCAAACGGCGCACGATGCCTGAGATCATTTGATCCAAACGCTCCGGTTCGATGGGACGTTTTTGAGTGGCGATACGGATAGAGCGCTCTAGCTTATCGCGATCAAATTCTTCACGGCGACCGTTGGTTTTGACAACGACCAAATCACGCAATTGAACCCGTTCATAGGTGGTGAAACGCCCTCCACATGCCGAACAAAAGCGCCTACGACGGATCGCAGCGTGGTCCTCAGCAGGACGGCTATCTTTAACTTGTGTATCTACGTTTCCGCAAAACGGACAGCGCATGAGCGTCCCCTTTTCTATGTTACTGCCTCGATCTGTAGGATCTTTGCCCCACTTATCCACAGGCACTATAGGCCTATCGCCACAAATTGGGTAGATAGAAAATTACACACAAGATGTAGCAGGATCAGGCGTTGCCAAAGAGACTCAGCGCAACATCCCAATGACATGCCGCGCATATGGATGGGACCGATGTTCGAAAAGGTAAAGTCCTTGCCATGTGCCCAAGGTCATACGCCCTGAAATTACGGGAATACTGATAGTTGTGGGCAGCATCGCGCATTTGATATGGGCGGGCATATCGTCTGGCCCCTCATAGGTATGGGTCAGATACGCCATGCTGGGGTCGGTCGTCGGGGGCACCAAGCGGTGAAAATAGGCCTGCAAATCATCTTGCACCTCTGGGTCCGCATTCTCTTGGATCAGCAGGCTGGCCGAGGTGTGCTGTACCATCAATGTGAGAACGGCCTCCATCGGGCCTTCCCCCGCGACCCAAGAGCTCACCAGATCGGTGAAGTCATACAGCCCCGCGCCGTTGGTCAAAATTTCAAAGTGATGGTGACTCATTTGCTAGGGTCCTATAAAAGCCTCAAGATAGGTGCATCGAATTTACGCTATTTTCACGCGCACTATAGCCCCCTTGACACTGTATCACCGCAATCGATTTTGAAAGAGATGTTCTGATGCGTATTTTGGCTTTTGTGTTGGCGTTCCTCACCTTGCTCACAGCATGTGTTTCCACAAATTCTACGCCCCCCGCCCCCATGCCAACGTCACAGACCCTCGCCACAGAGCTGCAAAGCCTTGGCGTCGCGCAACGCTTCATTCCATTTTTGTCCAAAGAAGCCAGCCAAGCGGGGGTGCGCCATTTTCGGCCGTTGCCTTTGATCCTGAATGCAGGGCGCGCGGCGGATAAACCACGTTTGTATGGCCTGACAAAACGCAATCGCGTTGTTTATTTAGACGGTGCAACCGATGCAGGGCGCAGTCCATTTATTATCTTACACGAAATCAGTCATGCGGCGCATTATGGTGGGGCTTGTGGGGGGCATCATTCAACCTGGGCCACAGATTTCGCGGGCCGTGCCGAACGATTTCAAGCACAGTTCCCAAATATGCGATGGCTGGGTCAGCCGCCAACGAACATGGCCCGTGAATTGGCGCGTCAATACGGTGTTGGTGG
>JBLHXX010000124.1:0-3605 GCA_047630475.1 Celeribacter sp. | reverse complement strand
ATCCGTATCCGGCGACACAAGTTTGCCCCCCGCGCGGACAAAGGAAATAAAGTAATCCAAATCTTGCAAACGCGGCAGCCGTTCATCAAAGCGGGCCGCCATTTCAAACGCCTTACGTGTGCCCAACAATGTCCAAAGATAGGCGCGCAATTTGTCGCCCGTGTAGAGCTCTCTAAGTTGGTCGCCCTGCGTGATTTGACTCACTTTTCTGCGACGACGCCCTTCCCATTTCCAATCGTAATGGCACGTGACCCACAAGGCATCGATATCAACACCTTCCAAGGTCAGTTTGTAAATGCAATCAAATTGGGTCTTAATCTTATTCGGGTACCAAACATCGCCCGCATCCAACCATGCCAAAAACGGCGCGTCGGCCGCATCCAGCAATTTGTTGCGTGTGACAGGCCGTCCTTTGTTTTCAGGGCTTTTGATCAGCTTGATGTCTAAGGCGCTGGACTGAACAATCTCTTCGACCTGATGCAACTGGTCTTTGTGCGATCCGTCATCGACGACGATCACACGAAGGCTCCCCTCCCACGTCTGTTGCTCGACCGATTCAAGCGACATAAGCAACGCTTCGGGATCATTAAAGTGAGGAATCAATACATCCAATGTTGCCACAACGGTCTTCCTCATAAACAAGTTCTATTGTTTTTAATCCAGCGCCCATAAGAAGGAAACCCGTATTTTCTCAATAGGTTGTTAGTCACCATAGTCACGGGCATTCATGTTGCTTTCATGTGCCGCAATGGCATCAGAGAGGTCTGGAAAATACGTCAACACCCCCTTTTCCAAAACAACCCCGCAGTCACACAGATCACGCACCATGCCCATGTTATGCGACACAACAATGGCACCACTGTGCTTGAGACGTTCGCGCATAACCGCGCTGCTTTTTTGGCGAAAAGCTGCATCACCCACAGAGGTCACTTCGTCGATGATATAGGTGTCAAAAGGAATGCCCATAGACACAGCAAAGGCCAACCGCGATCTCATCCCCGACGAATAAGTCCGCACTGGCATATGAAAGTTCTCCCCGAGCTCGGTGAAATCTTTTACAAACTCAACAAGATCTTCTGTGTCCACACCATAAATTCGTGCCACAAAAAGCGTATTTTGCGCACCGGTCAAAGCCCCGTGAAAGGATCCAGCAAATCCCACCGGCCACGAAATTTTGCCCGACACTTCAACTTCACCACTTTCAGGGTCCAACGTCCCGGCGATGATTTTGAGCAACGTTGACTTGCCCGCACCATTGCGCCCCAAAAGCGCAACGCTTTTGCGGTCTGGAATTTCTAAATTGGCATCTTTCACGATGTACTGAACACCGCGCTTTCGGCGAAAGGACTTCGTCAGATTTCTGATGCTGAGCATATCAACGTCGATCCCGCAGCGAGTAATACACCATCACCAAAATGGTCCACATGAAGAACGAGAAGAATGCGACCAAAATCGTGATTTGGAATTTGCGGGGGTATTCAGGCCTGTCGGCATGCGTTGGCTTGATATGAGCCGCAAGATATCGACTTTGACGGCGCGCTTCCGATTTAGCCCCATCCAACGCACCCAGCGCTTGGACATAGGATTGCTCAGCGAATTCAACTTCAACACTCAATTCCTCAAAGCGCCCCATGAGTTGCGCAAAGGCTTCGCCATCTTCGCTACTGCCCATACCAAAATTGCCGCGCTGCGCGTCGATTTGTTGTTCGATCACGTTGATTTTTAGGTTGAGTTGCTGCAATCGTGTATCCGAAGGAGTGGCCGAAAGTTGTAGCAATCCACGGTCGATAAGTGCTTGCGTTAACTGCGTTTGCATAGACGCCAGCACGCCCATCTGTCCTTGAATGTCGGCGGCGGGGTCGATGATTTGCGTCTTATTGCGAAACTCTGCAAGGGTTCTACGCGCACCTTTAAGTCGCGTCACAGCAACACCAAGATCTTCTTCCGCATATGCCGTCGCATCGCGCCGCGCCTGTGTTGACAGGTCATTGATCATGGCGCTGCTGATCGAAAACATTTCTTCTGCCAGCACCACAGCGCTGTCAGGATCAAAGGCACGCACATCGACCTCTAAGATGCCTGCGCCACCATCGTAGCCGATTTTAATCATGCGATTCCAGAACGCGACCAAATCTTCGATTGTAGGATCTTGTTTTAGGCAAAACACCACATCTTTATTGTCTGGGCCACAGCCATAAACCGACTGCAAATCTAGTTTTTCATTCATCGCAAAAACCAATTGTTGGCTTTGAATGAAGTCATATAGAATTTCAGTATCAACGCTGTCGGCGCTCGCCAGCTGGCTAATGCCGCCCAAAACCTCAAGAGCAGGGCTGGTCTGAGCGCTGCGCACAGAAAACCCGATACGCGTTACATATTGATCCTGTGCAACCGTCCAAAGATAAACAGCCGTCAGCACACTGGGCAACACAACAGCGACAACCAACGTCACGATGGCACCAATATGACGCCGCTTAGGTTTGGCTGGTTTCGCCAAGGGGCGAACGATCACCTCTGCGGGTGGCACTGCAGCGCGTCGCTTTGCGGACCTCCGTTTGGGCGTTGGCTGAGGAGCATCTTGTTCACCATCTTGCACGTGATCTAAACCTTATATTGATGAGATCGTCACTACGTGTAACATTGACATCCGCGTCGGTTCAATGTTGTAATGAAGCCTATTCCAATGGCGCCCACGACAGGAGCAAGCCTGTTCGTGACAGACATTCCCGTAAACATTCCCGTAAAAACAGTATTTCAACGTTCATTTGCAACGATTTTTGCGCTGATGTCACGCGAGATGGCGACCAACTATGGCAAATCGCCTGGTGGATATATTTGGGCCATCTTGGAACCTGCTGCCGGCGTTGCCTTGATGACCGCGCTGTTTTCCATTGCCTTTCGCCAGCCGCAACTGGGTATTAGTTTTGCGCTTTTCTACGCGACAGGCATGCTGCCCTTCACGATGTACAAAGATTTGTCCGTTAAAATTGCCAAATCGATTTCGTTTAGCGACAAGTTAATGGCCTATCCTGCTGTGACCTTTATGGACGCAATATTGGCGCGCCTCATTTTGAACGCCATCACGCAGTTTTCTATTTTCCTGATCGTTATGGGCTTCATTCTTGTGACCACCGAAACACGTGTCCATTTGGACGTGAGGTGGATCGCACTGTCCATTGTTGCAACCATAAACCTGTCTGTGGGCATCGGTATCTTCAATAGCATTGTGTTTATGAAGTTTCCCGTTTGGGAAAATATATGGGCCATTCTTAATCGACCTATGTTTATGGTGTCATGTATTTTCTTTCTCTTCGATAGCACCCCCGAGCCCTTTCGATCCCTGCTATGGTACAACCCCTTGATTCACATTGTTGGCCTCATGCGCAGGGGGTTTTATCCGTCCTATGATGCGCCATATGTTTCGCTCGTCTACCTGCTTGGGCCGCCACTGGTTTTATCAGCCTTCGGTCTCTTGATGCTCAAAAGACATCGCAATTCCACCCGCTAGATTGCTTTCTTTTGCGCAAACGTCTTCTTTTTCTGACATCAAGAATATGCTGGTGACCCCGATTGGATTCGAACCAATAACCTGCCCCTTAGGAGGG
>JBLHXX010000123.1:0-3808 GCA_047630475.1 Celeribacter sp. | reverse complement strand
GCCAACACATGTTCGGCCGCGCGACTTGGCGTTAGATCCCCATGGCTCACTTGTTTGGCATACTCAACGATAGCCGACTTCAAAGGGTCACGATCCAACTGGCCAAGCAACCCATTGCGAATCTCTTGGGCAAACCAATATTGCGCCTGATCTGCGCGGGTCTTGGCGAAATGACCGTGCTCTTTGCGCCAAGACACCAGATGCTGCATGTCCTCCCACGCCTCGCTCAAACCGCTGTCTTCCAACGCGGACACGGTGGTCGCTTTGGGAAACCCATCGGGGTCTTGGGGGCGACGGCGCAACAAATGCAACGCGCCTGCATAATCGGCGCGGGTGCGTTGGGCTGCTGCCTTGAGATCGCCATCGGCCTTGTTCACCAAAATCAGATCGGCCATTTCCATGATGCCCCGCTTGACGCCTTGCAATTCATCGCCCCCCGCAGGCGCCAACAGCAGCAAAAACAAATCGGACATCTGCGCCACAACGGTTTCCGACTGCCCCACGCCCACGGTTTCAATCAACACGACATCATAGCCTGCCGCCTCGCACAAAAGCGTCGCCTCACGGGTGCGCCGCGCCACGCCACCCAAATTTGTTTGCGATGGCGACGGCCGGATAAAGGCGTTTTTCTCGCGCGTCAAAAGCTCCATCCGGGTTTTATCGCCCAAAATGGACCCGCCAGAGCGCGACGACGAGGGATCAACGGCCAAGACCGCGACCTTTAACCCTTGGCCGACCAACATCATGCCAAAGCTCTCGATGAACGTGGATTTGCCCACACCAGGCGTGCCAGACAGCCCAAGACGCAACGCCTCACGGTCTGCTTTTTGCACCAATTCCAGCAACTCAAGCGCCTGCACACGGTGGTCATCGCGCCCGCTTTCCACCAAAGTGATCGCCCGTGCCAAAGCCCGCCTGTCACCCGCCAGCAGATGTGTTGCCAATTCTTTGATATTCATAGTGTCTTCCTGCCGTTCACCCGCATTTTGCCAACTGTGCCCTTTGCGGCGGGGCCCTGTCCAGTCGCGTCTGCCCCTGTGCGGCAATTGGTAAACAGTGCACCTCTATCGATGCGCCTCATCTCTTTCCCTTGGGCGGTCAATCCCGCATAAAGAGCCATGACACAACCGATCCTTCCCATTGATGCCGTGCTGCCCGAATTGGTCGCAGCCGTGCAAACCCACGGCCAAGCCGTGTTGATGGCGCCCCCCGGCGCAGGCAAAACCACGCGGGTGCCTTTGGCGCTTTTGCCCGTGATCCGTGGCAAAATCATCATGTTGGAACCCCGCCGATTGGCGGCACGTTCAGCGGCCGAACGCATGGCCGAAACACTCGGCGAACCTGTCGGGCAAACGGTTGGCTACCGCATGCGTGGGGCGCATAAATCGAACAAAAACACGCGTATCGAGGTCGTTACCGAAGGTATTCTGACACGCATGCTGCAAAGTGACCCAGAACTCACAGGTGTTGGTGCTGTCATCTTTGATGAATTTCATGAACGCTCTTTGAATGCTGATCTGGGCCTTGCGCTGGTTTGCGAGGTGCGTGGCGCTTTGCGCGATGATTTGGCGTTGATCGTGATGTCAGCCACTTTGGACGCCGGTCCCGTGGCCGAGCTTTTGGGCGGCGCACCGATTGTGCACTCCGAGGGCCGCGCCTTTCCCGTTGAAACCCTGTGGCTGGACACCCCTGTGAAAAAAACACAGCGCTTTGAGGCTGCGATGGCCGATCTGATCCTCAAAGCCGTCACATCACAGGCGGGGTCTGCCTTGGTATTCTTACCGGGCGAAGGCGAAATTCGCCGCGTAGAGCAGCACCTGCAAGGGCGCGTGCCCAAAGACTGCGCCATCCGCCCCCTGTTTGGCGCGATGAAATTCGACGCACAGCGCGCAGCCATCGCCCCGTGCCAAACGGGGCGCAAAATCGTGCTGTCCACATCCATCGCGGAAACCTCATTGACCATCGAAGATGTGCGCATTGTTATTGACGGTGGTCGATCTCGGCGGGCGCGATTTGACCCAGCCTCGGGCATGTCGCGCCTTGTGACCGAACGTGCATCCAAAGCCGAATCCGAGCAACGCAAAGGCCGCGCAGGACGTGTGGCAGCGGGTATATGTTACCGCCTATGGACAAAAGGCGAAGAGGGCGCGATGCCTCAATTTGCCCCCGCCGAAATTGAGGCCGCAGACCTCAGCGGCTTGGCGCTTGAACTGGCTTTATGGGGTGCCTCTGAGGCGGAATTGGCGTTCCTGACGCCGCCGCCCGTCGGCCAATTGGCCGAAGCCCGAGCGTTGCTGCAAGGTCTGGAGGCACTCGACACAGCCAACAGGATCACAGCCCATGGTCGCAAAATTGCCGCGATGCCCCTGCATCCAAGACTTGCACATATGCTACAAAAATCGGGAAAAAACGCTGCAAATTTGGCTGCAATATTGAACGAACGCGATCCATTGCGGGGTGCAGGCGTTGATCTGTCGTTGCGGATCACTGCCCTTGCAGGTCGTGACAACCGCGCCGATCGCGGGGCGATTGAGCGGATCAAAACAGACGCCAAACGTCTGAGCAAAGATCTACCAACGGGGCCGCACTTATCACTCGGTGAAATGGCCGCGCTTGCCTATCCTGATCGCATTGGATTGCGCCGCAGTGGCGACCAAGCGCGCTATATTATGTCGGGCGGCAAAGGCGCCATGATGGACGATGGGGACGCTTTGGCCGGTGCGCGATTGATCGTGATCACCGACACCGACGGCGCGCCGCGTGAGGCCAAAATCCGACAGGCGGTCGCGATGACAGACAGTGAACTGCGCGGTCTTTATGGCGATCAAATCGCATGGCAAAACATCTGCCAATGGGACAAGCGCGCCCGCCGTGTTGTCGCCCGCCAACGCGAAATGTTTGGGGCGATCACCTTGGACGATCGTCCGTGGCATGATGCGCCAAATGCCGCCATTGCCCTTGGGGCGCTGGATGGCATTCGTCAAATGGGGTTGCCTTGGTCGGATGCGGCCAAACGGTTTGTCGCGCGTGTGGCGTTGATGGGGGATGATTTCCCTGACATGTCCGAAGACACCCTTTTGCAAACACTCGAAGACTGGTTGCTACCGCACCTCAAAGGGGCTAAAACCGAAGCGGCCTTGCGCGGATTTGACACCACCGAGGCGCTGCGTGCGATGTTGGATTGGTCACAAATGAACCGATTGGACAGCGAAGTGCCCGGGTCCTTCACCAGCCCCATGGGGCGCAAGTTGCCGATTGATTATTCTGGGGAACATCCCGAGATTACCGCGCGTATTCAAGAGATGTTTGGCACCACGCGTCACCCCACAGTGGGGCCAAAACGCGTGCCGCTGAAAGTCGTTTTAACCTCGCCGGCCCATCGCCCGATGCAGGTGACATTGGACATCCCAAATTTCTGGAAAACCTCCTACGCGGATGTGCGCAAAGACATGCGCGGACAATATCCGCGCCACCCTTGGCCAGAGGATCCAACGGTTGCCGACCCGACCCTGCGCGCCAAACGACGCGGAACGTGATTAAAGGTTTGGTAAGCACTGTGACACGCAGCTCAGTGATATATGACACTACATTAAGACAATGCGAGGGCATTGTGACACGGTCTTAACCATGATCACACGGCAAGTGGGCGCCCCCAAAGTGCCAACAAAAAAAGGCGCGGACAGCTGTCCGCGCCTTTACATTCAAATACTTTTAACGGTTACGAATGCGCGATGTCAGAGGCCCATGGTCCATGCTGATCTGTTTCGCCGGTATCAACCCGTACAAAACCGTGAGCACCAAAGAAATC
>JBLHXX010000122.1:0-4077 GCA_047630475.1 Celeribacter sp. | reverse complement strand
TCCAGCAGCAACGCATCGGGGCGCGCGGCACGGATGGAATTGATCACAGTGGACACACGGTCCAAACCGCCGACTTTGCCGTAGGTCTGGCCCAAGGCTGCGAAGTCTTCCGAGGTCAGCGCGTATTGGGACGCCGAGCCTTCTTGGATGCCGTAAAGTTTGCGGAAATCCGCGCCCGTGACATGGGGCACTTGGCCCTTGTTGTCACCCACCCCGATGTTGATCGAGGGTTCGCGGAAATGGATCGGCTTAAGTTGCCCATGAATGTCGGTGACGTGGATCAACGACACATTGCCGAAGGTGTCAAAGTCCAACAATTGATCTTGGGTCAACAATTGCTGCGCGGCAAGGCGCGACCAATTGCCAAAGCCTGACGCGCCAACCACGGCAGAGGCTGCCATGGACACCTGAAGAAAATCACGACGATTGATCATACTGGGCTCCGATATTCACAGATGGTGCGACCACCATTCCATGCGTAAATTTGAATATATTGAAGAGAACAAGACCCCGCACGGACACATCCGGCGGGGTCTTGTAGATTTAGTTGCGCACTGACGGTCCTTCGACCGACAAACCATTGCCGCGAGACGCGACATATAGCTCAAGTGCGATAAACTCAGGTGATCCGGGGCTAAAGGTTTCAGCACGGGTGTCCCGTACACAGCCTTTAAACCGCGAATGTGTACCGTTGAGTTTGGCATTTTTCAAACGATAGGTTGGGAAACCGTTGATCTGACCTTGGGACAAATGGTCCGCGCGGATCATATTGCCGTAGTTGTCCTCATGGCAATTGGCACAAGACAACTCCAGCTGACCTGTACGGGTGTAGTATAGCTCTTTGCCCGCTTCCCAAACAGATTGCGCAGGTCCATCGATGGCCACATCCACAGGCGTGCCACGCGCGACAACGGCAAGCATCGCTTCGAAATTCAACATTTTAGCGCTGTCGTATTTCTCAGCATCCGCGCCCATCTGATTGGTCAGACAGTCGTTGATCTGCATTTGCATGGTCCGCACTTCGCCAGCGGCCTCGTTCCACTTTGGATATGTGGCCCGCACCGTGGACAGGCTTTCCGGTCCATTGTGACAATCGGCACAGGCTTTGCCCTCAGATCCCATAACGGTTTCGAATTGGGCAAGACCTTCTTCGGCCCCAAGCATGCCTGGGTTGTCAAAATCGTCAAGCTGCATGGCTTGTGTTTCATCGGACCTGAAACGCCAACCAGACATGATCTCGTCAAGACTGTCTGACAAATGGGCTGGAGCTGTCGTTTTGGTCACGATCGCCAAGTCTCCATTGACAACCAATTCAGCGTCTTCATCTGCGAGCACAGGTGCCGCGATGATCAAAGCCGAAAGAGCCGCCGAGCCAAGCACTGTGCTAAGCAGTTTCTTTTTCATGCGTGTTTCCTCCCTAAGCACTTGATTTTATGCGACTGCGATTGCTTTTGTCTCTTCGTAAACATCGCCGTCATCATCAAACCAAGTGAATTTAAATTCGCCTGCTTCGGGAACCGTCGCGTCGAATTCGAAATATGGATTGGTCGAAATGGCCGCTTCCAATGTGACGTCAATCACAGATTGGCCATTAAAATCACAAGTGAAACGGTTGATGATCGAACGCGGAATGACGTTGCCGTCAGAATCTTTACGCTGACCGGATTCCATCTTGTGAGAGATGAGTGTTTTGATGGTGATTGTCTCGCCAGCTGCTGCCGACTTAGGGACTTTCACGCGGGGTTTTACACCTGATGCCATTGATATGGTCTCCTAGATTGGTCGGTTGAATTAGCCGCCACAGCCGCCGATGGTTACTTTGACGGTGCTGGACGCTTTGACAAAAGAACCGTCCGCCATTTTGGCAATCGCAACAACCTCTTGCGTACCCGCAAGACGGATGCGCGTGGACGCAGATTGCGACCCAGCCAACGGACCGAAGTTAAAGGTCGCCACGCCAGGCGTCGGATTGCCTGTCGCCAAAACCAAAATCGAAACAGCGCCCGGCGCATCAACAGAGACCGGCACAGTGTTGCCGTTTTCAGCAATTTCTGGTGCTGTCAAAGTGATACCACCTGCACCGATTTCTGCCCCGCCAGTAAAAGCCGCGATGGCATCATCAGATGCAGCCACGGCACGCAAGGGCAACAAAGAGGCAGCAGTGGCCCCAAGGCCAAGCGCCAGAGCGTCACGTCGTGTGAGATTCATAGTGTTCTCCTCAAAAATTCTTGCCAGCCAAAAGACCGATCACTCGTCTTTTAGCGTCGTGAGATAAGCAACCACATCCTCGATCTGTTGCGCGCTCAAAAGCGGTGGCAGATCCCCTTTTGCAGCTTTGCCAGTGTAGGCATCGCCCGGGCGAATGTAGCCGTTGGTTTTGTAAAAGGCGGGCATCATTGTACCCTCAAAAGTCATCTTGGCGTTGGCCACGATACCTCTGATTTCAGCCTCTTCCCAGCGCGACCCGACACCATCAAGGATGGGACCGATATCACCTGCGAATGGCACGTCTGCATAGGCTTCAGCTGCATGACAAGACACGCAGTTTCCAAGCTTTTTAGACGTGATAATGTTGCGTCCTTCATCAGCGTTGCCAGCAACACCAGACAAAGATTGTGCGATTGCGCCATCAACATAGGCGACGTCAGTTGGCGCCACTTCTGCGATTGCGGCACCGGCTGTAAGGCCAAGTACGACGAGAGTCGTTGCGATGCGTTTCATGTCTCCTCCCTAGAAAGACTTGTGTATCGTGATGTAGCCTAGCCTAGGATTTCGGCTGGGCGCAAGAACAAATTCAAAAAACAGAATTTTAACATTTGTTCAAATTGTCGAAACGTTGGGTATGAACAGTTTCACCAGACTAGAATCACTGTTCGTCAAGGTTGAGCTTACCCGCCTTTTGCTGCAAGGCCACGCGTTCAGCATGATATTTTTGAAATGACTGATCCGCGTCATAGCCATGCTCCAAAACCCAAGCCATCATATTGTAAGTGGTCATGCGGCCAAAGGCACCGGGGACCGTGGACACCGCCGCCTGTGGGGCGGATAGGTCTGCGGCAACCTCTTCGGGAAAGAAAAAGGTCGTCGGCGTAAACAGCGCACGCCATTTTTGAACCATGTCTTTTTCTGGCAAAGCTTCGCCATCGAAATCGGTCACCTCGACATCGCCAAACATATTGATCTGCACAACAAAGAAATTGTCCTCAATCATTTGGGTCACCTCGGGATCGGGAAACACCTCTTCGTGCATCTTGGTGCAATAAATACAGCCACGCTGTTCGATCATCACCATCAGGCGCTTGCCCTCTGCTGTGGCCTCGGCCAAATCGTCGCGCAAATCTTTGAACGTATCGCGTTGCCACGGGGTTTTGTGCAACCCGTCATCGCCCATTTCAAAAGCAAATACAGGGCCGACCGTGGTGACAAAGCCGAGGGCAAGAACGCCAAAGGCGCGCCGTGAAAATCCAAACATATGCTACAAGCTCCCTGTTGATCCGATTTTGGTGAAGGCTGGAAAAGCCTCCAACATCCAAGCCGCAATCATATTGACGGAATTGGTCAAAATAAGAATGGCAAAAACAATCAAAAACACCCCCATAAGTTTTTCGACCTTGGGCAGATGTCGCCGAAACTTTGCCGCAAATTTCAAAAACGGTTTGATAAACACAGCCGCCACAACAAACGGCACCGTCATGCCGACACCGAACACAAGCATCAACATCAAGCCCTTAAGGGCCGTGTCTTCGACCGATGCTGTAAACACGACGGCGGTCAAAACACCCCCAACACAGGGCGTCCAGCCCGCAGCAAAGGCAAGCCCAACCACATAAGACCCAAAGACACTCATGTTTGACGTATCACCTGCGTCCATCTGAAATTGGCGATTTAAAAACCCGATCCGAATGACGCCTAAAAAATGTAGCCCCATGACAAACACGATGGCACTGGCTGCAATGCGAAAAAGGTCTTGTTGCCCACGAAACACCTGAGAAAACGAAAAGGCAGCCGCACCAAGTCCCACAAAAACGGTTATAATACCGAGAGAAAACATGATCGAGGACACCACCGCACGCCGGC
>JBLHXX010000121.1:0-4238 GCA_047630475.1 Celeribacter sp. | reverse complement strand
AAAATGTCTTGCTGCGTGACGTAGCTCATTTCCACATCGAGCTGGTAGAAATCGGTGGGTGAGCGATCCGCACGCGGGTCTTCGTCGCGGAAACACGGCGCGATTTGGAAGTATTTGTCAAAGCCAGAGACCATGATCAGCTGTTTGAACTGCTGAGGCGCCTGTGGCAGCGCGTAGAATTTACCGGGGTGAAGGCGCGATGGCACCAAGAAATCGCGCGCGCCCTCAGGGGAAGAGGCGGTGATAATAGGCGTTTGGAATTCGTTGAAATCTTGCGCCCACATGCGTTCGCGCAGGTCTTTCACCACGTTTGAGCGCATGATCATGTTGTCGTGCAATTTCTCGCGACGCAGATCAAGGTAGCGGTATTTCAAACGCGTTTCTTCGGGGTATTCTTGATCGCCAAAAACCATCAACGGCAGCTCGTCAGAGGCCCCCAAAACTTCGAGGTCGCGAATGAACACTTCGACTTCACCGGTTGGCAATTTGGTGTTCACGAGGCTTTCGTCACGCGCCATCACTGTGCCATCGATACGGATACACCATTCGGCGCGCACATTTTCCATGTCTTTAAACACAGGGCTGTCAGGATCACACAACACTTGCGTGATGCCGTAATGATCGCGCAAATCGACAAACAAAATGCCGCCATGATCGCGGATACGGTGGACCCAACCAGAAAGACGAACGGTGTCGCCCACATTGGCCTTGGTCAGTTCAGCGCAGGTATGGCTACGGTAAGCGTGCATAATTCGAAATCCTCAGGTCTTGGACTAAATTTAGTCGTCGCGCCGATACACCTTTATGGGGGGCAAAAGTCAAGCCTTGCGGGGGGAACATCGTGTGATCTGTGGATGATCAGGAGGATTTGCACCTGAGCGGTGTGATTGAGCGCCCTAAATCCAACCAAAGATGACGATGCTTACGAGAATCAGCCCAACACACAACAGGCGGGCGCGCCCCACGCGGGCCCAAATCCAACACTCAGTTAACACCCATCCCCCTCAGCAAACAGGCCACGACACGCCACAGCCCTATGCCCCTAAAAGATTCCGCAAACTTTGTGCCAAAAGCCAGCCCCTGCCCCTTGCGCATGACTGCCCCATGCCTATAACTCACGACAATTTGCTTCCCCCGCTTTGTGCGGAGGGATTGCGCCTGCAAAAAATACTGGGGTCTGCCATGCCTAAAAGAACCGATATCTCCTCCATCATGATCATTGGCGCGGGACCGATTGTTATCGGCCAAGCCTGTGAGTTTGACTATTCCGGCGCACAAGCCTGTAAAGCGCTGCGCGAAGAGGGCTACCGTGTCATTTTGGTGAACTCGAACCCAGCGACCATCATGACCGATCCGGGTCTGGCCGATGCCACATATATCGAACCGATCACGGCCGAAATCGTCGCCAAGATCATCGAAAAAGAACGCCCCGATGCGTTGCTGCCCACCATGGGCGGGCAAACGGGTCTGAACACCGCGTTGGAACTCGACGACTTGGGCGTGCTTGAGAAATTCAACGTGGAACTGATTGGTGCAAAACGTGCCGCGATCGAAATGGCAGAAGATCGCAAACTGTTCCGCGAGGCGATGGATCGTTTGGGCATCGAGAACCCCAAAGCAGAAATCGTGGCCGCCCCAAAACTGCCAAACGGCAAATTTGACATCGCCGCCGGCATGCAAGACGCCTTCAAAGCACTCGAAGACATCGGCCTGCCCGCGATCATCCGTCCTGCGTTCACTTTGGGTGGCACGGGCGGCGGCGTGGCGTACAACCGCGACGATTATGAACACTTCTGCCGCTCCGGTTTGGAAGCCTCGCCGATGGCACAAATCCTTGTGGATGAGTCGCTTTTGGGCTGGAAAGAATACGAGATGGAAGTGGTCCGCGACACAGCCGACAACGCCATCATCGTTTGTGCGATTGAAAACGTCGATCCCATGGGCGTGCACACAGGCGACTCTGTCACTGTGGCCCCTGCGCTGACATTGACCGATAAAGAATACCAATTGATGCGCACCCATTCGATCAACGTGTTGCGCGAGATCGGCGTGGAAACAGGCGGCTCAAACGTGCAGTGGTCTGTGAACCCCGCGGATGGCCGCATGGTTGTGATTGAAATGAACCCGCGCGTGTCACGCTCATCCGCGCTGGCGTCCAAAGCGACCGGTTTCCCAATTGCGAAAATCGCGGCGAAACTCGCGGTTGGCTACACATTGGACGAGTTGGACAATGACATCACCAAAGTGACGCCTGCGTCGTTCGAACCCACAATCGACTACGTTGTCACCAAGATCCCGCGCTTTGCGTTTGAAAAATTCGCAGGCTCTGAGCCAAACCTATCGACTGCGATGAAATCCGTGGGCGAAGTCATGGCGATTGGCCGGACGTTCCACGAATCTATGCAAAAAGCACTGGCCTCGATGGAAACGGGCCTGTCCGGTTTTGATGAAATTGAAATCGAAGGCGCGCCTGAAAAATCAGCCGTCATCAAAGCGCTGTCCAAAGCCACACCGGATCGTTTGCGCGTCATCGCCCAAGCCATCCGCCATGGTTTGACCAACGACGAAATTCACGCAGCGAATTCATACGACCCTTGGTTCCTTGAGCGCATCCGCGAGATCGTCGACGCAGAAGCCGTGATCCGCAAAGAAGGCCTACCCGTGTCCGAAGACGGTTTGCGCCGTGTGAAAATGCTCGGCTTTACCGATGCACGTTTGGCGATGTTGACGGGCCGCGACGAGGCCAACATCCGCCGCGCGCGCCGCAACTTGGGCGTCAACGCTGTGTTCAAGCGCATCGACACCTGTGCGGCTGAGTTTGAGGCACAAACCCCCTACATGTATTCCACATACGAGGCCCCGATGATGGGCGAAGTGGAATGCGAAGCGCGCCCCTCTGATCGCAAAAAAGTTGTGATCTTGGGCGGCGGTCCAAACCGCATCGGCCAAGGGATCGAGTTCGATTACTGCTGTTGTCACGCCTGTTTCTCGCTCACCGAGCAGGGCTACGAGACCATCATGATCAACTGTAACCCCGAAACAGTGTCTACAGATTACGACACCTCGGATCGCTTGTACTTTGAGCCGCTGACATTTGAACATGTGATGGAAATTTTGCGCGTTGAGCAAGAAAACGGCACGCTGCACGGCGTGATCGTGCAATTCGGTGGCCAAACGCCGCTGAAACTCGCCAACGCATTGGAAGCCGAGGGCATTCCGATCCTTGGCACCTCGCCTGACGCCATCGATTTGGCCGAAGACCGCGAGCGATTCCAAGACCTCGTGAACCGTCTTGAGTTGAAGCAACCCAACAATGGCATCGCATCCACAGACGCCGAAGCGATTGAAATTGCTGCTGAGATCGGCTTTCCTCTGGTGATCCGCCCCTCTTATGTTTTGGGGGGCCGTGCGATGGAAATCGTGCGCGATATGGAACAGTTGAAACGCTACATTTCCTCCGCGGTTGTGGTCTCTGGCGACAGCCCTGTGCTCTTGGACAGCTACTTGTCTGGTGCGGTTGAGATTGATGTGGATGCGCTTTGTGACGGCACCGACGTGCATGTCGCGGGCATCATGCAGCACATCGAAGAGGCCGGCGTGCATTCTGGCGATTCCGCCTGTTCTTTGCCGCCCTATTCATTGTCTGACGACATCATCGCAGAGCTGCACAAGCAAACCCGCGCCTTGGCGTTGGCCTTGAATGTGGTTGGCCTGATGAACATCCAGTTCGCAGTCAAAGACGATGTGATCTACCTGATCGAAGTGAACCCGCGCGCCTCGCGCACTGTGCCGTTCGTGGCCAAAGCGGTGAATTCACCGATTGCCTCGATTGCCGCGCGCGTCATGGCGGGTGAAAAGCTTAACACCTTTGATCTGGTCGACAGCTCAAAAACAGGTCGTTTCGCGGTGAAAGAAGCGGTTCTGCCGTTCGCGCGCTTCCCCGGTGTTGACACGATCTTGGGGCCAGAAATGCGCTCCACAGGTGAGGTCATGGGATCGGATAAAACATTCGCCCGCGCCTTCTTGAAAGCGCAACTTGGCGCAGGCACGATTTTGCCAACGGCAGGCAAAGTGTTCTTGTCGATCAAAGACATGGACAAAACCGACGCCACGATTGAAGCCGCCACAACGCTTGTGGGCCTCGGGTTCGAGATCGTCGCCACACGCGGTACGGCCGCGTTCCTCACCGAAAAAGGTGTGGACAGCACGGTTGTGAACAAGGTCTACGAGGGCCGCCC
>JBLHXX010000120.1:0-4445 GCA_047630475.1 Celeribacter sp. | reverse complement strand
CCTCAGCAACCTCAGCAACCTCAGCAACCTCAGCAACCTCAGCAACCTCAGCAACCTCAGCAACCTCAGCAACCTCAGCAACCTCAGCAACCTCAGCAACCTCAGCAACCTCAGCAACCTCAGCAACCTCAGCAATCTGGGCTTGAGCCAACTCTGCGGCTTCGGCCTCTTCGGCGGCTTTGGCTTTCGCCTGGGCAGCCGCTTTGAGACGTTTTTTGCGCGCCGCTTTGGCGGCAACGCGCTCGGCTGCGGCTTTGGCTTGAGCCGCCAGTTTTGCGTCTTCGTCTGATTTTGTAGTGTCGTCGGTTGCGATCGCCTCTGACATTACATCCGAGTTTGTGTCCTGTGCGGTGCTCTCGTCTTTCGTCGCGCCAAAGGAATCCGCGGCGTGTTGGTCTTCTGCGTAGGCAGAGGTGCTGCGCTGGGCGACGGCGGCGCGGATGCGTTCAAGTTTGTCTGCGATAGACGCCGGTGCCGCAGTCGAGGCAAGTGTCTGTGTCGTGTCCGTCGCTGAATCAAGATCCGCGTCGATCGGCGCCCCAAGCATGGCGGCAGGCATCGGCGCCGCGGTGTTTGATTTTGCGACGACGGTGTCAGATTGGACGGTGTCAGGCTGAGCAAGATCGGCATCATCTGTGGCCTGAGCAGGCGTGGCCATTGGCGCGACTTTAACTTTGGCAGCGGCTTTGCGTTGAAGCGCACGGGTGTTGCCTGGTTTGCCTGCCTTTTTGGTTTTTTTCTTTTTGCCTGACTTTTTCTTGGGGGCATCGGTGAGTGTGTCTGACATGGGAGCAGCCTGAGCAACGCTGTCCGATGGTGCCGCCGAAGCGTTACGTTTTGTGTTGTCATCCAATTGACGCAGCACGATACCGTTGTCTTGCACTTTGGCTTCGACACGGCGTTTGATTTCTTTTTCTGCAATAGAGTGCAGCATGTTGGCGTCTGGGGTCGGGGGTTCCGCACCAAAGTAACGGTCATCTGCCGCGAGATCTCTGAAATACTCGGCAATCCCGCGCATCGTGGAGAACGGATCATCGAATCCCTCCAAGGTACAGGAGAACGTTCCATAGGATACCGTAAGAATTTTACTATCACTAACCATGCTTGACTCACTTTCTGCTCTTGCTCAGCAACGCCATATTTACCACGAATTGGTTCGTAAATCAGAACAGAACCAAGAAAACAGCTTGATTATTTCGTGTTCTAATTGTGGCATAATGGTTAATGGGCCATAGTGAACACATGACAGATATAGTCCTTTCCAGCGCAAATGGCGTGACATTGCTTGGTGGCGGCGCGGTTAAATCCGCAACGCTTGACGCCGCATTATCGTACGCACCGCATCTTGTGGCCGCGGACGGGGCCGCCGCGACAGCGCTTGATTTGGGCCATATGCCAGAGGCTGTCATTGGCGATTTTGACAGTTTGTCCAATAGAGTTCGCCAAGATCTGCCTTGTGAAATATTGCACCATATTGCCGAACAAGACAGCACAGATTTCGAGAAATGCCTATCCCGCGTGGACTCTCCGCTCATTTTTGGCGTTGGCTTCATGGGCGAACGGATCGATCACGAGCTGTCCGTGTACAATACTTTGATGCGTTATCCAGAAAAACACTGCATCATTATTGGCGAAGTTGATATTTGCTTATCCGCGCCACGCAACTTGCGTCTTGAATTGGATATCGGGACGCGGGTGTCGTTGTTCCCGTTCAAATATGTGACGGGCACAAGCACCGGATTGCTTTGGCCGATCGACAATATTGCCTTTGGTCCCGGCGGGCGGATTGGCACGTCAAATGAGGCAAGCGCCAAAATTGTTGAATTGGCGTTTCATGACGATGGAATGTTGCTGATTCTGCCGCGCCGTGTGTTGCCAAATCTTTTGGACGCGCTGAACTGGATGACGCCTTAGGGGATCGCCTGTATTTGTCGCGCGGTGATGTGTTCACGGTGCAGCAAATATAGCCCTGAGCCAACGATCAAGGTTACGCCGACCCATGTGGTTGGTTCAGGGAAGTCCCCAAACACCCAAAACCCGACAGCGGTGGCAAATGCCATTTCCGCGTAAGACAGTGGGGCCACGGTGGCGGATGGGGCAAAGCGCAGCGCAAATGTTAAAAACAGATGTGACACAGTCGCGATCACACCGACACCAGCCAAGTAAATCCACATCACGCCCGCGGGCATCACCGCATCAAAGATCCCGCCTTGGCCCTCGAACAAGAACAACAGAGGCACGGAAAACAACAACGCCAATCCAGACGTGGCAGATTGGATCACCAAAGGGGGATGACGACGCAATTGGCGTGTGACCAACATATAGGCGGCAAAGAAAAAACCAGCCGCCAAAGGCCAAAGGGCGACATAGCCAAAGGCCAATATGCCGGGTTGCACAACAACCATCGCGCCGACGAACCCCACAGCTGAGGCAATGATGCGGCGCGGGCCAACTTGTTCGCCCAAGAAAATCCAGCCCATGAACATCAAAATAAACGGTTCGATGAACACGATGGCCAAAGCATCGGCCAAGGGCATGACCGTGACAGCAGACACAAATGAGATGGTCGAGCCAAGCGTGAACAGCGCGCGCAATGTCAAAAGCCCCCAATCACGGCGCGATATTTGCCAACTCAGGCGCAAGGCTAAAGCGATGGGCAACACAATGGCCCCTTGCACCAAATACCGCGCGACAGTGATTTGCCCCGTGGGGTGAATGTCAGAGGCCAGTTTGGCGCTCGCATCCATAATCGGCGCAAGGGCGGTGAAAGCGAGCATGCAAAGAATGCCAATGATGGGACGATCTGTGGTCATAGCGCCATTAAAAAGAAACGGCCGTCAGTCACAAGCGCATTGTTTATGCGTTCGGGCGGGTCAGTATATACAGCGCCGCACACCCCATGCAGACGCTTTGAACCACGATAATTTTCATCGGCATTGCAAAGGCAACTGATCCGGCCAATGTGATGCCCATCATCGAGAGCGCCAGCGCTTTGATGCGTGGCGCGATAGATCCCGTGTCTTCCCAATTTTGAATGGGCGGCCCAAATGTCGGGTGCGTGATCAACCAATGACGCAAACGCGGCGAACCTTTGGTGAAAAAGAATGCTGCCAGTATGAAAAACACCGTTGTGGGCAACAGTGGCAAGATGGCACCGATCAATCCAAGCACCACACTGGTCCAGCCGAGGATCAGATGTGTGTATTTGGTGGCGGTCTTGTTAAAGCGCAACACAGGTTTCACGTTTCCATAGGGCACAGCTTTCATCGGGATTAAAGTGCCACAGATTTGTTTCGGTTTGGTTTAGCAGTCTACAAAACCTGTGCCTAACAGGTGTGGTGCCACGCTGCCATGTCAAGTGCAGATCAGATCACTCAAACGTGTGATTCACACTATCACCATGCACAACGAGCCTTTATAAGGGGCACAATTGCGTTTGCTCTATCATGGGCCGCACCCCTATATATCGATGTCCCCATTGGCTGATGTGTGGCCTAGGGCGCTTTGCTCAAATGGAGAGCCGACCATGTCTGACACTCTTTCCCCGATTGATACCGCCAAATTTGTCGCGGCCAAACGCGCTGTTGAGTTCGTCGAAAACGGTATGAAGCTTGGCTTGGGCACAGGGTCCACCGCTGCATGGTTGGTGCGTCTGTTGGGCGAAAAGGTGCGCAACGATGGGTTGCGGATCACGGGCGTGCCCACATCGACGCGCACGGCAGAATTGGCCCGCCAACAAGGTCTCAAAGTGATGTCTTTGGACGAGGCGAAGTGGTTGGATTTGACCATCGATGGCGCGGATGAATTTGACCATGAATTGAACCTGATCAAAGGCGGCGGCGGCGCGTTGTTGCAAGAAAAAATCGTGGCCACTGCCTCCGATCAGATGATCGTGATTTCTGATGTGTCCAAACAGGTCGACACTTTGGGCGCGTTCCCATTGCCCGTCGAGGTGATCCCTTTTGGGTGGCAAACCACCAAGGCGCTGGTCGAGGAAACTTTGGTGTCTATGGATGTGCTTGGCCATCATTCGACCCTACGGATGAACGGAAATGCCCCTTATTTCACGGATGAGGGCAATCACATCATCGATTTGCATCTGCAACGTATCGGCAATGCGCGCCAGCTTGCGTTGATCCTCAATCAAATCCCCGGTGTTGTGGAAAACGGATTGTTCATCGATATTTGTGACGTTGTGGTGATCGGTCACGGCGATGGGCGGGTGGAGACGCGCGACATCAATTCTGGCGAGACCACAGAAGACACCGTGCGTTTTGCTGACAGCGAAAACATCTTTGCCGATATGGACTGATCGCATCATAGAGCGCGTCTGTTTCCGCATAGAGCGCGTCTGTTTCAAAGCCTCACGAAAAGTTACCCCCCGCAGGTCACTGCGGGGTTTTGTTTTGCGCCCATGATGGCTACATCTGGTGCCAACTTAGAAA
>JBLHXX010000119.1:0-4549 GCA_047630475.1 Celeribacter sp. | reverse complement strand
TCTTTGCGTGCGGTGGCATTGACCCAGTCATAGGGCTGCATTTCGCCGTGATAAGCGCGCGGGCCTGATAATGCGATGCTTAGCGACCGTGACAGGGCGGCTTCGGGCCAGCCTGCATTCGGGGATCTGTGTTTGGATGCATCCTGTGCCACAGCGCGCAAGGTGATAACAGAATGGCCACCCAAAGGTAGCAACATCACCATGGTGAGGCGCGCAGGGATCAAGTTTAAGAGGTCGTCAAACCGTGCAGAAGCCCAGCCAAAGTCGGCATGTTTGGGTGTCAGATAACCAATCATACTGTCGGCGGTGTTGACCATTTTATAGATCATCAGGCCCGGCAAGCCGCCAATCAAAAACCAAAACGCTGGGGCGATGACGCCGTCAGAAAAGTTTTCGGCTGCGGATTCAATGGCGGCGCGGGCAACTGCGGGCGCATCCATGTCTTTGGTGTCACGCCCGACAATCATGGCCACGGCATCTCGACCGTCTTGCACGGATGTCTCAAGGCCGGATGCGACGGCTTTGACGTGTTGAACCAAGGATTTATGCGCGATCAAGATTGCCGCGGCGATGACATTGAGGGCAGGACTGAGCGCAATGAGCCAGCCAAGTGCCCCGCCCAGAATGACAAGTGCGATGAGCAACACTATGCCTTTGGCCTTACGATGTCCGCCGGTGTTAAACCGTGTGTCCGCCCAGTTGATCAAACGCCCCATCAATACGGCGGGATGGGGGACGCGGGACCACAGCCATTTGGGTTCGCCGAAAATAGCGTCTAAAATAAGCGCGCAAAACAACACAAAAGCCGTCGTCAAAGGGCGGCCTCCAATTGGTCCCATCTGTCGGGGGCAGGCAAACCAAGGCGCAGCCATTTGTCCGAATAGGGAAAGATGCGCGACCAGACTTTCTTTTGCGCCAAACGCTCTTGCCATGCGCGCGCATCATCGACTTCATACAATCGAAACAGCGTTGTTCCCCCAAGGCATGTGGCGCCTTTTGAGGTCATGAGCGTGTCAAGGCGTGCGCTGTCTTGGGTCAATCTCAAACGGGTGATTTTGGCCCAAGCTTGATCATTCAAAGCGTTCGCCCCAATGCGCAAAGCAGGTCCAGACACAGCCCAAGGGCCGATCATGGTCGAAAGCCGGTGAATGGTGTCAGGGTGCGCGATGGCAAAGCCAAGGCGTAGGCCTGCAAGACCCCAAAACTTGCCAAAGCTTTTTAGAACAATTGTGTCGTTTTGTGTGGCGCGTGCGATATGGCTTTGCTCCGGCGCAACATCACAAAAGCTTTCATCAATCACGGTAAAGGGCGCGGTCAGCTCGGTTTCAGACCAAAGCCGTCCGGTGGGATTGTTTGGATGCACAACCACTTGCACCGATCCGATATCACCGCTCACCTGCCAACCTTGGGCGTCAAAGGCGCCTGCATGTTCGTTGTAGGTGGGTTTTTGAATGGAAACATGTCCGCGCGGCCACAACGATGGGATACGCGCGATCAAGCTAGAGGCCCCTGGCGCGGGCAAAATTGCGGCCTCTTTGGGGATGTCCCAAAATTCACGCGCGGCTTGGATCAATGCATCTGTGGCAGCCGCATCAGGCAGTGCGGCCCATGCATCCTTCGAGATGTCGCCGATGGGATACGGCACAGGGTTGATGCCCGTTGACAGATCCAGCCAGTCGGCCCGTTCGCCGCCAAAGCGCGCCGCCGCCGCGTCGATACCGCCGCCGTGGTCGCGATGTTTGCTCATGCGGTGTCTGCTTTGGATTGAACTGGCTTGGGTATCGTCGGTAAAGGCAAATGGCGCGATACAAAATGCCCCTTTACGCCGAGCGGCCATGTCCGAAAGGGCACTTGGCCTGTTGGGGAGGCCGCGTGCAGGGCTGCAAAATCTGTGATGGCCTGCGCGTCGTCGGCTGTGCCGTCAAAACTGCCCAAGGAATAGCCTATTTTGACGTTTCCTGTGCCATCTAAGCCCTGAACAATGACGTTGCAGGCGCGGTCGCAGCCCATGGTGCAAGACACGCGGCGGGTTTTGACATCTGTGGTGTGGGCGCATTCTTCGATTGCTTGCGCCAGCACATCACCGTCTGTTTTGTCCACGCCTCGGTCGGCCCAATCGCTGCGTTTGCAGCCTTCGCATATTGTAATCCATGTGTTCATAGCTTCTCTTTTGCTGCCTGTGATCGTGAGTGCAAGTTAAAATGCGATCTTTTTCTGTTCTTTAAGACAGGTGTAGGCGCATTGACCATACTCTTAAGGGTTCGTTACTTTAAGAGATCGAATCCAACAAAAGATGTTATAGTGATTGGTAGGGACTCATAGGTCCAGAGGTGGCAATGCAAGTACTTATTGTTGAGAGTAATCCAAAACTGGGTGCTATTTGGATGCGCCACCTTGAGCGCCAAGGCGTAAGTGTTGTGCTGTCTCTTGGGCAAACTCAGGCGGTTGACTGTCTACATGAGACTTCCGTGGATTTGATCGTTCTTGATTTGGTGCTCGACGATGGATCGGCGTTTGCTGTCGCAGATTATGCCAATTACCGTTACCCAGACACGCCTGTGATTTTCGTGACCAATTCGTCGTTTTTCTCGGATGGGTCCATTTTTCAACACATGGCGAACGCGTGTGCTTTTGTGACGTCCGAAGTCGCCCCCGCGGATCTAACGGCGATGGTTGAACACTACGGACGTTCCACTAGCTCTGTGCCGTGACCGCCCAACAAAGAGGGCGGTCTAGATTTTGTGTGAGGGGGGGGCGATCAACCACGATTGTGTGGGGCATTCCAATCCAAGTCTGGTGTGATCGGTACAATCCTGTTCGGGTTGATCGTATCGTGGCTGTAGTGATAATGTCGCACGAAATGATCGAACTTTGTGGTCTCGGCCACGCCAGCCCACTGATACAGCTCACGCGTATAGCCCCATAGGTTCGGGTAATCTTTGAGCATGCGCTTGTTGCATTTGAAATGCCCATGATAAACCAAATCAAACCGCGCCAAAGTGGTGAACAACCGCCAGTCGGCCTCGGTGACCGTATCGCCCATCAGGTAACGCGTGTCAGACAAGCGTGATTCGAGCCAATCCAAACTGTCGAAGAGCGGAACAACAGCAGCGTCATAGGCCGCTTGTGTGGTCGCGAATCCTGCTTTGTACACGCCGTTGTTGATGGTGTTGTAGATGCGGGCATTTACATCTTCGATTGCGTCGCGTTGTGCTTGGGGCCAAAAGTCCAAAGTATTGTCAGTGATGTCATCGAACGCAGAATTGAACATGCGGATGATTTCAGACGATTCGTTGGATACAATCGTGTCGTGCTCTTTGTCCCACAAAATGGGCACGGTCACACGGCCAGATACATCGGGCACGGCGCGCGTGTAAATGTCGCGCAAAAACTTGGACCCAAACAACGTATCACCATCGCTGCCTTCAAAATTGGTATCAAAGGTCCAGCCGTCGGTTAGCATATCGGGATGGACCGCTGAAATCGTGATCAAATCCTCTAACCCTTTGAGGGTGCGGAAGATCAATGTGCGATGGGCCCAAGGGCAAGCATAGGATACATACAGATGATACCTGCCTGCTTCGGCTTTAAAACCGCCAGTACCTGTCGGGCCTGCCGTGCCGTCTGGAGTGATCCAATTGCGAAACCCTGCTGTTGTGCGCTGAAAGGCACCGCCGGTGGTTTTGGTGTCATACCAAGCGTCGTTCCACTTACCATCTTGCAAAAAGCCCATTGGGGTCTCCTCTTTTCTGCGACAGACCTTGTTGTGGAACATATCTAACCCAAAAGGCTGTGTGCGAAAACACGGGCGAGGGCGCAGACAAGGTGCGTTTGCGCACGAAGCGGATGCCCCCTGCGACGTTGTGCTTATGCTAAACCAATTGCGCCTTGGCGTTTGCGATCTTATACGGGGGGCAGACGACGCTCTCATATTGAGGGCCAGAGAGGTTGGCTAGGCTGGATTGACCCAAATAGGGAATCCAAAATAGCATCGTCGGGATCTTCCCAGCCTCCTTGAATTGAAACAGCCCGTTGGGCGACAACGCAGTGCATCAAATGATGCCTGATGATTGAGACAAGGATAAACTTATGCGGTATCTAGTGACTGTAATTTTCACCCTCATCGCAGCCCCCGCGCTGGCCCATGTCGGCCATGTCGGTGAATTGGCAGGCCACGACCATGTGGTCGCAGGGATCGCGCTGGGCGCGGCAGTTGGGATCGCTATTTGGGGGGCTGTCAAAGGCAAAAAAGACGCCGCAGCTGAGGCCGAATCTGAAGGCGACGCGGACACCGACGCAGAACCTCAGGAAGCGTGAGTATCATGAAAACCGGTGTCATGATCTGCGGCCACGGGTCCCGCAGCCAATCTGCTGTGGACGAATTTGCCGTTCTTGCAGAAAAACTACCAGCCCTTTTGCCCAGCGATTGGATGGTCGATTACGGCTATTTGGAATTTGCCAACCCTGTGATCCGCGATGGTTTGGACCGTCTGCGTGAGGCAGGGTGCGAACGTATTTTGGCTGTGCCCGGCATGTTGTTTGCCGCGAT
>JBLHXX010000118.1:0-4607 GCA_047630475.1 Celeribacter sp. | reverse complement strand
CAAAACACCTATACTGCCTGCGGATTTGCAAAAATGCAAACTACAGGCAACGCAAATTTTGTGATGGAGCTGTAAAATAAAGCTGGTGTGACTGCGCCTAAAGCGTGATCACACCCACTTTTTGACCTTTGACAGCCAAACCAATTTCGCCATTGCACAACCGCATGGCATCATCACCAAACACCTCGGCGCGCCATCCAGACAGTGCGGGCAAATTACGTTTGCCCGCGGCAATCATGTCGAGATCCGCAGAGGACGCGATCATTTTGGCGGCCACATTGGCGGTGTCGGATTTGGCCTTGAGCAGCACACGCAACATATCGGCCAAAGCAGGGTTCACCTGCAATTTATCGCGGTCCATATCCACTTTGGGCATTTGCTCAGGCGTGTATTTAGACGCAGCTTCAATAGCGGCAATGATCCCATCGGCGATGTCGCCCTTACGTGCCTCACGCAGCAATAGCCGCGACCGCGACAGATCCAGCGCCGTCTTCGGTTTGGTCGAGGCCAGTTCTAACATCGCGTCATCTTTGTAAACACGGTTGCGCGGAATATCACGCGCCTGCGAATACTCTTCACGAAAGGCGGCCAATTCTTTAACTGCGGCTAAAAACTTACCCGAGCTGGTGCGTGTTTTCACACGTTTCCAAGCATCCTCGGGCTTGACCACATAGGTGCCAGGTGTTTGCAACACCAGCATCTCTTCGGCGACCCATTTTTCACGGTTTGTTTTCTTAATTTCAGCATCCAAGAATTCGTAAATCATCCGCAAATGCGTCACATCGGCCAGCGCATATGTTTCTTGGGCCGGCGTCAGTGGACGGCGCGACCAATCGGTGAAACGTGATGTTTTATCAAGGCTTTGCTTGGCAATTTTACGCACCAAGGTTTCATAACCAACTTGTTCGCCAAACCCGCACACCATTGCCGCCACTTGGGTGTCGAACAAAGGCGTCGGGATCACGCCACCTTGAATGTAGAAAATTTCCAGATCTTGACGCGCGGCGTGAAACACCTTGACCACGTCTTCATTTAGAAACAGCTCATAGAGCGGCGCAAGATCGATATCTTTGGCCAGAGGATCCAACAAAACGGCGTCTTCTTCGTTGTCGCCCGTCACCGCAAGTTGCACGAGGCACAGCTTGGAATAATAGGTCCGTTCACGAAGAAATTCCGTGTCCACAGTCACAAAAGGATATTTTTTGGCGTGGTCGCAAAAGGCTTGAAGCGCCTCAGTCGTTTTGATGGTGATCATGATGTCTTTTCTAAAGTATACGGGGTCATCCCGCAGATCGTTCCCAATTTCTACGCAACTCAGAGGGGAATGAAAAGCAGATAGGTCGAAATGAACAAAACGCGCCCCAAATTGGCGCGCGTTGAAATTTACAAATCAACTCGTGTGCGGTCGCCAAATATAAACCGGCGCAACGTTTCGGGGTAGATTTTGTGTTCAAGCGGCAATATCCGGGCAGCAAGGTCATCGGCTGTGTCATCAGCGAAAATAGGCGCTTGGGCTTGCGTCAAAATTGGCCCGCCATCTAATTCGGCTGTGACCTCATGCACTGAACAGCCCGCGCGCGCATCGCCTGCATCAATCGCGCGCTGATGCGTGTGCAGCCCTTTGTATTTGGGCAACAAAGACGGGTGAATATTGAGCATTTTGCCCGCGTAATGCGTGATAAATTCGGGCGTGAGAATGCGCATAAATCCGGCCAAAGCAACGACATCAGGCGCATAAGGATCAAGAGCGGCCATCACCGCCTGATCAAACGCTGCGCGGTCGCCTTTGTAATCAGTGTGATCCACAACCACGGTCGGAATACCCAAAGCACGCGCTTTGTCCAAGCCGCCAGCGTCAGGGCGATTGGACAAAACGACACAAGGCCGCGCAGGGTGATCCCCCGTCATAGACTGAGCCAGAGTCACCATATTAGAGCCGCTGCCAGAGATCAGGATCGCAACTTTTTTCACGCCAATTTGCCCTTTACGCCAGTTTACCTGAGTAGCGTACGCCCTCGCCTGCCGTCACAGTGCCAAGCGTGTAGACCGTTTCACCCTCGGCTTGCAGCAAGGCGATAATTTCATCGGCTTTGGCCGCCTCGACAGACAAAACCATACCAACGCCAGCGTTGAAGGTTTTGAGCATCTCAGATTCGGCCAAATCAGCGGTTTCAGAAATCCATTTGAACACTGGCGGCAAAGCCCAAGACGTCAGATCGATATCCGCACCAAGGCCTTCGGGCAAAACACGCGGCAAGTTTTCAGTCAAGCCACCGCCTGTGATATGCGCAAGGGCGTGAACGCCGCCCGCACGGATCGCAGACAATGTTTGTTTGACGTACAGGCGCGTTGGTTTCAACAGCTCCTCGCCCATGGTGCCCTCACCAAAGGGCGCTTTATCGCCCCAACCAAGGCCAGAGACCTCAACCGTTTTGCGCACCAATGAATACCCATTGGAATGCACACCGTCAGAGGCCAGACCGATCAACACATCGCCCTCAACCACACCGGCGGGCAAATCTTGGCCACGTTCCATCGCACCAACGGAAAAGCCAGCCAAATCGAAATCGCCGTCATGATACATGCCCGGCATTTCCGCCGTCTCGCCGCCGATCAACGCACACCCAGACAATTCACAGCCCTTGGCGATGCCTTCGATGATCGCTGTGGCTTGGTCCAGCTCAAGTTTGCCTGTGGCAAAGTAATCGAGGAAAAACAGCGGTTCTGCGCCCTGACACACAAGGTCGTTCACACACATCGCCACAAGATCGATGCCGATTGTCGAAACATTGCTTGTATCAATCGCGATACGCAACTTGGTGCCAACACCGTCAGTGGCCGCCACAAGGATCGGATCGGTGTAACCGGCGCCTTTGAGGTCGAACAAAGCGCCAAAGCCGCCCAAACCAGCCATCACGCCAGAGCGCGCTGTCTTTTTCGCCGCCGGTTTGATCCGTTCAACAAGTGCATTGCCTGCATCAATATCCACACCGGCATCTGCGTAGGTTAGGCCGTTTTTTGCATCGCTCATGATCTATAGTCCCCAAACTAAAGTGATATGCGCCAGTCCCAAAGGTTTGATCGCACCACTTTGACATCATTTGCCCCGCGCTTTATCGCACTCTCAGGCGTAAGGAAAGCAAAAGCGCAAATCATCTGCTTGACCCGCCCCGCAACTCACCATATTCAAGTCCTTGGCGGGCCTGTAGCTCAGTTGGTTAGAGCAGAGCGCTCATAACGCTTTTGTCGTAGGTTCAAGTCCTACCGGGCCTACCAAGATTAAATAAAATCGACCACTTACCACCAAAGCGGGGAGATTGAAACGCCATAACTACCCATGAACATTCAGGGAATCTTTCCCACTTTCTCAAAATCTGAGTTTGGCAATTCACTCCTTTGCGGAGCGTTGCGATTCCGCGCCTATTGTCGAGTGACATGAACGGCCCAAACCGGACATTGACCGATCATCGCAATGCCGCGCCGCAGCTTCCCCGAAGCGGACGTTGGCGATGGCGATGGAACGCAGCATTTTTGGTGGGGCCGATGACCGCAATGCGGACTTTGCTGCCGCTGACCACAAAGCTGGACCATAGCAATGCAACAAACCAAGTGAGCCACACCCTCTCCTCGTTTAAGCCGTCTTTGGCCCCCAGAAACTCTGACGATGGACGCGGTCACAAGACAATGCAAACAGGTTTTATATACCCCAGGGACAGAGTGCTTCGACCTGCAGGCGACCAAGTTTATTCAACGTTTTTATGTTATCTTCGTAAATCTGCTCGGGGTCCGAAACGTGAGCGAGGACTTTCGTCATCTGTTCTTGGCGCAGAATATGTATGGTTGGATAGGGTGAGCGATTGGTAAAGTGGCTCAGATCGTCAGCAGCTACACCCTCAAATTGATACTGCGGATGAAAGGACGCCAATTGAACTTGCTCTGTGAGTTCTGCGTTCTCCAAGAGCTGCTGAAACCAATCGAGGAAGGCGAGGTAATCACCGAAGTCTTCTAGACCTTGGGTAAACATGAGCAAGCTCGTGGCAATGTCATTTTCGTTAGCCCCAAGCAGACGCTGTAATTCATTCACACAGAACTGCTCAAGTTGTGCATCGGTGGTGGCATCACAGATGGCATAAAACACTTGGTCGCGGATGATGACGCTAGAGGCAAAGGGGCAGAGATTTAATCCAACGACCATTTGTTCGAGCCATCGGCAGGTGTTTTTAACAACGTCTTGATGCGCTAGTGATCGCGTCTCGGGGTCAAACTTATTGATACGTAGGTCCTTTCTTGTTTGACGAACTTAAAGCATGTTCTGCCCATATTTCCAATTTGTCTGCAAAAGCCAAAGCCATTGGCTCGGCGCAGTAGCAACCGTCTACAGTGTCAAACCAACCTTTGCTATTGGCAAGCGGCCCAAAGCGGACCTTGGCACTTGCGCATCGTTCTGCGTTGCAGCTTTACAAAAGCAAACTTTGCGTTTGCTGCCAACCAATTGCACGCCTGTGATACGCGCGGTGTTTGGGCGGGGCTACACCATCCGCTATCAAGACGTTGCGGGGATGGTGGATATTTATGCCGCCTCGCCTGCGCTTTTGACTGTGATTGGG
>JBLHXX010000117.1:0-4631 GCA_047630475.1 Celeribacter sp. | reverse complement strand
AATCTATTGATCCCGCAAAAGTCGCGCAAGTATTGCGCGCTGATGCCGACCATAAAATCAAAGCTGTTTTGGTCACCCATGTTGATACCGCGACCTCTTTGCGTAATGATATCAAAGCCGTGCGAGAGGCGATTGACGCCGCAGGGCACCCTGCGCTTTACGCTGTGGATTGTGTGGCCTCAATGGGCTGTGATCGGTTTGAAATGGATGCTTGGGGGGTGGATGTTGCCATCGCTGCCTCGCAAAAAGGGTTGATGACCCCTGCGGGCATGGGGTTTGTTTGGGCTTCGCAAAAGGCGATTGACCTTGGCCAATCCGCCGATATGCGCACGCCGTATTGGGACTGGAACCTGCGGGTCAATCCCGAGCATCTCTACGAATTTTTCGGCGGCACCCCCCCGACACAACATTTATATGCCCTGCGCACAGCGGTGGATATGCTGCTGGATGAGGGCATGGAAAATGTTTGGGCGCGCCACGCGGCTTTGGCCGGGGCTTACTGGGCGGCCGTTGATGTTTGGGGCGCAAATGGTGCTTTGACTTTGAATGTGGCCGATGCAAACCATCGGTCCAATGCTGTCACGGCGCTCAAAATCGGTGGCTCAGATGGCACGCGGCTGCGCGATTGGTTGAGCGAACATATGGGGGTCACGCTCGGGATTCCGTTGGGCATGGCCGATTGGGACAGCGATGAATGGCACGGGTATTTTCGCATCGGGCATATGGGGCATTTGAATGCGCAAATGGTTCTGGGGGTGATTGGTGCGATCGAGACAGGTTTTATCGCGCTGGATATTGCGCATGGGGCTGGCGGGGTGACCGCAGCCGCGCAATTTTTGGCGGGTCAGGCAAGTGTCAAAACGGCATAGGCCGAAACTGGCGGCTGTTGCTGTGGTGCGATCTTAAACGATAGTGCTGAGCGCGTCATTCAATGCCAATGGCAGACGCTCGGCGAATATATCTAACTCGTGCGACAAGCCTACAGACACGCGGATACAGCGATCTAGCGGCGCGGCGCTGGGCATGCGCACAAAGATGCCGCGCGCACTGAGAGCTGTCACAAGCGCACGAGCAAAATCGCCGTCACGGCCACAATCGAGCGTTACAAAATTGGTGGCAGAGGGCAGGGGCGTCAATCCGTTGTTTTGTGCGATTTGTGCAATTCTATCGCGACCTTGTCTGATGCGTTCCAGCGTCTCTTCTAGATAATCAGTGTCCTGTAATGCGGCCATAGCGCCCGCCTGTGCCACACGGTTGACCCCGAAATGATTGCGAATTTTGTCAAAGCCGCTGATGATCTCAGGGTGCGATATGCCATAGCCAATGCGCGCGCCTGCAAGACCATAAGCTTTTGAAAACGTACGAAATCGGATCACGCGTGTGTCGGATGTATCGGGTGTGGGCTGGGTGCTTATGGGCGCAAATTCTGTATAGGCTTCGTCCAGCACCATCAAACATCCCTCGGGCACAGCCTCGATCATCGCTTGCACAGTTTTGGCGCTGTGAACACTGCCCATCGGATTGTTCGGATTGGACAAGTATACGAGTTTCGCGTCGATCTCTTTTGCTTTGGCAATCAACGCCTCGGGGTCTTCATAATCACCTTTGTATGCCACTTTGTGCAGCACGCCGCCGACACCGGCGACATGGTAGTTGAACGTTGGATAGGACCCGTCAGACGTGACCACAGTGTCACCCGCACCAACGTAAAGCCGCACCAAAATTCCCAACAAACCGTCGATGCCTTCGCCAATGGTCAGTGCCTCAGGGGCAACCCTCAAATGCGTGGCCAATACGGAGCGCAGCGGTTCATTTTCTGGTACGCCGTATTTCCAAATGCCTTGCAACGCGTCCTGCATGGCTACAATCGCTTTGGGCGAGGGGCCAAAGGGCAGCTCATTCGCGCCAAGTCGTGCATCAAAGGCCACGCCACGCATAGCCTCCATGCTTTCTGGTGCGACGAAGGGAATGGTCGAGGGCAATGCGGCGGCAAGCGGGGTGAGGCGTGTGTCTGTCATGTCGAATGTCTGCCTTAAGTCGCAAGGCTGAACAAGCGATCAAACGCTATCCCTTGAAAATGGCACTGCGCATTCCCATATATAGTATGTAAGTATGAAACGAGGGGTAGATATGAGCCAACTCACACGACGTACATTTTTGGCGACGGCCGCGGCCGCCACAACCGCGCGCGCGCTTCCTCCCGTCGCCGCCGTGTTTAAGGCACCGCCGGCCCGCCGGATTTTAACCTTGGTCTATGACAAATCCATTGGGGCCATGCGGGCGATTGATCGCCTTGTGCCTTAATGGCTTTACGTCAGATCGGTACACATAAAACCGGGCGCAAGGTTCCTTGCGCCCGGTTTGTCATTTAAGCCGTTTTGAACTCAGCCGATTTCGGCCAAACGCGCCAGAGCGGCTTTGAGTTTGCCTTCTTCCTCTTCGCGGGCGGCCAAATTGGCTTGGGCTTCGGCCACAACGTCAGCCGGGGCAGATTGTGCGAATTTCGGGTTTTTCAACCGTCCGCGCAGGCCGCCCAGTTCTTTGGCGAGTTTTTGCATGGTTTTTTCAAGCCGTGCTTTTTCTTCATCGATGTCGATCACACCTGCAAGCGGCAGAGCGAATGTGCCACCGTCGACAGCGATGGTCACCGCACCTTTGGGCATCGGGCCAACAGTGAGGCTGTCGATGCGCGCGAGCTTCATGATCAGGGCTTCATTGTTGGCCCAAGCGGTTTTGCCAGCCTCATCCAGTTCAACCTGAACCATCGGGATTTTCAGACCCGCAGGCACGTGCACTTCGGCGCGGCTTGAACGGATGCTTTCAATCAGCGTGATGACCCAGTTCATTTCACGATCTGCATCGGCATCGATCAATTCCGCGCCGTAAGTTGGCCAATCGGTGACAGCCAACAACCCGCGATCTGTTTGAACCGTGCCCCAAAGCTCTTCGGTGATGAAGGGCATAAACGGGTGCAACATGATGAGCGCTTGATCCAAAGCCCAACCCATCGTCTGACGGGTTTCGGCCAAGACGGCTTCGTCTTCTGCGAAGAGCAATGGTTTTGCGAGTTCCACGTACCAGTCACAGAATTTGCCCCAAACAAAGCCGTAAAGCGCGCTGGCGGCGTCGTTGAAACGGTAGGCTTCAATCGCGGCGTCCACTTCGGCGCGGGTTTTTGCGACCTCGCCGATGATCCATTTGTTCACTGTGGCCTCAGGCGCTGGCATCACGGACGGGTCATAGACCTCGAACACTTGGTTCATTTCGGCAAAACGTGCGGCGTTCCAGATTTTGGTGCCAAAGTTGCGGTAGCCTTTGATGCGGTCCTCGGAGAGTTTCAAAACCCCACCGATGGCCGCCATGGAGGCATTGGTGAAGCGCAGCGCATCGGCGCCGTATTCGTCAATGATTTCCAAAGGATCGATGACATTGCCCGTGGTCTTGGACATCTTCTTGCCCTTTTCGTCGCGCACGAGCTGGTGCAGGTAGATGGTGTGGAATGGCACCTCATTGACCACAGCCAATTGCATCATCATCATCCGCGCAACCCAGAAGAATAGAATGTCTTGGCCGGTGACCAACACGTCTGTCGAGAAGTATTTCGAGGTGCTCTCATCCCACTCAGGCCAGCCGAGCGTGCCGATAGGCCAAAGGCCGGACGAGAACCAAGTGTCTAGGACGTCGGGGTCGCGGAACATAGGCACTTCCATCGGGCCCTCGAACGACCGGATTTCGCCTTCGTTCTTGGTGTCCATCAGTTTGATCTGTTCCGCCAGAATTTCGGTGGCTTCTTGCATGTCTGCCACGATGCGAAAATCAGTGCCGTCAACGGATTGAAGCTTGGCCTTTTCGATGGCTTCTGCTTCTGTGGCCGCGCAAATAGGGTACCAGTCATCTTGGCCTGGAATATACCAAACCGGAATTTGATGCCCCCACCACAATTGACGCGAGATACACCAAGGCTCAATATTCTCAAGCCAGTGGTTGTACACTTTGCGCCCTGAATCGGGGATGATCTTGGTCTTGCCGCTTTGGATGGCCTCAAGCGCGGGCTCGACGATTTTCTCTGCATCCACAAACCACTGATCTGTCAACATAGGTTCGATCACGACTTTGGAACGATCGCCAAAGGGCTGCATCACAGGTTTGTTTTCAACGTAAGGCACGACCTCAGACACTTCGGTCTCGACGCCCTCATCGTCTTTCACCGTCTTGGTGACAGTGACCATCACCGCAAGGCCTGCATTGGTAATATCGTCGATCACAGCTTTGCGCGCATCGAAACGATCCATGCCACGGTATTTTTCGGGCACAAGGTTCATTTCGTCGATTTCGATCTCAGTCGCGATTGCACCTGTGGCAATCTCACGGGCGCGGTTGACGCACACTTCATATGTATCACCATCATCACGCATCGCGCCTTTGCGATCCATCAAGCGGTACATCGGCAATTTGCAGCGTTTCGCGACTTGGTAGTCGTTGAAATCATGCGCGCCGGTGATTTTCACCGCACCTGAGCCGAAATCTTTGTCTGGGTATTCATCGGTGACAATCGGGATCAAACGATCACAGAGCGGCAGATGCACCATTTTGCCAACGATAGGCGCGTAACGCTCGTCCGAGGGGTGCAC
>JBLHXX010000116.1:0-4783 GCA_047630475.1 Celeribacter sp. | reverse complement strand
ATCGTTGGCAACGCGGTGGCCACGCCCGCACATGTCGATCTGGCGGATCAATTGCTGCAAGCGGTGGGCCAAGTCGTGCGGCTTGAGGACGAAGGTCAAATCCGCGCGCTGACGGCCGTCTCTGGTTGCGGTCCTGCCTATGTGTTTCATTTGATCGAAGCCATGGCTGCCGCAGGCGAGGCCGCAGGTTTGTCGCCTGAGATGTCATTGCAATTGGCGAAAGCCACCGTAGGGGGGGCTGGTGCTTTGGCTGAAAATGCCGACGAGACGCCCACTCAGTTGCGCATCAATGTGACCTCGCCCAATGGCGTCACGGCTGAGGCCCTACGTGTGTTGATGAACGAGGAGGACGGTTTCCCACCCTTGTTGGATCGCGCGATCAAGGCGGCGGTGCAACGCGATGCGGAGTTGGCAGAGTGAGTGATGAAATCAGTTTTGACGACTTTTTGAAAGTCGATGTGCGCACTGGCGTCATCACCCGTGCTGAACCCTATCCTGAGGCGCGCAAGCCTGCGATCAAGCTTTGGATCGATTTTGGTGGTGATCTTGGCGAGAAAAAGTCCTCGGCCCAAATCACCGCGCATTACACGCCTGAGACACTTGTCGGCACGCAGGTCATGGCCGTGGTCAATTTTCCGCCGCGCCAAATCGGTAAATTCATGTCCGAAGTACTGGTCTTGGGGTTTCCCGATGCCACAGGCGAGGTCGTGCTGGCGCGGCCCGATTTTGATGTGCCGCTCGGAGGACGTTTGCATTGAAACTGCTTGTCACTCAAACCCTACCTGACGCTGTCGAGGCCGCGATTGCCGAGACGTTTGATGCCACCTTTCGTGCAGGCATGCCGATGACCGCAGATGAGGCGCGAGACGCTGTGCAAACCTATGACGCGATCTTGCCAACCTTGGGCGATCACTTCACCGCCCAAGCGTTTCAGGGCGATCTGCGGTGCAAGATATTGGCCAACTTTGGGGTGGGGTACAATCACATCGATGTGGTTGCGGCACGTGCCGCGGGCATTCAGGTCAGCAACACGCCGGGGGCGGTGACCGATGCCACCGCCGATATCGCCATGACGCTGATCTTGATGACCGCGCGGCGGGCAAGCGCCGGCGAGGCGATGCTGCGCGCAGGGCAGTGGACCGGCTGGGCGCCGACGCAATTGTTGGGGATGCATGTGTCCGGCAAAACGCTGGGCGTGATCGGCATGGGGCGCATTGGCAAAGCCATCGCCAAACGCTGTCATTTTGGATTTGGCATGAATGTGGTGTGTTTCAATCGCTCAGAGGTGCAAGAATTCGAAGTGCCTTGCCATCAATTGGATAGCGTCGACGAGGTGATGGAGCATGCTGATGTTGTCGTGTTGGCTTTGCCCGCCACGCCGCAGACGCGCCATTTGATCAATGCAGATAAGCTGGCCCAGATGCAGTCCCATGCGGTTTTGGTCAACATTGCCCGTGGCGATATTATTGACGAGGCGGCGCTGATCGATGCGCTGCAACAGGGGCAAATCGCGGGCGCTGGACTTGATGTCTATGAGTTTGAGCCACGTGTGCCGCAAGCGTTGATCGACCTGCCCAATTGTTCGCTGTTGCCGCATTTGGGAACTGCCGCTTTAGAGGTGCGCGAATCTATGGGATTTATGGCGCTGGACAATTTGCGCGCGTTTTTGGACGGGGTGCCGTTGCCCAACGCCATTTAATCGATATTTGTGACGCCACGTCATGATGAATGTGTAGCAGGGGCAAAAAGCGCGCTTTTTTGCCCTTTTTTTAGTCATCACGGATCACGCGGGTGTTTGGTCGCCAGTCTCAATCCGCCAATGTCGACGACACAATGACACATAGCGTTCATTGCCACCGATTTCGACCTGCGCACCGGATGTGAGCACGGTTCCGTCGTCGGTCGTGCGGATCACCATGGTGGCTTTCTTGCCGCAATGACAGATGGTGCGCACTTCGCGCATCTCGTCTGCGAGCGCCAGCAGGGCGGCGGAGCCAGGGAACAAATTGCCCTGAAAATCAAGTCGCAGCCCATAGGCCATAACAGGCACGCCGAGGTCATCAACCGCGCGCGCGAGTTGCCACACTTGGGCTTTGGAGAGGAACTGCGCCTCGTCGATGAAAATGCATGCAACGGGCGATTTATCCAAGCGGGCTTGGATTTTAGCAAATAAATCTTCGGTTTTGTCAAAGGTATCAGCGGCTTCGCCAATGCCGATCCGAGACGCAATACGCCCCTCACCAGCGCGGTTGTCGAACTGCGCTGTGATCAAATAAGTGTCCATACCACGTTCGCGGTAGTTGTGTGATGCTTGCAGTAGCAAAGTGGATTTGCCGGCGTTCATCGTCGAGTATTGAAAATAGAGTTTTGCCATAAATTATGGTTTGCCCAATGGCAGCGGTTTGATCAAGAGGGCTGTCAAATTTCGATTGAGAAAAATGTACAGCACGATGGGTGAAAGCTCTGAAACTGGTACAATCAACACTATCTTGCGTCGTCCTTGCGGACAATTGGGATGAGGGACGCAAAATCGACGCACTCGTTAAACACCTGTGGCGCGAACCACACAAAACTTCCACCCGAACGTGACTGCTTGGCAAAACCGGTGCCAAAACTCATAAACCCTTGCAACAGCAGGTAGACTATACTCTGCCATGTGATAATAAATTTAATAATGGGAAACGATAACGAGAATTCCCCCCTACGGGGATAATCGATGGTTTAAATTGAGGTTCACGATGGATGCTGCTGGCAATTATCTAAAAAAACACGCCGAAGCGCTTGTAAAAGACGTGGGGCTTGAGGCCGCTTGTGCTTTGACGGGCAAATCAAAAGCAACATTGGGGCGATATTATTCAACGTCTGATGAGCACGCTGATCGGTTCATGCCTGTGGATGCTGTGGCGCAGCTTGAGGCCGCCTCAAGCTATCCTCACGTGACATCGGCATTGGCAGAGTTGCGTGGGATCACGATCTCTTACGATAAAACGAAAAAGAACACGCCTGAAAAAGAAGGCGGTGTGAACCATGACGTGATCGCGTTGTCTCAACGCTTTGCCATGTTGATGGGGGAATACACCGTCTCGATGGAAGACGGGATCATCACCATCAACGAGGCCAAGCGGCTTTTGCGTGAGACGCTGGAATTGCAGCAGGTCTTGGTTTCGATGAAAATGCATCTGGAAGACGAGGCCACCTAAGCACATTTATGTGCTGGGCGCGCTCGTGTGACGCGATGTGATCGCATCTCTTGTCAACGGATAGATATAAAAACGGCGCCTCGATTGAGACGCCGTTTTTTCATGTCTTAGGCTGTTGTCTTGCGACGGCGATTGCCGCCACCTGGCTTGCCAGCTTTTGCGGGGCCACCGGGGCGTCCGCCACCGGATTTAAAGCCGCCACCGCTGCCACGACGTTGACCACCGCCATTGCCGCCGCCACCGCCGCGACGATTGCCACCGCCGCCGCCACGTTTTGGACCAGGCATCGCTGCATCATCAGACCACGACGCAGGTGTTGCCACGGGGATAGAGATTTTCATCACTTTCTCGATGGCGCGGAATTCGCCCAACTCAGCGGGTGAACAGAACGCCACCGCTTTGCCGTCACGGCCCGCACGCGCGGTCCGACCAATGCGGTGCACATAGTTTTCTGGCACGTTTGGCAGCTCATAATTGTACACGTAGCGCACCAGTGGAATGTCGATGCCGCGCGCGGCCACATCTGTCGCCACCAACACATCCAACTGACCGTCGCGGGCCATTTTGAGCGTGCGCTCGCGTTGGCCTTGGGATTTATTGCCGTGAATGGAACCAGATTTGAACCCTGCGGCTTCAAGCTGTTTCGACATCCGTTCCGCACCGTGTTTGGTGCGGGCAAAGACAAGCGCCAATTCGCCCTTATGTGCGCCGAGGTGTTTCTTGAGCAACTCAGGTTTGTCGGATTGACCAACGTAGTGCACTTCTTGGGTGATCTTGTCGGCGGCCTTGCCCGCTGGGGCAACTTCGATGCGCACAGGCGACGTCAAATAGCTTTGCGCCATTTCGTTCATGTGCTTGTTCATCGTGGCAGAAAACAGCATCGTTTGACGCTCTTTCGCCAACATAGGCACCAATTTGCGCAAGGCATGGATGAACCCCATGTCGAGCATCTGGTCTGCCTCGTCCAAGACCAAGAACGATGTCTCGTCCAAACGAATGGCGCGACGATCGATCAGATCCATCAAACGACCAGGGGTCGCCACCAAAACGTCCGTGCCGCGCTCAAGGCGTTTGACTTGTGCGTTGATCGATACACCACCAACCACGCGGTTGATTTTCAGATGGGTGTCTTTCATGAACGGGAACAGGCTGTCTGCGATCTGGTTCACCAACTCGCGGGTCGGGGCCAAGATCAAAGCGCGTGTTGTTTTCGCGTTCGGTTTCGTGCCCGCACCCAAAAGCTGGTCCATCAACGGCAGACCAAAGGCGAGCGTTTTGCCCGTGCCTGTTTGTGCCAAGCCCATCACGTCGCGACCGTTCATCACTTCTGGGATGGCGCGGGCTTGGATTGGGGTTGGCTCTTTGAGGCCCATTTGGTCAAGAATAGTCAAAAGACGCGGCTTGAGGCCGAGCATTGTAAAATCAGTCATGTATCTCTTTCTGTGAGAAGAACCCACACGCAAAAAGAACGCCCCAATTGGAGCGTTTTATCAGGTCGCAGGAAAGGTCTCCGAAGGTGCGCATCGCGCGCACCGCGTTATCCTGCCGGACCCCTTGCGTGACTGTGGGAACCATGGACGCGT
>JBLHXX010000115.1:0-4881 GCA_047630475.1 Celeribacter sp. | reverse complement strand
CAACGCCAATAGATTGCCCCATCACAACCGCCTCATCACAATGACAGCCGCACTTTCGGGGCGACGGTGCGATATGCCGCACCAACATAATCCGCCAAAAGCGCCATATCGATTTGGCTTAAATCCATATAGGTCCAGCCATCGGTTTGCTGCTCCGTCAAGGCAGGGCGACAAAAACCCAACAGCGCATCATGTTGCGGCGCGCCGAGTTTCAGTGCGCCAGCCCCTTTGCCCTGCAAGATTGCAAAAGCTGTGCCATCATACTCGAACGTCTGGACGTTCTTTTGGGATGTCATCTCGACGCCTTTGTGAGACATAGCCAAGGCTGAAAATACTTTATCAGGAACGCCCATCAGAACATGAAATACCGCTGTGCCATCGGAAGTTCGGTGGCAGGTTCACAAGTCAAAAGCTCGCCATTGGCGCGCACTTCATAGGTCTCTGGATTGACATCGATTTCAGGCTTGGCGGTGTTCAACACCATGTTCGACTTGCCAATATTACGCGTATTGTTCACTGCCAATGTTGATTTTGAGAGACCATATTTTGAGGCCACGTCTGCCGCTTGTGCGGCCTCAGAGACGAAAATCACCGCAGAGTGTTCCACTGCGCGCCCCATCGCGCCAAACATTGGCCGCGTGTAGACCGGTTGCGGTGTTGGGATCGACGCATTTGGGTCGCCCATTTGTGCCACGGCAATCGAGCCGCCCAGCAACACCATATCAGGTTTCACTCCGAAAAATGCAGGCGACCACATGACCAAATCCGCCCGTTTACCAACAGCAATTGACCCAATTTCGGCACTCATGCCATGGGCAATCGCAGGGTTGATCGTGTATTTCGAAATATAGCGTTTGACGCGAAAATTATCGTTTTCGCCGACCTCTTCGGACAAGCGTCCACGCTGTTTTTTCATTTTATCAGCGGTTTGCCATGTCCGGATCAAAACCTCGCCGACACGCCCCATGGCCTGACTGTCCGAGGCAATGATCGAAAACGCGCCCATGTCATGCAAGATATCTTCGGCCGCGATTGTTTCTTTGCGGATGCGGCTTTCGGCAAAGGCCACATCTTCGGGGATGGATTTATCAAGGTGATGACAGACCATCAACATGTCGAGATGTTCTTCGAGCGTGTTCACCGTGTAAGGCCGCGTTGGGTTTGTCGATGACGGGATCACGTGTTCTTCACCAACAACTTTGATGATATCCGGCGCGTGCCCGCCCCCTGCGCCCTCGGTGTGAAACGCATGGATTGTACGACCTTTCATCGCGGCAACGGTGTTTTCCACGAAACCCGATTCATTCAATGTATCGGTGTGGATCATCACTTGAACATCCATATCATCGGCCACCGACAAACAACAATCGATCGCCGCTGGCGTGGTGCCCCAATCTTCGTGCAGTTTCATCGCACAGGCACCAGCCTCAATCATTTCAACCAAAGCTTGGGGTTGCGAGGCGTTGCCTTTGCCCGCCAAACCGATGTTCATCGGCACACCGTCCAGCGCTTGCATCATCCGTTCCATATGCCATGGACCGGGCGTACAGGTGGTGGCCAAGGTGCCATGCGCCGGGCCAGTGCCGCCGCCAAGCATCGTGGTCACACCAGAATGGAGAGCGTCATCAATCTGCTGCGGACAAATGAAGTGGATGTGACTGTCAAACCCACCTGCGGTGATGATACGTCCCTCGCCCGCAAGGATTTCAGTCCCAGGGCCGACAATGATATCAACATTGGGTTGCGTGTCGGGGTTGCCCGCTTTGCCGATGGCCGCGATACGCCCAGATTTCAAGCCAATATCAGCCTTGTAAATACCGGTTGAATCCACAATCAACGCATTGGTGATCACGGTATCAACGGCCCCTTGGGCACGCGACAATTGCGACTGCCCCATGCCATCGCGAATGACTTTACCGCCGCCAAATTTGACCTCTTCGCCATACGGACCTGTGAGATCGCGTTCAACTTCGATGATCAAATCCGTATCGGCAAGACGCAGTTTGTCGCCGGTGGTGGGGCCAAACATATCGGCGTAAGTCGCGCGGGAGATTTTTGCAGGCATGTGAGGTATCCCTTTTAAAACTGTTCGTAAGTGGCGCGCATATCTTGGGTGCGGCGCGTTGTTAATGTGGCTTTGCAAATGTTCTCGATAAGGGGACGGATGCTTCCCCCATCATGCAGCTGACCTTCGGCGTGACAGGCCGCATCACGGTAGGGTATCCATGCACGTTGTGCGGCACGCAACGCTTCTTTGGTGCCGAACCCCCACTCTTGGGTGCGCGCCAAAGCCCATGCATAGGTCTCGTTCAATGCGCGATCTGCGGCCATGTAATCTTCATAAGAGCAGATGTTCATCTCTCTTTGGGTCATGGCATTATCACAATCAATCGATGTGTCTTGCGCCGAAACAGGGTTTACCCCCAAAAGGCCAAACACCAGTGCCGCGACATAAATGCGCATCATAATGCGCCCGACACTTTGGAATTGAACCCGTAAACTTCGCGTTTACCAGACAGAGGCACCAAAGTGATCTCACGGGTTTGACCGGGTTCAAACCGCACAGCCGTGCCAGCGGCGATATCCAAACGTTGCCCCCGTGCTGCACTGCGATCAAACGACAAAGCCGCATTGGTTTCAAAGAAGTGATAATGCGAGCCAACCTGAACGGGGCGATCACCCGTATTTGACACTTCAAGCGTGGTGACAGGCGCGCCTGCGTTCAGCTCAATCTCGCCGTCCTCAATAAAATACTCTCCGGGGATCATGGCGTGCTCCTAACGAATGGGGTGATGAACGGTGACCAATTTGGTGCCGTCTGGGAACGTGGCTTCGACTTGCACATCGTGGATCATCTCGGAAATGCCCTCCATGCACATGTCTTTGGTGACGATATGAGCCGCGGTTTCCATCAGCTCGGACACCATTTTTCCGTCCCGCGCGCCCTCGACCACGAAATCGGTGATCAAGGCGATGGCTTCGGGGTGGTTGAGTTTCACACCCCGTTCCAGCCGCCCTCGCGCCACCATAGCAGCCAATGAAATCAGCAGTTTGTCTTTTTCCCGAGGCGTCAAATTCATGATCGGTCCTTATACTTGCCAGACCCGCGGCAACGTCGTGCCCCGGATTTTTGTCAAAATTTGCGCCACATAGCGACGCAGCGGATAGCCATCATGGGCCATCGCGCGAATGATGAGTTTGCCGTTCCAGCCAGACACGCCAGCCGTTACGCCGTTTTGTGTCAAAGGTTTCAAAACCTCTGCCAATGCCTCAGCGCCTTGATCGAACAAACCGATGGTGGCAAAAGCGCGCATCCCCGCAAGGGTCACAACACTGTCGCGCCCTGCCAAAACATCGGCGTCCATTTCAAGAGGCTCCAAAAATTCGAGACGGCCTGCGCGGGTGATTTGGCGTGTATCACGCAGATGCAATGTGTGAATCGTCTCGCCCATGGCAGCGCGCCCCAAGACAAGGGATTCCACAAATAAAAACCGTGCATCAGTGGCCAAAGTGGCTTGAGTTTTGCGTGCGAGGCGTGATTTTTCAAACAAAATCGTTTCTTGGGGCAACCATTCAAGCGACGCGCCCTGCCCCGCGATCAAATCAACAGTCACTTGGGCTGGCACGGATATATCAGTGGACGCATAGGCGCGTTCGGCGGTTTGTGAGGTGCCGATCAGCGCGGTGTGATCAAGGGCTTGTAAGTGATAATCGAGACGGTCCCCACCGGTCAGCCCACCTGAGGTGTTCAAAAACACCACCTCTGGAATGCCTGTGTGAATTTTGGGCATCATTGCCTTGGCCGAGCCCGATTGATGCAAATCACGCAAACCTGCCGGACCAAACACCACACGGCCACGACCACGCACACGCTGCATCACAGGTGCGATTTTTGGGGGTAACGTGGGCTGTGTCGCGTCAAGCATTAAGGTCTCCGTTTCATGCGAGGCTACTGTTTTGGCAGGGCGAGCTTCAATGCTTGGTGGACTGACTTGGGTAAAAACGCGTCACTTTTTGAGTTTATGGTTAAAAAATAGGCAATACGCATGTGGTGCAAACACTGGCCCTTTTGCACGATAAGCGTTATGCGATCTTTATGACCGATACACTCACACTCCGCCGCCCCGATGATTGGCATTTGCACCTGCGCGATGGCGCAATGATGCAGGCCGTCTTGCCCGAAACTGCGCGTCATTTTGCCCGTGCCATCATCATGCCGAACTTGATCCCACCCGTGATCAAAGGCTCCGATGCCGCCGCCTATCGCGACCGCATTTTGGCAGCTTTGCCCGAGGGATCGGATTTCGAGCCACTCATGACACTGTATTTGACCGAAGACACGGACGCGGATGATGTGGCTGCGGCCCATGCCAGCGGTCTGGTCAAATCAGTCAAATTGTATCCAGCAGGTGCGACGACCAATTCCAATTCAGGCGTGCGTAATTTCGACAATGTGCGCCCTGTGTTGGAAAAGATGGCCGAAATTGGCCTGCCTTTATGTTTGCACGGCGAAGTCACAGCTGCGGATGTTGATATTTTCGACCGCGAAGCCGTGTTCATTGACACTGTGCTGGACCCCATTCGCCGCGCCAACCCCGATCTGAAGGTGGTGATGGAACATATCACAACCAAGGACGGCGTTGACTATGCACGCTCTGCGGACAGCGGTTTGGCGGCGACGATCACGACGCACCATTTGGTGATCAACCGCAACCATATTTTGGTGGGCGGGATCAAGCCGCACTACTATTGCCTGCCCGTGGCCAAACGCGAAGAGCATCGCTTGGCGCTGGTCGAGGCCGCGACATCTGGCGATCAACGCTTTTTCCTTGGGACTGATTCTGCACCGCATTTGGATCACCTCAAAGAAAACGCTTGTGG
>JBLHXX010000114.1:0-5021 GCA_047630475.1 Celeribacter sp. | reverse complement strand
CCAAGCCAGACAGCGGCGCGATGACCCTGCATGGCGCATCCTATGTCCCGACGTCCCCCCAAGCAGCCCGCGCCGCAGGTGTGGCCATGGTGTTTCAACACTTTTCGTTATTTGAAGCCCTAAATGTTGCGGAAAACGTGGCCCTTGGGATGGAAAACCCACCCAAAATGAAAGACCTCGCCAACTCTATTCGTGAGGTATCGCAGGCATACGGCCTGCCACTTGATCCAAACAGAACCGTCGGCGATCTATCCGCAGGCGAGCGTCAGCGGGTCGAAATTATTCGCTGCCTTTTGCAAGACCCCAAGCTTTTAATCATGGATGAACCCACCTCTGTTTTAACCCCGCAAGAGGTCGAAATCCTATTCAAAACCTTGCGCCAATTGCAATCAGAAGGCACCTCAATCCTCTATATTTCGCACAAACTCGAAGAAATTCGCAGCCTATGTGACGAAGCGACGATTTTGCGTCATGGCAAAGTGGTGGGCACCTGTGACCCACGCGCGACCAGTGCGCGCGATATGGCCGAATTGATGGTTGGGGAAACGCTGCATATTCCGACCCGCGAGGCAAAAACCAGCGGTGCCGAATTACTGGTCGTTAAGGACGTTGGATATGCGCCCAAAAGTCCCTTTGGAACGCGTTTGAAAAATCTGTCGTTGACCGTAAAAGCCGGCGAAGTCTTGGGCATCGGCGGCGTTGCGGGCAATGGGCAAGACGAATTGCTATCTGTGTTGTCCGGCGAGGCGCGCGCCCAAAGTGGTTCAGTCACATTTCAGGGCCAAAACATCAATAAATTTGGCCCCAATGCGCGGCGTGCTTTGGGCCTATTGGCCGCCCCGGAAGAACGGCTTGGCCATGCGGCAGCGCCCAACATGAGTTTGATTGAAAACACCGCTTTGACTGCAACCATTCGCAAAAAGCTTAGTAAAAACAATTTCATCAATTGGTCCAAGACCGAAGGTTTTGCCAAAGAGATCATTAAAACATTTGATGTGCGCACCCCAAGTGCCGCAGCCGCAGCGCGATCTTTATCTGGCGGAAACTTGCAAAAGTTCGTCATCGGGCGCGAGGTTATGCAACACCCAAAGGTGTTGGTGGTCAACCAACCGACATGGGGTGTGGACGCCTCAGCCGCCGCCCAAATTCGCCAAGCACTACTGGATTTGGCAGCAGGCGGCGCAGCGGTGATTTGTATCTCGCAAGACTTGGATGAATTGATGGAAATTTCCGACCATTTCACGGCCCTCAACGAAGGCCGCCTAAGCCCACCACGCACGGCCAAAGGCCTAACCGTTGAGGAAATCGGCTTGATGATGGGCGGCGTCGAAGAGACCGGCTCCGCACCCGTCACAACCGCAGGAGTTTCGGCATGATTGCTTTGATCAAACGGCCGCAGCCCTCAAAGACATGGGTCGTGGCAACGCCGATTTTGGCTGTCATTGTGACAATGATTTTGGGCGGGTTTTTATTTGCGGCCATGGGCAAAGATCCGTTCATAGCCATCCGCACGATTTTTTGGGACCCCCTGTTTAGTCCAGATTTTGCGGCCTATTCACGGCCACAATTGTTGGTCAAAGCCGCCCCGCTGATTTTAATCGCCATTGGGCTAAGCCTTGGATTCAAAGCTGGCATTTGGAACATCGGCGCCGAAGGGCAATACATCATGGGGGCGATCTGCGGCGCCTCGGTGGGGCTTGCGTTCTATCCCATGGAGGCGTGGTTCATCTTTCCGTTGATGGTGATCGCGGGGGCTTTGGGTGGCTTTTTGTGGGGGTTGATCCCTGCGCTGTGCAAAACAAAATTCAATGCACCGGAGATTTTGGTGTCACTCATGTTGGTGTATTTTGCCGAACAGATCATGATCGCCGTATCACTTGGCGCGTTGCGCAATCCCGAAGGCAACGGTTTTCCAGGGTCTCGCAATCTGGCGCAATATGCGTCCTCTGCGAACCCTGAATTGATCGCAGGCACCGGCGCACATTGGGGGGTCATGGCGGCGTTCGCAGCTGTCGTGGCCGCTTATGTTTTACTCAGCAAACATATGCTTGGGTTTCAAATCCGCGTCACGGGCGAAAGTCCACGCGCCGCTGGGTTTGCGGGTATCAATGCCAAAGGTTTGATCATTTTTTGCCTCGGAACATCCGGTGCCTTGGCAGGGCTTGCGGGGCTATTTGAGGTCACGGGGCCTGCGGGTCAGATCACCACATCGTTCAACACAGGCTACGGGTTTACAGCAATCATCGTCGCTTTTTTGGGACGTTTAAACCCCATTGGTATTTTGCTGGCAGGGCTTTTGTTGGCGCTGACATTCATCGGCGGTGAGTTGGCGCAATTCATGTTATCGCTGCCTTCTGCCTCGATCCAAGTGTTCCAAGGCATGCTGTTGATGACGCTTTTGGCGATGGATATTTTCGTGAATTACAAAATTGTTTGGCGCAAAAAGGAGGTCGTGTGATGGACATTGGATCAATCTCATTGGTTGCGTTTTTCGCCAGCTTAATGGTCGCCTCCACTCCTATTTTATTGGCTGCTTTGGGCGAAATGATCACAGAGCGCGCAGGCGTTTTAAACCTTGGCGTCGAGGGCATGATGATCATCGGTGCCATCTGTGGTTTTGCCATTGCAGTTGAAAGCGGATCGGCAACGGTAGGCTTTCTAGGGGCCGCAATTGGTGGGGCACTGTTGTCGATGCTTTTTGCAATTTTGACCCAATTTCTATACGCGACACAAGTACCAAGCGGCTTGGCCTTGACGCTTGTGGGCGTGGGGCTCGCATCATTCATCGGCCAACCTTATGTTGGGGAAAGCCCTCCTCCTGTTGGCAAAATGCCTATTCCTCTGTTGGAAAACATTCCATTTTTTGGCCCCGCAGTGTTTCAACATGACGCGATGGTCTATGTGTCTTTGGTCATGACTGTCGCGATCTGGGCATTTTTGAAATTCACCCGTGGCGGTTTGATTTTGCGCGCTGTCGGCGAAAACCACGATGCAGCCCATGCTTTGGGTTATAAAGTGCGCTTGGTGCGCGTCATGGCGATTGGTTTTGGCGGCGCAATGGCGGGGTTAGGCGGCGCCTATATTTCGCTGATCCGCGTGCCACAATGGACGGATGGAATCACCGCAGGCATTGGCTGGATCGCGCTGGCGATTGTTGTGTTTGCGTCATGGAAACCTGGTCGCGTTTTGTTTGGCGCGTATCTGTTTGGTGGACTGACGGCATTGCAGTTGAATTTGCAGGCCGCAAACGTGCCGCTTTTGCTGGTTTTGCCATACTTGGTCATGCTTTCTGGCGTGGTCTACTTGGCAATTGCCGTTGCGGTAGGCTCGTGGAAAAAAACGTTGGATGTTAAACCAACTCTCAAGACTTTTGCGCAATTCATTGGCACAGGATTGGTGCTGTTATTGATTGGGATTGTAACAGATTATGCGTCTAGTCTTGATCTACTGTTGCTATCGTCCGCGCCATTTGTGGCAACGATTGTGGTCTTGGTTGTGATTTCTGCCCGCAACAAAGGCGCCTCAAACGGGCCTGCCATGTTGGGTAAAATTTTTCAGGCTCACTAGAGCTTGGACGAAAACAGGCTCAAATGAGCTTGGAAAAATGGGCCGCAAGGTCCGCATTTAAAAGGGGTGTGACAACCCCAAAAACCTGGGAGTGAACATATGTTCAAAAATATTCTCGCAACGACAGCTTTGGCCGTTGGTCTTGCTGGTGCAGCTTTTGCAGAAGACAAAACCAAAGTTGGTTTCGTCTATGTTGGCCCAATCAATGATGGCGGCTGGACCCAAGGTCACGATCATGGCCGTGTTGAACTTGAAAAACACTTTGGTGATAAAGTCGAAACAGTTTTCGTTGAAAACGTACCAGAAGGCCCAGACGCAGAACGCGTGATGACGCAAATGGCCCTCACTGGCACAGACATCATTTTCACCACATCTTTTGGTTTTATGGACCCGACCATCAACGTGGCGGCGAAATTCCCAGACGTGAAATTTGAGCACGCGACGGGCTATAAATCTGCTGACAACGTATCCACATATTCCGCACGCTTCTATGAAGGCCGCGCGATCCAAGGTACAATCGCAGGTCGCATGACCAAATCCAACATCGTAGGCTACATCGGGTCCGTGCCGATCCCAGAAGTTGTGCGCGGCATCAACGCGGCCTACATCCACGCGAAAAAAGTAAACCCTGACGTCGAGTTCAAAGTCATCTGGATCTATGAATGGCTCAACCCCGCCAAAGAAGCCGACGCGGCCAAAGCTTTGCTTGAGCAAGGCGCAGACGTGATTTTGCAGCATACAGATTCCACCGCTCCATTGGCGGCTGCGAAAGAAGCAGGGGCCATCGGATTTGGTCAAGCCTCTGATATGTATGATTTTGCACCATCACCACGTGTATCCTCTATCATCGACAACTGGGCGCCCTACTACATCGCACGCACCCAAGCGGTCATGGATGGCACATGGACATCTGTGAACACATGGGACGGCATCGCAACAGGCATGGTCGGCATTGGCGAAATCACTGACGCGGTTCCTGCGGATGTGAAAGCCGAAGCTTTGGCAATGAAAGACGCGATCGTTGCAGGCACATACCACCCGTTTACAGGCCCGTTGAACAAACAAGACGGCACAGCATGGTTGGCAGACGGCGAGATTGCTGATGATGGCGCCCTTGCAGGCATGAACTTCTATGTCGAAGGTTTGACAGGCGACGTTCCTCAATAAGAACGCCCCTTAGAGAACCCAATATTGAAAGGCCCGCCCCTCGTGCGGGCCTTTCTTTTGAGCAGTCTTAATTTCAAAATGTTCACCACATCCAAATGTTATTGTGGTTGATGCGGATCAAAGCCGTCGCCCCCATCCTCATGTCATGTCTGTCCCAACGGTTGATACAAAAGGACATTCCATGACTTGGACGACAAAAAACGCCGAAATGCGCGGCGCTTTGAAAACATTGAACTCCGCAAATTTAGAGATGGCGCGTGGATTTGGTGTCCTGTCGAAGGCGGCCA
>JBLHXX010000113.1:0-5098 GCA_047630475.1 Celeribacter sp. | reverse complement strand
GACGATGGCAGCCTTGGAAACAGCAACGGCGTATCTGTTGGCTCCATTGAGGAAAAAATGGGCATCCACGGCAACTCGACCTGTGTGATGAACTACGATGAGGCCACAGGGTATTTGCTGGGTGATCTGAACAAAGGCATGCGCGCCATGTTCACCATGATGAATGAGGCGCGGATCGGCGTTGCGATGCAAGGCCTCGCCCAAGCGGAAGCTGCGTATCAAAACGCGGTGATTTATGCAAAAGACCGCCTGCAAGGACGCGCAGTCACCGGTGCAGAAAACCCGAACGGCCCTGCTGATCCGTTGATCGTTCACCCCGATATTCGCCGCAACTTGATGGATCAAAAATCATTCATCGAAGGCGCGCGGGCGTTCATGTTGTGGGGCGCATCTTTGATTGATGCGGGTCACAAAGGCGGCGACAAAGACGCCGAAGGACTGATTTCTCTGATGACGCCTGTGCTCAAAGGCTTTCTCACCGATAAAGGCTATGAAGCGACTGTGAACGCGCAGCAAATCTATGGCGGGCACGGCTACATTGAAGAATGGGGCATGTCACAGTTCACACGTGATGCGCGGATCGCCATGATCTACGAGGGCGCAAACGGTGTCCAAGCGCTTGATCTTGTAGGACGAAAGCTGGCCCAAGATGGCGGCAAACATGTGATGGCTTATTTCGACATGGTCAAATCATTTTGCAAAACCGCTGACGCCCCTGAGATGGAAGAGTTCACAACACCGCTCAAAGCCGCGTCAAAAGATTTGCAAGCTGCAGGTATGTTTTTCATGCAAAACGGTATGAAAAATCCAAACGCAGCGCTGTCTGGCTCATACGACTTCATGCATCTGTTCGGCTATGTCTCGCTTGGATTGATGTGGGGCCGCATGGCCGAGGTGTCGTTGAAAGCATTGACAAATGGCACAGATGATCCAGAGTTCCACAAGAACAAACTGATCACCGCGCGCTACTATATGGCCCGTCAATTGCCACTGACAGGTGCGCTTTTGAAACGGATTGAAAGCGGTGCTGATCCTGTGATGGCATTGCCTGCCGAAGCATTCTAAGCTGACGCAAGCTTGCGCAATTGGCCCTTCGCCCCATTTGTGGGCGGAGGGCTTTTTTGTGCGCCCCTTTACACAGTTTTTGCATTTATGACGGAGCGTAACCATGCCCAAACGATTTAGAATGACGCGGCGTTTTCCTGTTTCGATGACCGAAGATGGCTATCGTCGTCTCAAATCATTCTCGCGGGAGGCGGGGTTGGATGAAGGTGAGGCGCTGTCTTTCCTGTTCGAAAACTTTTCTTCCGTGACGCATCAAGAAAAACTTGAGCACCGCTTGCGCGTGTTCAACTCGGATTTGGAAGATAGGAAAAAATGACCCGCCACGCGCCCCACCCCTTGCACATGACACAAACGCGCGGGGCGCGCCGCGACGACGTAGCTCAAACGCCCCTCAATCCTCTAAAAACACAGTGTTTTTCCTTGACGCAAACCGCTGCAACGCGCCCTATCGTTCCCATCGATCATTCAGCGGAGGACAGGATATGACAGCGAAACTCTATTGCTTTGGCGAAAGTGGTAACTCTTACAAAGCCGCACTTACACTCACCTTATGTGGTATGGATTGGGCCCCAGAGTTTGTTGATTTTTTCAATGGCGAAGCCCGCTCTGACGCATTCCTCGCGATGAACGTCATGGGCGAAGTGCCGTTTTTCATCGATGGCGATATCCAGCTCAGCCAATCCGGCGTGATCCAGCTCTATGCCAGCGATGTGTCCGGCAAGCTTGGCGGAGCGACAGAGGATGACAAACGTGAGATTTTGCGCTGGGTGCTATGGGACAATCAAAAGATGTCCGGCCAAGCGGGGCCGACACGGTTTTTGAACAATTTCCTGCCCGAAGACAAACGTCCGACCGAGGTGATCGGTTTCAATATGGGACGTGTCAAAGCAGCGCTGGCAGTTTTGGATCGCGCCCTTGAGGGCCGTGATTGGCTTGTGGGCGATGACATCACCATCGCAGACACCGCGTGCTGCGGTTACCTTTTTTACCCCGAACCTTTTGGGTTTGAGCGGGCCGATTGGCCCAACATTGATCGCTGGCTTGGCAGAATCGAAACCCTGCCAAACTGGAAACATCCCTATGATATGATGCCCGGATCCCCTGCGGACCGGGCCTGAGGAGGACCAATATGACTGAGGCATATATTTACGACGCGGTGCGCAGCCCGCGCGGCAAAGGACGCAAAGACGGCAGCCTGCATGAGGTCACCGCCGCACGTCTGTCGGCGCAGATGCTTAACGCCATCAAAGAGCGCAGCGGACTTTCGGGTCATGCGGTCGAAGATGTGATTTGGGGCAACGTCACCCAAGTCGGCGAACAGGGGGGCTGCCTTGCGCGGACTGCCGTTTTGGCCTCAGATCTTGACGAGCGCATTCCTGGTCTCGCGATCAACCGCTTTTGTGCCTCAGGCATGGAAGCTGTTAACATTGCCGCCAACCAGATCAAAGGCGGTGCAGGCATGGCCTACATCGCTGGTGGCGTTGAAATGATGGGCCGCGTGCCCATGGGATCAGACGGTGCAGCCATTGCGGTTGACCCAAGCATCGCCATGAACACTTACTTTGTGCCTCAAGGCATTTCAGCCGATATCATCGCCACGGAATACGGCTTTAGCCGCGATGACGCTGATGCATTGGCCGAGGAATCGCAAAAACGATCCGCTGCCGCTTGGGCTGACAACCGCTTCGCCAAATCCATCGTGCCTGTGCTGGATCAAAACGGCCTAACCATTTTGGACCGTGATGAATACATGCGTCCCGGCACGGATATGGCGGCGCTGGCCAAATTGAAACCCGCATTCAAAGACATGGGCGAAGTGATGCCCGGTTTCGATAAAGTCGCCTTGATGAAATACCCGCACTTGGAGACGATCAACCACATCCACCACGCGGGCAATTCGTCTGGTATTGTGGATGGATCAGCGGCTGTTTTGATCGGCAACAAAGAATTCGGGGAAAAATACGGCATCAAACCCCGCGCTCGTATTCGGGCCACAGCAAAAATCGGCACAGACCCCACCATCATGCTGACGGGCCCCGTGCCTGCGACGCAAAAAATTCTGGCCGACAGCGGCATGAGCATTTCAGACATCGATTTGTTTGAAGTGAACGAAGCCTTCGCCTCGGTCGTTTTGCGCTTTATGCAAGCCTTCGATGTGGACAGCTCAAAAGTCAACGTCAACGGCGGATCGATTGCCATGGGCCACCCCCTTGGGGCAACAGGCGCGATCATCATCGGCACATTGCTGGATGAACTTGAACGCACAGGCAAAGGCACAGGCCTAGCCACGCTGTGCATCGCCTCTGGCATGGGCGCGGCCACAATCATTGAGCGGATGTGAGGACACTGACATGACTGATTTTACATATGAAGTAGACACAGACGGCGTGGCCGTTATCACGTGGGATGTCACCAGCAAAAGCATGAATGTGCTGTCGCTTGAGGGCTTGGCCGAACTGGACGCGCACATCGATACAGCGCTGGCGGATGAGGCTGTCAAAGGTGTGGTTTTAACCTCTGGCAAAGACACATTCGCGGGCGGGATGGATTTGAACATCATCGCGAAAATGAAAGACAGTGCGGGCGACAATCCGGCGCAAGGTCTGTTTGACGGCATCATGGGCATGCATGCCGCTTTGCGCAAAATTGAACGCGCGGGCATGGATGCGAAAACCAACAAAGGCGGCAAACCGATTGCAGCCGCCCTGCCCGGCACGGCGCTTGGCATTGGCTTGGAGATTCCGCTATCGTGTCACCGTATTTTTGCCGCTGACAATGCCAAAGCCAAAATTGGCCTGCCCGAGATTAAAGTCGGCATCTTCCCCGGCGCGGGTGGCACCACACGTATCTCGCGTAAGCTGGGTGCGATGGCTGCGTCCCCCATTTTGCTTCAGGGCCAAATGATGGACCCGAAAAAGGCAAAATCCAGCGGTGTGATCGATGAGGTCGTGCCTGCGGATGAGTTGATGAGTGCCGCGAAAGCTTGGGTGCTCTCTGCCAAAGACGCTGACATTGTGAAGCCTTGGGACACCAAAGGCTGGAAAATGCCCGGCGGCGCCCCCTATCATCCAGCTGGTTTTATGACCTTTGTCGGCGCTTCCGCGATGGTCAATGGCCAAACTCAAGGCGTTTATCCTGCTGCAAAAGCATTGCTGTCGTCTGTTTATGAAGGCGCGCAAGTGCCGTTTGACACGGCCCTCAAAATCGAGGCGCGTTGGTTCACCAATGTTTTGATGAACCCATCGTCAGGCGCGATGATCCGGTCTTTGTTCATCAACAAGGAAGCTTTGGAAAAGGGCGCAAACCGTCCCGATGTTGCCGATCAAACCGTCAAAAAAGTCGGCGTGATTGGCGCGGGCATGATGGGCGCGGGCATCGCCTATGTGTCGGCGAATGCGGGCATCGAGGTGGTATTGATCGACGCCACCCAAGAGAGCGCAGACAAAGGCAAATCCTACTCTGAGGGCATCTTGGACAAAGGCATGTCGCGCAAGAAAGTCACGGCAGAGAAAAAAGAACAAGTGCTGGCACGCATCAATGCCACGACAGATTACGCCGCTCTTGCAGAGTGTGATTTGATTGTCGAGGCTGTGTTTGAAGACCCAAGCGTCAAGGCCGAAGTCACTGCCAAGGTTGAGGCCGTCGTGGGCGACACTTGTGTGTTCGCCACCAACACCTCAACCCTGCCGATCACCGAATTGGCCAAGGCGTCTTCGCGCCCTGACACGTTTATCGGCATTCACTTTTTCAGCCCTGTCGACAAAATGCTTTTGGTGGAAATCATCAAAGGCCAAAAAACAGGCGATGTGGCCGTGGCCAAGGCGCTTGATTTCGTGCGCCAAATCCGCAAAACGCCGATCGTCGTCAATGACGCGCGGTTCTTTTATGCCAACCGCTGCATCATTCCCTACATCAACGAAGGTGTGCGGATGGCCGCTGAAGGCGTTGAATTGCCGTTGATTGAAAACGCGGCGAAATTGCTTGGTATGCCACTTGGGCCGCTGCAATTGATTGATGAGACATCTGTCGATCT
>JBLHXX010000112.1:0-5521 GCA_047630475.1 Celeribacter sp. | reverse complement strand
CACGGGTGGGGTCAAACTGGTGAACTACTGGGCCTCTTGGTGCGCGCCGTGCCGCGCAGAGCACCCGCAGCTTGAAGCTTTGTCTGATGAGGGCGTGACCGTCTACGGCATCAATTACAAAGACAAACCTGAGGCCGCCATCGGGTTCTTAAATGAACTCGGCAATCCCTACGCAGCGGTGGGCGCAGACGAGCCAGGCCGCACAGCGCTGGAATGGGGGCTATACGGCGTCCCAGAGACTTATGTTGTGAATGCGGACGGCGAAATCACCTACCGCTTTGCTGGGCCTATTACTGCCGAGATCATGGACAAATACATCAAGCCCGAGATCGCCAAGGCGGCTGAGTAGGGGGGCGGGGAAGGAAAGTTGCAGGAATGGCACCTATGACCGTTTTCTTTTCCTACAGTTACTTTTCCGCATAAGCCAAAGCAGCAAGCCAGTTTTCAAGGCCTTCAAGATAGTTGGCAAGTTTTTCCATATTAATAGCGAAAGATCTGATGTTAATACGCATGAGATCCTCATTGAGCGTCCGTTTCGAGTCGTTCTGACGAGCGTACCTAAAGCTTTCGCCATTTGGATCCTGGGCGTTTAACTGGTGCATGTAAGCTTCAATGCCTTCCAAATCCTCTTTGGGTAATGGAGCTTCATTTGCTAGCGTGCAAATGGCGGAAAGCTTTGGTTTGATCATTCCCCACAGTCGAGTGAGGTCATGTAAAACGAGTTTTTTCTTTTGCCTTCCTGATATTTCTTCATCAAGTACTTCCAACGAGAGATGGAAAATGCTTTTTAGTACCATTTCGATGTGATGGCGATACAGGTATGCGATTGGGTAAACAAGTAAATCCTGATCGTTTGGTTCAGTGCACATACGTTCAGCCAGTTGAAAAGCTCCTTTTCGAAAGCCAGCTTTGTATGCATACTCGACATTGCCCCAATGTTCGATACATGCGTTGAGACGCCAATCTTGAGGATTTCCGCCGAAAAGAACATCTGACGCGCGGGGCGGGGGAGAAAGCCCAAATATTGAATTAGCTTCGTCGTTCATGATCACTCCAACTGTAGTCTTCTAACTGATTGACCGTCAAATTTCATAAGCCCGCTCGCTGCAAATGGGCGGGCTTATACATTTCAATTTAGTGTCACTGTTTAAGTAATGGTCAGAACGATCGGCGCTATGCCATCGCTTGATCCAAATCCGCAATAATATCTGCCACATCTTCAATGCCGATCGACAAGCGCAGCACGTTTGGTGAGGCTCCGGCTTTCACTTGCTCGGCCTCGGACAGCTGGCGGTGCGTGGTCGATGCGGGGTGGATCACAAGCGAGCGCGTGTCGCCCAAGTTGGCCACGTGGGAAAACAGCTCCATTTTATCTACGGTCGCCACGCAAGCCTCGTAGCCGCCTTTGAGCGCCACGGTGAACAAGCCACCAGCGCCTTTGGGACAGATGCGCGCCATGCGGTCTTTATACGGGGACGAGTCCAAACCAGCGTAGGTTACGGCCGCGACACGGTCGTCTTTTTCCAACCATTCGGCCACTTTAGCGGCGTTTTCCACATGGCGTTGCATCCGCAATGACAGGGTCTCAATCCCCATCAACGTATAATGCGCGCCTTGGGGGTTCATGGTCATGCCGAGATCGCGCAGGCCTATGGCAATACTGTGGAATGTGAACGCCATAGGCCCCAAAGCCGCGCCAAAGCACAAGCCGTGGTAGGCAGGCTCAGGTTGGCTGAGGGACGGGAATTTATCCGACGCCATCCAGTCAAAATTGCCCGAATCCACAACACAGCCGCCGGTCACAGTGCCGTTGCCGGTCATGTATTTCGTGGTGGAATGCACAACCAAAGTGGCGCCGTGCTCAAACGGACGACACAGATATGGCGTGGCCGTGGTGTTGTCGACAATCAGCGGAATGCCTGCGTCTTTGGCAATCACAGAGACAGCGTCGAGATCAGTGATATAGCCGCCGGGGTTGGCGATGGTTTCACAGAAAATCGCCCGCGTGTCGTCGTCAATCGCGGCTTTCACAGCGTCGAGATCATCGAAATCCACAAAGGTCGCAGACCAGCCAAAGCGTTTGAAAGTTTGGCTAAATTGCGTGAGTGTCCCGCCGTAAAGCCTTGTGGACGCAACAATATTCGTGCCCGGTTGCATCAAGGGGAACAGCGCCATGATTTGGGCCGCGTGACCAGAGGAGCAACACACAGCGCCCACACCGCCCTCAAGCGCTGCGATGCGGTTTTGCAATGCGGCCACTGTCGGATTGGTCAGGCGCGAATAGATATAGCCGACTTCCTCAAGGTTGAACAATTTCGCCGCGTGTTCTGCATCGCGAAACGCGTAAGCCGTGGTTTGGTAAATCGGCACTTGGCGCGCGCCAGTGGCCGGATCAGGGGCGGTGCCTGCGTGGATTTGCAGCGTGTCAAAGCCTTGCTTGCGGTCTGTCATGGTGTCCTCCTCAGTGACGTTTGTCTGAGGCTAGGTCACACAAGAGCGTATGACAATGGAGTCACGTGCCCAAGATCAACATGAGGACAAGCGTCCCGCCGATCAAAAGTTCTGTCATAGGCAGCGGAATATGGGCGAACAATTGTTTCATAGGGGCAATCTGTCAGGTTTGTCTTTAGATTTTCTGAACAGGGGACTTGCATTGCTCAAAACATTTCAGTAATTCATGAATTATGGATATATCACAGGCCCTTTCCGCATTTTCTGCCCTCAGCCAACCTTTGCGGTTGCAGGCTTTTCGCTTGCTCATCACCGCAGGTCCCGACGGCATGGCCGCGGGTGATATTGCTGTGGCGCTGGATGCCAAGCCCAACACCACCTCGCAAAACCTGTCTCAGCTTTCACACGCGGGGCTCATTTTCAGCACCCGCGCAGGCCGCAGTATTATTTACAAAGCGGATATGGAGGGGCTGAATGCTTTGCTACGGTTTATGTTGGAGGACTGTTGTGGTGGTCGTTCAGAGGTCTGTGCACCACTTATCAATATGATCGCACCTTGCTGCGATGTAACTTCAAATCCCATGTCTAAGGATCTGACATCATGATAAAAATTTACCATAACCCAAAGTGTGGGACCTCGCGCAACACCTTGGCAATCTTGCAAAGTTCAGGCGAAGAGGTTGAGGTGATTGAGTACCTCAAAACGCCGCCAACACGCGCTGAACTGGTGGCCATGATCCAAGCAGCAGGGGAAACCCCGCGCTCGGCCCTGCGCGCAAAACAGCAAGAGGCCGAAGATTTGGGTCTGCGCGATGACAGTGCCACGGACGCGGCGATTTTGGACGGAATGATGCAGCATCCGATCTTAATCAACCGTCCATTTGTGGTGACACCGAAAGGCACTGCGCTGTGCCGCCCATCGGAAAAAGTGTTCGCGATCATGGAAAACCCACCGACAAGCTACACCAAAGAAGACGGCGAGGTTGTTAAATCATGACATTGATTGCCACAGATGCTTTGCCTGCGGTGGATGAAATACAGCTTCATCCGATTGATTGGCGCGACTATGCAAGCGCCCGCGATGATGGCCATGCGCCGCGTATTTTGGTGCTCTATGGCTCATTGCGTGATCGGTCTTTTTCGCGTCTGGCCGCTGAGGAAGCCGCGCGTTTGTTGCGCTGGTATGGCTGCGAGGTCAAAATCTATGACCCGCGTGATTTGCCTTTGCCCGATGCCTGTGCGCCGGATCACCCCAAAGTGGCCGAATTGCGTGCCTTGGCCGAGTGGTCCGAGGGCATGGTGTGGTCCAGTCCCGAACGCCACGGTGCGATGACGGGGATATTAAAATCCCAGATTGATTGGATCCCGCTGTCGCTTGGCGCTGTGCGCCCCACCCAAGGCAAAACGCTGGCGGTGATGCAGGTTTGCGGCGGCTCGCAAAGTTTCAACGCGGTCAACCAGATGCGTATTTTAGGCCGTTGGATGCGGATGGTGACCATTCCAAATCAATCCTCTGTCGCCAAGGCGTGGAATGAATTTGATGCAGAGGGCCGCATGAAACCCTCGCCCTATTTGATGCGGATCGCCGATGTGATGGAGGAGTTGGTCAAGTTCACTTATATGACGCGCGCGCGGCCCGCTTTGACGGATCGCTATTCGGAACGTGTCGAAAGCGCGCAGGCCTTGATCGATCGGGTCAATTTAAAACAGGCTGCCGATTAAAGCGTCCCGCCTTTAACCTGAGGCAGGGAAAAGGCGGGGCGCGGCGGAACCTCTCAATGTTGTGGGCGTTCCGCCAAAAACTCGTGATTCAAGTTTATGGCGGAACGCTTTAGGCGCGTCCATGTGTTTTGTCGCGCGCTTTCAGGGCCGCGATATAGTCACGCAACAACGCGACACGGCGGGGGCGAAAGCTTTCGCCGGATCGTGCATAGGATTGAATACGTGTGACGTGAAACATGCGAAAATCGCTGCGCACGCAACACCACGCCAGCAACATAACCGCTTGATCATGGTAGGAAATCGCCAGTGGATACAGCCGTCTGTCGGTGATGTTCTGTTTGGCGTCGATGTATTTGATATCCAACGCTTCTTCGGTCCACATCGCCTCGCGCAGAAGGCTCATATCGATCGTGGCCGCCATCGGTTTTTGAAACCGATGCACCAAATTCACCGCATGGGCGGCTTGGCGTTGTTGGCGCTCAGGCAGGGTGGCTAGGATTTTGACCAAGGCATCTGTGGCTGCGCCCGCCAAAGCCTCATCGCCGCGTTGACTGACATCCGACAACCCCAATGTCAGCGCCTCAATCTCGAGTTGGGTGAAGGTCTGTGGGGGCAGGGCGATGTCCTCGGTCATGGTGTACCCAAGCCCCGCTTCACCGTCGATGCGTGCCCCTGCTGCGCGCAAGGAATCGATGTCGCGATAGATCGTGCGGTCTGACACCTCCATCGCGACAGCCAGTCGTGCGGCGGTGACGGGCGGTGTCAATCCGCGAATGAGGTGAAGCAATCTGAACAGTCTATCTGATTTGGCCATGAAATTTTATCGCATATCTCTACTGACAGAATTTGGCAGGATGCCGGTGCCATAAACATCCCATCACCGAAAGCCAAATGTCAAGAAAGGGCACATTATGCCAACACTTTATTATTCCCCAGAAACCCGCGCCACACGGGTCATCGCCCAGCTGATAGATATGGGCAAACTCGCTGAGGTTGATGTGATCAACGTTTCGATCATCAAAAGCGATGGGTCAGGGCAACGCGATCCAAACAACCCGCACCCCGAAGGCAAAGTGCCCTATTTGGTCACGGATGATGGCGAACATATCCGTGAAAGTGCCGCGATCATGATGTATCTGGATGAAATTTTCGGATCGCATTTCAGCATCCCTGCGGGCCAAAAAGGACGGGGCGAGTTTTTGTCGTGGATGATGTATTATGGCGGTGTTTTGGAACCTGCTATGGTGGCGCATTTTGCCGAAATTGATCATCCTGCCATGAAAAATTGCTTTCGCACCATGAAAGAAGTCGGGGATCATATCGCAACAGGTTTGGGTGATAAGCTATT
>JBLHXX010000111.1:0-5826 GCA_047630475.1 Celeribacter sp. | reverse complement strand
ACCACGTCAGAGGAATCATCCCCTGCCCCACGGCTGTCCACATCCGTTTGCTGCACCAAAACACCATTGATCCGGCTTTGATCAATCGCCGTGCCTTGGGGGTTGGCGGCGGTTGCGGTGCCGTCTTGAACAAGGCGCAGGTGGAACGAGACAAAGGAATTGTCCACGGGGGTCATCCGTCCTTCGAGACCTGTGGAAACCGCGACATCCGTTGCACCGCTGATCTGATCAATCTGGAACACAACATCAATCGGATTGCCATTCACATCCGAGGTCACATTGTCATACACAAACACATCCGATAGCGTCAAAGCGCCCGCACTTCCACTGCCGGCCAGTTGCGTCCGAGGCTGGGAAAACACAGACACAGGCGAACAGCTTTGCGGCCCCGATATGGGCGCGGTGGTTGCGACAGAAAGTGGCTGAGGATTGGATTGCAACCGAACGATAAAGGCCTGACCAATGGCACCAACGCCCGCCGTGGCGGTGCTATCGACTGATCCGGCCAGCGCGTCAGCGGCGCTCAATGTATAGGGGGCACTACAGGTCACGGTACCACCGGGGGCAATCGGAGCAGAAATCGCCGGACAGGTCACGGTGCCCAACAGGCTGTCTTCGATGATCACATCTTGGCCGGGGTTAAACGGCAAAGCCCCCGTGTTTGTCACCGTATAAGTGTAGGTGATGGTCGTGCCTGTGGGCGGTGTGGCGCTTCGGTCCAAGGTGATGGATTGGGCGACATTGAAATTGGTGTTGCCCAAAACGCCGATACCGCGCGGAGCGGGGTCGTCGAAAGAGACCGCGCCGCGCACATTGCCGATGGATTCGTCGTAAAACAGTGTGGCACTGGCCGTGCCCGCGGGATAGGTCGCCCGCACCGTTCCGTTGGTGTCATTGTTTGAGGTGGGCGAGGGGCTGCCCCCGTCAAAATAGATACATTGCGCCTGATTGGCGGTCAAAAGGCCCGTGGCCCCCGATCCCGGGCCTGGTCCAACGAGAACGCTGGGGGAGGCCGAAATCGCGCTGAGGCTGGGATTACCGTTGTTGCCTGTGAACGTGACAAAGTCGCAGCGATCATTGGGGGCGTTGTTGTCAGTGGCGTCAATATCCAGAACATCAAATTGCAGCCCATCCACGGCAAAGGCGATACCACCTGAACGAAAGGACACCGTAACGCTTTCCGTGGTGTCGCCAATGCGGCCCTCACCCGGTCCGGGGTCAGACACCAAAATGAGGCTTTCGATATTGCCGCCGAAAAACGTGTCATCATCTGGCGTTGGTCCAAAAGGCCCGTTGGCAAACCCGCCGCCAGCTTCGATTGTTGTATCGATTTCAAAACCGTGTTGATCTCTGAGGGTGTAACTCAAGGGGCCTAACGCCCCTTGAGGCCAATCTATGACGCTCCAATCCAGTTCAAAATCGCCTGCTTTTGTCGGAGAAATGCCAAGCCCTGATACAAGCGTGCTTGCGCAGATCATCGCCAACGAAAATTTAGACACTCTTTTTAGGACTGCCGGAATACCTCTTTGCGCACCCAAGATCTTTACCTCTCAATCATGGTCCCTTTCAAAGTGAGGAAGGGACAGGAAGAGGGACGCAACAAAGCTTTGTTTTGAGCGACAAGACATAAGGCTTTGAAGACGCACCACATCTAGTGAATGTGGCACAAAGGGGCGACAAGGCACCAAGGTGCAGCAGTTCAGTCAGAAGGGCGAAAGGGGGGATTGACCTATACGAAGGTATCGTCACGAAGGTATCGTCGTGAATTTCGAACATTAGAGAGACAGCCCCGCCCCAACGTGTGGTCGGCGCGGAGCTGTCGGTTTATTGAGGACGATTAATGGAACCGATCCGCGTTCATCACTTTGACCCATGCGGCGACAAAATCAGTTACAAATTTCTCTGCGTTGTCGTCTTGTGCATAGACCTCGGCGTAGGATCGCAAGATGGAATTCGAACCGAACACCAAATCCATGCGCGTCGCGGTCCACTTCACGGCACCTGATGTGCGGTCACGGATTTCGTAGGTTCCATCTTTAACGGGGTGCCAAGAATACGCCATATCCGTCAAGTTCACAAAGAAATCTGGCGTCAGTGCGCCGACCCGATCTGTAAACACGCCATGTTTGGTGCCACCATGGTTGGTGCCCATCGCGCGCATCCCACCGACCAAAACCGTCATCTCTTTGGCGGTCAGACCCATCAGTTGTGTGCGATCCAGCATCAGTTCTTCTGGGCTTACAACGTAGTCTTGTTTCGACCAGTTGCGGTACCCATCGGCCAGCGGTTCAAGCGGCTCGAAAGATGCAGCATCTGTCATCTCAGCGGTGGCATCGCCACGACCAGCCATGAACGGAACCGTGACAGAGTGACCTGCGGCTTTTATCGCCTGCTCAACACCAACGTTACCGGCCAAAACGATCACATCTGCAAGGCTTGCACCGGTGTCTTTCGCGATGCCTTCCAGCACCGTCAACACTTTGGCCAACTGCGCAGGTTCATTCCCCTCCCAGTCTTTTTGAGGCGCCAAACGAATGCGTGCCCCATTGGCCCCACCGCGCATGTCAGAACCACGATATGTGCGCGCACTGTCCCAAGCGGTTGAAACCATTTCTGCCAATGACAGACCGCTGTCCGTGATGCGCGCCTTAACCGCTGCAACGTCGTAATTTGTGTTGCCCTCGGGGATCGGATCCTGCCAAATCAAGTCTTCTTGTGGTACATCAGGGCCAATATAGCGGGCTTTCGGCCCCATATCGCGGTGTGTCAATTTGAACCAAGCACGCGCGAAGGTGTCTGAGAAGTACTCAGGATCAGCCATGAATTTTTCACAAATCTCACGATAGATCGGGTCCATTTTCATGGCCATATCCGCATCTGTCATGATCGGGTTGTGACGGATGGTGGGGTCTGTGGCATCGACAGGTTTGTCTTCTTCTTTGATGTCGATCGGTTCCCACTGATGAGCGCCAGCGGGGCTTTTTTTCAGCTCCCATTCATAGCCAAACAACAGGTCGAAATACCCCATATCCCATTGTGTCGGGTTTGTGGTCCAAGCACCTTCAATGCCGCTGCTGATGGCTTCGCTGGCTTTCGCCGTGCCTTTTGGGTTGCTCCAACCAAAGCCTTGCTGCTCGACGCCTGCGGCTTCGGGTTCCGCGCCCAAAGTGCTCGCATCGCCATTGCCGTGACATTTGCCAACAGTATGACCGCCGATGGCCAAGGCTGCGGTTTCTTCGTCGTTCATCGCCATACGGGCAAAGGTTTCACGCACATGCAAAGCGGATTTAAGCGGATCAGGTTTGCCGTTCACGCCTTCGGGATTGACGTAAATCAGCCCCATCTGAACAGCTGCCAGCGGATTTTCCATGGTGGTAGGGTTTTCGAGATCCCCATAGCGACCATCACTGTCGGCCAACCATTCTTTTTCTGCACCCCAATAGATATCCGTTTCAGGGTGCCAAATGTCTTCGCGACCAAAGGCAAATCCAAAGGTTTTCAAGCCCATAGATTCATAAGCAATGTTGCCAGCAAGGATCATAAGATCTGCCCAGCTCAATTTGTTGCCGTATTTCTTTTTGATCGGCCACAACAAACGACGCGCTTTATCAAGACTGACATTGTCAGGCCATGAATTCAGCGGTGCAAAGCGTTGGCTGCCCGTGCTGCCGCCGCCGCGGCCATCGGCCAGACGGTATGTGCCTGCCGAGTGCCATGCCATACGGATCATGAACCCACCATAGTGCCCCCAATCCGCGGGCCACCATTCTTGGCTGTCAGTCATCAACGCATGCAAATCTTGTTTCAAGGCGTCGACATCAAGGTCTTTGACCTCTTTGGCGTAGTCAAAATCTGGGTCCATCGGATTGGTTTTGGTGTCATGCTGGTGCAAAATGTCAAGGTTGAGCGCATTTGGCCACCACGCCATGACAGAGGCACTGGTCGCGGTGTTTCCGCCATGCATGACTGGGCATTTGCCCTTTGCGCTTTTATCATTTCCGTCCATTTTTAACTCCAATCGTGGTTTTGCGTACACGTGTTGTGATGCGTAATCGCTTGGCAGATGTTTCATTTATGCTTCAGAATTCGATCATATTCCAAACAAAATATCTCTGGCCGCGCGCCTGTCTTAAATGACCATAGACCGACATCCTCATAAAGAAAAATTGCATTTTCTAATCGACATGATAACTAAAACCTATGACTAATATTACCTTAAAACAGCTGCGGTATTTTGAAGCTTTGGCCAAGCACCGCCATTTTGGTCGTGCCGCAGAGGATTGCGGCATTTCTCAGCCAGCACTGTCTGTACAGATAAAGGCCTTGGAAGACATGCTTGCAACGCCGCTTGTTGAACGTGGGACAAAGCATCTTCGGTTGACCCGTTTTGGCGAAGCATTCCTTGCACGCGGACGCGAGATACTTCAATCCGTAGATGGGCTTGGCGATCTGGCGCGGGCATCGCACCAACCGTTTATCGGCAGATTCCGGTTCGGTATCATCCCCACGGCCGCCCCCTATTTCTTACCACATTTCATCAAATGCGTGACGCAAGATTACCCTGGAATCGAATTGCGCCCACGCGAAGCGGTTACACAAAAACTGATTGAAGATCTCATGGGCGGCAACCTTGATACGGCTATCGTCGCCTTGCCGATCTCTGAGCCATCTCTGCATGAAGAAATTCTGTTCGATGAAGAATTCGTTCTTGTCCGGTCAATCGAGGATTCTGACAAGCCAGTGCCAAACTCCACGTTACTGCGCGAAATGAAGCTGTTGCTGCTGGAAGAGGGTCATTGTTTTCGGGATCAGGCTTTGTCGTTTTGCAACGCGTCATCCGCCTTGCCACGTGATTTGATGGAAGGCAGTTCCCTGTCGACATTGGTCCAAATGGTCGGCGCGGGAATCGGAGTGACCTTGATCCCCGACATGGCCGTCCCGATAGAAACACGCTCTGCCTCCGTATCCGTGGTGCGCCTACCATCGCCACGCCCGTCGCGCACAATCGGCATGGTTTGGCGCAAAACAAATCCTTTGGCAGATCAACTCAAAGATATTGCTCAAATGGTCCGGCAAACTTGCCAACCAGACGCCAATCCCGACCCATCAATACTTGAATGAAACGATACCTGCGCTACCCTAAAAAATCGACACTGACATAAACCGCTCCTACGGCCAATCGCGTTGCCTTATACAAAGCGCCGCAAGACAGAATTGACCACAGCCCCACTGAAATCGATTATTCAGATGATTTTTGAGGAGTGCAGAAATCATATACATTCGATTGTTCTGATGGATCAACTCCTTCATATGACGAGGGCGATTGCCCCCCAAGAGGCGTCAATTTGGTGGGAGCTGTCAAAACTTCATACTCAATTTCTTGAATGGAGCTTTCAATAACTGAAGCCGCATGTGTTAAATTCGCATTCTTCAAATGCTCCGAAATTTCCGCGAGCGAGAACAACACCCAAGTGTGGTCTGGCTTAATTTCATTTTGGCCGCCCTGAGCATCCGGTGAAATGAAGGTGTTGCGGGTCATTCCCCCCCCCCCCCTTGCGTTTGCTCACATATTTGATCTTGAGCGGTCAACGGCTTTGGCGTCAGATGAAACGCCAAGCCAGAGGCACTTAAGAGAGCATCATTGAATATAATTTCTTTTGTGCAATCAACAAAGAAAATATTCGGCTTGTTGGCGTGAGATATTTTGTCATTCATAACAACTCTCTGCTTCACTAATTAACGGGTGACGAAATTCAACGACGTCCACTGGCAATGACTTTATCGTTGCTATTAGCAATGATCAATACTGAGAACTTATCTCTTGGC
>JBLHXX010000110.1:0-5997 GCA_047630475.1 Celeribacter sp. | reverse complement strand
AAAAATTCACGCAATTACACTCAGTGTGACAGCTTGCTGATCGGGTCAAATTGTGGCGCGCACACCGTGCCTTACATCGAAGTGCGCAACAATTCATCGCGTGTAGAGCATGAGGCGACCACATCGAAAGTGGACGACGATCAATTGTTCTACTGCCGTGCGCGAGGCATGGGCGAAGAAGAGGCCGTGGCCTTGGTTGTGAACGGGTTCTGTAAGGACGTGTTGCAAGCTTTGCCAATGGAATTCGCTATGGAAGCACAAGCTTTGGTCGCGATTTCTCTTGAAGGGTCCGTGGGTTAACAGATCAAATGAGGGCCTGTGATATTACACATATGATTTTGCATTCTGCGAGTGTCACAGGCCTGTTTTGCGCTGATGGCCCAGCCGAGAACTGTTGCGAAGGGGCGTTTTGATATGTCATTTCTATCCAGCAAACGGTTTCGGGGGGCATGGATGATCTCGCTTGTTGCGGGGGCTTTGTTTCCCTTTATCGACTCGGCGCTGAACAAGTCTACTGATGTGTCGTATCTCGCCAGCGTTAACCATGAGTATCTCCAAAAAACACTCAGTTTTGCAGCTGTCTTTTTTATCATTCAATGTGCTTGGGCGTTTGTTTTATTTCGCCGCGACCTAAAAACAGGACAGGATCGCCCATCATGACGTCGTTTGTGGTTCAATTTGATCTGCATGGTGGTGCCCCTATGGCCAAAGTCCAACGCGATATCACGCAGATCGACCCAACCCGTTTGCTTGATGTGGTCGCCGCATCAAGCAAAATCAATTAAAGTGAGTGTTTGAAATGACCCCTGAACTGTTGTCCGTTCTCGCCATGAAATCTGCCGGTGTGGCGATTGGCGTGTTTCTTGGTGTTGTCATCGGGCTAAGCATGCGTGCCAATAAGGGCAATCGCGAAGGCCTTTTTCGTGATTCTGTGTTCGCGACAGCGTTTCTTGCGTCTATGATTTCATGGGCTTTTGTTGTGATCTTGCGAGTTGTGATCGGCTAGATACGAACATGTTCATGAACGCACATACTCTTTTGGTGGCCGCGCCCAGCTCTTGCCACAATCATACAGTAACCCTGATGAAGTTATTGTATGGGAGGGGTCGTGTTTATGGACCGCAGAATAGATTTTCAAAGACGTATTGGTCGTCTCGCGCATCTAACGCGAGACCAACGTCCCTGCATTGGTCCCTCAAGGACGCAGCGTATGGAGCGCAACGAGCGCATTCAAACAATGTTGGCGCGCCAAGACGCGTGGGACAAAGGCCAAGAGTTTTCCGGGGTGGATCACGACAAGCCTGCGCCATGGACGCCCATTCTGTCAGTGATCTTGGCCATCGCAATGGGGGCGTTGTCCGCTTTGATCGCACGCTTCGCGCATTTCCATATGACAGGGGGGATCGGCGTCAACCTGTCGGCCAACTTGGATTTTGCTGTGGACGTGTTGTTGGCCATCGCGATCGCATTTTGGCTGCGCGAATTGGTGTCTCTGTCTGCCATCAGGCAAATGGGCGCGCAGTTTGCGGGCATTTTGTTGGCTTTGACAACGATGCACAACGCCGTGCACGAACTTCCAAGTCCGTTCTCGCGCCTGTTTTCCGAGGAATGGGTCGCACATGTGACCGAGACAACAAATCCCGGAACGTTGGTCTTTCGTGGCCAAGAGATTCATTTCTAGCGTTTAAATTGTCGCAAATTGCGAAGGTTAACGCAACGTTAGCCATCGTCAAAGCCGGATTGCCCTACAGCTGCCACGATAATTCCCCAATCTCCTTGCACCGTGAAACGCATAACGCATCACGGTTCACTCGGAGCAGTCAAACAAATGAAGATCGCGCAAAAACAGGATTTCTCGGCACGTATGGCTCGCATTCAGTCGGGCAACGCGAACACCTGTGGAACCATTCATGTTGGCAACGAAACCAGCGCGACCATGCCACGCAGCATTTTACACGACCGCGCCATCAAATCACCCTCACGTGCAGCACTGATGACCAAAGGTCTGCGCTCTGCCGTGATTCAAGTGCTGTTTTTGGGCACCTGTTTGGCACTGTATATTCGTCACGTGGGCCTGTAACATCTTACAGACCCCCTAATTTTGCGTGTTCTTTTGTGACCAACGTTGCACTGGACCACGCTTTCATCACCAACGCACACACGCGCCTGCCGAATGATGTCATTCGTGCGGGCCTTTCCGTATGAAGGATAAAAAAATGTTAGAAATCAAAAACCTCCACGTTAAACTTGAAGATGAAGATAAACAGATTCTCAAAGGTGTGGATCTGGTGGTTGAGCCCGGAAAAGTTCATGCGATCATGGGACCAAACGGGTCCGGTAAATCCACGACGTCTTATGTGTTGTCTGGCCGTGATGGGTATGAAGTCACCGAAGGCTCTGCCACTTTGGACGGCGAAGACCTATTCGATATGGAACCTGAAGAGCGTGCTGCGGCGGGCCTTTTCTTGGCGTTTCAATACCCCGTTGAAATCCCCGGCGTTGGCAACATGACGTTCTTGCGCACCGCAGTGAATTCACAGCGCAAGCTGCGCGGCGAAGATGAGCTGACAGCTGGCGAGTTTTTGAAAATCGTGCGCGAAAAAGCAAAAGCGTTGAAAATTGACGCAGATATGCTCAAGCGTCCTGTCAACGTTGGCTTTTCGGGTGGCGAGAAAAAGCGCAACGAGATTTTGCAAATGGCGATGCTTGAGCCAAAGGTTTGCATCTTGGATGAAACCGATTCCGGTTTGGACGTGGATGCGATGAAATTGGTGGCCGAAGGCGTGAATGCGCTGCGCGATGGCAAACGCTCTTTCGTTGTGATCACACACTACCAACGTTTGCTCGATCACATCAAACCAGATGTCGTGCACATCATGTCCAATGGTCGCATCATCAAAACTGGTGGCCCTGAGTTGGCTTTGGAAGTCGAACACAACGGTTACGCGGGTATTCTTGCGGAGCAGGAGCAGGCATAATGACACGCGCACAAATGAAACAACGCAAACGCGATGAAACAGCATCTCGCCTTGATGGCAAGGTTTTGCCAACCGGGGCTGCTTGGGCGACTGAGCTGCGTCAAAAGTCGCTGGCGCGGTTGCTTGAAATGGGCTTGCCGACCAAACGCGATGAGTATTGGAAGTGGACGGATCCTGCGACACTGACCGCTGCGCAACCGGTTCCAGCAGCTGTGTTTAACACCGAAGAAACCCCCTTTTTTGATACGATTGATCGATTGAAAATTGTGTTTGTTGATGGCGTGTTTAACGCTGCGGCGTCTGATGATTTTTCCGGTGAGGGATTCGAGATTTCGATGCTGAAAGACGCATTGAACGCTGATATTCACTGGGCTAAAGACGCTTATGGTGTGTTGGAATGCGCAGGGCAAACCCCTGTTGAGCGCCCACTCGCCGCGATGAACACAGCATTTGCAACAGATGGCGTCGTGATCCGTGTCACCGGCAAAGTCAGCAAGCCCATTTCCATCATCTACAAACATGAAAATGAAACCTCTGACGTTATTTTGCACAATCTTGTTAAGGTTGAAGCGGGTGGCGAGGTGACACTGCTGGAAAACGGTCCTGCGGCGGCGCGGTTCAATAAGGTTTTGGAAGTTGAGATCGCCGATGGCGCGTCTTTCCATCATGTGCGTGCCCAAGGGCGTGATCATGAACGCCGTGCCGCAACACATATTTTTGCCCGTCTTGGTGCGAACAGTTTGTTCAAGTCCTTCACAATGACAGCCAACGGTATTTTGACGCGCAATGAAGTTGTGATCGAAATACTGGGCGACGATGCCAACGCGCATGTGGGGGGCGTTTGTATGGGTGACGGCGCGTTTTCGCATGATGATACGGTGTTTATCACCCATGACGCAGAGCGCGGAGAATCCCGTCAGGTGTTCAAAAAAGTGCTGCGCAATGGGGCCACTGGTGTGTTCCAAGGCAAAATTTTGGTCAAAGATGGTGCGCAAAAAACCGATGGCTATCAGATTTCACAATCGCTTTTGCTGGATGATGACAGTCAATTTTTGGCCAAACCTGAGCTGGAAATTTACGCTGATGATGTTGTATGTTCCCATGGGTCCACAACCGGTGCCATCGATGAAGAGGCACTGTTTTATCTGAAATCACGCGGTGTTCCAACGGCTGAGGCGACCGATCTTTTGACTTTGGCATTCTTGGCCGAAGCCATTGATGAAATCGCAAGCGAAGACATCGCGGCGGAGGTTCTGGCGCGTCTGGAAGCTTGGCTCGCGCGTCGCAAAGGATAGGTCCATGGGCGTTGTCTCTGATATTTTACGCAATTACCGCGCCCCGCGTGCGGTGTTGCGCCATCGCATTGGCCCTGAGGTCAATGAAGGCGGTGCATTGATCACAGTGGTGTTGGCCTGCGGCCTCGTCTTTGTGGCGCAGTGGCCGCGTTTGTCTCGTGAGGCCTTCGAGCAAGGCAAAGAGTTGGACATGATGGTCGGAGGCGCGCTTTTGGCATGGATATTTATCATGCCGTTGGTTTTATACGCGTTGGCCATCGTATCGCATTTTGTCTTGCGTCTTGTTGGCGGTAAACAATCTGCTTACGAGGCCCGCATGGCGACCTTTTGGGCGCTTTTAGCCGCGTCCCCTTTGTGGTTGCTCTACGGGATGATCGTTGGATTTATTGGGGCAGGGGTTGGTGTGACGATTGTTGGTCTCATCGCTTTTGCTGCATTCACTGTGTTTTGGGGATTGGGGCTTGTCGAAGTTGCCTTTCCGAAAGAGGCCCTTGATGTATGATGTAGACGCCATTCGCGCGCAGTTTCCGATCTTGTCACGTGAGGTCAACGGCAAGCCTTTGACCTATCTCGACAGCGGGGCCTCTGCGCAAAAACCACAGGTGGTGATTGACGCGATTACACGCGCCTATTCGGAAGAATATTCCAATGTTCATCGTGGGTTACACTTTTTGTCAAATCTTGCGACGGACAAATATGAAAGCGTGCGTGGGATTGTCAAAACCTTCCTGAACGCGCCTCATGAAGACGACATCATCTTCACATCCGGCACCACAGAAGCCATCAATCTGATCGCCTACAGTTGGGCTATGCCGCGCTTGACGGCGGGCGATGAGATCGTTTTGTCGGTGCTCGAACATCACGCCAATATCGTCCCGTGGCATTTCTTGCGCGAGCGTATGGGCGTGACTATCAAATGGGTCGACTGTGCCCCCGATGGCAGCCTAGATGCCCAAGCCGTGATCGATGCCATGGGGCCAAATACCAAATTGGTTGCTGTCACGCAGATGTCTAATGTCACGGGCACGCGGGTTGATGTGAAAGCCATTTGTCACGCAGCGCGCGCACGCGGTATCGCAAGCTTGGTCGATGGATCTCAAGGGGCCGTACACGGGCCTGTCGATGTCCAAGAGATTGGCTGCGATTTCTATCCCATAACAGGGCATAAACTTTACGGCCCATCAGGATCAGGCGCCATCTATGTGCACCCTGATCGCCAAGCCGAGATGCGGCCCTTTATGGGCGGCGGGGACATGATTGATGTCGTGTCGCGTGACACGGTCACTTACAACAAACCCCCGATGAAATTCGAAGCGGGCACGCCCGGTATCGTGCAAACCATCGGTATGGGCGTGGCGTTGGATTGGCTGATGACCATCGGCATGGATAATATTGCAAAGCACGAGGCGGGTATCGCCGCTTACGCAAGTGCAAAATTGCAAAGCCTCAATTGGTTACAAGTCCAAGGCACAGCACCAGACAAAGGCGCTATTTTCTCGTTCACCATGCAAGGCGCTCATGCGCATGATTTGTCGACAGTGTTGGACAAACGCGGCGTGGCCGTGCGGGCAGGATCCCATTGTGCCATGCCATTGATGGAACACTTGGGCGTCACCGCAACCTGCCGCGCGTCATTTGCCATGTATAACACCAAAGACGACGTTGACACATTGGTCTCAGCCCTTGAGTTGTGCCACGATCTGTTCGCCTAAAAACACGGAAAT
>JBLHXX010000109.1:0-6422 GCA_047630475.1 Celeribacter sp. | reverse complement strand
TCGAGGTGCAACAGGCCTAGGAAACCACAGCGAAAGCCAAAGCCAAGCGCCGCAGAGGTTTCCATTTCGGAACTAAAGGACGCATCATTCAGCGCCAGCTTTTCGATGGCATTGCGCAGGTCTTCGAAATCGGCGGCATCCACAGGAAACAGCCCACAAAACACCACAGGCTGCGCAGGTTTAAAGCCCGGCAAAGCCTCGGCACAGGGCTTTTTATCATGCGTAACAGTGTCGCCCACGCGCGTGTCACGCACCTGTTTGATCGAGGCGGTAAAAATACCAATCTCGCCGGGGCCAAGTTCAGGAATATCAACCATCTGCGGTTTCAGCACGGACAATTTATCAACGCCGTAAGTGGCACCAGCCCGCATCATGCGAATTTTATCGCCCTTTTTGATCGTGCCATCAATCACACGGATCATCACCACAACACCCAAATAGGCGTCATACCAACTGTCCACCAACATCGCTTTGAGCGGCGCATCGCGGTCGCCTTTGGGCGCGGGCAAACGGGTGACGATGGCCTCCAAAACATCCGGAATACCAAGACCCGTTTTGGCCGAAATCTCGACCGCGTCAGAGGCGTCAAGACCGATCACGTCTTCGATATTTTGGCGCACACGCTCAGGTTCGGCGGCGGGCAAATCGACCTTGTTCAACACAGGCACGATCTCGTGGTCCGCATCCAACGCATGATACACATTCGCCAATGTCTGCGCCTCAACCCCTTGCGAGGCATCCACGACCAACAACGACCCCTCAACCGCCTGCATCGACCGCGACACTTCGTAGGCGAAATCCACGTGGCCGGGGGTGTCGATGAGGTTGAGAATATAGGTTTCACCATCGTTGGCTTTATACTCAATCCGCACAGAGTTGGCTTTAATCGTGATCCCGCGCTCGCGCTCGATGTCCATACTGTCCAACATCTGCGCCTTCATATCGCGGTCAGCAACCGTGTTGGTGGACTGGATCAACCGATCCGCAAGCGTCGATTTGCCGTGGTCGATATGAGCAACAATCGAAAAGTTGCGGATGTTTTTAAGCTCGGTCATGTCAGGCCTTTAGCGCAAAATGTGGGGCGTCAGATTTAGCTGATTTCTATGGGGGAAATAGGGGGGATTGTCTAGGGTTGAATGCATTTCAAGAAACCTACAATATCACACCAAATTTTAGGAAGCACATTTCAATGTCGAGCTACGAAAAATTAAAAAAACTAGGGTGGCTTTCGGCATATTCGAGGCAAGTTTTGTTAACCCGTCATTTGGCAAGACGATGTGTGACCTTTTACAGTCCACGAGACGAAAAGGTACTCGATCCCTATCTCTTTATTGCTCTCAAGCTCTGTATTCTATGTCCCAGATCAAACTTGGGAAGCTACGCTGACCTTAGCGTTCCCTACCATCCAACTAATCGGCCAGACACGTTCACTTTAAAGTCAAAGCGCTCAAAAAGCTTGCAGGCAACAGTGGAAGCCTCAACCTCTGAGAATACTCGTTTTTTCCTCAGCGAAGGTTACGATCGCCTTCAATCCAAAGTACCTTCAAGCCCTTCTAAACTCGATCTGATTTATCAAAAGAACATTGTAGCCTTCTCAGATATTGCAGAAGAAAAGAGCTTGGCATTTCTAGATTCTTTTCTTTTTGATGAAGTCGCAACAGTGGGACAGGGCGTCTCATTGTCCACAAAAGCGATTGCAGATAAACGTTGCTCAAACATTTGGCAACGGGGACTATTCGGTACGAAGCAAACTCCAAGTAAGGTAGAATTTTTCCTTCGCGCGCTGGAAAAAGAACCAAAGGCGTCTTTCTCAGCGTTCTTTTTGTCGTGGTACATGAGTCTGATCGAAGGGAAAATTGACTGGGACCTATGGCAAGAACTTTCCAAAATCCCAGAAGCCATTTGGGACGCCGGACCAGAGGCCGTGGCACGTGAGATTGAGCTGGTGAAGGCACGGCTTTTGGCCAAGCGCGCTCCACAAGCCGAAACCATTGAGATTGACGACCAAACTGGCAAATTCAAACTTACATTCTCTGAGCCTGCAAAGCCTGATCTTTTGGGCGCTACACTGGATCAAATCGGCGATGCCCTAGAAGACGCCATAGCCAACCCAAGCAACGGCCTGCACGAACGGTCTCGCGAAGTGCGGGTTTTAAAACGATCACTGACCAAATACGCCAATTCACCGCAGCGCTTGGAAATGGATTTCACTTCGGTCCACGGCAGTCTAACACGACAAATCGCCAAAGATGAGTTGCCTCCCTCAGAAGAAAACCTTGCCCTGCTGCAAGCGACACAGGAAGGCGCGCAAGGCATTCGGGCGACCCACCCTGACATCGCAGAAAACCGCGCCATCTTGCAAAACCGCGCCATTGCGGAAATGTCCAAGGAGGATAGCGAATTTGTCCAAGACAGCGGTGAGGTTCTGGCAGACCTTTCTCAGGGGATATTGGCAGAGGAGTTTGTCGAAGATGCTGCTGAAATTTATGAGCAAGAAACCGAAGCCGAAAACCATCGCACACTGGGCATCCCTGAGAGAAACCCTGCATTCATCGCACAAGATGAAAAGGTACGTTTCTTTGGGCGTGCTGCGAAAATAATGCTGATCCTTAAAAAGACACCCAATTTGATACATACGATAGATAAGTCAGCAACCTACAAAGCCACAAGAATCCTGACGACCATCGCGGCCCTCGTGACCATAGGATTCAATCTTCTATAGCCTTTTTCGTCGAAACTCCGTTTCGACACGCGACCGCCCGCCCCAAGGCGGGAGCGTTTTACGCCCCCACCCGTGCGGTCGCGTGGGGACAGTATCGATCCGCGATGTATTCTTGGCAAAAACACGTATCGGCAATCCTCAGCTTGCTGCCACTCATCCACCAAAACTCGAAATTGAAATACTCCAAACAATCAGGCATACTGCCCGCATAGGTTAACCACACATCAGATCTCGCATAAGACGGGGCGGTGTTGGCGAAAGGCAGAGATATGAAAAAGACAGTTCTAGTTTTGGCGGCCTCCATGGCGCTTACAGGCCCCGCGATGATCCCAATGACGGCCTCCGCAGGCGCGATTGAGCGGGCATGCAATGCCTCTGATCGCAAAGCGGCCAATCGGTCGTTGTGTGGCTGCATTCAGCAAGCTGCTGATTTAACGTTGAAAAATTCGGACCAGCGCAAAGCAGCCAAGTTTTTCAAAGACCCCCACAAAGCCCAAGAGCTGCGTCAAGCGGATGGGCGCGCCAATGAAACCTTTTGGAAGCGCTACAAAAATTTCGGCACCACAGCCGCCCAGCATTGTAGCTAAGTGCACACGCTCTACGAACCGCTCGGCACGCTCAAACAGGTCGGTCCCGAAATCTGGATCGCAGACGGCCCGCCTGTGCAATTTTACGGCGTGGGGTTTCCAACCCGCATGACCGTGATCCGCATCGGCAAAGGCACGCGGGGTGTGGGCCTGTGGGTGCATTCGCCCATCGCGATTGACGCCGAATTGCAGGTCGAATTGGAAACTCTCGGCCCCGTGCGTTGGTTGATCGGACCAAACCCGCTGCATTATGTGTCGCTTGCCACATGGAAAAAACGCTTTCCCGATGCCGATGTTTACGCCGCCCCCGGCGTGCAAGCGCGGGCGCAAAAGTACAACATCAACGTGCCTCCGCATGAGGTTTTGACCGACGAGGCCCCATGGGATTGGGCCGCGTCCATTCGTCAACGCGTGGTGCATGGGCATAAGTTTTTGCACGAGGTGGTGTTTTATCACGAGCTGTCAAACACGTTAATTTTGACCGATTTGATTGAAAATTTTGAGGCGCATAAAGTCGGGAAATTCAAAGCCTTGCTGTTCAAAATCGCAGGCACTCTAGACCCGGACGGCAAAGCGCCCATGGACATGCGCATGACGTTCAAAAGCAAATCCAAAGCCCGCAAGGTGATCGAAGAATTGATTTCGTGGGCGCCTGATCGGGTGATTATTTCCCATGGGCGTTGGTACCGCGAAAACGGCACGGCCGAGCTCAAACGCGCCTTTCGCTGGCTGGGGTTGGATCAAACAGACGAGACAGGCACATGACGGGCGCGATATTTATCCTGTCTGGCGCAGGACTGTCTGCGGAAAGCGGATTGCGCACATTTCGCGCGGCAGACGGATTGTGGGAAGACCACCGCGTCGAGGATGTTGCCACCCCCGAGGCCTATCAGCGCGATCCTGAATTGGTGCAACGGTTCTATAACGAGCGACGCAGGCAGGCGGCCGAGGCAACGCCCAATGCGGCCCATAAGGCCTTGGCAAAGCTACAGAAGAATCACATCGCCCCTGTGCATTTGGTGACGCAAAATGTCGATGATTTATTGGAACGTGGCGGTGCGACCCAAGTGATTCACATGCACGGCGCGGTGATGGATGCGCTCTGTGCCGCCTGTGCGCATCGCTGGACTGCGCCCCGCGAGATGCATGTGAATGACCCCTGCCCATCGTGCGGTGTCGCCAAAACGCGACCCGATATCGTCTGGTTCGGCGAAATTCCCTACCACATGGATGTGATCCAAGACGCGATTGAGGCCAGTGATTTGTTTGTCTCGATTGGCACCTCTGGCACGGTCTACCCCGCGGCAGGTTTTGGCCAAATGGCGCGACAGTTGGGGATCAAGACCTTGGAGCTGAATTTAGAGGCCTCAAACGCGCCCTTTGATGAGGTGCGCACGGGCCCTGCGAGCAAAATCATCCCCGCGTGGGTGGATGAGGTTTTGGGGCAATAAGCCAAGAAAAACGGCGCTCGTATGACACGAACGCCGCTTGAGACATGGCCTACATCAGACCTAGTTGTCTTTTTGACCCATCGCCATATTGCCATGGTCCATCTTACCGTGATCCATTTTCATCGCGCCGTGCTCGGGCGTGCGCTCTAAATCGACGGGCACTGTGATGGTGATCTCGCCCGCCTGTTCAAACGTCAACGTGATTTCAAAGGTGTCCCCCTGCACCATCGGCGCATTCAATCCCATAAACATCACGTGATCCGCACCGCGTTGCAACGCATGTGCCCCCATCGCAGGCACTTCGAAACCGTCTTTGTCTTGGCGCATTTTCATAATGCCGTCTTGTTCGATATGAGTGTGCAATTCGACCACTTTGGCCACATCTGAGGCCGCACCGATCAAACGGTCCTCGGTCTCGCCAGAGTTATGGATCACAAAAAATGCGGCACCAGATTTGGCGGAAGGACCTGATGAGCGCGCATAAGCGTCGTCAATGGTGATGTCTGCAACGGCAGGCAATGCGAAAAGCGCGGCAGTAAGCCCGCCAAAAACAGTAGATTTAAGGGACATGATGTCATCCTTGTGCTTGAGATTATCTTTTAAAGTGAAGGGGATAATCAAACAAAAGGTGGGCCGCGCGCATGAGACCGCAGCAAGACACGCGATGCAGATGTGCCGACATATGTGAAAAATTGTATCTGTGACGGGGCGACCATGGGTCGGGGTGTCGCGTCAGCTGAGGCGACAACGGCCAAGGCACCGAGCGCACAATCGGGACAAAAATGCGCAACCCCCAAAGGCTGTCCATCTGCGTCCATCAAAACCGTGACTGAACCTGTGCCAACACACAACACCATCTCGCCAGAGGCATCGCGTGCCATGCCGCGCGCCGATGCCATCGCCCCAGATGTGGCAATGATCACAGCGGCAAAAACAAAGGCCAATATGGGTTTCAAAAAACGCATGAGCATATCTAACGCGTTTCGCGCACAGTGGGAAAGCGACATTTTGCAGCGGCAGACCCGCCTGCAAAAATGCACCAACACTCGATACAAGCACCTTGGACCAAGACAACATGAGAAAACCCCGCACGGGAAACCGGCGGGGCTTTAATCATTTAAGACGCAGCCCTAAGGCCAGCGAAAACCTTAAGCGGCTGCTTGAGCTTTCGCGATGTCTTTTTTGATTTTCAATGCGTTTGCAGAGAGCTCTTCGTCTTTCGCTTTCGCGAGGAACGCGTCAAAACCACCACGGTGATCGACGGAGCGCAGCGCAGCTGCAGAGATTTTCAATTTGAAAGTGCGACCGAGAGCTTCGGACATCAGCGACACGTCGTTGAGGTTCGGAAGAAAACGGCGGCGTGTACGGTTTTTAGCGTGGCTGACATTGTTGCCAGACATTGGGCCTTTACCAGTCAATTCGCAGCGGCGTGCCATGGGTTTAATCCTCGTTTAGGTACCAAGACGCGGCGCGCCCTAGAAATTGTTCGTCGTCTATATCATTCGCGCCCGTATGACGGTTTGGCGACAAAGGTGCAAGACCCCGCGTTCAAAAGCCGTCAAATAAGACTGATTTCAATAGACAAGGGCCCGTTCAAAAGGACGGCACCCGAAATTCAGTTTCGCGTGGATAGGAGGAATCAAAAGAGTCGTCAAGACCCGC
>JBLHXX010000108.1:0-6492 GCA_047630475.1 Celeribacter sp. | reverse complement strand
TTCGCCGCCCTGCCCTTTGACCACCTGCTGTTCACCGGCTCCACCACAGTCGGGCGCAAGGTGGCGATGGCGGCGGCGCAAAACCTGACACCTGTGACGCTTGAATTGGGTGGGAAATCCCCTGCCATCGTGATGCCGTCAGCCGATTTGGACCGTGCCGCACGCCGCATTGCATGGGGCAAGGCTACAAATGCGGGCCAAGTGTGTGTGGCCCCTGATTATGCGCTGGTTCCCCGCGATCAAATGCCCGCCTTTGCCGAAAAAGTCGCGGCGTCTTGGCGCAGGTTCTATCCTGAGGGCGCCGCGAGTCTCGATTATTGCGGAACGATTTCGCAGTCTCATTTGAGCCGCCTTGAAGGTATGCTGGACGATGCTAAAGGCGCAGGCGCGCAGATTGTTCAACTTTCGAACGAGAATATACCACAAGGTCAGCGCAAATTTGCGCCTGCTTTGGTGATAGACCCGCCCTTAGACCTGCCACTGATGAGCGAAGAAATTTTCGGGCCCATTTTGCCCATTGTGCCCTATGACACCCCGCAAGAGGCGCTTGATTTTGTCGCCATGCGAGATCACCCTTTGGCGCTTTATGTCTTTGCGCAAAACAAAGACGAGCAAGACCTTTGGTTGGACAAGAGCCTATCTGGCGGCGTGACGATCAACGACACCGTGATCCATGTGGCCGTGGACACGCTGCCCTTTGGCGGTGTTGGGGCATCGGGGTATGGCGCCTATCACGGCAGCAAAGGGTTTGAGACCTTTAGCCATATGAAACCTGTTTTGCGCCAAGCCAAGTGGAACGCAATGACGTTGACCGAGGCCCCCAGCACGCGGCGCAAATCGCGCATTTTGAAAATCGCACGTCGGTTTATGTAGGGAATTTTCTCTATGTCAGATGATCACAAGACACGAAAAAGCCGCCCATCATATATGAGGGCGGCTTTGACATAGCAGGTTTGACGCAGGGCTTATGTGTTGAACAAAAAGTGCATGACATCGCCATCTTTGACGATGTAGCCTTTGCCCTCTGCGCGCATTTTTCCGGTTTCTTTGGCTTTTGTTTCGCCTTTGCATTCGATGTAATCATCATAGGCAATGGTTTCGGCGCGAATGAAGCCGCGCTCGAAATCGCCGTGAATGACACCCGCCGCAGCAGGGGCGCCTGTGCCCGCAGGGATCGTCCAAGCGCGCGCTTCTTTGGGGCCAACTGTAAAGTATGTTTCCAGTTTCAACAGCTCATAGCCTGCGCGGATCAAACGGTCCAAACCAGCTTCTTCCAAGCCCATTTCACCCAAGAACATCTCGGCCTCTTCGCCGTCGAGCTGAGAAATCTCTTCTTCGATCTTGGCAGAAATCACCACAGCACCGGCACCTTGCGCAGTGGCCATGGCATCGACAGCCGCAGAATGTGCGTTGCCGTTTGAGGCGTTTTCTTCTTCGACATTGCACACGTACAAAATCGGTTTTTGTGTCAAAAGTTGCAACAAGCGCCACGCTTTGGCATCGTCTTCGTCCACATCCACAGTGCGCGCCGGTTTGTCGTTTTCCAACGCCTCTTGCGCGGCAGCGAGCAAACGATCTTGTTGCACGGCGTCTTTGTCGTTGCCTTTGATCTTGCGCACCAAACCCGCACGACGTTTTTCGATGCTTTCCAAATCGGCCAACATCAATTCGGTCTCAATGACAGAGGCATCGTCAACAGGATCAACACGCCCCTCAACATGGGTCACATCGCCGTCCTCAAAACAGCGCACCACATGGGCAATCGCGTCACATTCGCGAATATTGGCCAAGAACTGGTTTCCAAGCCCCTCGCCTTTGGACGCCCCTTTCACCAAACCCGCGATGTCCACAAAGGTCATGCGTGTTGGGATGATTTGTTTTGATCCGGCGATCTCGGCCAAGGCATCAAGACGCGCGTCCGGCACAGCCACTTCGCCCACATTGGGTTCAATTGTACAAAACGGAAAGTTCGCGGCCTGCGCGGCAGCGGTTTTCGTCAAAGCGTTAAAAAGCGTCGATTTGCCAACATTTGGCAGCCCAACGATACCCATCTTAAAACCCATGTCGCGTCCTTTTACGTATCAATTTCACGCGTGTTTATGCGCCAATTCGCAATCACGCAAGGCCAACAGGCCCCCTTGCCCATTGCACTTGGGCCAAAGATCGGCGAAACCTGAGCCCAAACGCAGAACGGAGCCTCACATGACACGGATCGACGATAAATTTGCCGAACTTAAAGCCGCTGGAAAAAAAGCCTTTGTGGCCTATGTCATGGCTGGCGATCCCGACGAGGCAAAAGCGCTTGAGATTGTCAAAGCACTGCCTGCGGCGGGGGTTGATATTATCGAATTGGGCATTCCGTTCACCGATCCCATGGCCGATGGCCCCACCATCCAACTTGCCGGACAGCGCGCGCTTGAGGCGGGGATGACGCTGCAAAAGACGCTGGATATGGCCGCTGAATTTCGCAAGGTCGATGACACGACCCCGATTGTGATGATGGGCTATTACAACCCGATTTATTCGCGCGGCGTGGATAAGTTTTTGGTCGATGCCAAAGCCGCTGGCGTTGACGGGCTGATCATCGTGGACCTGCCCCCCGAGGAAGACGACGAGCTGTGTATCCCAGCCCAAGCTGCGGGATTGAATTTCATTCGATTGGCGACACCGACCACCGATGAGAAACGTTTGCCCAAAGTGCTGACCAACACCTCTGGTTTTGTTTATTACGTGTCGGTGAACGGCGTGACGGGTTCGGCTGAAGCCTCGGGTGACAGCGTTGGCCCCGAAGTGGCACGGATCAAATCGCACACAGATTTGCCTGTGATCGTGGGCTTTGGCGTGAACACACCCGAGAAAGCCCGCGAAATTGCGTCGATTGCGGACGGCACGGTTGTGGGGTCTGCTATCGTCAGCCAAATCGCCCAAGGCAAATCCGTAGACGAGGTTGCGGCCTTTGTGAAATCCTTGGCAGACGGTGCGCATAGCGCCTAAAATGCCGCTGCCTTTTGGGGGCCAACCGATGTCAAATAACGTGATCACGATTGGGTCTTCAACGCTGACGGCCGAAGTGTCGCCACTTGGGGCTGAGTTGCAGTCTTTGCGCACATCTGCGGGACAAGATGTATTGTGGCACGGCGGGAATGAATTTTGGACGGGCCGCGCCCCCATTTTGTTTCCCATTGTGGGGCGCGCGCCGCAGGACCGTATCAGCATCGGCACATTTTCAGCCGAGATGAAACAACACGGGTTCGCTCGCAAATCCATGTTCGCCTTAGATGAGCACACTCAAGATATGTGCCGTTTTATTTTGAAAGACAACGCGGACACACGCGCCCAGTATCCTTTCGCCTTTCGATTGGCCGTGACGCATAAAATCATAGGCAGCTCTCTACAAACCAGTGTCGAGATCACCAACAAAAGTGATAGACCAATGCCCTTTGGCTTTGGCTTTCATCCTGCCTTTGTTTGGCCATTACCCGGCGCTGAACACCAATCGCACAGCATCGTTTTAAACAATCAGGCAGAGCCTGAATTGGCGCGTCTCAAAGATGGGCTGTTGCCACCCGACCGCTTGACCTCACCCTTTTCAAAGGGGCGATTAAAGTTGGATCATAGCCAGTTTGAACACGACGCTATGATTTTTCCCAAAGGCGCAGGCGATGCGTTGACCTATGGCGCCATCAACGATGCGGATGATGTCATAAACGGTACGGCTTTGGTGTTCACCTTTGAAAACCTGCCCAACCTCGCCCTTTGGACCAAACCCAACGCGCCTTTCATTTGCATCGAACCATGGCATGGCATGGCGGCCACGACACAAGGTTCGGATCAAATCGCAGATCGCCCAAACAGCGTGCTGCTAGATCCCAATGCCACCGAACGTTTTGCGGTAACGGTTGCGGTGTCGCTTTAGCCCCAAAATATGCGGCCGCGCTTGCCCCATTTGACGTTTTACCCTAAGCCACCGTCACTTTGTTGATCGTTCCTATGAGGCACAAACATGATTCAAACTCCCTATTACCTCATCGACAAATCGCGCCTGTTGCCCAACATGGAAAAAATCGCGGCACTGCGAGAGATGTCCGGCGCCAAGGCTTTGCTGGCGCTCAAATGCTTTGCCAGCTGGCCTGTGTTTGATTTCATGTCCGATTATATGGACGGCACCACATCGTCGTCTTTGTATGAGGTCAAGCTGGGGCGTGAAAAATTTGGCCCTGATAAGACCAAAGAAACCCATGCCTATAGTGTGGCTTGGGCCGATCACGAGATTGACGAGGTTCTATCGGTTTCCGACAAGGTGATTTTCAACACCGCCGCACAGCTTTTACGGTTTGAGGATCAATCGAAAAATCACACCCGCGGTCTGCGGGTCAATCCGGGCGTGTCGACGTCTGACTTTGATCTGGCCGATCCTGCGCGCCCCTTTTCGCGGCTTGGTGAACACACGGCAGAGGGCATCGCCCCTGTCGCGGATCTAATTTCTGGCTTTATGTTTCACAACAATTGCGAAAACGATGACTTTGATCGCTTTGACGACATGCTCACCCATATCGAAGATCGCTTTGGCGCGCTGATCAAACGCATGCAGTGGATTTCACTTGGCGGCGGCATTCATTTCACGGGCGATGAGTACCCGCTGGCGCGCTTTGCCGAACGCCTCAAACGCTTTGCGGGCGAAAACGAAGTGCAGGTTTATTTGGAACCTGGCGAGGCCGCGATCACTGGATCGACCACCTTGGAGGTCTCCGTGTTAGACACCCTGTACAACGGCAAAAATCTAGCCATCGTCGACAGCTCGATTGAGGCGCATATGCTAGACCTGTTGATCTACCGCGAAAGCGCCAAAATAAGCCCCAACACGGGCCCCCACGACTGGATGGTTTGCGGAAAATCCTGTTTGGCTGGTGATATATTCGGTGAGTTCAAATTCGAAAACCCGCTCAAAACCGGTGACCGCCTGTCAATTCAAGACGCGGCAGGCTACACAATGGTTAAGAAAAACTGGTTCAACGGCGTCAAAATGCCCGCCATCGCGGTGCGTGAGCTGGATGGCACTGTCAATATCGTGCGTGACTTTGGTTACGACGACTTCGTCGCAGCACTCGGGTAACGCCCGCGCTGCACTTAAACCCAACCCACCAAAGGGGGTCTTTTGATTTGAAAAAGAACGTACTCATCATCGGCGCTGGCGGCGTCGCTCAGGTCGTGTTGCACAAATGTGCGCAAAACAACGATGTGTTTGGCGAAATTCATATCGCCAGCCGCACGCTTTCAAAATGTGAAAGCTTGCTTGAGACTGTCGCAGACAAAAACGCGATGAAACAAGAGGGCGTTCTTGCGGCGCACCAAGTCGACGCGATGGACACGGGCGCAGTTGCCGCCTTGATCACCAAAGTGAGCGCTGAGATTGTCATCAACGTGGGCTCTGCTTTCGTGAACATGACCGTGCTGGACGCCTGTATCGAAACAGGGGCTGCCTATATCGACACGGCCATTCATGAAGACCCTAAAAAGATCTGCGAAACGCCACCTTGGTACGGCAATTACGAATGGAAAAAACGCGACCTTTGCGCTGAAAAAGGCATCACTGCCATTTTAGGCGCGGGTTTTGATCCGGGCGTGGTCAACGCCTTTGCGCGCTTTGCGATTGATGAGTTCATGGACGAAGTGACCTCGATCGATATCGTCGACATCAACGCCGGCGATCATGGCAAATATTTTGCAACCAATTTTGACCCTGAAATCAATTTCCGCGAATTCACGGGCGTTGTGTATTCATGGCAAAAAGGCGCATGGCAAACCAACGAAATGTTCGAAGTGGGCAAGGTTTGGGACATGCCTGTCGTTGGCCCATCACAAGCTTATATGTCTGGCCACGACGAGGTGCATTCCTTGTCCGCCAACTACCCCGAGGCCGACGTACGCTTTTGGATGGGCTTTGGCGACCACTACATCAACGTCTTTACCGTATTGAAAAACCTTGGACTTTTGTCAGAACAACCGGTGATGACAGCGGAAGGCCAAGAGGTTGTGCCGCTCAAAGTTGTCAAAGCTGTGCTGCCTGATCCATCGTCCTTGGCGCCAAATTACACCGGCAAAACCTGCATCGGTGATTTGGTCAAAGGCCTGAAAGACGGCGAACCCGTCGAAGTGTTTGTCTACAACGTGGCCGACCACAAAGAGGCCTACAACGAGGTCGGCTCGCAGGGCATTTCATTCACCGCAGGGGTGCCCCCTGTGGCGGCAGCGATGCTGGTGGCCTCTGGCGAATGGGACGTAAAATCCATGCGCAACGTCGAAGAGCTAGACCCAAAGCCGTTCTTCGCAATCATGGACCGTATCGGCCTACCAACCCGCGTACAAATCGGCGGACTTGGCGGCAAAGACCAAGCATGGAACGCCTAACATCAGCCAAAAGATCGTAGCGTTAGAATTTTACTCTTTTTGCTGCCTAAAGTAACGTATTATCAGCCTTTCTATCGGACTGTC
>JBLHXX010000107.1:0-6556 GCA_047630475.1 Celeribacter sp. | reverse complement strand
TGCGCGTCCGAGAAACGCGCCACAGGCGAAATTTGCGTTGTCGAAGATGTCGCTGATTTATGGGCGATGGAACGCGCAGCGGTGTTTCGCGGGCGCTATCATGTTTTGGGCGGCACACTGTCTGCGCTAGATGCCATCGGTCCCGAGGACCTGCGCATTCCACTGCTGATGAGCCGCGTGCGTGATGAGGGCATTTCCGAGATCATTCTCGCACTCAATGCGACCATCGACGGACAAACCACAGCACATTATATCGCGGATGAATTGGCCGGTGTTTGCATCGTGACATCACTGGCGCAAGGCGTGCCGATTGGTGGCGAATTGGACTATCTTGACGACGGCACGATCACGGCAGCTTTGCGCGCCCGCAAAGGGTTTTAAGCAAAAATACGCTAGATCCTGCGCCCGATACTTTCAATCACCAGACACGCCCTGATAACAACAGTATGCTTGATCGTTAAGGACCAGCAAGCCTCACTGATATAAGCCGACCTTCGCTATATGATGCCCAAATGACTGCACTGCGGACAAAGCTGCAATTCAATTTGCGTCTTCAAGGTCTGCTATGCCGCGCCCGATATGCTAAGTTTTTCGAGGATATTGACGCACATCAAGGATTACGGCTTCTTGATGTGCTCAGATGTCTGAGGAGTAAAAATATATGAACATCTTTGGTTGGATAAACGATCAGATTCTTCGGATGCAGTGGCTTGCAGATCTCGTGTCAGTGGGGGTCTCAGCCGTTGGCCTTGATCCCGCGTCTCGTATCGGCGGTTCAGTCCACTTCTTTGTCTATGACGTCATTAAGATTTTTACCCTACTCTCCGTTTTGATCTTTCTAATTTCGTTAGTGCAAAGCTATTTTCCGCCCGAACGGACCCGCCGCATTCTTGGCGGTCGTACTGGGATTTGGGCCAACACGGTTGCAGCGCTGCTGGGCACGATCACACCCTTTTGCTCATGTTCATCAATACCGATTTTCATCGGGTTTACGGCGGCGCGATTGCCGTTGGCGATTACGTTTTCGTTCCTGATCTCATCTCCACTGGTGGACTTGGCCTCGGTGATCTTGCTAGCCTCGATCTTCAACTGGTCCATTGCATTGGCCTATGTGTTCGTGGGCCTTGTGGTCGCGGTGGTCGGTGGCACGTTGATCGGGCGCGCGGGCATGGAAGATCAGGTGGCTGATTTTGTTCGCAATGCCCCTGTGCATGACACTGACGATACGATGTCTTGGGCTGAGCGCCTGCACTATGCCCGCGATCAGGTCGCAGAGATACTTCACCGCGTTTGGCTGTATGTTTTAATCGGCGTCGGGATCGGGGCCGCGATCCACAACTGGGTTCCAGAAGCCATCATCGGGACACTCTTGGGACAAGATAAATGGTGGTCGGTGCCCGTCGCCACAATGATTGGTGTGCCCATGTATGCGGACATCTTCGGAACATTGCCCATCGCCGAAGCGCTGATCGGCAAGGGTGTCGGGTTGGGCACGGTATTGGCCTTCATGATGGCGGTGACGGCCTTGTCGCTGCCGTCAATCATCATGCTCAAGCGCGTCGTGAAGTTGCCCCTTTTGATGCTATTTCTGACCGTAGTGACGGGTGGCATTCTTGGGATCGGCTTCCTCTTTAACGCGATAACAGATTGGTTCATATGAAAAGGAAAACGACATGATCATCAAAATCCTCGGGTCAGGCTGTCAAAAATGTGTAGCACTTGGAAACAATGCCCAAGCCGCAGCAAAAGCGATGGGACGAGAGGCCGAAATCGTCAAAGTCACGGATTTCGCGGAGATTGCGGGCTATGGCGTGATGTCCACACCGGGCTTGATCATCGACGAAAAGCTTGTCTCGGCAGGCAAGGTATTGAGCGTCGAAGAAATCAGTGCATCGTTTTGATCCTGTTCTATTAGCTGGTCGTTAAAGATATTGAGCGTCTACAAGTGCGGCCATTCGCTGTAGCGCAGAAATTTGATAACTATGGGTTCAAAACGACCGTTAGCTACGGCAGGCACCAAGGTCGGGTTTGGCCACGTTGCTGATGGAATAGAGGCATTGGGCCGAGGTATTCGACTGAGGATGATGGGCGTCGCCAGAAAGTTCCAATTCGACACCACTATAAAACGCAAAAAAGCCCACCGATTTGGCGGGCTTTTCTTTGAGATATTCTAAAGCCGTTAGTCTTTGTCGTCGCTATCCGGCAGATTAAAGAAGCTGTCAGCATCTGGCAGTGGAGCTTCTTTTTCATCTTCAGAATTGTCACCCAATGTGAAGGCTTCCAGACCAGAGATCGCTGTCGGGATGCGTGGCTCTGCGTCCATGCCCAAAGATTGTTCTGTAGACAGCAATTTGCGGCGCTCGTCATCAGACATCGCGTTGCCTTCGGCGGCACGTTTGGCCGCCGCTTTTTGCACAGCAGCATCCAATTCAGATTGCTTACACAGACCCAAAGCCACCGGATCGATCGGCTGCATGTTGTTGATATTCCAGTGCGTGCGCTCGCGGATCGCTTGGATCGTTGGCTTGGTTGTGCCCACGAGTTTGGTGATCTGGGCGTCCGCCAATTCTGGGTGGAATTTCACCAACCACAAAATTGAGTTCGGGCGATCTTGGCGTTTGGACAGTGGCGTGTAGCGGGGGCCACGACGCTTTTCTTCGCCAGAGGCGGCTGGGTTGAATTTCAACTTCAAGCGCGACATCGGATCGGCTTCGGCAGCTGAAATTTCGTCTTGGGTCAACTGGTTGTTGGCAATCGGGTCAAAGCCTTTCACGCCAGCGGCCACATCGCCGTCTGCGATGCCCTGAACCTCAAGTTCATGCAGGCCACAAAACGCAGCGATTTGAACGAAGCTTAGTGTCGTGTTGTCAACAAGCCAAACAGCTGTGGCTTTTGCCATAATAGGTTTTGCCATGGATACTCTCCTTGAATACATAGGGCCCAGATACAACTTCTCCGTCGCCTGAAAGGGCTTTCCCAGATGGGACGGTTCACATTGTGGGGGGAACTTAAGGCCTGTATACTGCGGATCGATGCCATAGGGAAGAGAAAATGCGTAAAGCAATTGTGACTGGGCTGGCGCTTGCTGGCATGATGAGTGTTGGAACGGCTTTCGCAGACGGCGAACGGGCGGGCGATTTTGACTATTACGTGCTGGCCATGTCGTGGTCTCCTACATGGTGTGCTTTGGAAGGTGACGATCGAAATTCTCCGCAATGTGATCGTCAACTTGGCTGGGTGTTGCATGGTCTTTGGCCGCAATATGAACGCGGCTGGCCATCCTATTGCAACACATCTGAGCGCGACCCAAGCCGACGCCAAACCGAGGCAATGGAAGACATCATGGGCACAGCTGGCGCCGCTTGGTATCAGTGGAAAAAACACGGGCGCTGTGCGGGGCTTGAGGCGCAAGAGTATCTTGATACATCGCGCGAGGCCTTTGAAAAGATCACCCGCCCCGCAGCGTTTCAGTCACTCACCAAAGATGTGTTGGTGCCCGCCTCAGTGATCGAACAAGCGTTCATGAGCACCAATGATGGGTTGGACCGCGACGAGATCACGGTCACCTGCAAAGACAGCCGCATCCAAGAGGTCCGCATTTGTCTATCAAAGGATCTAGAGCCACGGACCTGCGGCCAAGACACGATCCGTGATTGCACCCTCACCAAAGCGCGCTTGGACAAAATCGACTAAAGGGCGTCAGGGGCCCGCCACGCGCAGAACGATCTTGCCGATATGGGCGTTGGTTTCCATCAGCGTATGGGCATCAGACGCATGTTCCAATGCAAACTCGGAATGCATCACGGGGCCGACCTGCCCTGCCTCGATCAACGGCCAAACTTTGTCCAATAGAGCCTCGGCAATCGTGGCTTTGGCCGCGACAGATTGCGGGCGCAAAGTCGATCCTGTGACCGTCAAACGTTTGGCCATCACCAATGCGAAGTTGATCTCGGCTTTGGGACCATTCAAAAACGCGATATTGACCAGACGCCCATCAGGGGCCAGCGTTTTGATATTGCGCGCAATGTAGTCGCCGCCCACCATATCCAAAATCAGGTTGGCACCGCCCTCGGCCTTTAAAACATCGACGAAATCCTCGGTGCGGTAATTGATCGCGCGCTCTGCGCCAAGTTTCAGACAGGCCGCGCATTTCTCATCGGATCCAGCCGTTGCAAACACCCGCGCCCCAAACGCCCGCGCCAATTGGATCGCCGTTGTGCCAATGCCAGACGATCCGCCATGCACCAAGAACCGCTCGCCCGCTTGCAATCCGCCGCGTATGAACACGTTGCTCCAGACCGTGAAAAACGTCTCGGGCAAACAGGCCGCCTCGCGCAATGACAACCCTTTGGGCACGGGCAAGGCGTGAACAGCAGACGTGGCGACATATTCGGCATACCCGCCCCCCGGCAACAGCGCACAGACTTGATCGCCCACACGCCAATCCGACACGGCAGCACCAATGGCGACCACTTCGCCCGCGGCCTCAAGTCCGGGCAAATCAGACGCCCCCGCAGGTGGGTTATAAAGGCCGGCGCGCTGCAATGCATCGGGACGGTTCACACCTGCATAGGCCACCTTGATCACAATCTCATCGGCCTCGGGCGCGGGCACAGGGCGTTCGCAGATTTGCAGCACCTCTGGCGCACCAGGCTTTGTAATTTCAATCGCACGCATCATGGTTGGCAAAGACATTATGGATTTCCTCGTTGAGTGCCTGGAACATCATCACGCCGCACGCCTGCGGGGGCTTTGATCGTTCCCAAAATCGCGCTTGGCAGGGCAAAAAGTGCAGACAAGGCTTTGTTCTCGCGCACGCCTGCTTTGGCTTTCTCGAACGACATCACATCGTCGATGCGCCGATCTAAAAATGCCTTGGTGTCGCTGAATCCCTCGCTGTCATCACCGAGCCAAAATAGGACCGTTGAGGTGAACACCGCCGACAATGTGGCGCGTTTTGTGTACCAATTTACATCCACAGATGTATCGCCCAGCGTGTTCCAAATCACATCTGCCGTTTCCCACACCAACCGTAGACCCTCAGGCGCGTAGTGCGGCAGTGAGAACAAAGACATGCCACGACGCACAACTTCGCGGTCCACCGATTGCAGACGCACCCAAACAGCATGGGCAATTTTGTCGCGAAACCGCATGGCGCTCATGTCAGCCGCATCCAGCGCCGCCATCATCGCGCGGTCACCGCCTTTGTGATAGGCTGCTGCCAAATCGACAGACCCACGCGGGGCCGCCACACGCGCCATTTGTTCCGGCACGCCCGAATCATCCATAGCCGCTTGGAACGTCTCTGGCCCCCAGCCATCGAAAACCACATGGGGAATCGCGGCTTCGACCAGTTTTTCACGGGTGGAATCGGGGTAAGCGGTGCTTTGCATCGGATCTCTCCTATTGGGCCTATTCGCATGGTAGACAAGCTGGTGCTGTATTGCTATAGGGCGGGTTCCTGCAATTCATGCAAATCTAACTAGGAAGGTGGTGACACCACATGCAGGTTAGCGTTCGCGACAACAATGTCGATCAAGCTCTCCGTGCCCTGAAGAAAAAACTTCAGCGCGAAGGCGTTTTCCGTGAAATGAAGCTCAAGCAACATTTCGAGAAACCCTCCGTCAAAAAAGCACGCGAGAAAGCCGAAGCCGTCCGCCGTGCTCGCAAGTTGGCTCGTAAAAAAGCTCAACGCGAAGGCATGCTCTAGGATCGCTTTGATCTGACGTGCGAATGGTCTTTTTCCGAAGACACACGAAAATTAGGCCTCCGATGTTTGCGCATCGGGGGCTTTATTTTGCCGTACGCTTGCCCATACACTTGCATGACATTCATCTTGCTAAAAAAATTGATTGACCTAAAGTAAAGATAATTTCCAAAACGCAAGGCATCACTGCCAAAGGAGCTTTTACAATGTTAGCCAGAGCCACAAGCATGTTCGCAGCGAGCGCCATTCCAAGAGGTGCTTGTGCCATCCCAGCAATGCGAAAAGTCGTCCTGAGTGACAAATGGCGTCACCCAGAAAGTCAGCAGGTGCTCGAAACAGTCCTGAGTGGTCTTGAAGAAAACTCGAAAGCTGGAAAATCAAGCGATGCTGATGCCATGATGAGCATTGTTGCCAGCGAAATTCACGGTATCAGCGCAACAGGCCAAAACCATCTGCATGGTGAAATTAGCCCAATGTTGCGCACACAACCCACTCTTTGGGTCTCGCAATGGGGCCGGATGTGGGCCTGCTCTGACCATTTCAGCGTCATAAAAGACGACGGTGAGAGTGCCGATTGATCCTGTGAACCGCCTCCGATTTTACCGGAAACGGTTTCATTCTTCTCAAGCGACTTTATCATGTGTACACATTTGGCCTTGTCGGGCTTTCGTTCCGGCCTCTCAACACCTTTATGCGGCCTTTCGCTTGAAGGCCAAGGGGCTTTTGCTACCTAACGGCGAGTGCCTTCGACGCGGATTATAGGACCCTTGATATACTGGAAGATCGCCCCTCGGCTTGGCGTCTGGTTTCCCAGCGGTTGCACCAGATCAGTTCGGCCTTGATGGATTT
>JBLHXX010000106.1:0-6975 GCA_047630475.1 Celeribacter sp. | reverse complement strand
GCCAAGTTGCGCGCGGCTTCAATCACGGCCATCTGCATGCCCAAACAAATTCCGAGGTAGGGGATTTTGCGCTCGCGTGCGAATTGCGCCGCTTTGATTTTGCCCTCAGTGCCACGTTCGCCAAAGCCGCCGGGGACCAAGATCGCATGGAAGCCTTCGAGGTAGGGCGCGGGATCTTCGTTTTCAAACAACTCGGCGTCGACCCATTCGATTTTCACTTTCACACGGTTGGCCATGCCGCCATGTGTCAGCGCTTCTGCGATGGATTTGTAGGCGTCTTCAAGCTGCACGTATTTGCCGACGATGGCGACTTTCACTTCACCCTCGGGGTTGAACACGCGGTCTGCCACGTCATGCCAAACTGTGAGGTCTGGTTTGGGGGCAGGGGCGATGCCAAAGGCGTCAAGCACGGCTTGGTCCAAACCTTCGCGGTGGTACGCCAGTGGCGCCTCGTATATGGATTTCAAATCAGGCGCTGCAATCACGTCTTCTTTGCGCACGTTACAGAACAGAGCGATTTTTTCGCGCTCTTTTTCTGGGATCGGGTGCTCAGAGCGACAGACCAAAACGTTTGGCTGAAGGCCGATTGTGCGCAGCTCTTTCACGGAGTGCTGTGTCGGTTTTGTTTTCAACTCACCAGAGGCCGCGATGTAAGGCAACAGCGTGAGGTGCATGAAAATACACTGACCACGAGGCTTGTCTTGGGCGAATTGACGGATCGCTTCAAAGAACGGCAGGCCTTCGATATCGCCTACGGTGCCACCAATTTCGCAGAGCATGAAATCAACTTCGTCATCGCCGATGTCGATGAAATCTTTGATCTCATTGGTCACATGCGGGATCACTTGGATGGTTTTCCCCAAATAGTCACCGCGACGCTCTTTTTCCAAAACATTGGTGTAGACGCGACCTGATGAAATCGAATCTGTATTACGCGCGGCAACACCTGTGAACCGCTCGTAGTGACCCAGATCAAGATCGGTCTCAGCGCCGTCATCGGTGACAAACACTTCGCCGTGCTCGAACGGGCTCATCGTGCCCGGATCAACGTTGAGGTAGGGATCAAGTTTGCGCAGGCGGACTGTGTAACCGCGCGCTTGCAACAAAGCGCCAAGAGCAGCAGAGGCAAGGCCTTTGCCGAGTGAGGAAACAACACCGCCGGTGATGAAAACGTAACGTGCCATAGTGAGGTGAGGCTCCCGTGAGTGGTCAAAAAAAGTTTGAGGCATGGCGCTAAAAAACGCCATGTTCACGGGATTTATGGACTAACAGATTCGGACGTCCCGCACAACCGAACCGCAACATCTTGCGGATGAAAATCCGCTATGCCCAAGCTATCGTTAGATTTGTTTATTCAGCGCGAGGGGGCGCGAGGGGCGCATCTGCGGCAGAAGGGGGCAACAAGGTGCTTGCGTCAGGCAAGCTTGGTGTTGTTGCCGTGGCCGCATCTTCGATCAATACATTATCAACAACGGATGAGCTGGCGGCCTCGCGGCGGGCCAAAACAGTCAATGTGATGGACGTACAGATGAACCCGATGGCAAAAATCCATGTCAGTTTGCCCAAAGCAGACGCCGCAGCACGGCCGCTCATGACGTCGCCGCCGCCACCGCCGCCCATACCAAGCCCGCCACCTTCAGAACGCTGAAGCAGCACAATACCAATCAAGCACAGCGCAAGAATCAGATGGACGATAAGGATGACGTTTTCCATGGGGGAAGCCTTCGGATGAGTTCGATGCTGGTATTTATGAAATATGCAGCGGGCGCGCAACCCCTTGTGTCCGCTCTTTGGCGTTTGGTCGTGAAGATTTTGGTTGATGCGCGGCCTTGTTGGCGCGCGCGTTCACTTAGCAACCGTGCGTTGGACCGCGTTTAAATATATGTGGGCGGGGCTCAATTGGGGCACTGATCCATTGTCATTTGAAACCGCGATGATACAAACTCCTTATGAATACATCTGTCACCATTCGGTCCGCCACATTAAACGACACCCATGCGATTGCGATCGTACAGGTCGCTGTTTGGAACTCTGCCTATAAAGGTCTTGTGCCTGACGCGCTGATTGAACGTATGTCTGTGTTTGATCGTGAAAAGGGGTGGGCCAAAATATTAAGTGCCTACGCCGAGACAGCTGCTGGCGTGTGTTTTGTGGCCGAAATTGACGGTGTCGTGCAAGGGTTTGCATCCTGTGGGCAACAGCGTGATCCGGATTTGGCAAATGAATATGCTGGTGAGATTTCTGCGATTTATGTGCAGGGGGATCATCAACGTGCGGGGCTGGGTCGCGCTTTGATGGAAGCTTGCTCTGAGGCGATGTCTGATATGAAATTGCAAGGCACCGCCCTTTGGGTTTTGTCTGCAAATGAACCTGCACGGGCCTTTTATAAGGCTTTGGGTGCCGAACTTATCACCGAGCGCCGCGATGATCGTCCTGATGGCGCTTTAAGCGAAGTGGCCTATGGTTGGCCTGTCCGCGCCGACTTAGCGTAACGTGCTTCGATCTCGATCAGTTTTTGTTTGCGCCACAATCCACCACCATAACCGGTGAGCGAGCCATCTGCGCCGATGACGCGGTGGCATGGAATCAAAATGGCGATTTGATTGGCCCCATTGGCTTTGGCAACGGCGCGTGACGCCGTCGGTTTGTCGATGATTTTGGCCAGCGCGCCGTAACTGATGGTGTGTCCCGCGGGAATGTGACGCAGAGCGTCCCATACACGCCCCGTAAAACCGCTTCCATGGTAGTGTAGTGGCACGGTGAAATGGGCAGATATGCCGTCAAAATAATCGGCAAGCTGTAGAGCCAGAAGATCATGAATGGCTGTGCGTCCAAAGCCAAGCGCGCCATTTGCTCCGGCGTTAAGTTTTTTCATTTCCGTGGGCAGGGCTTTTCGGTCCATGAATTCAAGCAGATGCAACGTTGATTTGTCTGCCACAGCAATCATCGGCCCCAGCGGCGTATCTATCCAGTGGATGCACAATAGAGGCGTTTTCGATAGGGTCCCAAGGGCCGCGCCAAGCAAACGATTGACGGATGCGCGAAAGGCAGACGGCGATGAAAACCCTGCCTCTAGCTGCGCATCAATGACTTTGCCGCCGTCATTGTAAATCTCAAACCCTTTGCGAAGCCGTTCAAGGCGGGCCAATTCCAAGAATGTCATACCAAAATGGCGCTTAAACGCGCGGCGTACAGTGGACAGGTCCAGCCCCATGTCGGCAATGTCACCTTCGCGCCATTTGTGATCAGGGCAATCTTCAAGCGCGTCCAGCAAGGTTTTGATCACAGGTTCCGCATCCGTTGCGGGTCTGAGAGGGTGACAGCGTTTGCAGGGGCGAAAGCCCGCCTCAATACAGCCGCCAATGGTGTCAAAAAACGTACAATTTTCGAATTTAGGTTTACGCGCAGGGCAGGTGAGGCGACAAAAAATACCCGTGGACGTGACGCCGACAAAGGCGCGGCCTTCATATGAGGGATCGCGCGCAACAAGTGCTGTGTATAACGTTTCGGAATCAGGTAAGGCAAAGAGTGTCATGTGAGCAGGATAGGACCTGAATTTAGGTCTGTCCGCCGCAAATCAGGCGTTAATTTCAAGCAATCGCACAAAACAGATGCCGCTTAGGTCCAATCGATGCTGTTTTAAGGTTTCATCATAGCGCACCAATGGCTATACCGACGCGGGTTTCATCCAATCCAAAGGAATTAGGATATGGCAAACGTCGTTGTAGTCGGCGCCCAATGGGGTGACGAGGGTAAAGGCAAGATTGTGGACTGGTTGTCCGAGCGCGCAGATGTGATTGCGCGCTTTCAAGGCGGTCACAACGCGGGTCACACACTCGTTATCGATGGGAAAGTTTACAAACTCGCAGCCCTGCCGTCAGGCGTTGTGCGCGGTGGAAAACTGTCTGTGATCGGCAATGGTGTTGTGCTTGACCCATGGCATCTTGTGAAAGAAATCACCTCTATTCAGGCGCAGGGTGTGGATATTTCCCCCGAAAACCTGATGATCGCAGAAAACACGCCACTGATTTTGCCAATTCATGGCGAACTTGATCGGGCGCGCGAAGAAGCGGCCTCGCAAGGCACCAAGATCGGCACAACCGGTCGTGGTATCGGTCCAGCGTATGAAGATAAAGTGGGCCGTCGCTCTGTGCGCGTTGCCGATTTGGCGGATGAGACAACCTTGATCGCCCATGTTGATCGTGCGTTGCAGCACCACAATCCGCTGCGTAAAGGCTTGGGGATTGCCCCGATCGATCGTGATGCGTTGATCGCGCAGCTCAAAGAGATCGCGCCAACAATTTTGCAATACGCAGCCCCCGTTTGGAAAGTGCTCGCGGAAAAACGCAAAGCCGGCAAACGTATCTTGTTTGAAGGCGCCCAAGGCGCGCTTTTGGACATCGATTTTGGCACATACCCGTTTGTAACCTCGTCCAACGTGATCGCAGGCCAGGCCGCCACAGGTGTTGGCATGGGACCCGGTGCGATTGATTATGTGCTTGGCATCGTCAAAGCTTACACCACACGCGTGGGCGAAGGACCGTTTCCAGCCGAACTTGATGACGCTGATGGTCAACGCCTTGGCGAACGCGGTCATGAATTTGGCACCAACACAGGCCGAAAACGCCGCTGTGGTTGGTTCGATGCCGTGCTTGTGCGCCAAACCTGTGCGACCTCTGGCGTGAATGGGATTTCTTTCACCAAGCTGGACGTTTTGGATGGGTTCGAGACGCTGAAAATCTGTGTTGGCTATGATCTTGATGGTAAAACATTGGATTACTTGCCAACAGCGGCCGATCAGCAAATGCGTTGCAAACCGATCTATGAGGAAATGCCAGGGTGGTCTGAATCCACTGAAGGCGCGCGCTCTTGGAACGATTTGCCTGCAAATGCAGTGAAATACGTGCGCCGCGTCGAAGAATTGATCGGATGCCCCGTTGCGATGTTGTCCACATCGCCCGAGCGCGAAGATACGATTCTTGTCACTGACCCGTTTGAGGATTGATCCAGATGGCCCTGTCTTACAAAGCGCGTCGTCGCGTGGCCCTTTGGGTGCTTGTGGTGGGGCTGCCTGTCTATATCGCTGTGTGCCTCAAGGTTGTTAGCCTGTTTGAGCGGCCATCTATGTGGGTTGAATTGGCAATCTATGTGGGCATGGGCATTCTTTGGGCGATCCCGTTGAAATCTGTATTCATGGGGATTGGCCAACCTGATGCTTCTACGGATCAAGATCTAGACGACGCTTAATCTGTGAGTGTGAGACACTAAGCTTTAGATACAAAAAGGCCGCTCATCTGAGCGGCCTTTTTTGTATTTGGTGGACATCTTGCGCCCTTAGCTGGCCGCAGCTTCCGGTTTAAAGCGTGTGCCATCGGCAACAACAAAATGACCGCGTTTGATTTTGCGGATTTTGCCTTGGCGCAAAAGTTGCCCGAAAGAGCGCAGACGCTCCTCCAATGGGAACTCTTCTGGCATGGCTTGGCTGGCCAAGCGCATGATCTGCGGACGAGTCACAGTCTCGCGCCCTTCCACAAAGCTTGAATAGGCGGCCGCGGCTTCAAGCAATTCACTGAGACCTTCGGCTCCAACTGTTTCGACATAATCTGCAAAGGTATCAGTCCCTTCACCGAGCTGCGCAGCCGTCACGCCAAGCGAAGCCGCGCCATCATCTTCGGCCTGTGTTGCAAACTGTTCGTCTTCTTGAACGGCAAGGGCAGCAGATGAAATGCGACGCGGGCGCACGGGTGAGATATTTGCGCCCATTGGAATGTCTTGCGGTGCGTCGATACGTTGCTCGGACACCAGCATAAGTGGGGCAAGGCGACGTGGCGTTGGGGTTGAGGCCTCAGTTGGGCGGCGCGGGCGCACCACACGAGCTAGGTCCTCGCGGTACGGATCGGCCTGTGCAACCTCTTGTTCGTCACGGGTCTCTGGTTCGGTTTGCTCTGCGCGGGTGGCCGCGACGGCCGCTTTCAGATGCTGGATCGCATTGCGGCGACGTGTATTTTCGCCGTCTTCCATTTCGCGCTCGGCTGCGTCGAGCAAACGTGACATGGATTCGTCTGATGTGCCAAACATGTTGCGCGCTTCGTCATCGTCTAAAACGTCGTCTTCGGCGGTATCGTCCGTGCTGTCATCAAGGCGAAAATCAGCATCATCTGCTAAATCGGCCGCGATATCTTGTGCAAGCTGCGCATCTGTGATGCGAACTGGGGCCTCGTCTTGAATTGGGGCTGCGTCGTCCATATCCGACAAAATATCCGCAGCAACCTCAGAGTCCGTTCCGGTTTTTGCTGTCACTTCAGCCAACTCGCGCATCAATTCGTCTTCAGCGTCATCGTCCAAAGAGGATGTGCCCAATTCTTTGCGCAACAATTCGGTCAGATCGCCTGCCTCAGATGGTTCGACTGCATCATCAATCAAAGCAACGTCAGCAGAGGTTTCCTCGGCAGAGGCATCGAAGTTTAATTTAGCTGCAAAACTTGCGGCATCAAATTCAGCTGCATCTGATGTCGTGTCTATTTCAGACACTGTTTGAGATGGCAAACTGTCCACGTCAGTACGGCGCATTTTGATGACACGTGCCCGCACACGGCGCAATGGGTCTGGTTGATCCGATGCGTCGGATGTTTGTTCTGGTGCGCGTGTGGCTTCTGCGATGTCCGCGGCCAATGTCGGGTCGATATCATGCAGGGCTTGATCCGCATCGTTATGGAGTGCGTCGCCTGCTGAGGTCTCAGGTCGCGCATCAGATGATTCCTCTGATGTGTCTGATCCGAGTGCCGACAAAATAGCGCCAACAGATGTGTCATCGCTGCTTGCGTCTTGTGGGGCTGTCTCGTCTGATGCCTCAGCAACCTCAGCAACCTCAGCAACCTCAGCAACCTCAGCAACCTCAGCAACCTCAGCAACCTCAGCAACCTCAGCAACCTCAGCAACCTCAGCAACCTCAGCAACCTCAGCAACCTCAGCAAC
>JBLHXX010000105.1:0-7000 GCA_047630475.1 Celeribacter sp. | reverse complement strand
ATCATGCTCTCAGACCCCTTATTTTTAAAGGCTTGCAGCATCATCGGCTTGCTTGGGTTTGGCCTCTATGTGCTAAATTACATCCTGCTGACATCACAACGCGTGCACTCGTACCAGTGTCGTTTCTTTGCCGTCAATCTGGTGGCAGCAGCCTGTGTTTTGATCTCACAACTCGCGTCGTTCAACTTGCCTGCGACCCTGATCCAGAGTTTCTGGATCGTATTGTCCCTCATCGCCATTTTCAAACGCCTACGCCTACGCCGCAGTAAATGGAACGCGACCGATCAGGACACGATAACATCAATAGCCTAATGAGGCTTAGACACCCGCCCCCCACCAATCGCCGCAGCAACACCTGTTGTGCTTGGGCAGGACGTTGGCAGGCCGCGCGTGACGCGCATGGCGAGATAGGCAAAGGCTTGCGCTTCTAACATGTCGCCATCCAAACCGACCGCTTCAATTGGCTCAACAGGGCAGTCCACGCCAGCGGCAATCATCGCCATCAGAGTTGCGTTTTTACTACCCCCGCCAGAGACCAACACCCGCGCGGGCGGGCGTGGACAATGCTCCATCCCTTGGGCCACAGCAGCGGCGGCCATGGCGGCCAATGTGGCTGCGGCATCGGCGTCGTTCAAGCTTTCAACTTGTGTCAAAGTATCATGGAAATCATTTCTATCTAATGACTTAGGTGGTATTTTGGCGAAATATGCATGACGCGAAAAGGTATCCAGAAGCCCCATATCCACAGTCCCTTGAAACGCTAAACCACCGTTCTCATCATAAGGTTTGCCCAAACGCGTCATACACAAGTCATTGATCGGCGCATTCGCAGGCCCAGTATCAAAAGCCAACAAAGCGCCAGTTTGCGCAGGGTCCGTGATCGAAGGGGCGACCCAAGTGAGATTTCCAACCCCGCCTAAATTCAAAAAGACAACAGGGGCCGTGGCCCCAATGTACTGCGCACAGGCGTGATGAAAAAACGGCGCAAGTGGCGCACCCTGCCCGCCCATTTGCACATCGTTGGACCGAAAATCCCAGGCAACTGGCACGCCAGTGATTTCAGCCAGCACAGCCCCATCGCCCGCTTGGTACGTCCCAAGGCCACGCGGATCATGGGCAAATGTTTGACCATGAAACCCAACCATTTCATAATCTTGCAGATGTGACAGTGCTTCGGCGTGAGCCGTTTCGATCAGTTCGCAGGCCTCATCAGTGGCCTTCCAAAGCCCCAGTTGAGACCGCAACAAAGCTTGCTCAGAACCCGAATAGGGGCGAAAAAAGCTGTCGCCAAATTCAAAAATTGCCTCACCATCGGTCAAAATCATCGCCACATCGACGCCATCCAAAGAGGTGCCAGACATGCAGCCCGCGATCCAAATTGGCTTTGCTTTGGTTTTCACCGTCATGACACTCTTTCCCTTTGGCCTCGGTCCAGATATATCAGGCATCGCACGCCCTACAAATGGATAATACCCGATGACCTACCACCCAAAATCAGACTTTATGGCAGTGATGATGCAACGCGGTTTTTTGGCCGATTGCACAGATTATCAAGGCCTTGATGAAGCCCTGAGCAAAGGTGTGGTTCCGGCCTATATCGGCTTTGATGCCACGGCGTCGTCTTTGCATGTCGGGTCTCTCATTCAGATCATGATGTTGCGCTGGTTGCAAAAAACCGGACATCAGCCGATCACCTTGATGGGCGGCGGCACCACGAAAGTGGGCGACCCGAGTTTTCGCGCTGATGAGCGTCCTTTGTTGACCGAGGATAAGATCAACGAGAACATTGCAGGCATCAAGAAAGTATTCGCACATTACATCGATTATGACAGTGAGGCAGACAATAAAGCCTTGATGCTCAACAACGCTGAATGGCTTGATGGGTTGAACTACCTCGAATTTTTGCGCGACATCGGCAAGCATTTTTCGGTCAACCGGATGTTGTCTTTTGAAAGTGTGAAATCACGGCTTGATCGCGAACAATCTTTGTCGTTCCTTGAGTTTAACTACATGATTTTGCAGGCTTATGACTTTTTGGAGCTGAACCGTCGTTACGGGTGTATGCTGCAAATGGGCGGATCAGATCAATGGGGCAATATCGTCAACGGTATCGATTTGACGCGCCGTGTTGTCGACAATTCCATTTTCGGGCTGACCTCGCCTTTGCTGACCACGTCTGACGGAAAAAAGATGGGAAAATCGCAATCTGGCGCGATTTGGCTCAATGAGGACATGCTGAGTTCTTATGAGTTTTGGCAGTTTTGGCGTAACACCACTGACGCCGACACAGGGCGTTTTTTGAAGCTTTACACAGAGCTGCCCGTTGAGGAATGTGATCGTCTTGGCGCGTTGGAAGGCTCTGACATCAATGAAGCCAAGATTATTTTGGCCAACGAAGTGACAGCGCTTTTGCACGGCCGCGCCGCGGCTGAAGCGGCTGAAGCGACCGCGCGTGAAGTGTTTGAAAAAGGCGGCACGGGGGATGATCTTCCAACGCTGGAACTCACAGCGGATGACATTGGTGATGGCATTTCTATTGTACAGCTTTTCGTGCGTGCAGGTCTTGCGGGCACAGGCAAAGAGGCAAAGCGCTTGTTTGCTGACAATGGCGCGAAAGTGAACGACGCAGATCACAAAGATACGGGCACCTTGGTGACAGCTGCGGATTTGGCGACCCCGATGAAGCTATCTGCAGGTAAAAAACGCCATGCTTTGGTTGTTTTAAAATAACACGCGGCACAGACTGATTTTGGAAAAGGGGCCGTCCTGTATGGCCCCTTTTTTGTAATTATGATTTGAGTAACGCCCCCTGAAACGCAAAAGGCCCCGCACGCAGCGAGGCCTCATACATCTATTTTCGCAAAGCGCTTTAGTCCGTGACGGTCACAGAGACCATTTTGTCAGGCGCACCGATCACAGCACCGTTCGGGCCGCGACCTTTTTTGATGGCGTTGACAATATCCATGCCCTCAGTCACACGCCCGACGACGGTGTAACCGCCATTGAGATGTGGCGCAGGAGCGAACATGATGAAGAACTGAGAGTTGGCAGAATCTGGACTTTGCGAGCGGGCCATGCCCACAACGCCTGTGTCGAAATTCTCATCCGAAAACTCGGCTTTCAAATCAGGATACTGTGACCCACCACGGCCAGCCGACTGCATGGAAAAGCCATCAGCATCCATTTTGCCAAACTCGACATCGCCAGTTTGCGCCATAAACCCATCGATCACGCGGTGGAACACAACGTTATCGTATGCGCCTTCAGAGGCCAATTTGGTGATATGCGCCACATGATTTGGCGCCACATCTTCGAGCAAGTCGATATGGATCACACCATTGGCCTCGCCTGCGACCGTGACCTCCAGGCCTGTGGCCAAAGCTGGTGCAGAGGCAAGCACGGCCAACGCTGTTACAGCAGACTTAAACATCCGCAGCCACTTTCACTGAGATCATGCAATCTGGGTATTGTGCTGGCTCACCGCGTGTCACTTTGTCGACCGCTTCCATGCCAGAAATCACACGCCCGTAGACTGTGTACTGGTTGTTGAGGAAGTGGTTGTCGGAAAAGTTGATGAAAAACTGTGAGTTAGCAGAATCAGGGTTTTGCGAACGCGCCGCCCCCAAGGTGCCGCGATCATGGGGCAAGCTGGAAAATTCTGCGGGCACATCGGGCAAATCAGAGCTGCCGGTACCGGCACGGCGGATTTCGAAATCTTTGTTTTGGTTGCCAAACTGAACATCGCCCGTTTGCGCCATAAAGCCGTCAATCACGCGGTGAAACACAACGCCGTCATAGGCACCTGAGCGTGCAAGCTCTTTCATCCGCGCACAGTGCTGTGGGGCCACATCAGGCAAAAGTTCGATCACAACTTGGCCATGCTCAAGTTCAACGAGGATCGTGTTTTCTGGATCTTTGATATCGGCCATGGTTTGGGTCCTTGTCTATAAAATAGGTCTGTTGGCGCGCAATCTAAGACGCAAAACAGCCAAGGGAAAGGGCAAGTTTCACCTAAAGCGCCCCCTTGCCAAAGATGTGACCATTGACGCGGGCCACACAGAGAGGCAAACAGAAGGAAATTCATTGATTAGACCCTGCAAGGATACCCTCATGGCTTGGAAAACGCTCGACGACATGGATTTGAACGGCAAAATTGTGCTCACGCGTGTGGACATTAATGTGCCAATGGAAAAGGGTCGCGTCACAGATGCCACCCGCATTGAGCGTATCAAACCAACGATCGACGACATTGTCACAAAAGGCGGCGTGCCGGTGATGCTTGCGCATTTCGGACGTCCAAAAGGCGAATACGTCCCTGAATTGTCATTGTCGCACATTCTGCCTGCGGTGACGGAAACGCTTGGCCGAGATGTAACATTTATCGAAAAACCATCGCGTGAGGCGCTGGACGCCTTGCCTGCGGGGTCGGTTGTTTTGGTGGAAAACACACGTTTCACCAATATGGAAACAGACAACGACCCACGCATGGCGCAGTTCTTGGCCTCGCTTGGTGACATTTTTTGCAATGATGCGTTTTCTGCGGCGCACCGTGCGCATGCCTCCACAACCGGCGTGGCGCATCTTTTGCCGTCTTGTGCTGGCCGTTTGATGCAAGCTGAATTGACCGCTCTCGAGGCCGCTTTGGCCAAACCTGAGCGCCCAGTTGTGGCCATTGTTGGCGGCGCAAAAGTGTCTACAAAACTTGAATTGCTGGGCAATCTCGTGCGCAAAGTCGATCACCTTGTGATTGGCGGCGGCATGGCCAATACGTTTTTGGCCGCCAAAGGTGTGAACGTTGGCAAGTCGCTTTGTGAGCATGATTTGGCGGACACCGCGCGCGATATTTTGAAAAAGGCCGATGAGGCGGGTTGCGAAATTATCCTGCCTGTGGATGTGACCATCGCTTGGGAATTCGCCGCCAACACCAAACACGAAACGGTTGCCGTGGACGCCTGCCCTGCTGATGCGATGATTTTCGACGCGGGGCCAAAATCAGTGGCACAAATCAACGCCGTGATTGCAGCCTCAAAAACACTGATCATGAACGGGCCTTTGGGTGTGTTTGAACTTGAACCATTCGGCACAGGCACCTTTGCGATGCTGGCCGAGATTGCCAAACAAACGGACGCAGGCACATTGATTTCTGTTGCAGGCGGCGGTGACACTGTTGCGGCAGTGAATGCGGCAGGTGTGGCGGATAATTTCACATATATCTCAACCGCAGGCGGTGCGTTCCTTGAATGGATGGAAGGCAAAGAATTGCCCGGTGTCGCAGCCCTTGGCTAAATCTCAGTCGATACAAATTTTGTGATTTTTAAAACGCCTGCCTCATTTGAGAGCAGGTGTTTTTTTAATTATACGCAGGCATATCCGCATATCTAATTTGCAAAAACCAAAGCATGATCAATCCGTTAGCGCCAACACGCACGCCGTTAGCGCAACCATTTATTATGTTAGCGCGATCACAATTGCGCGAAAATAAAAGCCACGCTAGGCACAGCTCAGACCCATGACCAGCCCCGCCTGTGGGGCCCAGATGTAATGAGGAAATCCCATGTCGATCCAAGAAATGACCGCCAAAATTCGCAACGGCCAAGGCTTTATCGCAGCACTTGACCAATCTGGGGGATCTACCCCAAAAGCTTTGGCGCAATACGGGATCGAACCAAATGAATACAATGGCGACGAACAAATGTTCGACATGATCCACGCCATGCGGTCACGCATCATGCAATCGCCAGCCTTTACATCTGACAAAGTGATCGGGGCAATTTTGTTTGAGATGACCATGGACCGCCAAGTCGCAGGCAAACCAACACCACAATACTTGTTCCAAGAAAAAGGCGTCGTGCCGTTCTTGAAAATCGACAAGGGTTTGGAAAATGAGGCCAATGGCGTTCAACTTATGAAACCCAATCCTGGCCTTGATGATCTTTTGGCGCGCGCGGCGTCTTTGGGGGTGTTTGGCACCAAGGAACGTTCTGTGATCAACGCCGCGGATCCGGTTGGCATCAAAGCCGTTGTGAAACAGCAATTTGAGATTGGCGAACAGGTGATCAAAGCGGGCCTTATGCCAATGCTGGAACCTGAGGTGACGATCTCGATTGCCGACAAAGCCGAAGCCGAAGCAATTTTGCGTGACGAAATTCTGACCGAACTTGATGCGCTGGACGACAGCAAACAGGTGATGATCAAGCTGTCTTTGCCAACAGTGCCAAATTTCTACAAACCGCTGATCGATCACCCACGTGTTTTGAAAGTTGTGTCTCTGTCTGGTGGGTATTCTCGCGAAGAAGCCAACGCCAAATTGGCACAAAACACAGGCATGATTGCGTCTTTCTCGCGTGCTTTGATCCAAGGATTGAACGCAAAACAAGCTGACACAGATTTTGATGCGATCCTCGGGGTCGCAACAACAGAAATTCACGCGGCCTCTGTTGCGGGTTAACCCCACCACATATTGATGAACCTAACGGGCGCAGCACAAAATGCTGCGCCCGTTTTCGTTGAGAACGATCACTTTGTTAACGAATTGATTCAACAGGTAAAATCGCAATCCTCTAGATCACAAAAAAACACCCACATGATTCGAAAAGGGATTCACAAAGCGATTCGGCTGTGTCATAGTCTCTCTACGGATCACCCATAAGAGGTGGCCGTGGCAGTAACTACAGGTAACACCCCTATCATGGCGTCCATTCGCAAACGTCCTTCTATCGCTGTTCTGATATACACAGCCATAATCGTCACTCTTGGCGGTTACTTCATCTTTGCCTCTGTGCAAGGTGAGTACGGGCTGTTTCGCCGCATTCAAATTGAGGCGGAGCTTGACGACCTACAAGCGAAGAGTGCGACACTTGCGGCAGATCTGGAAGTCATGCGCAACAAAACTTTGCGCATGTCTGACGGGTACTTGGATCTAGACCTTCTCGACGAACAAGCCCGAGATGTCCTAGGTTATGTCCGCGCCGATGAGTTGGTCATTCGCTAAGAGTGCGTC
>JBLHXX010000104.1:0-7027 GCA_047630475.1 Celeribacter sp. | reverse complement strand
AACCTCTGATTTTCCTAAACTTTCCAGCCTCGCAGCCGTTCCGTCCGTCCCATCAGCAACCTCGTCGCTTCCGGTAAGGGGGGTTCTAAGGCGAGTGCCATATATCCGCAAGACCTTTTTATGGTTTTACATTCGTTAACGCGAAATAACGCACCAAGTCATTGTTTTAAATGTATTTATTAAGATGAAAAACTTTGCAAAACCGTCACGGCAAGCACATACTTGCCCCTTAGCATTGCATTTTTAGGGGGAAATCACGCGGCTTGCCCAGCTTTGCCCCGCAAATGGGCAAATGCGAGTCGGGAAACCCGACTCGCAGTGTTGTTTTAGGCCTGCATTGGCAGCCAAAGCACGATCATCGGGAAAGCAACGAGCAAAGCAATGGTGATGGCATCGGCAATAAAGAAGGGCGTCACGCCTTTGAACACGTCTTGCACCGTCAAATCATCACGCACACCAGCGACAACGAAACAGTTGAGACCAATGGGCGGGGTGATCAAACAGAATTCGGCCATTTTCACCACCAAGATGCCAAACCAAATCGCACACATCGGCCCCGACATCCCAAAGGCACTGTCAGCGGCCGATACCATTTCACCGCCGTTGAGCGCCATAACCGCAGGATAAACCACAGGCAGCGTCAACAGCATCATGCCGATTGCATCCATAAACATGCCCAGCACGGCGTAGGCCAACAAGATGCAGATCAAGATCATCAAAGGCGGCATCGACAAGGTGCCAAGCCAATCAGAGAACGCCCCGGGCAAATCCGCAAAACCCAAAAAGCGGACATATATAAGGACGCCCCAGATGATGGTGAAAATCATCACCGTCAGTTTGGCCGTTTCCAACAGAGCGTTTTTCAACTCGTCCCACCGCATGCCGCGATACAGCGCCATAAGAAAGACAACAAAAGCCCCGATTGCGCCGCCTTCTGTGGGCGTGCCCCACGCATCGCCACCAAACGGATTGTAGACGAACAACACAATAGTGAGCACAACGATCAAAATCGGCGCGGCAGCGGGCAAGCATTCAAAACGTTCACGCCATGTGAACCCACCAACAGGCGGGCCAAACCCTTTGATCGTCATCGCCAAACCGATAATCAGCAACGCATAGATCAGGGCCGAAAACATGCCGGGGATAAAGCCCGCCAACAACAGTTTGCCCACGTCTTGTTCCACGATGATCGCGTAGATCACCAAAATCGCAGAGGGCGGGATCAATGACGCCAGCGTGCCACCTGCCGCGACAACACCCGCAGCAAAGCGTTTGTCATAGCCAGCCTCTAGCATTTCAGGAATAGCGATACGCGCAAACACGGCTGATGTCGCAACTGATGCCCCAGACACAGCCGCAAATCCAGCGGTGGCAAAGATCGTCGCCACAGCCAAACCACCGGGCACCCAAGCGATCCAACGCTTGGCCGCGGTAAACAAAGCTTTTGTTAGGCCTGCGTAATAAGCCAAATAACCAATCAGGATAAAGGTAGGGATCAGGCTCAAAGCTTGGCTAGAGACTTTGGAATGGGGCACCTGCCCTGCCGTTTTCACGGCAACGGTCAAAGCCCACCCAAAATCATTCGGATCAAAGCCTTTCTTGGCCCAAAAAATCCAGATCAACCCAACAAGCCCAACGGTGCCAGCGGCAAAGGCCACCCGCATGCCCATGATCACCAAAACCAAAAGGCCAAGCGAGACGATTATACCAATTTCAATAGGTTCCATATCTCGCGTTCCTTATTCATCATGGCCAGTGACTGTGCTGGCCTCCATCGCGGCTTGGGTCGCGACATCTATGGGAAGTGGCACAGCCACAGGTTCGAGCGTGCCAGACACAATCGCCTTGGCGTAGCCGATGACTTGTAAAATCAAGCGCAGGCACAGCACTGAAAACGCGACGGGCGCCAATAATTTAGCCGGCCAGATCGGCAATCCGATGTCCATTGAGCTGTCGCGGCTCCACAGAGGGGATGCAAAATCAAAGCTGCGTTGAAAATGTGCCCATGTGCCCCAGACCAGCAACGCCATGAACACAAGCATCACAAAGGTTGTCACAAGTTCGAGCACAAACAATGGCCGCCCTTTGAGGGCGCCCACGACCATATCCATCCGAATGTGCCCGCCATCACGCTGAGTGAATGCGATGCCCATAAAGGCGATGAGCGGCATGGCTTGCTCGATCCAATCGACATAGCCGGGCAAAGGCTGTGCAAAAAAATTGCGCCCCGTCACTGAGACAACGGCCAAAAGCATCAAGCTGAACACGGCCAAGCCACTGACCAGAGCCAGAACACCTTCAACGCGGTATAGTTTTTGATCGATACGGCTCAGCCAACTGTCGTCGGTGAGCACAACTGCAGAACCAGCCATCTCTCTTCCCCTTTTGATATTTTAAATAGTGACCAAAAAAGCCCGCCCCACAAAAGTAAGGCGGGCCAAATAAATGGTCGGGCAGATTACATGCCGCCTGAGATCTTGCTGATCACAAGATCGTAAAGCTCTTGGGCTGGCAGACCGCGTTTGGTATTTTCTGCGATCCATGCTGTGGCCGCAGGCGTTGCGGCGGCCGCTTTGAACGCCTCCAAATCAGCGTCAGAAAACGTCACTTGCGTGATGCCTTTTTCGTCCAACAACGGTCCCCATGCGGCCATGGTTTTCTCATTATAGGCGTCAATGTAGTGGTCAAGCGCCTCATCAACAGAGCTATCAAGCGCCTCTTTTTCCGCATCGCTCAACGCGTCATAGGCGTCAGTGTTCACAACAACGGGGCAGTTCACCGCACCTGGGTTCAAATTCGATGTCCACCACGTGGCGTTCTCAACCGTGCCAAATGACATATGCGCGTGAGGTGCGAACGCCGCAGCGCGAATGACGCCGCTGTCCATAGATTGGCGCACTTCTGTGGCTGACATAGATGTCGGAACCGCACCCGCCGCGGCCATGGCCGCACCGATACCACCCGTGGCACGCACTGTCAGACCTTCGAAATCAGCGATAGAAGTCGGTACATCCCCAAGGCCCGCCAAATTGTATTGCGGCAATGGAGACGGCATCAGCAACTTGGCATTCCAACGCGCCAAATCGGCCTGAACCGCAGGGTGCGCATAAACCGCCATGGACACATCGCGTTCCATTTCCAAAGAGCTGATCCCAAGGAATGGCAATTCCATCACGGTGATGGATGGGTTTTTATCGGCGTGATAACCCGCGCAGAATTGCGCCATTTCAAACGCGCCGATGGAAATACCATCAAGGTTCTCTTTGTTCTTAGACAATCCGCCATAAGAAATGTTTAACGTAAACTCGCCGCCTGTTTTCTCAGACACAAGTTCGGCAAGCTTTTCAACGTGCTCGGTAAAGGCACGGCGTTTGCCCCATAGCGACACATTCCATTCGGTTGCCATGGCTTCGCCCGCAAAACCAACCACAAGCGCCGCCAGTGCAGCACGTCCCAAAAATTTATTCATGATATCCTCCCAGAGATCAAATGCCGTCGCAACCCGCGCGGCTTGACCCTATGATCTAGAAAGAAAGGCCTGTGCGATACGAAGAAACCCGCGCGGGGCTATGCCATCTCTCTGCGGATTTCCGCAGGGCAAATTAACCTCAAAACGATCAACGAGCCTTTACAAGATATCATCCTTGTTCAACCCCAATTTGACAATCTTCTCGTTCAATGTCCGCCGACCAATCCCCAAAGCTTCGGCCACGGCATCCATCCGGCCCTCATGGGCTTTGATCGCTTTGGCAATCAATTCGCGCTCAAAACTGGCCACAGCTTCGCGCAGCGTATTTGGCACCTCATCAAAGGTGTGATCCGCATGCAAGGCTTGGGTCACGGACCCAAGTCCGCGCCGCGCCGCCAACACCCGCCGCTCAGCCACATTACGCAGTTCGCGCACGTTGCCGGGCCAATCATGCGCCAGCAAAACCGCGATGTCTTCTTGGGTCAATTCAGGTGGCGTGACCTCATAAACTTGAGCGTATTGCGTGACAAAATGCGTGAACAAAAATGCCACGTCATCACGCCGTTCACGCAACGACGGCACACTTAGCATGACCGTGTTTATGCGAAACAACAGATCGCGCCGAAAGGTGCCCTCTGCCACGGCATCCTCAGGCGACTCGTTGGTCGCCGAAACCACCCGGAAATCCAGTTTCACAGGGGCAGACGCCCCAAGCGGCATGATTTCGCGCTGTTCAATGACACGCAACAGCATCGCTTGCACCTGCATCGGACACGCGCCGATTTCGTCCAAAAACAACGTCCCGCCCGAAGCATTGGCAATTTTGCCCGTAGGTCCGCCTTTGGTCCCGATCATATCGCGCTCAAACGTATCGACACTCAGTGTCGCGCAATTGATCACCACAAAAGGCCCGTCCGCACGCGGCCCCAAATCATGCAGTGCGCGCGCCACCAATTCTTTGCCCGTGCCGGTTTCGCCCAAAAGCAACAGCGGCGCATCACTGGCGGAGACGTTCAAAATATCTTCGCGCAGCGCAACCATGTCATCGGTGCGCCCCAAAAATATGCGGTCCAATCCCGACAGTTCCGCCAAGCGCGCCTTCAATCGCTCGGTGCCCAATCGCAACCGATATTGCTCGGCCGCGTGGCGCAAAATTGTCAGCAGCCGACGCGGCTCATATGGTTTTTCAACAAAGGAATAGGCCCCATCTTGCATCGCTTTAACCGCAGTGGGAATGTCGCCATGAGCCGAAATCAACACCAAGGGCGGTGTACTTTGGGTTGGTAAACTCGCCAATAAATCCAGCCCCGACATCCCCGGCATGCGCACATCGGATACAATCACATCAGGCGCAAAACTTGGCAATTTATCGGCAACCTGATCAGCGCGTGGCAAGGCTTCGGCCTCGAACCCCGCAGCCTCCAGCAAATCCAACAAGGACACCCGCATGGATTTGTCGTCATCAACAACAAGAACCCGAATGGCTTGGGGATCGCTCATGTGGTGGTCTCCTGATCATCTGCCTCAAACTCAACACGAAACACGGCACCGCCGCCATCGGCGTTATACGCCTGCATCGTTCCGCCATGTTCTTTCACGATACTGGCAGAAATCGCTAAGCCAAGCCCCATTCCGCGCCCAGACTCGCGAATGGTCACGAACGGTTCTTGCAAATCCTCTAGGCTTGATTGCCCCAAGCCATGCCCCGTATCGCGCAGCTCAAACCAAGCGATCTGCCCTGTTTGCCCAACGGTGATCGTCAGCTCACGTTTGGGACTGTCCTCAACGGCATCCACCGAATTGCGCAACAGATTTGTCATCACCTGCTCGATGCGCAATTGCGATCCGTGTACAAACACAGGGCACGCAGATTTGACCCGACGGAGTGTCGCGTTTGCCTCTTGTAAATTCGGCGCAATCAGCGCGATGGCTTCAGACATGGCCTCATCCAAATTCACCCGTTTCAAATCGGGCGTCCCGGGACGGGCAAAAAACCGCAGCTGGCGGGTGATGCCTTCCATCCGGTCCACAAGCCCCGACAGTTTCGGTAAAACCATCGCGCTGGCCTGTTCGGACATTTCAGCGGCGGCAATGTGATTGCGAAAGGCCGCAATCGGTTGCCCCAATTCATGGGTCACCGAGGCCGCCAATTCGCCAAGAGCTGCCAAACGACTGGCCCGTTCCAATTCACCTTGGGCACGCTGTAAACGCCGCTGTGCCGCTTCGCGTTCCTCAATTTCAATCGCCAGCTGTTCGTTGGTCTGACGCAACTCGGCTTCTTCGGCCTCGGATTGACGCAAAGCCGCGCCAATGCGCTGCGTGCGGCGAAACTGAAACACGATGACAAAACCCGCGGCCAAAATAAGGGTCGAAACCGCCGCCAGCCAACTGACCGTGCGGATAGGATCTTCGCTGGCCATGTAATGCAGCACCCAATCGTGCGGCAATTCAGAGGTTTTCAAATGGATAAAGGTTTGTCCATCAATCCGCAGTCGATTGCGCGCGGATTGCGTCCAATCCAATGACGTCAGTTCTTTGGCGCCAAATTGGCGTGCTTGTGCGATGCGGGCACGTTGATCTTGGGTCAGTGGCACCAAGGACCTATAGCGCCAATCGATATTGGACGCCAAAACCACAACCGTGTCTTTGTTGGCCAGCAACACCTTTTCGCCCGCATCACGCCAATCGCGTTCAAGCCGCGTCAAATCAAGCTTGAGCGCGATCACACCCAAAACAGTGTCAGACGGCCCAAACACGGGGCTGGCAATAAAATATCCGGGCAAACCGGTTGTGCTGCCGATCCCGTAAAACCGACCTTGCTCGCCCGTCAACGCGTCTTGGAAATACGGGCGAAACGAATAATTTTGTCCAATAAAACTTGAGGGCGTATCGGCGTTTGAGGCCGCGATCGTTTCGCCATCGGCCAGCATCAAATAGATCGCATCAACGCCGGCGCGAGCTGCAAATTCACGCAGCCGCGCATTCAACGCAGTTCGGTCCCCCCCGATGGTGGTCGACAAGACATGCGGATCACGCGACAACACATAGGGCAAATGGGAAAACCGCTCGATCTCGGCCACAACGGTTGAGCGGTATAAAGACAAACGCCCTTCGGCTTTTTGCGTCTCACGTGCCCGCACAGAACCGCCCGCAATCACAAAAGCAACCGCAGCCAAACACAGGGCAGCAAAAACACTGATAAGAAGATTTCGCATATGCATACCATCAGTTCACGCAATTGGCCCGCGGTTTCAAGTGTGAAACGCAATGCGCCGCAATCATCCCGTGCGGTTTTGCCAATGTTCTTGTACGATATGTTCTGCTAACAAGAACCGCGCCTTCCGACCTTTTGCCTTGGATTATCATGTCACAGTTTTCCTGGAACTCACATTGCGCCTTGCGCGTTTGCACGAATCCAAACTCACAAAACCAAGGCCATCACGCGGATATATCCGAGCTGCGCAGGGCTATAGAGGCAGGCCAATCGATCCGCTTGGCCAAATCAGGCCCCATCGCTACAACGGGAAAATCCGGTCAGCTGTTTTGCGAAACGGGGGG
>JBLHXX010000103.1:0-7175 GCA_047630475.1 Celeribacter sp. | reverse complement strand
ATCGTTTGAACAAGGTGATTTTAGCCGGCTTGTGATCGTTGCCGGACCCCACATGTTGGGCACGATACGGGACGCGCTTTGCGAAAAGGTGTCAAAGGTGGTTTTGGCTGAGATAGACAAAGATTTGACGCAGGTACCGATCGAGGACGTGTCAAAGCATCTTGACCATGTGTTGGCGGTCTAAAAACAAAGCTGTGCGTCTCGGAAAGTCACTCTTTGGGCGCACAAGACACCGGTTCTCTGTCCTGCTTGTTCACCGTTTGCATCACGCAGTATTTCAGCCTTTTTAGGCATCATTGTGAAGAGCCGCCCTCATTCGACGCAAAATTTTGGCACGCGCCTTTTCATCTGCTGCCTGTTCAAACGTATCTCGCAGCTCGAAAACAAGCGCGGTCAGATCGTTGTGCCAATCAGGCCCGCCCATAACCTCTGGTGGCACGCGCTGAGTCTGCGATGGCTGAAGGGTTGAAATATTTTTGCCATCAAGCACTATTTCATCATCAAGGCTTGGAAACAGTATGTTTGTGTCAGCAAACCCTTTTTCCATCAAGTCAGATTTCAATGCCTGCATTTGTGGGTCTTCGCCGTGGGTCAGAATGAGCGCCTTTTTGATCGGGCGACGTTCGACAATCCAATCGACCAATTCAGACCCATCCGCATGGCCTGAATAGGTGTCGATCACACGAATACGGGCCTTGACCCGGATCTCTTTGCCATGAATTTTTACCGACCTAGCACCCTCGCTCAGAATACGGCCAAGAGTGCCGATGGCTTGGTATCCGACGAAAAGGACAGTGGCCTTGTCTTGCCAAAGCCACTGCTTGAGGTGATGTCGGATACGCCCCGCCTCGCACATGCCGCTGGCCGCCATAATGATCGCGCCACTCTTTATCTTGGCAATCTGTTTGCTTTGTTCCACCGTTTCAGTGGGATGGATGGCAGAATTATTTATAAATTGCGGGCCTGTTCCTAGGTCTTCAAGGTCGCGCGCGTGCTTTTGAAAGACTTTGGTCACGCGAATGGCCAACGGGGAATCCAGAAAAATCGGCGCTTTGGGTATTTCACCAGCGTCCTGAAGCGCAAGAAGATCCGTGATCAATTCTTGTGTTCGTTCCACCGCAAAAACTGGGATAAGCAACATGCCGTCATTCTCCAACGCTGCCAAAACTTCCCGTTGCAAGGTTTTTTGACGCGCGACGGGCGTGATGTCGGCGCGTTCGCGACCGCCGTAGGTTGTCTCAGAAATCACATAATCAAAATCTGATGGCGCTTTAGGATCAGGATGGAACAGCTTGTTCTCAGGGCCGATGTCACCAGAAAATAACAGGCGAATGGGGTCCGCGTCTTTTTGATCAATTTCTATTTCCACTGAAGCAGATCCCAAGATGTGCCCCGCATTCCAAAACCGTGCGCGCACACCTGGGCCGACAGGTGTCCAAACCTCATAGTCAACTGTTTCGAAAAGGGCCAAACAATCTTCTGCGTCTTGTTGCGTGTAGATCGGTTCAACCTCTGGCTTGCCGTGGCGCAAGTTACGAAAGTTGAGTTGATCGACCTCCATCTCTTGAATGTAACCGCTGTCGGGCAGCATGAATGTCAAAAGATCTTTTGTGCCTGCCGTCGCATAAATGCGTCCCTTAAATTTTGAGGCACTCAATTTTGGCAACAAACCAGCGTGATCAATATGGGCATGGGTTTGGAGTACAAAATCAATCTTAGCAGGGTCGAATGGAAACGGACGGTAGTTGAGTTCCTTCAACGTTTTGGGCCCTTGAAACAGGCCACAATCGACCAGAAAACTGCACTTATCAGTTTGCAGCCAGTAGCAAGATCCCGTCACCGTTCGCGCGGCGCCGCAAAATTTGAGTGTCATATGTGCCATTTATTTGTCCCTGACAGTCTACTGTTCCAGCCTTTGAACCCTTCGGTGAAGAGGGGATAGAGTGGTATGCGTACCCCAACAGATCGTCAGGCGATTGATGCGGATCAATCCGTTTGGCGGCTTGAGGATCAAACTGGTTCTTTTAGAACCTCAAAAAAGGAACCGGGCGCTTGGACAAGATCACATCAAAACATGCTCAGACCGGCAAAGCACGCGCGCCAAGGCACAAACCTGCGATCATAGATGAAACACCGCAGCACGCGTCTCACGACATGGATCGTGCCATCCGGTCAGTCGTTGCACGGATAACAGGTGGCATGTCCCCACATTCTGTACATGATGCTTGGCGTGATTGGGCAATGCAACTGGGCAGCGCACCGGATCGTCAGTTGGACCTTGCGGCGCGGGCTCATTCCAACATTCTGAAAACAATGATGTATTCTACCAGCGCATTTTTGGGCAACGACAGCCCAGCCCCCTTTACACCGAAAGACTATGATCACCGCTTTGCTGACCCGTCTTGGGACAAAGCCCCGTTCAACATTTGGCAGCAAAGCTTCCTTGCCATGCAGGATTGGTGGGACCACGCCACGAACAGCATGCGTGAGCCCCACAAACAAGATGCTGATCGAACCCGCTTTCAGATGCGTCAGATGCTGGATCTTGCTGCGCCTTCCAATCTGCCGTGGATGAACCCAGAAATCCTTGCAGAGACGGCACGAACAGGTGGTAAAAACCTCATCGACGGGGCCTCGCATTTTGCTGAAGATATGATCCAGACGCTCACCCAGACCCATAAACCCGCCCCCGAAGGATATAAAATCGGTGTTGATCTGGCCTGCACGGCGGGCAAAGTGGTGTTCCGAAATGATCTGTTCGAGCTGATCCAATACACGCCCCAAACCGATGCGGTGCAAGCAGAGCCTATATTGTTTATCCCAGCATGGATCATGAAATACTACATCCTCGACCTCTCGCCGCACAATTCGATGATTCATTATCTGGTGCAACAAGGGTTTACCGTCTTCATGATCTCTTGGTGTAATCCGACGGCGGACCAATCGGATTTGTCGCTTGAAGACTATCGAAAAAGCGGTGTTCTGGCTGCTTTGGACGCCATCAACGCGATCGTGCCAGACCAAAAGATCCATGCCAACGGCTATTGCCTTGGTGGTACATTGCTGGCCATCACAGCCGCGACATTGGCGCGCGATGGGGACGACAGGCTGGCCTCCGCCACGTTGATGGCCACTCAGGTGGATTTCGCCGAAGCCGGCGAATTGCTGTTGTTCGTTGACGAAACTCAGGTCGCTTTGGTGGAAGACATGATGTGGGATCAAGGGTATCTTGACCGCCCTCAGATGACCCGCACGTTTTCCTCCATTCGTGCAAAAGATCTGATCTATACCCGCGCTGTGAATCGGTACTTTCTTGGGAAAGACGATTTGCCGATGGATGTTGGTGTTTGGCATGGCGACACGACGCACATGCCAGCAAGGATACACTCGGAATATCTGCGCAGCTTGTTTCTAGAGAACCGCCTGACGACCGGTGAGTTCGAGATCGAAGGACGGCCCATTGCGCTCAACGATATCACCATCCCGATGTTTGTCATTGCAACGCAGGCCGATCATATCGCACCTTGGCGGTCGGTCTATAAGACCCAGCGTTTCACAGATTGCGACCTGACATTTGTCCTGACAAAAGGTGGGCACAACGGCGGGATCATTAGCGAACCGGGGCACGTTGGCCGCGATTTCAGGATCGGACATCGGCCAATGGGTGCCGCCTACGAGGCGCCGGATCACTGGCTTGCCAATCACACACCCGTCCTAGGGTCTTGGTGGCCTGACTATGCACACTGGCTGAGCGGGCACAGCAGCGGTTACAAATCTCCACCACAGATGGGCAATCCTGCGCGTGGATACCCACCCCTATGTGCCGCGCCCGGACCATACGTTCATCAGGTTTAATGGGCCGCGACCAATCGGGTTTTATCCGTGACGCAGCCCAGACACCGTCTTGGCGATCTGCCCTAAGATCAACGGCACAAGGCTCATGCCCACGACCAACACCCAAGCCTGTGCTGACAGAATTTTGAGTTCAAGCGGCTCTGCGGCAACGGGTAAAAACAGAGCCGATAGCAGCAGAGCACTGCTTATGGCCAACGCGATCCAGATATATTTGTTTCGGGTTATTTCGTTAAAGAACACCCCAGATCGCGGGTCGCGCATATTAAAAACATGCCAAAGCTGGGCAAAGGCTAGGGTGAAAAATGACACGGTGACGGCCTCTTCCTGTGTCAAAACAAGATATGTCTGCGCAAGGATGAACGCGCCAAGCGTGACACTGGAAATAACCAGACTGTGCAGCACAATCGCGGTCCAGATGGGGCGGGTGACGATGGGTTTGGCCGGATCGCGCGGCGGACGTTCCAGAATGTTTTCACGCCCTTCGCCGCCCCCCAATGCGAAAGCAGGAAACACATCCGTGACCAGATTGAGAAACAAGATTTGCAACGGCATGAGTGGCAAAGGCAGCCCGCTTAGAATTGCAGCCCCGACGACCAAAATTTCGCTCAGGTTGCACGAAAGCAGGTAGGTCACAAACCTTTGGATATTGCGAAAGATAACCCGCCCCTCTCGGATCGCCGCGACAATCGAACTAAAGGCATCGTCGCGTAAAACCATCGCCGCCGCTTCGCGCGCGACCTGCGTACCGCGCAGCCCCATCGCGATTCCTATGTCGGCCTGTTTGAGCGCGGGCGCGTCATTGACCCCGTCCCCGGTCATCCCGACAATTTGACCGTCCCTTTGAAAGGCGGCGACCAATTCTAGTTTTTGGGCGGGGCTGACGCGGGCAAAAACATCAGCTTTATAAAGTTTTGCCAACGCATCGTCGGACATCTGCGAAATCGGTCCCAAATGGCGTCCCTCAATAACTGTCGGCTCACCATCCGTCAGCCCAACCCCCGCCGCGATATTTTTTGCAGTCACCACATGATCACCGGTCAACATGATCACCCGAATGCCAGCTGACTTGCATTGCGCGATGGCCTCTCGCACATCGCTGCGCGGCGGATCATATAGACCCAAAAGCCCGAGGAACGTCAGCTCCGAATAGGCGGCAGAGTCTGGGGTGTTCAGCGTGCGCGTCGCGACCGCCAAGACGCGCATCCCACGTGCGGCCATCGCATCCGTGCGGGCGGTCCAAAACCTGCGCCTTTCGGGCGTCAATTCGGCGACCTCCCCTTGCAAATTGTGGGTTGTTTTGCAAGCGTCAAGCACCTCTTCTGGTGCGCCTTTCACCCACATGACATAGGCATCATCTGCGGTATGAACCGTGCCCATCAACTTTGATGTTGAGTCAAAGGCAATCTCACGCACCCGCGCAAAACGGTCCTCGAGTTGGGGTTTATCCAGCCCATGCGCCTGACCTGCGGCCAGCAAAGCCTGCTCAAGCGGATCGCCCACATCCGTGCCACCGTTTACGCTCAGTTCCGCATTGTTGCACAGCACACAAGCGGTCAGAATATGACTGAGACAGGCCTTGCTGCCCTGCGCCGCGTTGGATGTTTTTATTTGAAAACTGGGGGTAATGCCCGTGCTGGTCAGCACATCGCCTCCGCAATCAATTTCCCGAAGCTGCATACTATTTTCGGTAAGCGTTCCGGTTTTATCGGTGAAAATAACCGTCGTTGAACCAAGGGTTTCCACCGCGGACAAACGCTCGATCAAAGCATTGTGTTCGGCCATGCGCCACATCCCGCGGGCCAAAGCCATGGTTGCGACGACGGGCAACCCCTCGGGGATCGCCGCGACGGCCAGCGCGATTGAAGCTTTGATGATCAGCAAATCTTCTCCGGCTTGAAGCACGCCCAAGACAGCGAGCGCCGCAACAATCATAAGGGTCAGTTTGATCAATTGACCGCTGAGCCTTTGAAGCTGGCTTTCAAGGGGGGACCGTTCTGGTGCGGCGTCCTCAACGAGTTTTGAAATCAATCCGAGTTCTGTGTTCAACCCCGTTGCCACGACAACACCGATGGCGCTGCCGCGTGTGATGGCCGTGCCCTTGAACACCATGCAAGGCCGATCGCCTATCGCGCTGTTCACATCCACGGCGGCGGTGTTTTTATCGACAGACACGGATTCGCCGGTGAGTGCGGACTCGTCAGCGGACAGGTTTGAACTTTCGATCACTCTCAAATCCGCCGTGACGATGTCGCCGCCTTCCAAAATGACAATATCACCGGGCACCAAATCCTCTGCGGGCAACATCGATGTCTGGCTGTTGCGGCGCACGCGGGTCGTCAGATTGCCGAGCTGGCGTAGAGCTTCCATGGACCGTGCGGCCCGTAATTCTGTGATAAAGCCAATCACACCATTGATGAGCAGGACCATCCCGATGGCGATCGCTTCTTTCCATTCGCCAAACGCGAGTGCGATCGCGGCGGCGGCAATCAACAGCAGAACCACCGGACTTTCGAATTGGTGCCAAAGCAGTTTTGTCACACTCACGGGTCGGCGGTGCGTCAGGCGATTGGGGCCAAACGTGAGCCGTCTGGCTTTGGCCTCTTGCGGTGTCAAACCAGTCTCTTGTTTGGTGTCGAACGCCGCCACCACATCTTGCGGACTGGACCCGTGCGGCACCTTTTCAGACACAAACGGACGGGTATGTTGTTCATGTTTTTGGGGCATTTGATATCCTTGGAGGGAGACAGGCAACCATCGGCGCGCTCGTATCATGTTACTCAGACATTTAAGGTCATGATGACTGAAACTTAATTGATTAGGATCAATGTGCAGGGGGCGACCCTGTGAAATATTCAAGGCGATCACCGTCATTTCGAAAGCGGCTGGTTTTTGAGATGTCAAATTTTACAAAGGGGCCGACAGATGAACACCGAAAAGTACAAGACAAAGATCCAAGCCCGTTTGGTGGAGTTGCAAGGCCGTTTGGAAAAGGTCGAAGCCGCCCTTGATGTCGTTGCGGATAAGGATTTAGAAGATCAAGCCATCGAACTGGAAGATGATGAGGTGCTAGAGGGCGTTGGCCGCGCTGGCGCGAAAGAAATTCGCCTTTTGAATGCCGCTTTGGCCCGCATCGAAAAAGGCACCTACGGGGTCTGTCAAAAATGCGAACAGGACATTTCGGGTGAGCGCCTTGATGCGGTGCCGTTCGCGTTGCTATGCCGCGACTGCGCCAAGGCTGGTCCACACGACGCAACCTAAGGTCCGGCTAAGGGCAGGTTTGAAGTTATGATGATGTTCTCCCTGCGATCATGGCCGGTTCT
>JBLHXX010000102.1:0-7342 GCA_047630475.1 Celeribacter sp. | reverse complement strand
ACAAAACAGCATTCGACAGGCCAACATAGCCAATTCCAGCAACAGCGATTTTCATAAGTTATCCTTTCGCGCCTTGGCCACGCGCATAGATGTCCTCATAGCGGATAATGTCATCTTCGCCAACGTACGACCCTGTTTGCACTTCGATCAAAACCATAGGCACTTTGCCTGGGTTTTCCATGCGGTGAACACAGCCTAAAGGCAGGTAGACAGATTGGTTTTCTGTCACCAAACGCACGTCATCATCAATCGTCACACGCGCAGTGCCTTCGACCACGATCCAATGCTCTGAGCGGTGGAAATGGCTTTGCAAACTCAGAGCCGCACCGGGGTGCACATGAATGCGCTTCACTTGGAAACGGCCGCCAACAACAAGACTTTCGAACCACCCCCAAGGGCGGTGATCTTTCGGGAATGTCGTCGCCTGTGCGGAGCCTTTGGCCTTCAACGCGGCCACGGCTTTTTTGACATCTTGGGCGCGAGACATGTCCGCAACCAACACGGCATCGTTCATCGCGATGGCCATAACGTTTTTGAGGCCAATACCCACGATTTCCAAATGCTCACTGTCAGACCGCAAAAGACTGTTTTCGCATTCGATCGCCGTAGCCTCACCCGAAGTCACAACCCCATCCGCATCGGGACCAAGCTCACGCCAAACCGCATCCCAGCCCCCAAGATCGGACCAGCCGCCATCAAAGGGCACAACGGCCAAGTTGGCGGCGCGCTCCATCACGGCGTAGTCGATGGAAATGTCTTCGGCTTGCGCCCAAGCGTCAGGGTCGAGGCGCAAGAACCCTAGATCCACCTGTGCCGCGTCAACAGCTGCTGTGACCGGCGCGGTGAGGCTTGGGGCGTGCGCTGCAAAGGCTGCGATAATGTCTTTGGCTTTGAACAGGAAAATGCCTGCATTCCACATGAACGTGCCCGCATCCACCATTTCGGAGGCGCGGGCGGCGTCTGGTTTTTCGACAAACTGTTTGAGATCGACAGCCGCGCCAGAAGCGTCGGGCTGGGCCGCCAATTCAAGATAACCATAAGCCGTTTCCGCATGGGTTGGCTTGATACCAAAGGTCACAAGTTTGCCCGTCGCAACCGCCGCGAGACCTTTTTCGATAGCGGCATGAAACGCGGCCGTGTCAGGCACAACATGATCGGACGGTGCGACCAACATGATCGCTTCTGGATCAGTTGCGGACAAATGCAACGCTGCCGCCAAAATGGCAGGGGCTGTGTTGCGGCCTTCTGGTTCAATTAAAATTGCACCAGGATCGATGCCAATTTCCGCAAGCTGCTCTGTCACGATAAACCGGAAATCAGAACCTGTTAAAACCGCAGGGGCTGTAAAGTCGAGTTGAGACGATTTACCGCTTAAACGCTTTGCTGACGCTTGAAACAAGGTCTGCTCACCAACGAGCGGGACAAATTGTTTAGGGTAGCTTTTACGTGACAATGGCCAAAGTCGCGTTCCAGATCCACCACATAAAATAACGGGCGTGATACGTGCTGAAGTCATGGTGGGAATGTATCCTGTCGTTAGGTCAACTTTATGGGTTCATCTATTACGAGTACAACTATGTGACATGGCAATTTATGAAAATAAGACAGCAGCTCAAAAATTAGCCATTTATGCCCCGTGACACCAAAATGGCACATAAACGAGCTTTCGTCCCATTCCCGCCTAAAAAATAGTCCCAACACGGGCCAAGCCAACTGGCACCTTCCAAGATCTGTAGATCTCAATCAAAACGACCTTTGAAGTGAGTAGAGCGGATCAAAGGCGAACAATTTTATGGGCGAATCTGTTTTCCGGTTTTAAATAACTTTGCATTTTGAATGCATCGTATTGATGTTAGAGACGCGTTGAATGAAATTCTCCGATGAAAGGCTTCAAATATGGCTCCTTCTTTTGGCACCAGCGGCTTGCGTGGCCTTGTCATTGATCTCACCGAAGAGGTCGTCGCAGATTACGTGAACGCCTTTTTGACAACCCTGCCTGAATGCGACACGCTTTTCATCGGTCAAGACTTGCGCCCCTCGTCACCGGATATCGCTCAGATGATTTGCCGTACCGCGTTGCGTGCGGGGGTTGATGTCGTAGACTGCGGCGCGCTTGGAACGCCCGCGCTGGCCTTGGCGTCGATGAAAGCCGGTGCTGCTGCGATCATGATCACTGGCAGTCACATTCCCGCAGACCGCAACGGTTTAAAGTTCTACGTGCCCCAAGGTGAAATTTCCAAAGAAGATGAACTGAAAATTACGGCGGCCTATGCTGAGCGCCGCCAGCGCACAGGCCAGCGCACAGGATCGGCAGGTACACTGAACACTTTGCCCGAGGCTGAAACGCTTTATGTACAGCGCTATGTGGATGCTTTTGGAGCACAAGCTCTTAAAGGCCTGCGCGTGGGGGTGTACCGCCATTCGTCTGTTGCCCGCGACACGATGGAGGCCATCTTGACGCAACTGGGCGTCACCGTGGTGCCTTTGGCACATTCCAACACGTTTGTCCCTGTCGACACCGAAGCCGTTGATGATCACACACGCGCCAAGCTGGTCACATGGAGCCAAGAGCATGCTCTTGATGCTGTGGCCTCAACCGATGGGGACGCAGACCGGCCGTTGCTGAGTGACGCCGCAGGCAAAGTCATTCCGGGGGATGTGCTTGGCGTTTTGACGGCACAAGTTTTGGGCGCAAAAACAGTGATCACGCCTGTGTCGTCCAACGACATGGTGCGCCGTTGCCCCGAATTTGATCGGGTGGTTTTGACCCGCATCGGATCGCCTTTTGTCATTGCTGAGATGGACAAGGCGCGCGCGCCTGCGGATCGCTGCGTTGGGTTTGAGGCCAATGGTGGCTTTCTACTTGGCTTTGATGCACAGCTGGCAGGCCCTCTAGCAGCCTTGCCCACCCGCGATTGCATGTTGCCCATCATCGCACCTTTGTTTGCCGCCAAACAGCATAACAAAACCCTAGCCGATCTCGTGGCAGCCCTGCCTCAGTGCTTTACGGCAGCAGATCGCCTGCAGGACATCGATCGTACCAAGGCAGGGGCTTTCTTGACTGGTTTGGTTGAGGGGGCCGATACGCGCACCGCGTTTTTCGCCCCTTTCGGGTCCATTCTAAGCGTCGATCTGACAGATGGCTTGCGGGTCGATTTTGAGAACGGGGACGTGGTGCACTTGCGACCCTCAGGCAATGCGCCAGAGTTTCGAGTCTACGCCCAATCTCGCTCAGAGATCCGCGCCAAAGAACTTGTGGATCAGGTTCGGGGTGCTGTCGCTAAAGCGCTGTTTTTGTAAGCGAAGACCCACTTGATGTGCTGTTTAATGGAAACAGCGATAAAAATTCATATCAAAGGAATGGTTATTTATAATCTTTGGCCATAAAGATACCCAAAACCACTGTATAAATTGTGTAAGTAGAGTAGCCTGTGTCGCAAAATAATAATCCATCGTACGGCAACGCAACTGATGAAGACATCATCGACCTTGGAGCCCTTCTCGGGGTTCTTTGGCGCAAAAAGTTGCTGATCATAGCAAGTGTTTTTTTGGCCGGTATGCTTGGGGCCTTTTATGCCTTCAGTGTTGCAACACCAAAATACCGCGCCACGACTGTTGTTTTGCTTGATGCCACAGGCCAACCCTTGCTTGATCTCAGCGCGGTTTTACCAAGCCTTGGCACGGATTCCGAGGCGATTAATACCGAAGTAGAAATTCTCAAAAGCCGCCGTTTGCTTGAGCGTGTTGTGAACGTTGCGCGGTTGACAGAAGACCCTGAATTCAACAGCGCGCTGCAGGCTTTGGGATTCAAAGCATCTATAAAAAATACTTTTACAGGTGCCACAGAGCCTGCGCTCCCGAGTAAAGAAACGCAGACGGCCTCTGCTATCAATGCGCTCTTAGCGCGCATGTCCGTACGCAATATTCCCAACACATATGTATTGCAAATCACGCTTGAAACTGAGAGCGCACACAAATCTGCAATGCTCGCCGACACCATGGCAGAGCAATATATTTTATACCAAATGGACGTGAAATTCGAAACCACCAAGGAAGCGTCCGAATGGCTGACATCGCGTGTGGCAGATCTGAAATTGGAGCTGGAACAAGCCGAAGCACGCGTCGCAGAATTTTCCACCAACTCTGAGGCGGTCAGCATCGAAAGCGTTCAGGCCCTGGATCGCCAGCTGAAAGAATTACGCGAACGTTTAGAGACAACACGCGCGACCTTTGAGGCGGCTGAGCGTCAGTTGGCCACGCTCACGGCGCTGGAAGCAGCCACTCCGGACGACCAAGCGGCGCAACTCGGAGACCCGCGCTTGACCACACTCTTACGCGAAGTTGGAGCTGGCCCTGAATTTGACGCACGCTTCGCGCAGCTGCTTGCACGGGCAAAGCTGCAAACAGGACGCACAGGGGCGCAAGTGCAGTCTCTGGCTGCAAGTATTGAGGTCCGCGAAGCCGAAATCGCCACCCAAAGCGATGAAATTATCCAACTGCAACAACTGTCACGCGAAGCCGACGCCAGCCGTTTGCTCTATGAATATTTCCTAGGCCGCCTCAAAGAAACGTCTGCACAAGAGGGCATTCAGCAAGCTGACAGTCGCATTTTGTCCAATGCAGTTGTCCCAAGCGGTCCGTCAGAGCCGCGCAAACCTCTTATCCTTGCAATGTCACTCATTCTTGGTGGTATGCTCGGCTGTGCGGCTGCTTTGCTGATGGAAATGCGCCAAAACGGCTACCGTCAGGCGACAGATTTGGAAAGTGATACAGGATTGCCCGTAATGGGACAAATCCCACTTTTGCCAACAGGAAACCGCCGTAAAGGTTTGGATTATTTGGCGGAAAAACCGACATCTGCGGCAGCTGAAGCCGTACGTAACCTGCGCACCTCGGTTTTGTTGTCAGGCCACGGGACAGTACCAAAGGTGATCATGTCGACATCGTCTTTACCTGGCGAAGGCAAAACCACGGTGTCCTTTGCTTTGGCACAAAATCTGGTTGGGTTGGGCAAAAAGGTTCTCTTGATCGAAGGTGACATTCGCCGGCTTGTCTTTAGTCAATATCTCAACGTTACGGATGCCAAAGGGTTGAAAAGTGTGTTGGCAGGGGATGTGACATTGGCCGCCGCCGTCATACACGACACGGTGCTCGGGGCTGATATTCTTGTGAGTGAATCCAGCACTGAGAACGCAGCCGATACGTTGTCGTCAGCACAATTTCTCGCTTTCCTCAAAACCGCTCGCGAGGCCTATGATTTCGTCATCATCGACACACCACCTGTTTTGGTCGTGCCTGACGCGCGGGTCGTCGCTCAACATGTGGATACCGTTTTGTTCACCGTCCACTGGGACAGAACGTCGAAAACGCAAGTGCGCGATGCCTTGCGCATGTTTGAGACGGTTGGTGTCACGGTTAACGGGCTTGTGCTCAACCAAATCGACCCCAAAGGCATGAAGCGCTATGGCTATGGCGATTCCTACGGTGCCTATGGATCTTATGGAGCGAAGTATTACACAAACTGATGCGTCTCAAAACATACCGCATTTTGGATCACGGATCAGTGCGGCATGAAAACCTCAATCGTTTAGGAACGATTTAGCATAATGGTTTTGAGTGCAAAATGTTACTAAGATAATTTACGATTTACAGATTAAGGAACGAATCTCGTGCGTATTGTAGTTACACTCATCATGGCTCTGACACTGTCCTCATGTGGTGCCGTTTATCACAGCCAAAGAGTCGTTTCTGGCGCCACCGATGACGCGAAAGTTCGCGTCGTGCCAGTCACCAGCCAAAGTGTGCTTGTGGCAAACAGATCCTCTTATACGCCACGCGATTTACCCGCAGTATTCCGCACAACGGCCGGTATCGGCGGTGGTCTCAGGGGGGCCGGTGCCGTACCTGAGCCATCTTATACAGCGCAAACGCGCCCCTCTGCCTTGGCAACACGGTTGCCGCCTGCGCGCCAGCCACAGCCCTATATGATTGGCGTTGGTGACGTGGTGTTATTGGCGACGCCTGCGGGATCATCCGTTGAACAACTGTCAGGCTTGCTGGCCGCGCAAAACAGCCGCCAAGGCTATACAGTGCAAGACGATGGCAGTATCGCAATTCCTGATGTGGGCCGTGTGGCCATTGCAGGGCTGACGTTAGAAGAAGCAGAAGCTACACTTTTTCAAAACTTGGTCTCCGCGCAGATTGAACCTACATTCAGCCTTGAAATCTCGCAGTTCAATTCAAAGAAAATCTCTGTCGGGGGCGCGGTGCCCAACCCTGGTGTTGTGCCGATCACCTTGACCCCACTCTATCTTGACGAAGCATTGGCTGGCGTGGGCGGCACGACAGCTGCCAACATGGATTACACCTCTGTGCGCCTCTACCGTGATGGGACGCTCTACCAAGTACCGTTGGATGCCCTCTACTCCAACAGCAGCATCCAAAAGATACCTCTCTTTGCGGGTGACAGCCTCTTTGTGGATGACACCTATCAGTTGGATCAGGCTTCGGCCTACTTCAGCCAGCAAATCCAATTGGCGTCTTACCGTCAAAATGCCCGGTCAGAAGCCTTGTCTCAGCTTGCAACAGAAGTGTCGCTGCGCCGTGCACAACTTGCAGAAGCCCGCACAAATTACAGTGCTCAAGTGCAATTCGACGCAACCGATCGTGATTATGTCTATCTCGCTGGAGAGGTCAAAACTCAAGGTCGCTTCCCGCTGCCGCTTGGCCGCCAAGCCAACTTAGCAGATGCGCTCTATGAAGGGGCTGCGGGCCTTGCGGCAATGACGGCTGACCCAAGACACATCTACGTTTTGCGCGGCTCTGAGGCCCCAATGGAATTCGATGCCTTTACCGCATGGAAACTCGACACCAGCAACGTTACAACACTCACCTTGGCCACGCGATTTGAATTGCGTCCCAACGATATTGTATTTGTGGCTGAGCAACCCATTGCCAAATGGAATCGGGTGATCAATCAAATCACGCCTTCAATCATTAGTATTACGGCCTCTGCGGCTCAATAGCGTCGCTCTATATCGTGAAGATGAGCAAGAATGCGGCAAATTCGCATATTTCAGCGCTTGAAAGAGCAAAAAGCGAGATTTTATGTATTCAACTATGTAATTCGCGTCTCAAATACGGTATCGAAAAAGTAATAAGTATCAGTCCTGTCTCCTCGTCAGAAGAGGCTTCCAAATTAGAATAGCGAGTCCATCATGCCTAAATTTGCATTCCTCCTCCTATCTGGCTTTGCGTTTTTTGCAACAGCCGCAACTGCAGAAGAAACACCCGTCGTCGCAACAGAAATTGATTGCGAAGATGAAGCCAACAAAGACAACGC
>JBLHXX010000101.1:0-7368 GCA_047630475.1 Celeribacter sp. | reverse complement strand
TGGCCCACAAAGCCGAAGACGAAGGCATGGCCGTCGCAGACGTTATGGCAGGCAAACATGGCCACGTGAACTACGATGTCATTCCCGGCGTGATTTACACATCACCCGAGGTTGCCACAGTGGGCAAAACCGAAGCACAGTTGAAAGCCGAAGGTCGCAAGATCAAAGTCGGAAAGTTTTCCTTCATGGGCAACGCCCGTGCAAAAGCTGTGTTCCAAGGCGACGGTTTCGTAAAACTCATCGCGGATGCGGACACGGATCGTTTGCTCGGTGCGGCGATCATTGGTCCATCAGCGGGCGACATGATCCACGAGATTTGTGTGGCGATGGAATACGGTGGATCGGCGCAAGATGTTGCCATGACTTGTCACGCTCACCCAACCTATTCCGAAGCCGTGCGCGAAGCGGCACTGGCCCTCGGTGACGGTGCAATCCACGCGTAAGCCTTCTCACTATCAAACAAAAAGACGCCCTATTGGGCGTCTTTTTACGTTTACGTCACTGTGGATGTGAGATCATTTACTCAAATCTGAGATTTCTTGCATCCGCGCAGCATGCTCTTTACGCAGCTCTTTTCGCAATTCTGCGGCACGCCAGCGACGGCGATCCAATTCTGTCATAGGTTGGAACTGCGGAGCGGCAACGGGTTTGCCGTCTTCGTTCACAGCGATCATCGTAAAATAACAACTGTTGGTGTGACGCACTTGGCGGGTGCGGATGTTTTCGGCTTCAACCCGCATGCCGATTTCCATCGAGCTGCGGCCCACGTGGTTCACAGAGGCACGAAAATGCACCAACTCCCCCACATGAATGGGCTCTTTGAACACCACCTGATCCACCGACAACGTCACGGCATATTTCGCGGAAAAGCGAGAGGCGCAAGAAAAGGCGACAAGATCGAGTATTTTCAGCAAAGCACCCCCGTGAACCTTGCCTGAAAAATTCGCCATTTCAGGCGTCATAAGTTCGGTCATTTCTAAAAAGCGTGCGTTTTCCATTGGGTCTCATTTTATCGGTTTAGGGATCGTTAGGGCGAAGGGCGGCGCGCTACACGGCCAAAAGGCGCAGGCCTTGCGTCACGTCAGAGCGCAAGGCCAGCCGTAACCCCGGCTCATCACCTGCGCGCAACGCGGCGACGATAAGGCGATGATTGTGCGGCACTTCGGTGCGATTAAGCTTTGCGTAAAGCGCACGCATCGTCGGGCCCAATTGCAACCAAACGGTTTCGGTCATGGCCAACATCGCAGGGGCTTGAGCACGCAGATAAAGTGTGCGGTGAAATTCAAGGTTGGTCCGGATATAACCAACATCATCGTGTTTCGCAGCACATTCCGCGATAGAGGCATTGATGGCCTGAAGACGATCAATCAACGCCAAATGCGCGCGCGGCAAAGCCCGAGAGGCCAATTCAGGCTCAATCAGCGCACGAATGGACGCCAGCTCTTCTAGCCGTTCATTTGACAACTCAGGTGTACTCACGCGGCCTGAAGTTGATAATGACAACCCGCCATCAGCCACAAGACGGCGCACAGCTTCTCGTGCAGGCGTCATCGACACGCCAAACGTTTTACCAATCCCGCGTAGGGTCATCGACTGCCCAGGTCGAAATTCACCGTGCATAATTTGTGCCCGCAGTGTGCGATACACACGGTCATGAGCAGAGCTGGTCGTGTCAGTTGGCTTGGGGGGCTGAATCATCATGCCTCTATGTGATCACAAATTCGAGAAACGTCAATTGCGCGATCCCGAGACACGCTCTCTAGCGTCAAAAGTAAGCAAGCAGCCACATTTTTAGGCAGCTACACCTTAAAGCGCCACGCATGAAGACCTTGCCCATCGGTACGCAACCAATTGCGATATGTGACATAGTCTGGGCACACGCGCGCAACATGGGCCCAAAACCGATCAGAATGGTTCATTTCCAACCGATGTGCGACCTCATGCGCCGCAACATAATCGAGCACTTCAACGGGGGCCATAACCAGCCGCCAAGAATACATAAGATTGCCATCACTGGTACAAGATCCCCACCGCGAGCGCGTGTCACGGATGGTCAGGCGCCCAAAATCTGTACCCAAAGCTTGGGCATATTTCTCAGACGCCGCGCGCAGGTGCATCTTGGCCTGTAATTTAAAAAACGCTTCGATCCGCGCGCCCACCATATGGCTGGCACTCGGCACCAGTAATGTGTCGCCATCAACCCGCGCAGCACGGCCTGTACTGGCCACAACCTCTAGATCTTTTCCCAAGAAAGGGACCGATGCGCCAATCTGTGCAAAACGGTCTTTGGGAAGCATATCAAGGTTGTCGCGAATCCAGTTTTCTTTCTCACGCAAAAACGCCATGGCCGCCCTTTCGCTTGCGCGAGGCGGCAAGGATAACGTCACACGACCATCCAAACGGGACACGCGCAAAGACAACCTGCGTGAGCGCGCCGAGCGCCGCAACAACACCGAGACAGGGGGGTCGCCATCTAAGATTGCTTGATCCATTGTCGCATGCCTGTCTGCGGTTCTAAGAGCGCCCTACACCCCATACGGGGCTTTGCCAATCAGAGTATCCGCCTGAAAGCAAACAGACCACACCCAAAATGCCGCGAAATCCGAAAAGCCTTTGACACTTCGCAAATGGTATGGCATGGCGCGTCATCTCCGAAATGGAACTACACGACGAAAGGGATTGTCATGCCCAATGAAGAATGGGGCGTAAAGCGCCTCTGCCCAACCAGCGGCAAACGGTTTTACGACCTCAACAAAGACCCAATCGTTTCGCCATACACTGGCGAAGTGGTGACGTTTGACGCGAACAACAAGTCGCGCGTTGTTGCTGAAAAGAAAGCACCAGAGCCCGAAGAAGACGAGGTTGATGATCTGTTGGTTGTCGATGACGACGCTGACATCGATATCGATGATGATTTGCTCGAAGATGATGACGACGACAACGTTTCGCTTGATGAAATCGCTGACGTTGCCTCAAACGACGACGATTAAAATCGCGTCCAAGTCGACTTTTTAGCTTGAACTCCAAGCAAAGTCGCAATACCTAACGCGGCAGGGCGAAACAGCCCGCCGCAGATGCGCCAACCGGCGCAATGCACTGGTTTCAGGGGCCTTAGCTCAGTTGGTAGAGCGCTTGCATGGCATGCAAGAGGTCAGGGGTTCGACTCCCCTAGGCTCCACCAGAGCATTTGTGATCCATGCCACATACTTTTTCCTTTAATTACAAATAATATTACCATTATTGCATAGCAATTGTTTCTGTAGATACAAAATTGCGATTGGCACCTCAGGGCTACACGGTCCGCCATCAAGACATTGCAGAGATGGTGGATATTCATACGGCCTCGCCTGCGCCGTTGACTGCGGTTGGGATCACGGCAGTTGCATTTATTGCGGCCCGCGCGCGGGTTGTGGAACGCTGGCCCAATGGCACCCGCCCCGCGACGCTTGAGCAATCCTTGAGTTTGATCGAGGCAGAGCTTGGGCGTGAGATTGGAATCGAGGCCGAGCTGCGGGATGTGTTGACGCAAAGCTCTGGTAAAGCGGTTTTGGATCCGGTGACGATGGCAGCGGGTCTGCGTGGACGGATGGATGTGGGAGCTGAGGCGGGCCTAGTGGCGCGGCGTGAGAGGCAGCCTGAGCAGGTGGTGGTTTCGAAGCATTGACGGCCGGCAGTATGAACTCTGATATTAAAGCTCAAAAGTCGCTTCATCGATAGGACAGCTACCTTCCACCAAACTTGGCTAAGATTTGAGCGAATTCAGTCCTGCTCATCCCTTGGCTGAGTGCGCTATCTAAATCAAATCTCGAATAAATTCCTTTCTGATCGCGGCACAATTTATCGATTTTATTTGCGCTTTTTTGCCAACATGCAGCGTCTTCGAAATACGTGAAAAAATGTACGCTTTCGCCAATTTTATCATACTCTAAACTTGCTTCCTCCAAACGATGGAGATCAATATCAAAATCCTCCGCCGTGTCATTAGAAATAGCTGTTTTCCAATAGATGCCTGGGATTGTATTCCGCAAGTCTCGTCCAATCCATGCTTCAGTTGATGAATTTGGAAATTTGTAAAACAGCATATTGCGATGATAATACTCTTCTATTTCGCAACAAAAACCAAACTTGAAATCAAACTTTTGAGCCGTGGAGAACAGAGCATCAAAGTCTGATGCTATGGCGATATTGTCCTCATCCCAAAAGGTCAAAACCACCACTCCATCGCGCTTATTTGGCGTCAAGTCATAACCGCTTTTGCCACGCGAATTTTTCTTTTTTCCACGCGTATACAATAAAAAACCCAATGGGTTTTGTGTAACAAACTCCGCGAATAACGCCTCATTTGTCACCACATTTACGGGAGACGTCCGGTTTTCCGTCACGGTAAAACGATGTGGAACAAGTGCCGCAGGCAGTTCGCGCAATGCAGATACCAACTCAATTGGGTCGGTTTGGATATCAAAAAACAACCTGCATTCTATCATTCATCCGGTCCCAAATCATCTCGTCTGTCAACGCGACCATAGCGGTCTTCCGCTTTTGGAGAAACCCTAGTGTTTGTGCCGGTCACAAGAACCGATTCCACGCCACGCTCTTTTGCCACAGCATGTTGATTTCGGGCCTGCTTGCTGTCGGTAACTCTTTTTGCATCCTTAATTTCTACCAACTTGGTATCATCAATCGCATCAGGAATAGTATTCCCTTCAGGGCCCTCAAATTTTTGGGTATTTTTCTCCATACCCATGTCATTCAAAACCCGCTGTTCTGCATCTCGTCCCCGCTGCGCAGCCTGTTGCCGCGCAATCCGCTTACTTACATCACAAGCATTATGCACCCAAACTGGTTCTTCACCAACAAAGTAGGTCTCGGCTTGATCCACGGTCAGGTTGTAGGCCGTGAGTGGCTCTGCGGTGATGTTTACGGTTAGGACTTTGCGCAGGGTGCCGTCTGGCGTGCGCAGGCTGTGACCGGGGCGCAGATGGACGGCATCGACCCATGCGCCGCCTTTGATTGGGCCCTCGTAGATATGCCCTTCCGCAGATTGCGCGACCAAGCGCGGCGTGGTTTCATCCAAGACGACAAAGAACGGGTGGATGGTGTTCGAGGTGAGTTTCTCGGGGCCATCGGTGCCTTCATAGGTGTCATAAACCGTCACGCCAATGCTAACGGCTTTATAGCCAGCTATGAGAAGTGGGACGAATTCCCCCCAGGATCGCTCAAGTTCACCGGATCGTTAAAGCTATAGCTATACCGATTCGTCCCCACGCCCTGCTTGGTCGGATCGAACCAATCGGGTTGGATGAACATGCCTAAGCGGGGGTCATCGTCGCGGGCGTTAAGGTGTTGCAGGCCAGCGCCGGCGTCGAAGCGTTCGATGTCACAGTTTTGGAAAAACTATGACTTGATGAAGCCTTTGGTTTCGGACGTGGCGCTGTGATTGTCGATGGTGTCATTGGCCTCGCCGAAGGGTTCATAGGTCGAGTGTTTGACCCGATTGCCGTCAAAACCCGTGATCATTTTCACAGAGCCCAATTGGTCTTTGTGCAAGACGTTCGGCACATTGTCGACACGGCGCACGTTGGGATGTTGGTAGGTGAGGATCTCTGAGCCGTGGCCGTCGGCCGTGTTGTCATCACGGATTTCCACGGGGCCAAAATAGACGGTTTTGATCGGCGTGCCGCTGCCGGTTTCGGTTTTCGAAGCACGGGTGCCATCGGGCCAATAGGCGTAAGTGGTGGTATCGCCGCCCGCTGTGACGCTCAAAGGGCGATGCCTAAACGGCGCGATGCCAATGGCGGCTTATAGAAAACGAATGTTGCACCATCCGATGCGTAGCGAAAGTCTGGTTCCCGCCCTTCTGTTGAAAAACTCACAATTTTGCCGGAAGGTCTCAGGTAATCCCCCCGTTTTAAATGGGGGATTACCGCCGCACCTGTAGGCTGAAGTGGCACACAGACTTGGTTTTGCGATCCTTTAGCTCCGTGGCAAAAAGGCACCGTAATGAACACCAATCGACGGGCCCGAAGATGATTGCCACGCGTGCTTGATGCCTCGAAACTCATACCTGACCATTTGGAAGTAATCTGTGTCCGCCTCAACGCCACTCCACGCAAATGTTTGGGCTGGAAAACATCAGCTGAGGTCTCCAATGAAAAGGTCTTGGATCAGGCCGCATGAAACCTCAAACTGACCACAGTTCAAAAATCGCAGTTCATGTAACGCACACAGCATCGCACTTTTCCAAGCTTATTGCGATTTTGCGCCGTTTCCCCAAGCCGCAGCCGGCGATACTGGTCTCTGAGTGAGAAGATATTTTTGCTGATATCGCGGTGCTTTGGTTGTCAGTTATTCAAAGGAAAGCGTCTCTCAAGCACATTTACGGACGCCCAATCTTATGAGTTCAACTCCGGAGAGTTTTGAAGGTTTACGTGTGTTGTAACGTGCGCTCGTCATGTACCAAGTTTTGATGGCTGGCGGGTAGTGCGCTGAGATAACTTTTGACCAGCGATCAAATTCAACTTGGGTCAGTTTTGATCCGAACCGATACGGGCCATGGAATCCCAACACCGCTTGCGGCGTCACGCAGACATTTTGAACCCCCAAAAACATCGTGCAGCTGGACATACAGGTACCGCGGCGGATTTCGACGCGCTGCCCCAATCTGTTGATTTGTTGGATTTCGCCATAGCGCTTGCGAACACTGCCACCTGGATCGCCATTGATAATGATGGTTGCCCCTGGAACCTTTGATTTTGGTCGCGCAGCATATGATGGAGACGCCAACAAGGCTGTCACAAGTAAAACACTGCCAAGGACATGTGTGTAAAATGCAAACGGATTGCGGCCGCGCGCTCTAGGCGCACGTTTGAATGGTTTAAAAAGCATGAATCACCCCACGTGATAAAAAAGGGGCGTTCTCACCCCGTTTCGCCGACCCCCATCGGCATATGTTGGAGTAAAACAGGCAAAGTCTAAGAAAGGCTTAAGTGAACGATACTTGATGCAAGACAGGCATAAAAAAGGCACCAAAATATGGTGCCTTTTAAGAATCTAGACGTTCAAACCGCAAGTGCGGTTACGCTTAGTTTACTGTAGATGTTGTCGCTGTTGTAGACGTTGTGGATGTCGTGTTGTTGCCATTTAGCAAACCAGACGCCAAGATCCCACCGCCACCAATAATTGGTGCCAAGGCGGGAACAAAGTTTTGTACGTCATCGGCGCCGGGCAGAATGACGCAAGCCGCGTTGTCTTTGTTGGCTTCATCTTCGCAATCAATTTCTGTTGCGACGACGGGTGTTTCTTCTGCAGTTGCGGCTGTTGCAAAAAACGCAAAGCCAGATAGGAGGAGGAATGCAAATTTAGGCATGA
>JBLHXX010000100.1:0-7417 GCA_047630475.1 Celeribacter sp. | reverse complement strand
AGTTAAAGCTATGCGAACCGCTTCTGCGCGGAATTCTGGGGTTCGTTGTGGTGATGCCATTTCGTTTCTCCTTTGAGGCAAAATACCAAGTCAAAGGAGCGGAACAAATCCGCGACAGGTCCAGTTCCGACAACCAATGTCCGATAGAACCGGTCACTTTTTGCACCAAAGGCAGCACCGTCAGACGGTAAAATGCCCGATTGGCCTCTTGGTAATTGCCGTAAGTGGCATCGCCAGGGATACCCAAAAGCATCGGACGCCCCGCATTGCGCGCGCCTTGATGATGGCTTTCCATCTCTGTGAGCAGGCGATCATATTGATCCGAACTCATCGAGGATTGCCCATCAGAGCCGCCATAAACAATCGCACCAGACGGGCGCGCCGCGTTATCAAGCAGGCCTTTGGACCAGCGAGACGCAGAATTGTGTACATCAATCGCAGTGGCCGCCGCTTGGATCGGTGACAGGCCATAATGGTCATCGGCAGGGTGGAAGGACTTGATATGACACACCGGCGAATGCCCGTCGATCACATCGAAACGGTGCTTGCGATTGCCAACGGCATATTCATACGCCACCGGCCAACCATCTGCACCGGGCACAAGCCCCATGCGATCAGAGCGCAAAACATGCAACTCAACAGGCACCTGCCCCCAGTCGCCAACCGCTTCCAAATAGCCGTTGCCGGACAAAAGGATCTGGGCATAAAGCGCCTCAAACAAATCGGCACGGCCCTGCACGGGGTTTGGGCGTGAAATAACTGACAAAAGCGGGTGTTCGTCAAAACGCGCATCGCGATTTTGCAACACCATTGGCAAAGCGCTGGCGGCTTCTGCGATCAATTTTACCGACCGAAACCCAACAGGGTTGCCCGTAAACCCAACCCGTGTGAGCGTTGTTGTGTCACGTGGGCTCCATGCCACACGGCCTGCGCTTGAATAAGCGATCGCGGGTCCCGTGGCCGAGGCTTTCACCTCAGGCTGTGCCCCGGCGCCGCGCTTCATAAAGTCAAACACCATATCCGTGTCTCTCCTTAAACGTCTTGCAGATGTCACATCAGACACCCCGCTAAATGAAAACGCGGCAGGTTCCCCCGCAACGCCTCATGGCTCATCTCTCGTGTCAAATTTCGGCCCCGAGCAGCAGCACCGTGGTGCGCCACCCGAGAGCCTGGAAAAGGGGCGTGATCCGCTCTCTCGCGCATCAAAGCCCAACCGCGGTGCCCGCGCCTTGCCCAATCTCGGTACCAGTGGCGTGCTCGGTGCAAATGATTGTTTGCATCTGCTCGCCTTCGGTAGAAACAGTTTTAGGGGATAGGTTAAAAGAACTCCCTAGCAACGCGAACGCGAGGTCCAGCAGAACGCAACACCCAACACAAGTTATTGAAATAAAACAACTAATAATAGAATCGCTACAGATGCGATGACATATACGGCCCGTAACGTTGTCGTACTGGACGCTGCGCACAAAAAAATGGCCCCATCTTCGCAACCTCATGCAAAAACGGAGCCATTCCAATGTCGTGTAAAGTGCTCTAGCCCAACGTGCGAATACGGGGGCGTGTATGATTTGCCGCGGGGGCGATCATCAATTCATGAATGGCCCAGACCAGCGCGTCCACCCGATCCGGCGACCCTGAGGCTTTGTAGCCTTGTGCCGTCATCTTGGTCATTTGGTCTTCCAAATCGCCCAAACCACGGGTGTGAAACACACGCCCCTGATCATAAAGAGCCGCCACAGGTTCGGCGCGCGCCGCTTTGCCGCGTGTTGCCCGCACAGATTTATAAGGCACTATGGGATCAACTTGCCGCAGAACGCTTTCCACCAAATCGCCCCCTTGATTGACCTCGGCCACAATTTTATCCGCTTCCCAGCGGGTCAGCGCATCAATCGCGCCTTTGGCCCATGCTGTAGGCGACGCAGCTGACATGGTCGCGTCTTCCAAAACATATGCACGCCAATCTTGTGGTGGGCCTTGCGTGACAGCCCCTACAACAATAATCCCGCATTCATCCGACCCTTTGTGCGAGGTCACAGGCGGATCGACAGCCACAACGATGCGGTCAAAATCGGGCAAGCTGTCCGCACGCTCGTCTTCCAACTTGGCCAACGACCACAGCGCCCCCTCTTCCTCATCCAACAAAACGCCGTCGAGTTCTTGTCGTCCAAGGCGTGTTCCTGCGTAGCGCGTGCGGACCTCTTCTAAAAATGAGGGTGCCAAATTGGCGGCGTTGGCTTCGGTCGGTGCGCGTGTCACGGTGCTGGACTTCAAATCCAAAATCTCTTTGAGAATGTTCACATTGCGTGGCGTCGTGGTCACCACTTGGCGCGGGTCATCCCCCAAACGCAGACCAAATTGCAGCATATCCCAAGCCTCGCGCGGGTTTTTCCATTTCGCCAGTTCATCCACCCAAGCGGCATCAAACTGCGGTCCGCGCAGGGCTTCAGGATCATTGCCAGAAAACACCATAGCCTCCGCCCCGTTGGGCCAAACCAGCGTGCGGCGGGTTGCGATCCATTTGGGGCGGCGATCAGGGGGCGAACAGGCCAAAATCCCGGAATCGCCAAACACCATCACTTCGCGCGCTTGGTCATAGGTCTCGCCGATCAGACCCACACGTTTGGCGCGCCCCGGTTCCAAGGACCGCGATCCTTCGACCATCGAGCGCACCCATTCAGAGCCCGCGCGCGTTTTGCCCGCACCGCGCCCGCCCATAATCACCCAAGTGCGCCAATCGCCCTCGGGGGGCAATTGGTGATCAAGCGCCCAAGCCTCGAACAAAAAAGGGAGCGCCAGAAGCGCTCCCTGATCGTTGCTTTCCAGATCATCCAAGAACTGGCTTTGTATCGCAAGATCTTCGGACGCGATCCAAGCTATCAAGGATCGAAGCCCGGGCGGCGTCAAAGTCGATGGCGCCGTCTGAGGTCGCAAGTTCGAGTTTTCGTCTGTCGTCATCAACTTTCTGCCTTTCTCTAAGAGCCGTATCTTGGGCCTTGCGCATTTCTACGATGGCCTTTTGAACATCAGCCCCCGTGCCCAGATCACCGCTTTCCAGACGACACATCGCCGTCTCAAGCGCTTCAATGGTGCGTTCGAGGTTTCTATTTGCAGACCCAAGAATAGATTTTGGGCCAAACTCATCCCCCACAGATGAATGCAAAGTCATAAGTACCTGCCTCTCATGCTTTCTCCGCACGAGAAACGTGAGACGGGCTCACCCCGCAAAAACGATTTGGTTTGATGCAGCCCCCTCAGGCCGCGCCAAGTCGCCTACTCACGCCTTCTAGCATGTAATCAGATGTGCCACACACCCCACCAAAAGTCAAGTTTTTAAGCGTTTTCAATACCTTAACCAACAGTTCGATCAAATATCCAAACAGTTAACAAGGATGGCAAGGCCCCTCTTGCCCCTTGAAAAACAAGCTAAAATCTTTCATGACAGATCATCGGTGATAAAAGGACCTATGTGTATGGCTGGACGGTTTTCCAAGACGCTCAACGAGCTATATGAAGGCGACACGGATCGCGCACATCGGTTTCGCTATAGTATTTTGGCCTTTGACCTGATCACCATTTGCTTTGTGATCGTCACGTCCTTTTTCGTGCACACGCCCTTGATCGAATCCATCGACATGGTGTTTGGCGCTTTGATTTTGCTCGATTTTTCTGCACGCGTGTATACGGCAAACAAACGATTGCGCTATCTCACACGGGCCTCAACCTTGGCCGATATCGCGGCTTTGATTTCATTTTTGGCTCCACTTGCCGGCGAAGGGCTTGGGTTCTTGCGGATTTTGCGCACCTTGCGCCTTTTGCACACGTATCAATTGATGAACCGCCTGCGCCAAGACTTTGAAATCTTTCGTAAACACGAAGAAGTCATCATCGCGATGATCAATCTTTTGGTGTTTATTTTTGTCACCACGGGTCTGATTTACGCGTTGGAACACGGGCACAATGGCGACATCCGCAATTACGCTGATGCCCTGTATTTCACCATCACGACGCTAACCACCACTGGTTTTGGCGATATTACGTTAGAGGGCACGTCGGGGCGTATGGTGTCGATTGCGGTGATGTTCTTTGGCGTGACCTTATTCTTGCGGCTGGCACAAGTGCTGTTTCGCCCTTCAAAGGTGCGGTTCGAATGCACAACATGCGGATTGACCCTACATGATGCGGACGCAGTGCATTGCAAACATTGCGGCGCAACGGTGCGCATTGGCACTGAGGGGCTTCATTAACACTGTCACGGTGGAATTTTACTCTACAGCAGTGCCAAAGATCATGGCCGCCACAGCAAGCGCGGAAATCGCCGCAAAAAACATCACGCGCCCCGCCCCAGCTCCATCGCGTTTGGCCAAACCAACTGCGATGGCCGCTTGCAACGCATAGTATGCGGCAAAGGCTTTGGACGCCCAAGAGATGATCTGAAACACATCCGCACCCCATGTGATGGCGACACCAAAACCGACCAACAATACATAGCCAAACTTGACGGGAATGCGCCCTTGTGTGAGTTCAGAAATCAATCCCCCAGCACCAGAGGTGTCCGCAACAGCGGCTGAAAACTGTGCGGCCAAAGCCGCCAACACCAATAGGATCGGTAAAATTGGAGCCACCAAAACCATCATATCAATAATCGCAGTTTCCGATGTTCCGATCTGATCAGGTCGAAACACATAAGCTATAAAAGCCACATAAATCATATAGATAGCTGTCGATACGCCCTGTGCAATACGCATAGAGCGCACGCGGGTCACAGCATCATAATCCTGTCCCAAATACCGCGAGGTCTCGAACCCTTGCACGGTGACAAGCAGGCCGAACAACAGGCTAAGCCCCGCCCAACCCGTTTGGGTGGCTGGGGCAAACACCAGTGCATCGCCTTGGGCCGTTTGGGCAAAACACCACCCCAAACCAAACAAAAGTCCCCCAATGATCGCCAGCTTTAACCCCACTGAAAGTTGTTCAAGCCGCTCAAGCGCGTGAAATCCTTTGGTCCAGCCGACACTCAAGATCACCGCGTATACTGCGGATGTGACGATCCGGCCTGCCATCGCGGTGTTCCACGGGGTCAGACTGACCGCAAAAGAGCCCAATAAATTGAGGTAATAGGCCACGGAAATGATATAGGCGAAGGCCAAAGCCCAAGATGCCAAACTCTCAAGCCAGACCGTGCGCCCCACATGCGCCTCGCGATCCAAGGCCATGATATTAAACCGAACAGCCGATCCAATGGCATAAGCCATGCCACACAGCAATGCCATCGCCACGGGCGTCCACAGACCATAAGCCTGTGCAAGGATCGGCCCCAGCACCAAAAAACCACTGCCTATAATCGACGCCAAAGGCGTGATCGAGGCCCGCCATAATTTGGCCTTGGCCAGTCGCGGCCAGATCAAAAATGCAGCAACAATTGCAGTCGCTATAAGAATGCCAATGGTTTGCCCTGTGGTTTGCACGTCCGTCCCTTTCATAGGCAAAGGGCGCGATTTGACCCGCGCCCTTTGAAATTTTCACCACGGCTCACAGTATTCAATTCGCGCGTTCAATTTCGCGCCATTTGGCAACATTGGCATTGTGATCTGCCAAAGTGACCGCAAATGCGTGACCGCCTGTGCCATCCGCCACAAAGAAAATATATGGCGTGTCATCAGGGTTCACAGCCGCCTGCAACGACGCAAGCCCAGGGTTTGCGATCGGACCAGGTGGCAAGGCCGCAATCTTATATGTGTTGTACGGGCTGTCAGATTGCAGCTCAGATTGGCGCAAACCACGTCCCAAAACACCATTGCCATTGGTCACGCCGTAGACAACTGTTGGATCTGTTTGCAGGCGCATCCCTTGGTTCAAACGGTTGACAAAGACGCTGGCGACTTGGCGACGTTCGGTCGGAATCCCCGTCTCTTTCTCAATGATTGAGGCCAAAACAAGCATTTCTTCTGCTGATGAAATTGGCAGATCATCCACACGATTGGCCCAGATGTCCGCGATCCGCTTGTCCTGTGCCGTTTGCATCCGCTCAATCAGATCGTCCACATCCGAGGCCACTTTGACCTCATAGCTATCAGGGGCAAGCGTGCCCTCGGCAGGCACCTCGTCCGTGTCGATCGATCCCGTAATGAAATCAACGCCTTTGAGACTTTCAAGAACACGCCAAACCGTCGTGCCTTCGGCCACAGTGATACGGAAACGCGTGTCTGCGGCTTCGCGAACTTGAGTGTATTTTTCAGGAATATCAGTGGCATCATTGCCCGTTACATCGGGAAAGTACTCAGCCACTTTTTCATATTTCTGAGTTGCAGGGTCCAGCTCACGCACCAAAACATCTGTGCGGGTCACGCCAATACGATAGACAATTTCAGTGCCACAAGATGACGCACCGCCACGGGTGACGATGTCGACGATCTCTTCCATCGACGCGCTTTCAGGCACCAAAAAGGCACCCGCTTTGAGCTGGCTTACCTTGTCTGTATATTCGGCCCCCATGCGGAAAATAGAGGCGCTGGACACAGCCCCTTGGTCTTCCAATTGCTTGGACACCCGCGACATGGTTGACCCAGACGCCACCCGCAAACAAATGGCAGACGACAACGGGCCCTCAGCGGTGTATTGAGCTTTGCCCCAAGCAATTGCCCCTGCCAAAATGACAAGGGCAACAATGAGCAAAGACAAAGCGTTAGACGCAATAGCGCGCCACATCAGTCGGTCACTTTCTTAAGCACCAAAGAGGCGTTAGTGCCGCCAAACCCAAAGGAATTGGACAAAACCACATTGATTTCACGTTCCACTTTTTTGTTGGGCGCAAGATCGATTGGCGTCTTAACAGCAGGGTTATCAAGATTGATCGTGGGCGGCGCCACTTGGTCGCGAATGGCCAAAATCGAGAAAATGGCCTCAACAGCGCCCGCAGCCCCCAAAAGGTGACCGATCGACGACTTAGTGGACGACATGGTCGCCTTGCTGGCCGCATCGCCCAAAAGACGCTCAACAGCGGCCAATTCAATGGTGTCGGCCATGGTCGATGTGCCGTGCGCGTTGATGTAATCCACCTCCGCAGGCGTAATACCGGCACGGTTCAAGGCCGCAGTCATCGCGCGAAAACCGCCATCGCCATCCGATGCGGGCGCCGTGATGTGATAGGCGTCACCAGACAGACCATAGCCCACAACTTCGGCGTAGATTTTCGCACCGCGCGCTTTGGCGTGCTCGTACTCTTCGAGCACAACTACACCTGCGCCCTCGCCCATGACAAACCCATCACGGTCCTCATCATAGGGGCGCGATGCCGCTTTGGGGTTGTCACTGCGTTTGGTCGACAGCGCTTTGCAGGCGTTAAAACCAGCCATACCAATTTCACAAATCGCCGCCTCTGCACCACCGGCAACCATAACCTCAGCATCGCCCCATTGAA
>JBLHXX010000099.1:0-7635 GCA_047630475.1 Celeribacter sp. | reverse complement strand
AATTGATAGATAAATCCCACCTGCGCACGGCGCATCGCGGTACGTGCATGGTCATCCAACCCCGTCACATCCGTGCCGTTGATATGCACAGCGCCCGCACCCGCAGAATCCAACAGCCCAGCGATGTGCAAAAGCGTCGATTTTCCCGCCCCAGAGGGGGCCACCAAAGCGACAACTTCGCCCTTTTTGACGGTCAAATCCACCCCGTTGAGCACTCGAATTTCATTGGGTTTCCCAACGTTATAATGCTTTGTAACCCCTTGAAGTTGCAACATATCATTCATAGCGCAGGGCCTCCACAGGGTTCATTCTCGCGGCTTTGCGCGCGGGAAAAATAGTCACAACAAACGACAGGCCCAAAGACAGTGACACGGCCTTGGCCACATCGACAAATCGAAGCTCGGCCGGCAACGCATAGATGCCCCGAATGGACGGGTCCCAAGCCCCGCCACCGTTCAAATAATTGACGAAAGACATGATGTTATCGATGTACAAGGAAAACAGCGCCCCAAGCGCCACACCAAGCAGTGTACCGATGATTCCAGTGAAGGCTCCACAGATGAAAAACACTCTCATAACAGAGGCTTGCGTTAATCCGATGGTGCGCAAGATGCCGATATCGCGGCCTTTGTTTTTGACCAACATGATCAGGCCAGAGACGATATTCATCGCCGCAATCAGCACCAAAATGGACAGGATCACGAACATCACGTTGTCCTCGATATCCAAAGCGCGCAGGAAAGACCCAGAGGCATCCCTCCACGTCCACACCATGCCCCGTTCACCAACGGCTGTCAGCAGTGGAATGGCCATGTCATCCACGCGCTCAGGGTGCTCAATCATGACCTCAATTTCATCGGCGGCACCGGCGCGATTAAAGTACTTTTGCGCCTCGGTGAATGGCAGGTAAGCCCTTGTTTTATCTATGTCATACCGCCCAGCGGTGAACACATAAACGATCTCATATGACGACACACGCGGCGACGTGCCAAAGGCGGTTTTGGCCCCTTCAGGCGAGATCAATTTGATCTTATCGCCAACGGCCACACCCAGTTCGCGCGCCACACCGGACCCAATGGCAATGCCCTCAGAGAACCGCGAAATGTCGCCCCAAGAGTCGTCAGGCGTTTGGCCCACACGAGGGATGGTCAACAGATCGTCATAAGAGATGCCGTAAACATCGATCGCGGCATTTGAGGACCGATAGCTACTCAGAACCTGCCCACGCACCAAAGGAGCAGCACGGGTGACGCCAGGAACGGCACGAATGGCATCGGCCCAAGCATCGAAATCGGTGATCGCTCGCGAGGTCTGTCCCTCGTCGACATAGATCGAAGAATAGACGGTGACATGGGCGTTAGAGCCTAGAATTGTATCAACAAATTCAGATCGAAACCCTGTACGCACGGCCAAGGTGATGATCAAAGCGGCCACAGCAAGCGTGATGCCAATGAGCGAAATCCACGTCATCGTGGACACGCCGCCCTCTTCACGTCGCGCACGTAAATAACGCCAAGCAATCATCCACTCAAATCGTGAAAACGGCGCGGTTGAAACACTTTTGGTCTGGCTCACGGAGGCATCCTTTGGGGCGGTTTATCGCTTGGGCGACCATGTTGACTTGGGGGCAAAAGGTCAAGCTGTTCAGTATCTTGCAATGATAATCTTGGGCAAGCTCTAGTAATTGTTCAGATCACTGGCATAGCTTTCCCATGTCTCGCCAGCCATTGTGGCCGCGGCACGCCCCTGTGCGGCCCACAACAGACCACGTTTGATCATTTCACGGGCAGGCCCGTGGTCGATCACATCCACATGATGCCCCAGAGCATTGTAATACACGCGCCCAATGCCCCAGCGCCGCGTCCAAGCGACGGGCATATCCACGGTGCCATTGGGCGTGTGATACCACGTCACGGATGGGAAACGCGTGGTGGCCAAAACTTCGTTGGCGGGATCAACATGGAGATAATATTGCTCGCTTGTGACCTCGAAATCAGTGAGGCCTTGGGTCAGCGGCGACGAGGAATTTCGGATATTAACGGTGTATTTGACCCCGTCCCCACCCGGATGAGACACCCAATTGGCACCCGTCATAAATTGCCACAACACTTGGTCGCGAAAGGCATCACACATGCCGCCGTGCACACCTGCAAGGCCTGTGCCTCGAGCGACGGCTTCTGACACGTTGATCACATAGTCTTTATCGATGGATGACATCGTCCAAACCGGTACAATCAGATCGAAAGTTTCCAGCCGCGCTTGGTCGCTAAAGCATTCAAGAGTGTCATGGATCTCAACATCGAAGCCAGCGTGTTGCAACAACTCTGCGCACAGCGCCGCGACTTTATCAGGTTCATGACCGTCCCATCCGCCCCATGTGATCAATGCTTTTGCCATCTGAATCTCCCTCATTATATGCCAAATACGGCACCCTGAATTGGATCAGAGTGTGGCACGTCACAGGCGAGGTCAAGTCACAGTCAAGCCTGACACCTAAAGCCGCGCGATCTTGCGGCGGCGAAACGGCCAGAGTAGGAAATGGAGCAGCGCGGCGATCAAAGACCAACCGACGACAAACCCGATCCCTGACGACAAAGCCCCCTCTAAAGTCAAAGGCAAAGCGGGGCGGAATGTATCGTATGTTGCACGGACCAAAGCCTGATCGCGCAATCGGTGCGGCATAGACACGCGCGCAATTGGCGTGGCCGCCGTCAGCATGGCAAGATCATCCCCAAGCTTTTCGTGACGATCAATGGTGTTGCGCATATCGTTGCGACGGTTTTCCAAAAACACGGAACCGCCCATGGATGCCAGAGCCGTTTCACGGGTCATCTGTGCCTTTTGCGCAGAGGTGTCAAAATCTTGAATCACCACGGAAAGCGCATCGACCTGCCCGCCCAAGCGTTGCATATATTGTTGTGTGAACTCAGGAAATTGCGACAGCGTTGCAGCGCCGAACATCCCGCCCACGAGTGTCAGTGTTTTTATGATCATGCTCTGCCTCGGAGCTGGTATTTTTGTTTTATTCTTACATTGATGTTAATCAAATCCCCCCCTATTCGCCAAGGCATCGTTGTATACTGCGCGGGTATTCGCCGGACACGAGACGCAGGATCGCAGCAACCAGTGCAATGGATACTACCGTAGTATCGTTTAAAAATCATTATACTTGGGCATATCGCGGGGAGAGGGGCAGTGACCAAAGGGCCATTCATCTGCCAAGTGTCGAGCCACTGAAATCAGCCCCAATCGCACAGCAAAACGCCCTGCCAAATGGCAGGGCGCGTTACAGTGTAAGCCGCGAAATGGATCTACAGTTCAGCGTAGATTTTCGCAATTTTCTCGATGGCCATTTCTGGTGTCATTTCCTCGGATTCCCCCGTGCGACGCGATGTCACTTCAACCACGCCGTTTTTCAATCCACGAGGACCAACAGTGATGCGCCAAGGCAGCCCGATCAAATCCATTGTCGCAAATTTACCGCCTGCACGCTCTTTGCGATCATCATACAAAGGATCCAAACCAAGCGCCTGGAAGGATTTGTACAGCGCTTCACACGCTCCATCAGCCTCATCGTCACCTTGCTTCAGGTTTACAATGCCAACGTGGAACGGTGTCACACCTTCAGGCCAGATAATACCTTTGTCATCGTGATTGGCCTCAATAAGCGCCCCAAGCAATCGCGACACGCCAATACCATGCGACCCCATGTGAACAGGCGTACGCTTGCCGTCTTGGCCCACGACGCTCGCGCCCATGCTTTCAGAATATTTGGTTCCGAAGTAGAAAATTTGCCCCACCTCGATACCCCGAGCTGTCATTTGACGATCCTGCGGGACCTTCGCGAATTCAGCCGCATCATGGGTCTCATCGGTGCGCGCGTAGAGTGATGTGAACTCTTCCATCACACCATGACATTCATCCACATTGTAAGGATCGATATCGCGGTTGCCGAGTTTAATATCGGTGACGTTTTTGTCGTAGAACACCTCAGATTCACCGGTATCGGCTAAGACCAAGAATTCATGCGTGTCATCGCCGCCAATGGGACCAGAATCCGCCCGCATTGGAATGGCCTGCAGGCCCATGCGTTCATAAGTGCGCAGGTAAGACACAAGATGACGATTGTAGGCGTGCATCGCGTCTTCTTTAGTCAGATCAAAGTTATAGCCGTCTTTCATCAAGAACTCACGACCACGCATCACGCCAAAACGGGGGCGCACTTCGTCACGGAATTTCCACTGCACATGGTACAGTGTGAGGGGCAAATCTTTATATGATCCAACATGAGCGCGAAAAATATCTGTGATCATTTCCTCGTTGGTCGGCCCATAAAGCATCTCACGGCCATGACGATCAGAGATACGCAACATTTCGTCGCCATACGCATCATAACGCCCGCTTTCACGCCAAAGGTCTGCGGACTGCAACGTCGGCATCAACAAAGGAATGTGCCCCACACGCTGCTGTTCTTCGTGGACGATATTCTCGACATTTTTAAGCACTTTATAGCCCAAAGGCAGCCAAGAATAGATCCCCGCAGATTGCTGACGGATCATCCCCGCACGCAACATCAATCGGTGAGACGCAATCTGTGCATCGGCAGGCGTTTCTTTGAGAACGGGCAGAAAATAGCGACTTAGGCGCATGGGACAGCCTCTGGGATTTGAGTGAATTTAACTTGGTTTATGCGATCCGCTTGGCACAGACAAGACGTCCAAAATCTTTGATTGGCAAACTTAAAGGTTCTGTAACATCACCGCGCTAAGATCCCTTATTGAAAGGTCACACAATGAATCATGTATTGAGTGGATGCGCACTCCTTATCAGCCTGTCCATAGCCCCACTTGCGATGGTCGGCTTGCCCAAAGATGGCACAGGGCCAGTCATCGCCATTTTTGCGCCGTGGACAGACATTGAGGCCGCCTTGAAAACGTCAGGTGCTTTCGAAATATTTCCACTCCAAACGCCAATAGCGGCGCTTTTAGCCCCACCAAACAAAACTGTACGAGCCGCGCTAAAACAAAATGGTGCTTGGCTTATTCTTAATGGTGATACCATCGCCTCACTTTGCGGAGTAACAAATGCCTAAATCCCCTCAAGACACCACACAAACATCACTATCTGATGTCCGTGTCCTTTCGAAAGTTTGTATTGGGCTTTCTGTATTGACGGTTACATTTATTACCGCCGTGGGGGGGCAATTTCTCATCGCGCTTGTGGGCGGCACTATATTTGCGGCGCTAGGCCTTATTGCAACACGGCTAAAGCCGAATCCCGCACGCATCCTAATCGCTCAGGCATTGGTTGGCGTCACGATTACACTCAATGCAGCACTCCTAGGCCACCCGCTGCAAGTCGATGCTCATATGGTTTATTTTGCAGTGCTTGCAATGACGGTGATGCTGGGCAACATTTCTGCGCTTTTGGCTGCAGCGGCGACCATAGCAGTGCATCACGTCATTTTAACCCTCGTGATGCCAACGCTCTTATTTCCCTCATTTGATTTGATTCAAAACATTGGCCGAACCGCATTCCATGCTGTCATCGTCATTATGGAAACAGCCATTCTTTTTTATGCAATTAGAACAAATACGACACTGACACTTGAGATACGTAAAAAGGAAGCCGAAGCACAATCAGCTGCAGCCCAAGCTCAAAACGCATTCTCAAACGCAAAAGCAGAAAAACAGCGTGCTGAAGACGCGCTCACGGCCGCACAAGCCGCCAGCGAAGAGGCCGCAGTCGCTAAATCTACAGCGGAAACAGCACTAAAGGACTTTCAATCATCCCAATCACAGAGCGCACAACAACGTGCTCTTGACGATAAAGCCCGTGCAGATCGCGACATCGCCTTGCAACACCTTGTAGAGGTGTTTGGCCGCCATCTGGATCAACTGTCCTCCGGTGATTTAAGTACGCAGATTTCAGAAAGCCTTAATTCAGACTATGATGGCCTAAAAGAGAGTTTTAATATTGCAGTCATGAAACTAGGTGAAACGATTCACCAAGTTCGCGAACAATCCGAAAACATTCAAAACCAGTCGCGTGAAATTTCCAATTCTGCAAATGATCTATCTGTACGTACAGAACATCAAGCCGTAACATTAGCAGACATTGCACGATCCATCACGGACCTTACCGCCTCATTAAGCGCTGTTGCCAAAGACTCAAGCGACGCTCAAAATCTTGCGCAAATTACCTCGTCAGAAGCCGCCGAAGGCAGCGACATTATGCAACAAGCGGTTCATGCAATGGCAGGCATTGAAGGAAGTTCAAAAGAAATTCACAAAATCACAGCTGTTATTGATGATATCGCATTCCAAACAAATCTCCTTGCTTTGAACGCTGGCGTCGAAGCTGCACGCGCAGGCGATGCCGGGCGCGGATTTGCGGTTGTCGCATCTGAAGTCCGCGCCTTAGCGCAACGCTCCTCGGACGCCGCACGCGAGATTAACAATTTGATCACTACATCTGTGACGCAAATTTCCAGCGGTGCTGATTTGGTGAACAAAACAGGCTATGCCCTTGAAGGGATAAAAAAATCGGTAGACAAGATTACCAATCGACTGAGCTCCGTCGCCAGCGCAACATCGGATCAATCTCGTAATCTATCCAGCGTGAACTCAGCAATTGGTGAACTCGAAGGGGTAACACAACAAAATGTAGCAATGTTTGAAGAAACAACAGCCGCAAATACGCAACTATCCAGTGCTGCACATTATCTCAGCGAATTGGTGCAAACATTTGTGACCACGTCTTCAAACCATAATACGATCACCATCAGTCCACAAAAAAAAGCGTCTTAGAGAATTGTTTCTTTCCCGCCACAATCGCAAACTATCAAAAAGCGTGCCAATCGTTTCCTTCCCTAGCAGCTGCAATACTGGCTGTGAGCTGACAGCAGGGCTTGAATACAATCGAAGACAAGGCGATATGTAGGGAAACACGGAGAAATTTGTTGGCCTTACCTGTTCGCGATCAAGTTAAATACTGGAGTGTCGCCAGTGCCGTCTTCCTCGGTGCTATTTGGCTTTTGGGCGATGTCATGCTGCCGTTTATTTTGGCGATGGCTGTCGCCTATATGCTTGATCCTGTGGCTGATCGACTTGAGGCAATGGGACTTTCAAGAGCATTGGCCACTGTCGTCATCACAGCGGCAGCTGCCTTTACTTTCGTCCTTATAGCCTTGCTCGTGGTGCCAACACTCGTTGGTCAAGCCACCGATTTAATCGCAACAGCACCACAGCTCTTTGATGACTTACAAAGCTTTCTGACAGCAAAGTTTCCAGACATATTAGACGAGCAAAGTCAGATTCACCAATCGCTGCTACAAATTGGCGAAACCATTCAATCTCGCGGTGGCGAGCTTTTGTCGACGGCTGTTTCATCCGTAATGAGTATTTTTAACGTGATGATGGTGCTATTTTTGGTGCCCGTTATAACCTTTTACCTGCTGATGGACTGGGACCGCATGGTCGCACAGGTCGACAAACTTTTGCCCCGAGATCATGCTCCAGTGTTACGCCGTCTTGCGCGACAAATTGATGAAACTCTTGCGTCGTTTATTCGCGGACAGGGAACTGTTTGTTTGATCTTGGGCGTGTTTTATGCTGCCGCTTTGATGCTGGTCGG
>JBLHXX010000098.1:0-7876 GCA_047630475.1 Celeribacter sp. | reverse complement strand
GGAGTCCTTGGATTGGATGTTTTATGTGCTGCTTATGCAATAGGGCGGGGATGGGATCAAGCAACAGGTGCGACCTGTAGCGAGTTGGGGCGAGTCACTATTTTTTGCGAAGTTGGGGAGGGAGGTAGGCGTCGGGGTCTTTTTTGAAGAGGTTAAGCTCAGTCACATATCTCCCAGTCGATAGCGATTCATTTGGCCACTGGTTAGGGACGTCTACTTCGTTCGATAGTATTACGGTTCCGTCACCGAAAGACCCGGAAATTAAATATTCGACTCCAAATACTTGAGACAAGTCTGTGGATCTAAATGTTGCCTCGTGTGCCTGCGCGCCAAAAGCTGTTACGGCATCTTCAAAAAAAGTTTCGTGAAACTCCGCTTTAAAAAAATCTGCATCTGTAATGTTGGTTTCGTCGAATTGGGTCTGTTTAAATGTTGCGCCCCAAAGCTCAGCGGCTTCCAGATTCGTGCCAAAAAGTTTGGCCAAATTCAGCGATGCTCCATGTAGTGCGGTGGATGCCATGTTGGCTCCGTTTAAAGTCGCCGCTACAAAGGATGCCTCTTGCAAATCTGATTGTTCTAGTCTGGACCAGATCAGCGATGCCCCATTTAACGATGCAAGACTAAGATTTGCCGACTTGAGCTTAGCAGCATTCAGTTCAGCTCCATCCAAGTATGTCCCAGCTAGGTTTGCGTGCTCAAAGTTTGCTTCTTTAAAAATGATCGCTTGCAGGTTCACACCTGACAAGTCGATTTGCAGTTTGTCAGGAGATACTTTGGTTTTTGAATGCATACTTCCCAAAATGTGCGCTGCGGTTTCCATGTCAGAGCGGCTGACCGTTAACTTCTGTGCCCAATCTAGTACATCATGAGGATTACTTGGAGGCTTTTGGGGAAGAAAATTCTTAGACATTTCCTTGAGATAAACACACAAAATACGCGCAATGCGCGGGGCCATGGCGGGGCGCTCGACAGCTAGCGCCGCAAGCCGATCAATCGCGCCATTGCGGCGGATGATGTCGTCGGTCCAGATGTCGATGTATGTGCCGTCGTCTTGTTTTTTGCTGGTTTGATAGCGGGCGTGCAGGTCGGTGTTGGCGTCATTCAGTTTCTCGTTAAACAGCACATCTTCGGCATGTCGCGTTTGAGCAGCTGTGAGTTTGAGCCGCAAAGCGGTGAAAGGCAGGGCGATCATTGCGCCGAGGACGGCGGTGAGGGCTGCTGTCTTGGTCAAAAGGAATCGAAAATCGCCTTTGGCCTCGCGTTCAACAGGTTGAGCGGTATTCCAGACAATATCAATGAGTAGGGTGATCAGGCCGATGGTGAGCAGTAAAACCAAAGCGCCCCAGAGCAGGACCCCGATGAGAGCGATGCCATGGGGGATTTGATCTGCGCCAAAGGTGCGTTTGAGGCGCTCAATTGGGTCTTCGGGGATTTTGTCACTGACCTGAGACAGAATCCAAAACAGGGCGATCACGCCTAAGGCGAGCCAAGGCGTCAAAGGATGCGTTACAATCGCATCCACCTGCGACATAAGCTCTTCAAATCCGCTTTTCTCTGACATTTCTTAACCACCACAATTCACATCTTTAAAATCCTCCCTATATCACCAAGGAACAGCGCGGTTGTCACGCTGCAAATCGGCCTAGGCCAGCTTGCGGGGGGCAGGAAACTCAAACCCATAAGAATCCCACGACAATCCCCGTGGGGCCTGCTTGCAAAGGGCAAAAACCGCCTATAGGGTGCGCGCGACGAGGGGGCGGGGAACCGCCTTTTTGAATGATATTTGGCGCGCATACTGCGCCGCTTTTGACAAAGGACGAAAACATGTTCGTAACGCCTGCTTATGCTCAAGCCGCCGGTGGCGCTGGTGCCAGCCAAATCATGCAATTTGTACCGCTGATTGCGATTTTCGCGATCATGTATTTTCTGATGATCCGCCCTCAGCAAAAGAAAGCCAAAGAGCACAAAGCGATGATCGAAGCGGTACGTCGCGGTGATCAGGTTGTGACCGCAGGCGGGTTGCTGGGCAAAGTGACCAAGGTCAAAGAAGACGGCGAATTGGAAGTCGAAATTTCCGAGGGCGTCAAAGTGCGCGTTCTCAAAGGCACATTGGCCAACGTGATTTCCAAAACAGAGCCAGCATCCTAAGCGTCTGATATATTTGACAAAGGCCTGCGGATCAGCGGGCCTTTGATCGTTTTGAGACCTCTATGAAATAACCCGCGCATCCCCGCGCCCCCGAGATAGGCTGTCACATGCTCAACTTCCCCCTTTGGAAACGGATCGTCATTTGGGGCCTTGTCGCCCTTGGTCTTTACGCCGCTTTGCCCAACGCGTTTTACAACCGTGTGGACGCGCACAATCAGGCGGTTGCCACGATCGAAACCTCGGGTGAAACGGATATTTTGGCAGCAGAGCGCGACGCTTGGCCCACATGGTTGGCGGAAAACGTGGTCAATCTGGGGCTTGATCTGCGCGGCGGGGCGCATTTGTTGGGCGAGGTGGATGTCTCTGAGGTCTACACCGCGCGCATGGATGGCTATTGGCCAGCGGTGCGCGATGCGTTGCGCGATGAGCGGACCACGATTGGCACGATCCGCCGCGTGGATGCGCCCGATGGCGTGTTGCGTGTGCGTGTGTCCAATGCGGATCAGATGGAAACAGCGCTGAAAACGGTGCGCGCTTTGGCAACGCCTGTGGTGTCTTTGACCGCAGCTGGGCAAAACGACATTGTTGTGAGCGCCAAAAACGATGTGATGTCCATTGAGTTGTCCGAGGCGGAACGCGCCGCCACAGACACCCGTACCATGCAACAATCGCTTGAAATTATTCGCCGTCGTGTCGACGAAGTGGGCACACGCGAGCCAACGATCCAACGCCAAGGCGAGGATCGCATTCTTATTCAGGTGCCCGGGATCGGATCCGCCGCTGAGTTGAAATCCTTGATCGGTACCACCGCGAAATTGACGTTCCACCCCGTTGTGGGGCAAACATCGAACCCTGACCAAGCCCCCGGCGCACGCAATTTCATCGCGCCTGATATTTCGGGCAACGGCGTGTACTATATTTTGGAAACCACGCCTGTTGTCACGGGCGATGAATTGACCGACAGCCAGCCTGCGTTTGACCAAAACGGCACGCCCGCTGTGACGTTCCGGTTCAATCCCTCAGGCGCGCGTAAATTTGGCGATTACACGGCCGCCAATGTGGGCGCACCCTTCGCGATTGTCCTTGATAACGAAGTGATTTCCGCCCCGCGCATCAACGAGGCTATTCGTGGTGGCTCTGGGCAGATCTCGGGCAACTTTACGGTAGAGGAATCCACGGAACTGTCTGTTTTGCTGCGTGCTGGTGCATTGCCTGCCAAGATCAATTTCTTGGAAGAGCGCACCATCGGGCCAGAGCTTGGCGCAGATTCCATTGCCGCCGGTAAAATCGCAACACTGGTCGCGTTTGCTGCCGTGTTGGTGTTTATGGGGTTGGCTTACGGGCTGTTTGGCATGTTTGCCAATGTCGCTTTGATCATCAACGTGGCCGTCTTGTTTGGCCTGTTGTCTGCCATCGGCGCGACGCTGACCTTGCCCGGTATCGCGGGGATCGTGTTGACCGTGGGCATGGCTGTGGATGCCAATGTATTGGTGTTCGAGCGTATTCGCGAAGAGTTGAAAACCTCAAAAGGGCCGGGGCGTGCGATTGAGTTGGGCTATGAGAAAGCCCTGTCTGCGATTGTGGACGCCAATATCACCACCTTTATCACCGCTGCCATTTTGTTCATCATGGGCTCTGGTCCGGTGAAAGGCTTTGCGGTCACGCTTGCGCTTGGTATTTTGACATCTGTGTTCACCGCGATCTACGTGACCCGCGCTATGGTGTCGATTTGGTACCACCGTAAAAACCGCAAAGGGTGGACGCTTAAAGGTGTCAAACTTGTGCGCGATAACACCACGGTCGATTTTTTCAAATCTGGCAAATTCACCTTTGGCCTGTCAGGCGCTTTGGTGATTGCGGCGGTTGTTGCCTTCTTTGCCTTCGGGTTGAATTTCGGCATCGATTTCCGTGGCGGCACCACCATTCGCACGCAATCTGAAAGCGCTGTCAGCGTGGCGGATTACCGTGCTGCGATGGCCCCTTTGGGGCTTGGCGATGTGTCGATCACCGAAGTGTTCGATCCGACATTTGATGAGAACCAACATGTCGCGATGGTACGTATCGAGGCCCAAGACGATGTGTCCTCTGTGACGCCAGAAACCATCGCCATCGTCGAGCAGGCGTTGCAAACCGTTGACCCAAGCATCACGTTTCCATCGGTCGAATCCGTGGGGCCAAAGGTGTCTGGCGAGCTGATCAAAACGGCTGTCTTGGCGGTGATTGCCGCGATTGGGGCTGTGTTGTTCTACATCTGGTTGCGCTTTGAATGGCAGTTCGCCTTGGGCGCTGTGGTTGCTTTGGTGCATGACGTGGCCATCACCATCGGCATTTTTGCGATCTTCCAAATCCAGTTTGACCTGACCATCATCGCAGCGCTTTTGACCATCGTGGGCTATTCTTTGAACGACACGGTTGTGGTGTTTGACCGCGTGCGTGAAAACCTGCGCAAGTTCAAAAAACTTGAGCTGTCCGGTGTGTTGAACCTGTCGATCAACGAAACACTGGCGCGGACGATCATGACCTCTGGCACCACCTTGATCGCCTTGATCGCTCTGTTGGTTTTGGGCGGTGATGTGATCCGTGGGTTCGTCTTTGCGATGACTTTGGGGGTCGTTGTCGGCACGTGGTCATCGGTCTTTGTGGCGTCCAACATCTTGCTCTGGCTGGGTGTGAAACGCGACTGGGAAAAGAAAGATCCAACACCGGGTATCCAATCAGATGGCAGCGCGGTTTAAACTGCGCTGACGCCTGACTGTTTTGACACTGCCCTAGACGCGAACCCTCGGAGAGTACGATGCATATCAACGAAATGGCATTTGACGGCGCCGTGCCGATTGACAGCTACGGACCCGGTTTTTTCCGCGTCCAAGGCGAGGTCCATCACGGCGCGATGCTGATGATCGAAGCGGATGTCGCGGCGTGGGGCGGCTTTGCGGATGCCGCCCCGCTTTTGGCCCTCAAAGGTCGGATCGATTTCATCGTCTTTGGCACAGGTGATCAGCTGGCCTATCTGCCCGCTGATCTGCGTCGTGCGTTGGACGCGGCGGGCATCGGGGCCGAAGTCATGGCCACGCCAACCGCGTGTCGCAGCTACAATATTTTGGCCTCAGAAGGCCGCCGTGTGGCTGTGGCACTCTTACCTGTTTGATGCGGGTCGAAATGTCTGTAGGCTAATGTCATGAGCATTTTATCTGTCACAGACCTCAGCATCGCACGCGGCGGCATTCCCGTTTTGGAAGGCCTCAATTTCGCGGTGAACGCAGGCGAAGTCCTTGTGCTGCGCGGTCCCAACGGTGCGGGCAAAACCACGTTGCTGCGCACACTTGCGGGGCTGCAACCTGCGCTGTCTGGCACTGTCACCTGCGCCGATGATGCCGTGGCTTATGCGGCCCATGCCGATGGGTTGAAATCGACCCTGACAGCCCGTGAAAATCTAAAATTTTGGGCGGGTGTGTATGGGGGGCACGACATCGCGCCCGCGCTCAAAGCATTTGATTTGGACCCTTTGGCTGACCGCCTTGCGGGCAATCTGTCAGCCGGTCAAAAACGCCGTTTGGGATTGGCGCGTTTGCTTGTGACCGCACGCCCTGTTTGGGTGCTGGATGAGCCTACGGTGTCGCTTGATGCGGCCTCTGTGGCGTTGTTTGCTAGGGCTGTTGCGGGCCACATTGCAATAGGCGGCGCGATGATTGTGGCCACTCACATTGATCTGGGGTTTGAGGCACAGGTCTTGGATGTCACGCCCTACCGCGCCAATGCGCATAGCGCGACAGGGGCGTTTGACGACCCATTTGACGAGGCGTTCCTATGATCCGGTTGTTGATGCGCGACCTCATTTTGGCGCTGCGGGCAGGGGGCGGATTTGGCCTTGGGCTTGGGTTCTTTTTGATCCTTGTGACGCTGGTGCCCTTTGGCGTTGGTCCCAATTCCGAACGCCTGTCTGCCATTGCGCCTGGTATTTTATGGGTCGGGGCGTTGCTGGCGTGCTTGCTATCGCTCGACCGTATTTTTGCACTGGATTATGAGGACGGATCGCTTGATTTGCTGGCCACGGCCCCTGTGCCGCTCGAAGGTTTGGTCGCGATGAAAGCGCTGGCGCACTGGATCACCACGGGCCTGCCTTTGGTCATCGCGGCTCCGATGTTGGGGGTGCTGTTGCATCTGGACACGGCCGCCTACCGTTGGCTGATCATCACGCTTTTGATCGGCACGCCTGCGCTGTCTTTTATCGGTGCTTTTGGGGCGGCGATCACTGTGGGCCTCAAACGGGGCGGGTTGCTCATGAGCTTGCTCGTGCTGCCGCTTTATATTCCGACGCTGATTTTCGGGGCCGAAGTGGTCAGGCGCGGCGCGCAAGGGTTTGAGGTCACAACACCTTTGGTGATGCAAGGCGGGATCACGGCGGGGGCGATGGCCTTGCTGCCCTTTGCCGCAGCCGCTGCCATACGCATTTCGCTGCGCTAACGCTAACTTGAGTTGAGAACATCGGCGCTTGCCCTTAATGTGAGCGCCAGAACGGGAGAAACAGATGGCGTCACTTTGGGAATGGGCAAATCCGCGCAAGTTTATGGCGTGGACAGACAAGGCTTTGCCTGTCATCGCGATTGCGGCTGCCGTTTTGTTTCTGGCTGGCCTGATTTGGGGGTTCTTTTTCACCCCCGATGATTATCGCCAAGGCGCCACCGTCAAGATTTTCTACATCCATGTGCCCTCTGCGATGATCGCGATCAATGCGTGGCTGATGATGCTCATCGCGTCCTTGATCTGGCTGATCCGCCGTCACCATGTGTCTGCACTGGCGGCGAAAGCGGCGGCCCCTGTGGGCATGATCATGACCTTGATCGCTCTGGCCTCTGGGGCCATCTGGGGCAAGCCTATGTGGGGCACCTATTGGGAATGGGACCCGCGTTTGACCTCATTCTTGATCCTATTTTTGTTTTATGTCGGCTACTTAGCGCTTTGGGAAGCCATTGAGGACCCCGACACCGCCGCCGATTTGACATCTGTTTTATGCCTCGTGGGATCTGTGTTTGCCCTTTTGTCCCGCTACGCCGTCAATTTTTGGAACCAAGGGTTGCACCAAGGCGCGTCTTTGTCTTTGGACAAGGCGGAAAACGTCGCCGACGTGTTTTGGTATCCGGCCTTAGTGGCTTTAGCAGGCTTTGTCTTGCTGTTCTTGGCGCTGGTGCTTTTGCGCACCCGCACAGAAATTCGCGCCCGCCGTCTGCACGCCATTGAAATGCGCGAAAGGGTGCAAGGATGATGCCTGATCTTGGAAAATACGCAGGCGATGTCTTGGCCGCTTATGGCATTACATTCGTGCTTTTGGGCGGATTGATCGCGCTCTCTTTGCTCAAATCGGCAAAGGTCAAAAAACGTCTTAAATCCGCTGAGGAGCGCCGCAAAACCAATGGCTAAATTTTCCCCTTTGATGGCGCTGCCGCCCGTCTTGTTTGTTGGTCTCGCCAGCCTGTTTATCTTTGGCATGAACCGCGAAGACCCCAATCAATTGCCCTCTGCCAAAGCGGGCAAAGACGCGCCGTCGATTGAAAATGTCACACCCCTTGGCGATCTAGCGCCTTTGCGCGATGAGATGCTGCGCACGGGTGGGGTCAAACTGGTGAACTACTGGGCCTCTTGGTGCGCGCCGTGCCGCGCAGAGCACCCGCAGCTTGAAGCTTTGTCTGATGAGGGCGTGACCGTCTACGGCATCAATTACAAAGACAAA
>JBLHXX010000097.1:0-7926 GCA_047630475.1 Celeribacter sp. | reverse complement strand
AAGGCCATCACGCGGATATATCCGAGCTGCGCAGGGCTATAGAGGCAGGCCAATCGATCCGCTTGGCCAAATCAGGCCCCATCGCTACAACGGGAAAATCCGGTCAGCTGTTTTGCGAAACGGGGGGTAGCACTGGCACGCCTAAAGTGATTGCCCGCAGCCAAGCGTCTTGGATCGCGAGCTTTGACATCAACCGCGATTTGTTTGGCATAACGACTGCCGATTGTATGGCCACCTTTGGAGGTCTCAAACATTCCTTGGCCCTCTATGCGGTGATTGAGGCGGCGCATCTCGGAGCTGATATTTGCATGCTGGCTGGCCTGCGCCCCACCGCGCAATGTGCCGAGTTGACCCATCAAAACGCGACCCTTTTGTATATCACCCCCACGCAGTTGAAATTGCTGACCCGTACAAACGCCGTCTGCCCCAATGTGCGCCAGATCATCATCGGCGGCGGCGCTGTGTTGCAGGGGGTGCGCGCCGCCGCCAAAGTGAGTTTTCCAAACGCTGTGCTGACACAGTTTTACGGTGCATCGGAAACCAGTTTCATCACCATGGCCAATGCCAATACACCCGATGGATCCGTGGGCTCGGCCTACCCCAATGTGACGTTGCAGTTCACCCATGCAGACGGCACGCCCCACCCATTTGAAGGCGAGATTTGGATCAAAAGCCCCTACCTGTTTGACGGCTATGACCAAGGGGACAGCGCGGACACACAGATCAAAAACGGTTTTGTCACAGTTGGTGAATTGGGGCGCATCGATGCGGCGGGCAATCTGTTCTTGCGGGGACGCAAAAGCCGCATGGTGACCGTGGCAGATCAAAACGTGTTCCCCGAAGACATAGAACGTTTTGTCGCAGATCGTTTTAAGGTGGAGCACGCCGTGGTTTTGGCTCACCCCGATGTCATGCGCGGCCACAAGTTGACCGTGATTGTACAAGGCGACACAGTGGATATGGGCAGTATACTGCGCCACTGTCGCGATCATTTTGGCCCAATCAAAACACCGCGTCGTGCTTTAATCATTGGCCAAATGCCTGTGTTACCATCAGGCAAACCCGATTTGCTCACCTTGGCAACATGGCTGGAGACACAAGAATGACACGCGCCTTTATGATTGCGGCCAAGCGCAGCGCCGTTGTACCGCGCGGCGGGGCATTTGCCGCTTTGGCATTGCACCATATCGCCTCCCCCGTTGTCACCGATTGCCTGCAAATCGCAGGCATCGCATCAGATCAAGTGGATGAATTGATCTGCGGCAACGCGCTTGGCGCGGGCGGGAACCCTGCGCGCCACGTGGCCTTGGCCGCAGGATTGCCCGAGCATGTGGCGGGGCTCACATTGGACCGGCAGTGTTGTGGTGGATTGGATGCGCTCAATTTAGCCGACGCTTTGATCCGCTCGGGCCGCGCGAATGTGGTGATTGCTGGAGGCGTCGAAAGCTATTCACGCGCGCCGATCCGCGCCGAGACTTTTGCGGATGCCCGCCCTCCACGTGCTTACGATCAAGCGCGATTTACCCCTTGGGCGGATCGAGATCCCGCGATGCAAGATGCCGCCGCTGAATTGTCCCGCCAGCTTGATATATCTCGCGCCGACCAAGATGCATGGGCGATTTACAGCCATCAAAAAGCTATGGCGGCACAAGAGCGGATGGGTCATGAAATTACATCTATAAACGGCCAATCCAGTGACCCATTCACCCGCCCCTTGACGGGGGCGATCACCGCGCGGGCCAAACCTCTGTCGGGATCGATCACAGCGGCCAATACCAGCGTCGCGGCTGATGCGGCCGCGTTTTGCCTTGTGGTGTCCCAAGAGATTGCACAGGCATATGATGGGCCCAAAGCAGAAATCATCGCAGGATGCACGTTGGGCGGCACGCCGGATATGCCAGGGCTCGCCCCTGTAGCGGCGATAAATCAGGTGTTGAAACAGATGCAAATCACTCCGGCAGACCTTGCGGTGTCCGAAGTGATGGAAGCCTACGCCGTGCAAGCCATCGCCTGCATCCAAGGTGCGGGCCTTGTTGAGGAGCGCGTCAATATCGGCGGTGGATCATTGGCACGCGGGCATCCGATTGGCGCCTCTGGTGCAATCAATGCGGTGCGGTTGTTTCATGAATTGGCGCAGACTGGCGGATATGGGTTGGCTACGATTGCCGCCGCGGGCGGACTTGGCACTGCTGTGGTGTTACGGACCTAATCAGTCGACATCAAACCCACGAAATGTGGTAAAATCATCCAACGCATCACGAGTGGTGCGAAACTGATTTACCGGCGCGGATGTATCTTCGACACCCAAAGCGATGCCGCACACCACCAATTCATCATCGTCCAATCCCAAAGCATCATGCGCAGCCGGACCATAATTGGCGATCGCGCCGATTCCGGTGGTCCCGTAGCCCAAATCATCTGCCGCCAAAAACAACGCCATGAGCGCCATCCCAAGGTCCATAAAGCAACCTTTGCCCATGTCTTTGTGAATGGTGACAACGATGCCAACGGGCGCATCAAAGAACCGGTAGTTTTTATCGAATTGCTGTTTTCGCCCGACAATATCGCGGCGTTCAATGCCAAGGGCTTGGTACAAAGCAAACCCAGCAGCGCGCTGTTTGGCCTTTAGATCTGCGGGCATGGGGTGGGGGAAATACGAATATTCAGACGCACTGTTTTGGCTCTGCGCCGCCTCCATAAGAGACTGGGACAACTCGGACAGTGGCGCGCCAGTCAGAGCGTGAAACCGCCCCGGCTGAAGATTGGCCCCGCTTGGGGCACAGCGTGCAGCGGCCAGTATTTGCGCCACATCGCCTTGCGGCACCGATGAGGACAAATACTGGCGTACTGATTTTCGCGACCTTAGAGCCTCTATGATCGCGGTCTGTGTCACGCGCGTGACAACACGCTGTTCGGGCGTGCTTTGTAAAGCGCAACTGTGATCGCGCCTGCCGCGATGGCTTTGATCAAATCACCTGGAATAAACGCAGTGACCAACAAGGTTGCCTCAGGGATGGTTTTGTCCAAAACCACAGACATGCCGATCACACCAAAGATGTAGACAACAATCACCCCACCCACGACAGATGCCGCGGCGGCGACCACGCCCAGTGAACCAAACCGCAGTTTTTCAACCAGTAACCCAGTGACAAACGCGCCGATAGGGAAGCTGATCAAAAAGCCAACAGTCGGCGAGGCAAAGACGCCCAATCCACCGCGGCCACCGGCCAAAAGCGGCAATCCCAAAGCGACCAAAACAACGAACAACAACGCCGCTAATCCGCCGCGTTTGGCCCCCAAAACAGTACCGCACAGCATCACGCCCATGCTTTGCGCCGTAATAGGCACGCCAAAGGCCAAGGTGAAACTTGGGATCAACCCCAAAGCTGCAATCAGTGCTGCAAAGAGGGCGATCAATGTGAGATTACGTTCCATGGTGCGTCCTTAATTTTTGTTTTGGATGCCACCGCGCGCCTTTATGGCCTCCGCGACATATTCAGCATCATCAATGGCCAAAACCGCAAAAGGCACAACGATATGCCATTTGGGTCGTTTTGGAGATCGCGCTCGCCATGCGTCTGACAAATGCGACCCCTTCTCAGTCAAGACAGGTGTAAAGCGCACGACCAAAGCAATGCCAAGCTCTAATTGCTGGGTGCTCAGACCAAAACGTCGCAAGGGCGTGGTCAAAAAACGGATCACTTTGATCATATCAGACAGTTTTGTGGTCAAGGTCACGAGGTTGGCCAAGGCGACGGCGTTCAAAAGTCGCAGCGAAATCGCCCCTCCAAGGGCGATCTCATGGGTGATCCCATGCCACAGCATAACCATCACAACAAACGGCCAAAGTCCCCAAACACGTCGCACGCCAAAGCGCAAAAATGTCATACCTGCGGACGCATAAACGCTCGCAATCAAAGCCAAAACACAAAAATGAAACGTGATGCTATTTTGGGAAAACAACACCACAGTCGCCACACAAAGCGCCAACAATTTTGGCCCCGCGCGCCAGCTGTGCGCCCGTGTTCTAATCGGCGAGGTCAGCGAGATCATCGGCCTCTCCGATCATTTGCATTTCGGCCACAAAAGCGGGTAAAACCACATCTGCGGCACCTTGCAATCGCAATGCGCCCTCATCCATCCAAAGCACGTGATCGTATGAATTCAACACATCTGGATCGTGCGAAATATGGATGATATCGGCTGTAACACGCTCAAAATACCGCCCGAGTTGCATCTTCGTGGGCAAATCCAGCCCTGAAAACGGCTCATCCAAAATCACCACGCGCGGCTTCATCGCCAACACTGACATCAAACACACCAGTTGCTTTTGGCCTTGCGACAATTGATGAATGGCAGCTTGAGCCCAATGTGATTTGTCGAACTCAGCCAGTGTTTTGTCCACAATCAAGGCCGCGTCATGCGCGCTGTGCCCTTGTTGCAAAAGACCGAAAGCGATCTCTTCTTCGACGGTGGGGAAAATAATTTGGTGATCTGGATTTTGAAACAAAATGCCCACAGTATTGATCGCCGTTTTGCGATCTTTCGCCGGATCAATCCCACCGATTTCCACGGTTCCTGATTGGACCTCAACCAACCCTGCCAAAACCCGCGCAAGGGTGGTCTTGCCCGACCCATTGCGCCCGACAATGCCAATACGGCGCGCATGAACCTGCACAGAAACGTCGCGCAAAATCGACTTATTGTCACGCGTGACGTGGACATTCTTAAGAACAAAAGTGGATGAGGAAAGGGTCTGTGTCGCCATATCGACGTACAAACCAGCATTTTTAGAAATAGGCAACCGTGTTTTGCGAGACAGATCGCGTTAGCTCAACGGCACATCAATAGGCCAAACTCGATGGTCATAGCGCAAGATTTCAACGCCCTCAAAAACCGCCTCGTCGATCACCAATAGGCCAGTTTGAATTGAAGCTTAGCTTAAATCATTGCGCCAATGCCAAACCCAAACTGAAGTGGCCCCACTTATTCAGACAGTTTTTCAGCTCAGCTAAGGTATAACCTGGCCGATGTCATGCCGCCTTCTGGGTTCGTTTCGCGTCAAAGAATGCATCGTTGGGCGAGAGCCGTGTGGGGCCGCTCAGAGTTGCAGAACCGGGTCCAATCTTTGATCACGCGTTGGCTTGGAACCCGTCCAGTAATTCATGTAGATAGACGGCCTATCACCTGCCGTTTCCACGTCGTAACTTGCGTCGGATGAACTTTGTGCTTCGCTGCAATCTCTTGCGCTGTCCTGTCTCCACGAAGCGCCTCACGCGCAACTGTAGCCTTAAACTCGTCTGAAAAACTGCGTCTCATCGGCATTTGTGTATCCAAGCTTGAAGGCAGGATACATCTTAGCACCCTGTCCCGCTTTGCCGGATCATTTCAGACTGGGTGCGACTTTGAATCCCGCAACTCCAGGGAAAGGCTTTAGTACTTCAACATCCGAGCCCAAAAGATTGAGATACCATGCCTCCGCTTCGACGATTGAAGCCACTGGGACACCGACGGTAGCTTCTTGGAATGGTTCCACCGAGGCAAAACCTGTCACTGCGAGAAAAGCCATAGAAACATTCCATCAAATACACATTATCACGATCCTCCCGCTAAATCTTCAGCGAGCATGAGAGCGTTGCCGTCGGGATCGTAGAAAGTTGCCGTCTTGACCATGCCTTCGACCACGTCGGTCTCACCGTCAAACTTTACTTTCGCCTGCTCTAACTTCTGCCGAGCGTCCTCCAGATCCGCGATCCCAAAAACAGGGACACAGTTTCCAGGTGCAGGCTTGGTGTGTTCGCCAAGGCCAATTGTTACGCCAACGGTGTTCGTTTGAAGCTCCGACCAGCCCGCTTCGTCTGCATGATAGATCGTCTCAAACCCCAGCATACTTTCATACCACTTGGCGCTTGCGTGGCGATCTTTAACAGAAAACGAGATATTGATTGTTTCATCCAACGTAATGAGTGCCATGGGCTTTCCTTTTGAGTTAAAGTATACTAACTATACTTTATGTACATTAACTCATTTGTCAACATCACTTCAAAAGCTTGGGCGTTGCCCATATTATCGTGCCTGCATGTGGGCGTTGCAGGCCGACAAGCGACATTGCTAGCGGCCACTGGCGCGAGCAGAACTGCATTCGCACAGAGCATGGACCATCTCATCAAGAATGGATTGTTGGAAAGAAACCCCGGTTATGGTCACCCGCTGCGACCAGAGTTTCGCCTCACTCAGCTTGGAAAAGAAGCGGCCTTAATCGCAAATAAAGTTCAACGTGTATCTTCTGAGGATGATCAGAGCTTGCTTCGTAAGTCATGGACTTTGCCGGTGTTAACGTCACTTCAAACACCGAGCCATTTCAATGATATCAAGCGAAACTTACAAACGATCACTGATCGCGCGTTGTCACAGTCATTGAAATCCATGGAAGTTAGAGATTGGGTGCATCGCAGCGTTGACGAAACCGCTCGTCCGCCAAGATCAATCTATAGTGCTGTAAATACTGGTGGAATAATAAGTCAGATCACTGGGTCGGAAATTAGCTTTATCCAACAATGATCAGAATATCGGTAAAGCAGCCATTTGCGCATGTGTAGCTAAAGCCCGCGTCGTCGGCATTGCAGCAGTTGAGGCACTACAGAGACACGATTGCTGAGCAATGTCTACTTTCGGGAAATCATACTGCTGCAATTTAAGTGTAATCAACGGCAGGTTTGGGCCGTTCATTACACTTAGTTGCCGTGCTCTACATCCTTGTGATGTTTGATACCGTCAAATTTTTCCGCTGTTCGGCGGCATCATCAAGTTCATCCGATAAAATCACCCAAATTCAAGCACTATGCCCCAACGACTGGAGCTCATTATGCAATAGAGGAGAAACTATGAGCCGTTTCACAAATTGTGGAACCCACCAATAAATGTCCACTACCTGGCTTTCGAAGAACAATAACATATTGATATTAAAAAATAAAAATTGGAGTTAAGCTACCTAAGGCGGCCATTTTGTCCATTCCACCCACTTCAAATGACCATCGAAAGTTCACAAAAAAATGCCGCCCGAAGGCGGCATTGCATTCTTTGATCAATAAAGCTTGGGGGTCGAGGTCAGTGGATCAGGAAATATGCGTCCTCAGACAACCCAACCGGCGGTGATTCCAAAACGGACGTTATCTCCTCCGGCTCCAGGTGAATGGCGGCAAACCCTTCCTGACCATCGAGACGCACCACGTTGGACAAGTGCCCCTTGAAGAGGAGTTCCAGGATCACCTTCAGCGTCGCCCGGGATTTCTCCGCACACTTGCCCAAGGGCTCCATGCCGACAGGCAGTTCCTCCACTTCGTCAAACCTGTTTCGCAGGATATCGAGCAACTTCTTGATGCTGCGGCCATCGACAGCTTTGCCGACCTTGCTTTGCAGATTCCGATGATCATGGATACGGCTCAGCAATCCCAGTTCGATCAACGCGCTTACGACCGGTCGTGAACAGGTCAAGACATACGGAACCTGGGTCGTCGGCACAGCAAACTTCGCATCACCGAGCAACTCGAGAGCCTTTGCATAGTCAACGACCAAACGCCCTGCCACCTCCCCCTCACCCGGAGACACGCCAGCTGCTTTGAGAAGGTTGTGAAGCGTCGAGGGATGGACGTTCTCGGCTTTGGAGATCGAACTCAGGCTACTGTGTTTTGGACGCGCCACCGGCTGACCCAGAACATTCCGCCCAGGGACCAGAGGAGTATTTTCGATAATCACGTGACGCAGGAGAGCACGGATCGGCCCTGGATCTTTCGACAGGTGAGTTGGACCTGTCGCGGATTTGTTCCGCTCCTTTGACTTGGTATTTTGCCTCAAAGGAGAAACGAAATGGCATCACCACAACGAACCCCAGAATTCCGCGCAGAAGCGGTTCGCATAGCTTTAACT
>JBLHXX010000096.1:0-7973 GCA_047630475.1 Celeribacter sp. | reverse complement strand
TGGAATGCAAGATCCATTTCTACGTGATGAGCTTACCGCATTCTGACGCGGTATTTGTGAAGGGCTATCCAGTGGAGACGACCGAAGCGTTCTGTGATGGGCATGTCTCGGCCTTTGCTTTCTTCGGCGGCATCCCTCAATCCATCCTCTACGACAATACCAAGATCGCCGTTGCGCGGATACTCGGGGATAGGACACGCATCCTAGACCTGTCGGTTTGGCGGAATTCGTCTGTCCGTTTTAATCCCACAATTAGTCTCCATTGTGCCGTAAATGCTCTCAAAGGAGCGGCATTAAGGCCCGACGTGTTTGATTACATTGAGATGTTTTACAACCCAAGCCGCAAGCACACCAACAACGGAATGCTGTCGCCGGTTGACTATGAAACCAAACAGAGGAAAATGAACGAGGCAGGTGTCGAGCAAACTAGGGGCACCTTCTCAACGATCTCCGCAGAGGTCTGATTGCCAATCTTTTCGGCGTGCTGGAGAACTCGTAGCTTTCGTTGAATGTCGCGTTCTTCGTTCGTGAAGTGTCCCGAGAGTCCGTACATATCTACAACCTTTACCTGACTGAAATTGTCGGATTGTATAATCTGATTTGATGGGGCACAATAAGAACAGTCGCCAGCCTTCTGATTCACGGGCAAGCCAACAGCCTTGACCCATCTCAGGAGAGACCCGCATGCAATCTGATCATCCGCCCTATGCCGCATCACCAAAACGCCTTTTTCATGGCGTGGGGCATGCCGTGAAAGAAGCGGCCGATTTTGTCGTGCCCTTTATTAACGTCGAGCAATTTCTAGACCAGATCGAGCATAAAAATCGGAGCACGTCGTGCAGCTAATATCGCCAAAAGAGTCTTCGACGCCGGTTGAAGCAAACCCGTTATATGACGCGCTCGAGCTGACCAAGGGCGGGACACTCGCCAACATCATTCTTGACGATCAAACATACACGTTGCGCGTCACGCGCGCGGGTAAACTGATTTTGACTAAGTAGAATATCAGTTTTATCCCAGAGTCTCATGCCAAAGTCCCGTAAGGGGTCGTAAAAATTATGTTCAGCCTGCCCAAAGTGCTTCCAGAATACGCCACCCGTGCGCGTGAAATATTGTCGCCAGATGTCGCAGCGTATTTCTTGGGCGGGGCGGGGGCGCAAATCACGCAAAATCGCAATCGCATGGATTTGAACGATGTCAGCATTCGACCGCGTGTGCTCAGTGATCTGCGGGGCGGGCATACGCAGCTGTCTTTGCTTGGACGCAGATACGCGCATCCCATTTTTGCAGCCCCTATGGCCTATCAAACCTTGCTGCACCCTGACGGAGAAGCTGCAACCGCAGCAGGTGTGGCCGCACAGAGCGGGGGCATGGTTTTGAGTGCCCAAGCGTCTCTTCCGATGGGGGACGTTCGGGCCACCAGTCCAGCCTGCGGGTGGTTTCAACTCTATTGGCACATGACGCGCACTGACACGTTGGCCTTGGCCACGCGCGCCGCCGATGTGGGGTTTGAAGCGCTTGTGCTCACCGTAGATGCGCCCGTCAACGGTGTGCGTGATGGTGAAATTATGACTGGTTTTACGTTGCCCGAGACCGTGCGCGCCGTCAATTTAGACGGGCTGTCGCAAGCGCGGTTTGCACCGCTTGAAGAGGGCGAGTCTGTCATATTCAATCGCATTTCCAATGTCTTGCCCACGTGGGACGATGTTGCATGGCTTTGCAAAAACGCACCACTGCCGATTTTGTTGAAAGGCATTTTGACGCCCGAAGACGCCATTTTGGCGGTGAACGCAGGAGCCAAAGGCATCATCGTATCAAATCACGGCGGGCGGGTTTTGGATGGGGCTCTGTCTTCTATTTCTGCGTTGCCGAGCATTGCCGATGCGCTTCAGCAGGCCGTGCCTGTGCTGATGGACAGCGGCGTGCGCCGCGGCGTCGATGTGTTTCGTGCTCTGGCGCTGGGGGCGGATGCTGTGCTGGTGGGGCACCCTGTTGCCTGCGGTTTGGCCGTCGGCGGGGCCCAAGGCGTAAGCCATGTTTTGCGGTTGTTGCGCGATGAATTGGACGTGACTATGGCGCTGGCGGGATGCAAAACGCTGGCGGATATAACCGCCGATCGGGTTGTCATGCCGCCTAGGTTCAGCCCGCGTTGATCCGATAGTTCAGCGGGATGACCAAGGTAAAGCTGTCGCCGTGCAAATGGTTTGGCGGCGTTGGCAGTTTTTCAAGATCATCGAACACCTTGAGCGCGGCTTGGTCCAGCACGTCCCAACCAGAACTTTGCGCCACATCGCGTGCAATGATCACACCGTAGCGGTCGATGGTAAAGGTGACGCGCACCTCGCCCGTCCGGCCTTGTTTGCGGGCCTGCGAGGGATAGGTTTTGGCCTTGGCGATGCGCAGCACCACCGCCTTTTGCCACTCGGACACCTCTTGCATTTGATCCGCGCTCAACCCCTCTGAGCTGGCCTGAGCTGTGTCGGCTTTGGCCTCGGCATCAATACCAGAGACAGACGCCTGCGAGGCCTCGGCCGCGGTGGCTCCAAGGGACGAGGCTTGATCCACTTGTTCCTCGATAAATTCAGACGCCGTTTCTGTGGCTGTGGTTTCGATGTCATTCTCGGAATCCGGCGTCGCGATGCCGAATTTCAACGTGTCATCTTTGACCTCATACGGGGTCTGATTGAGAAGAGGTTCATCCGCTGATTTGGCGGGATCAACGGCTTCGGGGCTTTCTGTGACCGTGGGCGCATCGACGGCCTCGGCTGCGGCGACGCTGTCTTCGCCCGCAGCCGAGGGGGCGGCGATAAGATCAGACAAATCAAACATGATGGCGCCTTGGATGCCGATATCTTCACGCGGAATTTCAGCCACTTCATGCAGTGTCTGAGCCTGCAAAAGCACTGGCGCTGCGACATGGGCCGCAACACTCAGGCCCAGTGTCACTGAGACGACGGGCCAAAGAGACGACGACGCGCGGTAGGCAAGGCTCATTGCGCCACCTCAGTTGTTGGGGCAGGGGCCGCCTCGGCGTCATCAAGCCCCACAAGGCCGACTTTCACATAACCCTCAGCGCGCAGCACATTCATCACAGAAATCAATTCGCCATAAGGCACAGATTTGTCTGCACGGATATACAAACGTTCATCACGGTTCAAAGATGTGGCGATGCCCACCTCCATCACCAAGCTGTCCATCGTAGCGTCAAATTCGCCCACAGACAGCTTCAAGTCCTCGGTTAATGTGATGAAAACGGGATCTGAGGGACGCACAGGAACGTCGGCCACAGCCACGGGCAATTCCACCGGAATGTCGACAGTCGACAAGGGTGCTGCCACCATAAAGATGATCAGCAGCACCAACATGACGTCAATGAACGGGGTGATATTGATCTCGGCATTCAGTGCAAGATCGTCGTTGTCGTCTGATCCGATACGCGCGCCCATGAGATCATTCCGCCGCTTGTAGTATGGCGTCGGATGGGCGGGGCTCAGACATTGTAGGCGCATCTGTTTTGGCCAAAACATCCAAATCCAAATCGCGCGATAGGGTCTGTTCCACCAAGGCAGAGGCATCCGATAACATGCCGCGATAGCCGCCAATGGCGCGGGCCAAGAGGTTGTAGAAAATCACCGCAGGGATGGCCGCGACAAGTCCGATGGCCGTGGCGAGCAAAGCTTCGGCGATGCCTGGGGCGACCACCGCCAAATTTGTGGTGTTGGATTCAGCGATAGACGTAAAGCTGTTCATGATGCCCCAAACCGTGCCGAACAACCCTATAAATGGCGCTGTTGAACCGGTGATGGCCAACACGGATGTGCCCGCACTCATGCGGCGTGCGGCACCTGCTTCGATCCGGCCAAGCGCGCTGCCTGTGCGCTCTTTGATGCCCGCAGAAACGGCAGCGCCTGAGGCTTTACGTTCGCGCAGTGCCGCACGGATCATCGCCCCAACTGGGCCACCGCGTTTGGCAAATCGGGTTTTTGCAGCATTCAATGTGCCCGCCGTGTCGAGGGCGCGATAGCCGCGTTTGAGTTGCAGACGGGCCAGTGCCAGCGTGATCATCTTGGCGACGAAAACGGCCCAAACCACGATAGACGCCACGGCCAAAGTGATCATCACGGATTTCACCACGATATCGGCGGCCAAATACATGCCCATGGGGGACAGATGGTCTTGGCCCGCATGAGCGACCCAGTCCGCTAGGGCGTCACGTGTGGCGGAGAAGAGCCCAAGGTTTGATCCAAGAGATTGGCTTTGATCTGCCTCTTGGGCAAATGCTGGGGCGGCGAAAAGAGCTGCAAAGAGAGGGGCTATACGCATGTTAAACTTCCGTCCATTGGCGGATCATGTTGTGGTAAATACCTGTCAAACGACGGACCTGTGCGTCATCTGCGCCCAACCCGTCTGCAAGGTCTTGGATGGTTTGATCGAGATCGAACAAAAGGGTGCGCTGCGTGTCTGAACGCACCATGCTTTGCAGCCAAAAAAACGACGACACCCGCGCGCCACGTGTGACAGGGCGCACCTCGTGGAGCGATGTCGATGGGTACAAAACCATATGGCCTGCGGGCAACTTGACCGTTTGCGGGCCGTAGTGATCCTCGATGATCAATTCACCGCCATCGTAGTCATCGGGCTCGGACAAAAAGAGGGTCATCGACAGGTCGGTGCGCAAAGGCTCGCCATTGAAAGGGTTCGACCGGATCGCATTGTCGACATGCACGCCAAAGGTCTCGCCTGTCTCGTAGCGGTTGAACATTGGCGGCAAAATGCGCAAGGGCAGGGCGGCCGACAAAAAAAGAGGGGTCTGGCTCAGCCGTTCCAAGATGCTTTGCCCAAGATCGCGGGCCACGTCACTGGTGGCAGACAGCTGTTGATTGCGCTTGGTTCGCGCCGATTGGACGCCTGCTGTGTGACGTCCGTCTTCCCAGTCTGCCCCATCAAGCGTTTTGCGCAGGGCGCGCACTTCATCTGGGCTGAACACGTCGGGGATGGTGATGAGCATGTCTGGCATCCTTAGAAAAATGAGTGGCGAGGGCGCACGATTGCACGCCCTCACACAAGGGTTTTGTTTAGAATTTCATCTCAAGAGAGACCCAAACTTCACGACCAGGTGCGACGTAGGTGAAAGGTTCACCTGACCGGTACGCTGTGTCGTAGGCTGTCACATCCGCCACGTTATCGACGCCAAAGCGCACAGATGTCGTGTCGGAGATTTCATATGAACCAACCAAGTCGAAGGACCAGTAGGACGGCAGTTTGTTGTCGTTTGCCGCTGTCGTTCCCAAGTCGCGTTCTCCAACGAAGTTGCTTTGAAGTCCAACCATCAAAGCATCAGACACATCGTAGGTGGCCAGCAAATTGAACTGTTCGTTGGTCATGTTGGCCATGCTTTTACCGATGGAATCTGCATCAGCACTGTCCAAAATTTCGCTGTCCATAAAGACCGCGCCACCAAACAGACCGATCCGATCATTCAGCTTACCAGCGACACCCAATTCGACCCCCTGTACACGGTATTTCAACGTGTCTTGGGTCACAGACGCCCCGCGTGGACCGATGTCTTCACGGGCCTTGTCTTTGGTGGTTTGGAACAAGGCTGCCGTCAGCAACAGATGATCGTTGTACTCGTATTTGACACCCAACTCGTAGGACGTGTTGCGCTCAGGAGACAAAGTGGCGCCGCCTGCGTCTAGCCCGCCATAAAAGCTGCCGCCTGCGGCAACCTCTTGGCCCATCGGGTTGGTGGATGTTGCCGCGGCACCGTAAAAGCTCAGCTCTTTGCGTGGCTTCCATGTAACCCCAATGTTACCGTTCAACATTGTGTCGTTGCGGCTTAGTGTTTCAGGTAAACCGCTGCCTCTGTTGATTTGGTCTCTTGAGATGTCATAGTGGTCCACACGCAAACCGCCGTTGACGATCCATTGCTCAGACAAGGTCACAGTATCGAGCGCGTAAATTGATTTTGTCTCAATCTTGGTTTTGGTAAACACATCGCTGCGCTCGGGTTGCACCCCTGCCCAACAAGCCGACGGATCTGGATTCACGACGTCTACAGTACAGCCACGCGCGCCTGCTGGCGGCTCGTAGTCTTCTGATGTGGTGTTGATATAGCTCGTCTTGTTGATGTCCTCGCGCGACAGACCGACACCGACGACCCAGTCGTGTTCGACACCGCCCCAGTTGGATTTGCCTGCAAGCTCAAGATCGTTCGAGAGCACATCGGTTTCTTGGTACCAACTTTTAGAACTCAAGCCGACAGTCCAATCATTCGGATCAGTGGAACCGTTGTCATAGACACTGCTGGGCGCTGTCAAAATGTAGTCATTGATCGATGTTGAGCCGCGCAAGGTGTTTGTCAGGGTCATCTCTGGCGTGATGTCCCAGATCACACGACCTGTGGCAACCGTCTGCTCTGTTTCTTGAAAATCGCGGCCGACCATGCCGTAGAATGTGGAAGGGTCGACGCCGAATTCTGGAACAGGCGCATTGGCCAAGCCAACATCTTCGCCATTGATAAACGGCACGCCCCAGTCTGGCATTTGTTCGATTTGTGTGTGGCTGATGTCGCCTTCAAAGGTCACATTCGGCGCGACCTCGTAGCGCACAGCCGCAGACACGCCTGAGCGATCATCATAGGCCTCATCACGGCCCGCCGTGGCCCCGTCTTGCAACATGCCGTTCAAACGGAATTGCAGGCGCTCGTTTTCGCCCCAGTTCAAATCGACGGTTTGGCGTTTGGTGCCTGCGCTGGTGAGCTTGGTTGTAAATTCGTAGAAATCCACGTCCTGTGGTTTTTTCGATGCGATGTTCAACGTGCCACCCGTGGTGCCGCGCCCGCCAACAGAGCCTGCTGGACCTTTGATCACTTCGACTTGTTCGGTGTTGAATGTCTCGTGGATAGAGGTGCCCGGATCGCGTACACCATCGACATAGACATCGTTGTTGGCTTTGAAGCCACGGACATAAATATTGTCGCCAAAGGAATTGCCACCTTCGCCAAAGCCGAGGGAAATGCCAGGTGTAGAGCGGGCAAGCTGGCGAATGGAGGTGGTGCCCGTCGCCTCGATCACCTCTTGGGTCACGGCTGTGATGGTGCGGGGGGTGTCTGCCACGGGGCCTGACAATTTGGAATTGGTTAAACCGTCAGCTTTGAAAGGTGCATCGGGATCTGCATTTGGGTTGCTGCCTGCGCTTGCTTTTGCTTCAGCATAGGCGGCTGCGGCGCGGGCTTGTTCTGCTGCCGCCTCTGCAGCCTCTTGTGGGGCGCAAATTGGGGTTCCTGCAAGCTCTGGCGTACAGGTGAGCGGCGCGGCAGGGGCAGCGGCACGGCGCGGCGACGCTGCAGCGCGTGGGGCGGCTGCGGGTACGGCTGTTGTTTCAACATCGACTGTTGGTAATACAATGACAGGGCCATCTACATCTTGTGCATAGGCTTGTCCAACAAGACAGGCCGCTGTCAAAGAGCCTCCAATGAGAGTTGATCGTAATGCTGTGCGGCGCGAGCGAGCCTCACGCGGGAGGGAACGGAAGCTATCCATTTCGGTGTCCTTTGGGTCAGATTTGCAAGATCAAGCGCACGTTTCTATGTGCCTTAATCGCTTGCGAGGCTGTCTGAACCAAGGGTTGTGGATGGCGACAAACGATGCAGGTCTATTAGTTGAGCATTTTAGTCATGTAAAGGGCGAAGGGGGACCAATTTTCGGGATTTGTTGCAGTAGTCCCATCGTTTTCTTGCATATTTGGGTGCTGACAGACATGAATCACCACCGACCAGTGAGCCTCCCCCGCAAGGCTGGTCCCTAATCGACAAGCTAACGCCGCGCTCTACCGCGTTGCCATCGTCAGAATGCGAAGCCACGAACCGACATGGACCTGTCGCGGAATTGTGCCGCACCTTTGATAGCATTTATTGCAACAAAGGAGATGAAATGCCCAGAACAGCTCGCCCCGGAATGGTCTCCCGCCCA
>JBLHXX010000095.1:0-8516 GCA_047630475.1 Celeribacter sp. | reverse complement strand
GATCACCCAGCAAATACCCTGTGGCCTCATCGTAGTTCATCACACAGGTCGAGTTGCCGTGGATGCCCATTTTTTCCTCAATGGAGCCAACAGATACGCCGTTGCTGTTTCCAAGGCTGCCATCGTCGTTCACGTTGAATTTTGGCACGATAAACAAAGACACGCCTTTGATACCTTCAGGTCCACCGGGAACCTTAGCCAACACAAGGTGAATCACGTTGCTCGACATATCGTGATCGCCAGCAGAGATGAAAATCTTTTGGCCAGAAAGTTTATAAGACCCATCGTCTTGTGGCTCGGCTTTGGTGCGCATCAGGCCCAAATCGGTGCCGCAATGCGGTTCTGTCAGGTTCATCGTACCTGTCCACTCGCAGGACACCATGTTTGGCAAATAGGTTGCTTTTTGCGCGTCTGTGCCATGCACCAAAATCGCAGAGGCCGCGCCGTGGGTGAGGCCCTGATACATTGTGAACGCTTGGTTTGCCGCAGAAAACAACTCGCCAACAGCCGTGCCCATCACGTATGGTAGGCCCTGTCCGCCAAACTCTTCGGGCATATCAAGCCCAGGCCACGCGCCGTCTTTGACCTGCTCAAACGCCTCTTTGAACCCATCAGGCGTGGTGATCACGCCGTTCTCGAAGGTACAGCCTTGTTGATCGCCGACACTGTTCAGTGGCGCAAGCACATCTGATGCCAACGCGCCGGCGGCTTCCAAAATGGCTTGGGTGAACTCTGAATCTAGGTCACTATATCCCGGCGTGGACGCATCTGATATTTTGAGTACATCGTGCAGAACATACTGAATGTCTTTGGTCGGAGCTGTGTAATTAGGCATGTTGGCCTCCCTGTTTTCGTGGCGGGAGAGCCTAGTAAGCTTCTTCCCGCACATTCTTATCGACGAGTGCGCTTTGAACCCACTCCATTTGTTCTTCCAACTCACCCAGAACCTGTTGTAGATCCTCGATTTGTTGCTCTAGGTCCGTTTTGCGCGTTTTGTAGGCGGTAAGCGTCCCCTCAAGTTGTCCCCGTCCTGCGTCGTCTTCACTGTATAGTTCGAGAAGTTGACGAATATGTTCCAGTGCAAATCCGAAACGTTTCCCGCGAAGGATCAATTTCAAACGTGCACGATCTCGGCGCGTAAACAGGCGCTTTTGACCTTCACGGATCGGAAACAAAAGCTCTTTTGCTTCATAAAATCGCAAGGTGCGCGGCGTCACATCATAGGCGTCACACATCTGGCGAATGGTCATTACCTCGTTTGTCATTTCATATCACTCCAGTTCGGGGGTGCGTTTGCGTTTGCGGTCTTTGCCGCTTTCCCGAGCGAAATGAGTTTTCTCAGTCAACTCTACAAGCTCAGTCTGCACAGATGTAAACGTAACGTAGCGTCATTTTCTAAATGGTAAAATTTTCGACTCTTGCGGCGCAGGCTGTGCGAAATATTATTCTGCGCTTGGAAACAAAAGCGGTTTGGTTAAAACGACGTTTGAGGCCAATTTTCCCGTGGTTTCGGTATTCACAGCGTTTTGGCTGGCTTGCTGACATACAGCATGCTGAGGGTAAAATTAGGCTGTCGCAGTGACACAATTACGGGCTGAAACGTCCGAGTGTTGGCATAGGACGTTACGTCCTTTGCACCTCCATTTTGGAGGCATTTGATTTTACAGATGCTGCTAGGCAACGTTTAGCGTTTTTGCGTCATGTCCTGACGCAGCTGGCTCAACTCAGAAATAGCAGATTCGACTTCTGTTTGCTGTTGTTGCAATGCGGCCAGCTGTCGATCGGCAAGGGCGACGAACGCATCGGATTGAGCTTGAGTGCCCTCTTCATTATATATCAAAAGCCATTGACGGATCTCTTCAAGAGAAAAGCCGTATTTCCGCCCCCGCAAAATCAGTTTCATGCGTCCCAATTCACGGGATGTATAAAATCTGGTGCGCCCCTCTTTTTCGGGGGACAGTAACTCAATGTACTCATAATAACGTAGGGTGCGTGGTGTCACATCAAATGTGGAACACATCTCTTTGAACGTAAGGCGCTCGGTGGGCATAGGCGAATTCTCCTTAGAGCAAATCTAAACCGTCCAGTTCATTCATGCAACTTGGTTCGATGCCTTTTAAGCAAAGTCTCCAATGCAAACGTGTGGGTATCCAGTCTGCATAGTGAGTTTACGCCTTGCTACCTTACGCTACCCCAGACTTTCCCTGCTAAAGCTTACGTTACGTTATTTAATTTGTCATGTGTAAAACATTGCGAGAAGCGCGTGCCTCACAATACTGATAAGCATACGTAAAATTTGAGCTGGTTCCAATGACACACACCCGTAACGATATTGCTGCGCAATTTATATCCGCTTTGCCACATGCACGGGCGCTCGGTTTGTCGCTGACTGATATTGGCGAAGGGGATGCGACGATCATCCTGCCCTATAATGAAAGCCTGATCGGTGATCTTGACACGGGCGTTGTGCATGGTGGGGCTGTCTCGGCCTTGATGGACACCTGTTGCGGAGCGGCCGTGATGTCGCATCCTGAGGCAGGGATCGCCACGGCCACCATTGATTTGCGGATTGATTATATGCGCTCAGCCGAACCAGGGGCTGTGATTGTCGCGACGGCGCAGTGTTTTCACATGACCCATTCTGTGGCTTTTGTACGCGCGACGGCCAATGACGGAACGTCTAACATCCCTGTGGCCACAGCAACAGGCACATTTGCAGTGGAGCGCATGACATAATGAGACCCACACCAGAACCCGTTCAAGTCGTCAAATCGCGCCGCGATACCGCCCTGAGCGCCCTCAAAGCCCGCGTTCCATATGCGGCCTATCTTGGTATTGAGTTTGAGCGCCACGGCGATGAACTGACCGCGACAATGCCATTTCGCGCCGATCTCGTCGGCAACCCCATGTTGCAGGCTTTGCATGGCGGGGCGACGGCTGCCTTTCTTGAGGTCACAGCGCAGTTGGCACTTAGTTGGTCTGTCGTTTGGCCCATTGTTGAGGCGGGTGGTGCCGTCGATACCTTGCCTGCTTTGCCCAAAACCATTGATCTGACTGTGGACTACTTGCGCGCTGGATTGCCGCGTGATGCCTACGCGCGGGTTAAAATCACACGCGCTGGACGGCGGTTTTCCTCTGTTCAAGTTCAAGCGTGGCAAGACAATTATGAACGGCCTTTTGCAATGGCGGCAGGGCATTTTTTGATGCCGAGCCATGACTGATCTGCATATCACGTCGGCCGGATCCATCACCCACAAACGTGTGTTGTCTATTGCTGTCCCCATCGTTTTGTCCAATGCTACGGTTCCCATTTTAGGGGCTGTGGACACGGGCGTTGTTGGGCAATTGGGCCAAGCGGCGCCCATCGGTGCTGTGGGGCTTGGCACCGTTATTTTGTCGTCGATCTTTTGGTTGTTTGGATTTTTGCGCATGGGCACGACGGGCCTTGTGGCGCAAGCCCGTGGGGCAGGGGACACAGGCGAAGTGTCAGCCCTTTTAAGTCGTGTGATCATGATCGCCTTTGCGGGCGGTATTGTGTTGATAGCCTTTCAAACTCCGATCCTTTGGGCCGCATTTCAAGTGGCCCCTGCATCCAGTGAGGTCGAAACGCTCGCGCGCAGCTATATCGCCATCCGGATTTGGTCCGCGCCCTTTGCCATCGCCGTTTTTGGCCTCACGGGCTGGCTGATCGCCTCTGAGCGCAGCCGCGCAGTTTTGGCGCTGCAGTTGTGGATGAACGGTTTCAATATCGTATTGGATATGTGGTTTGTTTTGGGGCTTGGCTGGGGCGTCGAAGGCGTTGCCATTGCCACGGTGATTGCCGAGATGACAGGGGCGATGTTTGGGCTGTATCTATGCCGACCTGCGCTCAAACACCCAGATTGGAAATCATGGTCAAAGGTCTTTGATGTGGTGCGGCTTACAAATATGGCCCGCGTCAACACCGACATTATGATCCGGTCTATTTTGCTTTTGACGATCATGGTCAGCTTTGCCTTTTTTGGCGCTGGCTTTGGCGATTTGACCTTGGCCGCGAACCATATTTTGATGCAATTCGTGTCCATCACCGCTTTTGCCATGGACGGTTTTGCCTTCACCGCCGAAGTGATCGTTGGGCAAGCCTTAGGGGCGCGCTCGCGTGAGACGCTGCGGCGTGGGGCGATCATGTCATCGATCTGGGGGCTTGGTGCATCCTTGGCGATGATGTTTGTTTTTGCTGTCTTTGGCGGTGCTATTATTGATGTGATGACCACCGCCCCAGATGTGCAGGCCGAGGCGCGGCGCTATTTGTCATGGATGGTCGTGGTGCCAGTGATCGGGCTTGGGGCTTGGATGCTCGACGGGATATTTATCGGTGCGACACGCACCCGCGATATGCGCAATATGAGTGCCGTGAGTTTGGCTGTCTATCTTGCTGCCGTGTATGCGCTGACCCCGCTGTTTGGCGCGCATGGGCTCTGGGCGGCTTTGTTGATCAGCTATGTCGCGCGCGGGCTAACATTGGCGTGGAAATACCCAGCGCTGGAACGGCAAGCCGCGCGCTAGGGTGTTACTTTACATAGATATAGACAAGAGCGCGTTACAGCCAGTCACCGCGTTTTGTGCCAACCGCCTCGGATACGCTTTCAAATCCGTCGGCTTTGAGCAACTCATCCAAGCCTTGCGCGATTTTAGGCGCCAAAGATAATCCTGAATATACCATCGCAGAATAAAGCTGAACCACCGACGCGCCCGCTAAAATTTTGGTATAGGCATCAAGTGCGGATGATACGCCTCCGACACCAATCAAAGGCACATCGTCACGCAAGATGTTGGACAGCTGTGCCAATACTTTTGTGGACTTTTCGAACAAGGGCGCGCCGGAAAGTCCGCCCATTTCGCCTTTATGTGCACTTTTCAAACCTTCGCGCGACAATGTGGTGTTGGTGGCAATCACCCCGTCGATGCCAGATTTTTTGGCCACTTCGGCGATGTCTGCGATCTCACTTGCATCCAAATCAGGCGCAATTTTGAGGAACACAGGCACTTCGCGGGTCAATCCTTTGCGGGCATCTAGAACGCCGACAAGCAGCGCTTCGAGTGCCTCTGGACCTTGCAGATCACGTAGTTTTTCAGTGTTGGGCGAGGATACATTGACCGTCGCAAAATCGACGAAATTACCACAATGCGCCAGCACTTGCGCAAAATCAGCCGCGCGATCGGTGCTGTCTTTGTTGGCCCCCAAATTAAGCCCCACAGGAATATCAATACGGTGATTGGACTGGCGACAGCGCGCCAGACGGCTGGCGATGTCTTCCATCCCGTCGTTGTTAAATCCAAAGCGATTGATCACGGCGCGGTCCTCGGTCAGGCGAAACAAACGAGGTTTGGCGTTGCCTGGCTGCGGGCGCGGTGTGGCGGCTCCGACTTCGATAAATCCAAATCCAGACCGCGACAGTTGCGCAATGGCGTCGGCGTTTTTGTCAAACCCAGCGGCCAAACCGATGGGATTGGGCATGGTCATACCTGCAAAAGTGGTTTTTAGGCGCGGCGAGGTCACAGGACCCGGCAACGGCGCTAAGCCTGCACGCAATGCGGTCAGCGCCAAGTGGTGTGCTTTTTCAGGGTCGATTTTACGCAGCATTTTGAGGCCAAGTTGCTCTGTCAGGCTCATAGCATTTCCTTTGGAAAAACATGTGTGTCGCCCGCGATGGGCAGGGGGGCGGACCAGATCACATCACTCATGCGCAGGACGCGATACAAGTGCGGAAATAGGGCACCTCCGCGCGATGGTTCCCATTTCAAATCATCGCCCATACCATCCGTGTCGCAAGCCAACAGCATGAGATCTTTAACACCTGAAAACCATTTGGTTGCAGTCTCGACAGCTTGACCTGCGGTGGAAAAATGCACATAGCCATCGGCCAAATCGACAGGTGCGCCAGCGGTTTCGCCTGTGGCCTGCAGGGCAGCCCATTCGTCTGCGCGGAATATTTTGTAAATCAACATGACCGCGTGATGCCAGCGCACACAAGGACCGTCAATGAAAATTAAAGCCAGCGCCCAAGACGTTTGTGGATAAGCGGGATGATGCCATAAACCATCGCGACAACAATGATTGGAACCATGACCAAGTTACGTTGCCAGATACCCCAACCTTGGGTGAGGTTCATGAGCGCATAAAGGACGAGCGTGACAAGAGGGTAGACGAACAAGAATATAAAAAATGAAAGCCGCAGGCGTGAGGGTTTACGGGAAGCTTGTGTCATGGGATACCTTTAATGAAACGATGCGTTTCGATCTATGTGAACGAATCGTCTCGTTAAGTAAAGGGTAGAATGATGGCTCAACAAGAAAAACATGAGGCCGCGCAGCGCCGTTCAATCGGGGCGCGTCGAAACCCCAATACAGAAGCCGCCATTTTGGATGCGGCTCTTGGGCTTTTGCAATCCAAGGGCGGCAAAGGGTTGACCATGGATGCCGTCGCGCGCGAGGCAAAGGCTGGTAAAGCAACGATTTACCGCTGGTGGCCCACGCGTGGTGCGCTTTTGCTTGGGGTGTACGAACGTATTAAAGGCGCGCATATTCATGCCGATACTGGGCACATAGAAACCGATATTGCAGCGTTTTTTGATTACGTGTTCGCATTTTGGCGCGGTGAAGCTGGCCGCGTTTTTGCGTTGATCATTGCTGAGGCGCAAACTGATTTAGACGTGGCCGAGGCGTTGACGCAGTTTCGCACAGAGCGGATAGAGGATTGGAGGGTCGTCTTTGATCGTGGCGCGCGCCGTGGAGAACTGAGCGAAGCATTGGATTTCAAGCAGGCTGCGGACACTCTCATTGCAATGGCATGGCATCACCTTTTGACCAATCGCTTGGATGCCAAGGGCGCCGATCTTGCGCGTCTTGTGAGTGTCGGGATTTTAAAGTAGCGGAAATTTGCCTGTCATATAGGCGTTGCACGGCCGTGCGAAAGGTTGGCGCAAGGGAATCTTTGACTCAACGGTCAGAGATGCCGCAGGCTGAAGTATCAACAACTAGGGGGGCAGTTTCATGCTCAAGAAAATCCTGACAACATCCGCTGCATTGGCTTTGTCCGCAGGGGCAGCGTCTGCCGACTATTCACTAACAATTCTACACACCAACGATTTCCATGCGCGTTTTGAGCCCGTTTCAAAATACGATTCTGGGTGTTCGACGGATGCCAATGCTGAGGGTAAATGTTTTGGTGGATCCGCACGTCTTGTGACGGCTGTGGCCGAGGCGCGTGCGCGCACAAACAATTCCATTCTTGTGGATGGTGGGGACCAATTCCAAGGCACGCTGTTCTACACATATTACAAAGGCAAACTTGCCGCCGAGATGATGAACAAGCTCGGTTATGACGGCATGACGGTGGGCAACCACGAATTTGACGATGGTCCAGAAGTGTTACGTGGCTTTATGGACTCCGTTGATTTTCCTGTGTTGATGTCCAACGCCGATGTATCCGGCGAACCGCTTTTGCACGAGAAACTGGCAAAATCGACTGTGATTGAACGCGGCGGTGAAAAGATCGGCCTCATCGGTGCAACACCGCAAAACACCGAAGAGCTGTCATCCCCTGGTGAAACTGTGGTGTTCTCGGATCCGATCACGGCGATCACGGGCGAGGTTGCCAAGTTGACCGAGATGGGCGTGAACAAAATCATCGTTCTGTCCCACTTGGGCTATAATAAAGACCAAGAGGTTGCCGCGGCGGTGGACGGTATTGACGTGATCGTTGGCGGTCACACCAACACGCTTTTGTCCAACACCAACGAGCGCGCAGAGGGTCCGTACCCGACTGTTGTGGGCGGCACGCAGATTTTGTCGGCCTATGCGTATGGCAAATTCTTGGGCGAATTAAATGTCACGTTTGACGACAACGGTGTTGTGACCGAAGCCGTGGGTGAGCCCATTATCATGGACGCGGCTGTTGCCGAGGACGAGACAACGGTTGCGCGTATCGCCGAGGCCGCTGTGCCACTTGACGAAATCCGCAACAAAATTGTGGCCTCTAGTGCCGAGATGATTGACGGCGCGCGTGAAAATTGCCGCTATAAAGAATGTCAGATGGGCAATCTTGTGGCAGACGCCATGTTGGCCCGTGTGAAAGAGCAAGGCATCCAAGTGGCTTTGGCCAATGGTGGCGGGTTGCGTGCCTCTATTGATGCAGGCGACGTGACACAAGGCGAAGTGTTGACTGTGCTGCCCTTCCAAAACACGCTTGCGACATTCCAAGTGGATGGCGCAACTTTGAAAGCGGCGTTAGAGAACGGCATGGGTCAATTTGACGATCCAGAAGACGACGGCCGTTTCCCACAGGTCGCGGGCATCAAATATGTTGTTGAAAGCGGCAATGCGACGGGCGAACGTGTGACCGAGATTATGATCGACATGAACGGCACATGGGAACCGCTTGATCTGGCCAAAGACTACGGCGTTGTGTCCAACAACTTCGTGCGCTCTGGTGGGGACGGCTACAAAATGTTCCGCACAGCCAAGAACGTCTATGA
>JBLHXX010000094.1:0-8750 GCA_047630475.1 Celeribacter sp. | reverse complement strand
TTTGCACGCATAGCTTGATCTCAAAGGAGATCCCTATGACCAACCCGTTTTTGCGCCCGTGGGCCACTGCGTTCGACCTGCCGCCCTTTGCTGATATTTCTGATGCTGATTTCAAACCTGCGTTTGAGGCGGGGCTCGAACAGGGGCGCACTGCCATCAAAGCGATTGGCGAAAACCCAGATGCGCCGACGTTTGAGAACACCATTGAAGCGATGGAAAACTGCGAAGAGCTGTTGTCCAAGGTTCTGGGCGTGTTCTACGGGATCGCAGGGGCCGATAGCAATGATGCGCGCGAAGAGTTGCAACGCGAATTTGGGCCAATTTTGGCAGATTATTCCTCAGAGATTACCGCAAATACGGCGCTGTTTGAGCGGATAGACGCGCTGTGGAATACGCGTGACAGCTTGGGTTTGAATGACGAACAGATGCGCGTGCTGATGCTGACACGGCGTAGTTTTGTGCGTTCTGGCGCACAGCTGAACGCAGACGACAAAACCCGGATGGCCAAGATAAAATCGCGCCTCGCAACGCTTGGTACCGATTTTACGCAAAATCTTTTGGGCGACGAATCTGAGTGGTTTATGGCATTACAGGACGCCGATTTGGACGGCCTGCCTGAGTTTTTGGTCGATGCGATGCGCTCTGCTGGGGCAGCCAAAAAACTCGACGGGCCTTGCCTGACGACCTCGCGGTCTTTGTTTGTGCCATTCTTGCAATTTTCACCACGCCGCGATTTGCGCGAAGCGGTGTTCCACGCATGGAAATCACGTGGGTCGCGCGGTGGTGATACGGACAACCGCGCTCACACGGCCGAGATTTTGAAACTGCGCGAAGAGCGTGCCAAGCTTTTGGGATACACCAGTTTTGCCGATTATAAGCTTGAAACCCAAATGGCCAAGACGCCTGAGGCTGTGCGTTCTTTGCTGATGGAGGTCTGGACCCCCGCCAAAGTGGCTGCCGAAAAAGATGGTGCGGTTTTGGAAAGAATGCTGCACGCGGATGGTCACACGGGGCCGCTTGAGCCGTGGGATTGGCGATTTTATTCCGAGAAGCGTCGCAAGATTGAACATGATCTGGATGAGGCGGAACTCAAACCTTATTTGCAGCTTGATCGGATGATTGAGGCGGCGTTTGCCTGTGCCACGCGTTTGTTCGGACTGGAGTTTGAGCCGCTAGACACCACGCTTTATCACGAGGATGTGCGCGGTTGGAATGTGACGCGGAACGGCGAACATATTGCGGTGTTCATTGGCGACTATTTTGCGCGCGCGTCCAAACGATCTGGCGCGTGGTGTACGGCGATGCGGTCGCAAAAAAAACTTGGCACTGACACCAAACCGATCGTTTTGAACGTTTGTAATTTTGCCCAAGCGACAGGCGGCAAACCCAACCTGCTGTCCTATGATGATGCGCGCACGTTGTTTCACGAGTTTGGTCATGCCTTGCATCAAATGTTGTCTGACGTGACCTATGAAAGCATTTCTGGCACATCTGTGGCGCGCGATTTTGTCGAGCTGCCAAGCCAGTTGTATGAGCACTGGTTGGAAGTGCCCGAAGTTTTGGAAGAGTTCGCAACACATGCCGAGACAGGCGAGGCGATGCCCGCAGATATGCTCAAGCGGTTGTTGGACGCGCAAACATACGATCAGGGGTACACCACGGTTGGCTATGTGGCGTCTGCTTTAACGGATTTGAATTTTCATGATGGCGATGCGCCGGCAGACCCAATGCAGTCGCAGGCGCAGACGTTGGATCAATTGGGCATGCCCAAAGCCACCACCATGTTCCACGAGGCCCCACATTTTCAGCATGTTTTTGCAGGGGATGGATATTCATGTGGTTACTATTCCTACATGTGGTCGGAAGTGATGGATGCAGATGCGTTTGAGGCGTTTAAAGATGCCGGTGCGTTTGACGCAGAGGCCGCAAAACGGTTGGAGACACATATCTTGTCCACGGGGGGATCGGCTGATCCAGAGGTGCTTTACACGGCGTTCCGTGGACGGATGCCTGGACCTGAGGCAATGCTAAAAGGGCGCGGATTGGCCTAGTCGAATAGGCTTGTATATCATGGTGTCATGCGGGGCTTTAAGCGTCGTGCGACACATCTTTGTGGATGATTACGTCACAATTTGGAATGGCATCACAAATTTTGGACTTGAGCGATTTTCCAATCTCATGCGCTTCGCGCAGGCTTTGCTCGCCGTTCAATTCGATGTGTAGATGCACGAAAACCTTAGACCCTGCCATACGGGTTTTCAGGTCATGAAACCCATGCACGCCTGGTTCATTGGCGGCAATGGATTCGATTCTGGTGATCAGAGTTGGTGGGGCAGAGCGGTCCATCAACGCATCAAACGCGGACCTGCCAATGCGCAGTGCGCCCACCACAAGCATGCCCGCCGCCCCAAGTGCCACCACGCTATCGATGCGGTGCAAGTCAAAAAATGACGCCGCGATCAGCGCCAAAATTGCCCCGACATTGGGAATAAGATCACCAACATAATGCAGGCTGTCAGCTGCTACAACTTTGGACCCTGTGCGTTTGGCGACACGACGTTGCCACAAAACCAATGCTGCCGTGAGCACAATAGAGAACACCATCACTGTGATGCCACGGGCCTCGGCGTGCATTTCAACGGGGGCTGGCGACAGCAGGCGGCGCACGGCGGACCATGCAATGATCACGCTTGAAAATAAAATAAAGATCGCTTGCCCCAAGGCAGCCAAATCTTCGGCAGAGGTGTGGCCAAAGGTGTGTTCATCATCGGGTGGGCGCGCGGCATAATAGATCGCCATGAGACCGCCAAGGGCCATAACCAAATCCAAAGCGCTGTCCACAAGCGAGGTCGCGATGGACAAAGCACCTGTGTGCTCGAACGCCCAAAATTTGGCCAAGACCAGAATCAAGGCAACGCTGACAGAGGCCAGTCCTGCTGATACGTTAAGACGCGTGTGTGCGTTCATGCCTCACCTTATATCTCTGGGATGTTTAAGGGAGCATAAGTTTTTCGCGGATGCGGGTCCATGCTCGATCGGAAAAATTGTCTTTGCTGGGTTCCAAGCACTGTATTTCCAAGAACCAATGGAAGTAGCCTTCAAAATCGAAGTCGCGCATGGTTTCAGAGCCAAATTCGATCGCTGCGCGCAGATCTCCGACTGTGCGTGGCGTCAATGTTGCATGCCAGTAATCAGACTTTGCACATGTGATTACGGGCTTTCTTTGCATCAATGCCTCAAACCCTGTCGTCGAGTTTTGCGTGATCACAACCCGCGCGGCCTCAACTAAATCATGTATCGAGGCATCTGTCGTTTTTACGTTTGGATAGTCTTCGCAGATTTCTAGGATGCGGCGACGATTGTTTTTGGATTGGTGGGGATGGGGTTTTACGTAAACGAGCGCATCTTTGTCATAGGTCGATGCCGTTTCAATCATTTGCTCGGTGGTCAAATAATTATGACGTGGATGTGCAGGCTCAGTGGGTTGGCAAAAAATAGTGGCAGTCGCGGGTCGTAAAGGCGCATCCATACGAGATTCTTGACGCAGCTTGGATATATTTTCGCGTAACATATACCCTGTCACACCATTAAAGAAAAACGCAGCTTTTTCTGCATCGATGTCATCGCTTGAGTATCGCGAAAATCGCAACGAGCTGTTCCAGCCGTGCCCAAGCTCATCAAAATACCAAAACCCCCACAAATAGGATGGAAACGCATGCATAATTCCAGGCCCGTACATCGCAGGCCCGCCCACGATGATGTGCAGATGGGTTTGGGCCAGAAGCCCGCGAGAGGTGCGGCTGTTGCCTTCGACCAAATAAGGGGACAGGCCTTGTTGTTTTAGCTTTTTGGTGAGTTTCGTAAAGAAATCATGCTTATTCTCGATTAACGCCTGTAGCCAACTGCCATAGGCATGGATTACGGCCGATTTATAGCCGGTTGGAATATTGCGTGCTGACAGTGGTGATTTTAGGTGTTCCATGTACTCTCTCAACCAGCTTGTGTTTACTCAAGAATTTCGTCAGCATCGATGCCCCAAAGCCCTATTTTACGCAGCCAACCTTTGTGACCATCTGCAGAGGCTTTACACCAATCAATATTGCATTCCAAAAGCCGTAAAACGGCGCCTTTCTCGGCCTGTGCAGACAGGCGGCTCGAAGGGTCAGGACGGGTGTGTAAATCAACGGTGTCATGTTGAACAAGGGCGGTACGTACCCCCGAAATCAACGTGTAATGCACCCAACCTGTAGCGTCTTCAAAGTCACGCACACGACGCCAATGACCGTATTCTGCAATCACTTCCAACGGATACCCGCGCAGCTTAAAAACCCAATCAATTCTATGGCTTAACGATGGTCCGCGCCGTGCGTTGGCCTCGGTTGCTTTGAGCGACACAAAGCGCGGCAAAGGTAGATTGGTCACGGCACCTCGTGCCCCTTTTGTCAAAGGTGTCATGCCCGTTGGTTGCGGTGTGACCTCAATTTGTTCTGTGGGCTCTTTGTCTGTGGTTTGGGCAAATGCCACCGTAGACATGCTGTACAGACCTATGACAAGGCATAGGCAAAATACGACAACGCGAGCCGCAGCTGCAAAGGACCATGTAGCGATTTTTTCCACGTAGAATTGACCCGAATTTTGTCTCGACATATGAGATGAGGCTTTAAAACAATTTAGATCCTGCGTCGAAGGTATTCGACGACGCAGATGTGGCGTCCACTGTGTCAGGTACATATCCAAAAGTGAAGGTGACTAAATCGCCTAGGACGTCATATTTGGTATTGTGCGGATTATGATCTAACAGCGCACAATACCAAATTTAGACGTTCTTATGAGCATGTGAGGGTCAATGTCTTTGATCTTTGATGAATGTGCCGTTTTGCAACTCTTTCATCGCTTGACGCAGCTCGCCTTGGGTGTTCATCACGATTGGCCCGTGCCACGCGACGGGTTCTTGGATGGGCTGGCCCGAAATCAATAAAAACCGGATGCCGTCAGGGCCCGATTGCACTGTGACCTCATCGCCAGAGTCAAAGTTCACCAATGTGCGATTGCCAGTCATGTCGCGAATGTTGATTTCATCGCCCGCGACTTCTTTTTCGACGCGCACGCCATAGGGATTTGACGCATCGCGAAAGCTACCTGTGCCTGCAAAGACATAGGCAAAGGTGTTCGCATAGGTTTCCACGGGAAAGGTTTTGCGGGTGTTGGGGGGCACGGATATGTCCAAATATAGCGGGTCGGCTGCGATCCCGTCAACAGGTCCACGCTGACCCCAGAAGGATCCGGTGACAATTTTGACCACGGTGCCGTCATCATCAGTGATCACGGGAATATCGGACCCTTGGATGTCTTGATAGCGTGGCGTTGTCATTTTCAAACGAGATGGCAGATTGGCCCAAAGTTGAAATCCGTGCATCTGGCCTTTGGGGTTTGCACGGGGCATTTCTTGGTGCATGATGCCTGATCCTGCGGTCATCCATTGCACGGATCCCGCGCCCAAAACGCCGCGATTGCCAAGGCTGTCGCCGTGCTCAACCTCGCCATCGAGCACATAGGTGATGGTTTCAATGCCGCGATGCGGATGCCACGGAAAGCCTTTTTCAAACAGTTTTGGATCGTCATTGCGAAAGTCATCGAACAACAAAAACGGGTCAAATTCGCGTGGTTTGTGAAAGCCGAAGGCGCGGTACAAATGTACGCCTGCGCCTTCCATTGTGGCTTGGGCTTCGGTGATTGATTTTACAGGGCGAAAGGTCATGGGACACACTCCTTGGTTTTTACCAATATGCGTGTGTGTATGGATTTAGTAAATATTCGTCATGATAGGGCTTTTGTGCATTTTTGTAGAGATCGCGAAAGGATAAATAAGGACCGTGACCGACCAAACAGCCACGGCCCTTTGTTTACTTTTTCGGCTGATACATGTTGTCAGGGCCAGGGAAGTTGCGGGTTTTCACCTCAGCGGCATAGTCGCTCACGGCCTCTTCAATCATCGGGCCGAGGTTGCCGAATTTTTTGACAAACTTAGGCACCCATGGATTGAGGCCTAGCATGTCTTCCAACACCAAAATCTGACCATCGCATTTGGCAGAGGCCCCGATACCGATGGTCGGGATGTCTATCGCTGCGGTGATTTGGTCGGCCAATGGTTCCACCACGCCCTCAACCACAACGGCAAATGCGCCCGCTTCGGCCACAGCTTTTGCGTCATTGACATGTGCGGGCCATGTGTCCTCGTCGCGGCCTTGGGTTTTGAACCCGCCCATGACATGGCTAGATTGCGGGGTCAGGCCGATGTGCGCCATCACTGGAATGCCGCGTTCGACCAAGAATTTGATCGTCTCAGCCATGCGCGCACCGCCTTCAAGTTTCACGGCTTGGCACTGGGTTTCTTTCATGATTTTGGCTGCATTTCGGAACGCCATATTGGGGCTTTCCTCATAAGTGCCAAAGGGCATATCGACCACGATCAGTGCTTTTTGCGTGCCGCGCACCACAGCTTTGCCGTGCATGATCATCAGATCAAGTGGCACGCCAACGGTGCTGTCCATGCCGTGCATGACCATGCCAAGACTGTCACCCACAAGAATGAAATCGGCATATTTATCAACAATAGCAGCGGTGTGCGCATGGTAGGATGTCAGTGAGACAATCGGTTCCCCGCCTTTGCGGCTGGCGATTTGCGGCACGGTGTTGCGGCGGATGGTTTCGGTTTGGGTGGACATGATGTGTCTCCTTTGCGTTCGGCATCTGCCGCAGTTAGCTGGGGTCGCAGACCCGTTGATCAATCAGTAATACATCGCCAAAGGTTGCGGCGAGCAAGATCACCACAGGGCTGTCGATTTTACCACGCGGCACCTCAAGCGTGAAAGCGTCACGCACATCGATGCTTTGAACCTTGGCGCGCGGCTCACGGGATATAAAGATACGCAGTTCTTTTTCAAGATCAGCGGCATTTCGACCATCGGAGGCTTCGTAATCGCCATAAGCCAGCGCTTTATTCAAAATTAAGGCTGCTTGGCGATCCTCGGATGTCAGGCGCACGTTGCGCGATGACATGGCCAAGCCATCGATTTCGCGCACCGTGGGGACGCCGATGACATCGACAGGAATGTCCAAGTCGCGCACCATGGTTTTGATCACCAACAACTGCTGGTAATCTTTTTCCCCAAAAAACGCCTTATCGGCCTGAGCGATGTTGAACAGCTTGGTGACGACGGTGCAAACACCTTTGTAATGACCAGGCCGCAACGCGCCCATCAACAGGCCGGCAAGCTGTTCGGTTTCAACATTGGTTTGCGCCGTCGGATCATACATCTCGTCAACTGAGGGGACAAAAACCGCATCGACGCCTTCGGCCTCAAGCAAGGCAAAATCACGGGCCTCGTCACGGGGGTAGGCATCCAAATCGGAAGCATCCCCAAACTGGGTCGGATTGACAAAGATAGTGACAACAACGCGGTTGGTCTGGGCTTTGGCTGTGCGTACCAAGGTCATGTGGCCTTCGTGCAAATACCCCATAGTTGGCACCAAACCCACAGTGTCATTGAGTGCCCGAAAGCCTTTGATCGTGTCTCGCAACTCGGCTTTGGTTCGGCAAATTTTCATCGCATATATCCCTTCGCGACATAATCTTGCGCGGACACTAGCGCCGTTGTGACGGCTCGGCAAGGTATAGGACAAGATGCGCGGATGCGGTCAAAACATGGTAAATTTCTTAGAATGTCCTCAGGCCAACCATGTTTTTGACACGTTTGGTTGTGAAATTGGCGACGATAATTGTTTTTAAGCGGAGACTGTTCTTATGTTTCAATCTAAGGCGAGCATTGCAGGTGTCGCCATTTCAGTGGTTGTTGGCATTATATTGTTGGTTATGCAGCTGAGTATCTCGACGTCATTGACTTCAACTGTTTCGAGCAGCATGGCGGGTTATGCCGGTGGCGGTGCGTCATATTATGGCGGTAAAACCGACAAGGATGAACTGGACCCAACGCGTATCATTGCCCCCAAAGGGGGGAGCGGTCAGTTCGCAGAGTTGGATATCACATCTGACAGCATTCCAAGCGCCCAGATCATCATTGATGACGGCACAGGCGATGTTGATTTCCAACCCAAAATTATAGACGAGCCAGACATTGGCCTAAGTGAAGATGCTGGTATTGTTGAAAAAACTGTTTTTTATCTTGGGGCTATTTGGGCTTGGATCTTGGGGGATCGCGGTGAAAAAGAAGACACCTATGAGATGAATTGCAAACCTAAAAAAGGTGGCGGCAAGGTCTGTACGATTGATCGCGGATAGGCCCGCCAAGGCGTTGCCATACCGAATGCCGATGCAAAAAGTGGCGCGTGATCCTATGATCCGCGCCACTTTTATTTACTGTACTTGGGCTGGATCAAGCTGTGAGTTCGTCCCAACATTCCAAGCATTTGGCCGCATACATCAATGACGGTCCGCCCCCCATTTGCACAACCATGCCCAACATATCTGCAAGTTCTTCACGTGTTGCCCCTGTTTTGATCAACGCCTCAACATGAAACCCGATGCAAGGGTCGCAGCGCTCAGCCACAGCAATGCCAAGAGCTACAAATTCTTTGGTTTTTAGATCGAGAGAGCCGCCGTCTTTGGCCGCCTTCGACAGGACACCAAATCCACGCGCCATCTCTAAATTTGCGGAGTTCAATGTTTTCAAAGCGCCGCGCATTTCGGCGTTTTTTGTCGTCCAAGTCATGGAATGTCCTTTTGTATCAAC
>JBLHXX010000093.1:0-9072 GCA_047630475.1 Celeribacter sp. | reverse complement strand
GATAGGGTCGTCGCCTGTTGGCCCACTTTGATGTAGCCAAGGCCCACACGCATGAGCGCGTCCATCTTGTCGCGGATGCTTGGGACCGCCTTGAAAAACGCTTGGGCATCCTCAACGGTCATATCAAGAACATCTGCTATACTACTGCCTTTAAAGCGAACTTCTAGCGTTTCACGATTGTAGCGCTTGCCTTTACAGGTCTCACATTCAACGTAGACATCGGGCAAAAAGTGCATCTCGATTTTGATCACACCATCGCCCTGACAGGCCTCACAGCGGCCGCCTTTGACGTTGAAACTAAAGCGTCCGGGTTTGTACCCGCGCGCTTTGGATTCTGGCAAACCGGCAAACCATTCGCGGATCGGCGTAAAGGCCCCAGTGTACGTTGCGGGGTTGGAGCGCGGCGTACGACCAATAGGGCGTTGGTCGATATCGATGACTTTATCGAGGTGTTCAAGGCCTTTGATGGTCTCACACGGCGCAGGCGTTTGACGCGCCCCATTGAGGCGCATCGAGGCGGTTTTGAACAGGGTCTCAAGCGTCAAAGTTGACTTGCCGCCCCCCGACACCCCAGAGACCACAACGAACATGCCAAGCGGGAATTCTGCGGTCACATTTTTGAGGTTATTGCCGGTGGCGTTAACCACTTTGATCTTTTTCTTGTTGCCCTTGCGCCGCGTCTCGGGAATAGGCACTTCGCGTTTGCCTGTGAGGTAATCACCCGTGATCGACCCCTTGGCTTTTTCGATCTGTTTGGGCGTGCCTTTGGCGACCACTTGCCCGCCATGCACCCCCGCCCCGGGGCCGATATCAAACACATAATCGGCCTCACGGATCATGTCCTCGTCATGTTCGACCACGATCACGGTGTTGCCCTGATTGCGCAAGTTTTTCAGCGTTCCGATCAACCGATCATTGTCGCGTTGATGCAGACCGATTGAGGGCTCATCGAGCACATATAAAACGCCTTGCAAGCCAGAGCCGATTTGCGAGGCAAGGCGAATACGTTGGCTTTCACCGCCAGACAGCGTGCCGGAATTGCGCGAGAGCGACAGGTATTCAAGGCCAACATTGTTCAAAAACCCAAGGCGTTCACGGATTTCTTTGATGATGGCTTTGGCGATTTCTTGTTTTTGCTTGCTCAGGCTGTCGTTGATGCCATCCACCCAAGCATAGGCTTCTTTGATCGACATTTGCACCACTTCGCCCGCGTGCAGGCGGTGATCTTTGGGACCAATTTTGACGGCCAAAGCTTCAGGGCGCAGGCGGAACCCGTTGCAATGCCCACAGTGACGGTTGTTTTGGTAGCGCTCAAATTCTTCGCGCACCCAGTTGGAATCTGTCTCACGGTAGCGGCGTTCCATGTTTGGAATCACACCCTCAAAAGAGCGCGTCACCTCGTAGACGCGGCCCCCTTCGTCGTAGCGGAACTTGATTTCCTCTTCGCCAGACCCACGCAAAAACACCTCTTTCACATGGTCTGGGATGTCTTTCCAAGGCGACGACTGTTTGAACCCGTAATGCTTGGCGATGGCTTCGATTGTTTGCAAGAAAAACGGTGTTTTGCCTTTGCGCCACGGCGCGATTGCCCCATCGGACACCTTCAAAGAGGCATCAGGCACCACAAGGCGTTCGTCGAAAAACAACTCGACCCCAAGCCCATCACAATGCGGACAGGCCCCAAAGGGCGCGTTGAACGAGAACAAGCGCGGCTCAATCTCGGGAATGGTAAATCCCGACACAGGACAGGCGAAGTTTTCGGAAAACGTCAGACGCTCAATCTCGCCTTCGCCCTCACGCGGGGCGGTTTCCAAAATGGCGATGCCATCGGCCAAATCCAACGCGGTGCGCATGGAATCGGCCAAACGCGTCTCAAGCCCTTCGCGCACCACAATCCGGTCGACGACCACATCAATGTCATGACGAAATTTTTTGTCCAAGGTGGGCGGCTCATCAAGCTCGTAAAATTCACCATCCACTTTGACGCGCTGAAACCCCTGTTTGCGCAGATCTAGAAACTCTTTGCGGTATTCCCCTTTGCGGTCTCGCACGATCGGCGCCAGTAAAAATCCCCGCGTGCCCTCGGGCAAAGTCATCACAATATCGACCATATCTTGGACTTGTTGGGCCTCAATCGGATCGCCTGTCGTGGGGCTATAGGGGGTGCCTGCGCGGGCAAACAGCAGGCGCAGATAGTCGTAAATCTCGGTCACGGTGCCAACCGTCGAGCGCGGATTTTTCGAGGTGGTTTTTTGCTCAATCGAGATCGCAGGCGACAGTCCCGCGATGTGATCCACATCAGGTTTCCCCATCATATCAAGGAATTGACGGGCATAGGCGCTTAAAGATTCAACATAGCGACGCTGCCCTTCGGCATAGATCGTGTCAAAGGCCAGCGAGGATTTTCCAGAGCCGGACAGTCCCGTGATCACCACAAGCTGATCGCGCGGAATATCCACATCGATGTTTTTAAGATTGTGCTCGCGCGCACCTCTGACTTCGATAAATTTCAGCTCTGCCATCTGCCTGCCACCCGTATAATTCACTCAAAGCGCAACGCTTTGCACATATCTAGCGGGCAATCGGATATGTTCCAATAGAAAAATGAGAACATTAAGCGAACACACCATATCTAGCGATATACATCAGCATTTAGGCCTGTTTTTCAAAACGCCGACGCCACAGGGTTGGTGATTTGGTCACAGACGGCGCAGAGCGGCCCGCCTATATTGATCCCAACACAACGATTGAAATGAGAGGAAAAACAATGTTTGGACTTTTCAACAGCAAACCAAAAGTATCTGTCGCCGAGGTTAAAACAGGCCTCGACCAAGGCACAACCGTTTTAATTGACGTCCGCGATCCAGGCGAAATTGTCCAAACGGGCATCGCCAAAGGGGCTCTTAACATTCCGCTTTCGACGCTGGCAATGCGGGCCAATCCCTCGTCGCCGGAATGCGTGACAGAACTGAAATCCGGCAAGGATATCGTGCTGTATTGCGCCTCGGGCGCGCGTTCGGCAGGGGCGGCACAGATGCTTGAAAAAATGGGGCATGCCAAGGTGCAAAACCTCGGCAGCTTGCGCGACTGGGCCACTGATGGCGGCGAGATATCTCGTCGTTAAATCACGAGCCACATAAGACTATGCCACAGCAAGGCTATTCGGCGGGTTCGGTGACGTCCCCGTCGAAGGTCGCTTGCTCTGCGCTGGCCATTTTTCCGCCTGCACTTGGCTCGTCAGGGCCAAAATAAACACTGCGGCGTGCCGAAAACCGGCCCGCGATGAACCGCATAAATTCGGTCACGCGTGGCACATGGCGCAAATCAGGATGGGTTAAAATCCAAACAGGAAAGTGATCATCCAGTGCAAATTGCGGCACGCGCACCAATTTTGCATCGCCACTGCCAACCAAATGGGTACAGCGCACCACGCCAATTCCCAAATGAGCGGCAGACAATGCGGACACCATATCATCGGTCTTTAAGGCGATTTTACAGCTCGGCATATTGGCAAACAATGTCGGCGGGCAGATATTGTCCCACGCCGTAAATCCGATGTAGGGCAACGGTGTCTCAACATCTTTGCCATTCAAAACATCGGCATATTCTTCCAAAAAGTCAGGCGAGGCAAACCACCCTGCCCGTTGCTGCACCATCATGCGCCCCCAAAGACTTTCCTCAGGTGAACTGCTAACGCGAATGGCGATATCTGCCTCGCGTTTGTGCAGGTTCAAAACATCGGTAGATCCGCGAATTTGAATATCGATAAAGGGATGCAAGCGCTTGAATTCTTTTAAATCTTCGGCAAAAAGGTCGTCAGCCACCAGCGGGGGGATGGTGATCCGCAACTCACCCTCTTCGGTCTCGTCGCGTGCAGCCAATGCAATGTCGAGGGCAACCATGCGCGCCTCAACCTCTTCGGCGTGAGCAATGGCCACTTTCCCTGCTTCTGTAGATTGCAAACCCGATGCAAGCCGGGTGAAAAATCGAACCCCTGCGGCCTCTTCGGCGCGTGAAAGTTGCCTTGAGACGGTTGCGTGATTGACGCCCAAAACCCGTGCAGCACCGGACAACCCGCCTTCGCGGGCCACGGCCAAAATATATCGTAAAGAATCCCAATCTGTCATTCTGCGACCATAGGCACGCACGCAATAACGCACAAGCCCCACTGTTATCCTGAGCTATTTGGGAACACCTCGTGATGTTTCGCAAAGCCCAAGATCACAAACGCAAAGCGCCGCCCAAAGGACGGCGCAAGGCAATAAAAGTGGTCAATCGTCTTAAATATGGATTGCGCGACCGTAGGCATTCAGCACAGATTCATGCATCATTTCAGACATGGTTGGGTGCGGGAACACCGTCTGCATCAGGTCTTCTTCGGTGGTCTCAAGTTGACGCCCGATGACGTAGCCTTGGATCATCTCAGTGACCTCAGCGCCGACCATATGCGCCCCCAAAAGCTCACCTGTGACCTCATCAAACACAGTTTTCACCAAGCCCTCGGCCTCGCCCATAGCCACAGCTTTGCCATTGCCAATAAATGGGAATTTGCCGACTTTGACTTTGTAACCCGCCTCAATGGCTTTGGCTTCGGTCAAGCCAACTGAGGCCACTTGAGGGTGACAATAGGTACAGCCCGCGATGGAATTTGGTTTGATCGCATGCGCTTTGAGACCGGCAACAAGTTCGGCCACCATGACGCCTTCGTGTGATGCTTTATGCGCCAGCCACGGTGCGCCAGCCACGTCGCCAATGGCGAACACGCCCTCGACACCCGTGCGACAGTATTCGTCGGTGACGATATGCGTGCGGTCCACTTTGACGCCCAGCTCTTCGAGCCCCAAACCTTCAACATTGCCGACGATGCCGACGGCGGAAATCACCGTGTCAAATTCTTGCGTCGTGGTGCCTTTGGCGTCTTCCAAATGCGCCACAACTTTGCCCGCAGAGCGGTCCAGTTTTTTGACTGTGGTTTTCTCGAGGATTGTCATACCCTGTTTCACGAACTGCTTTTTCGCAAAGGTAGAAATGTCTTTATCTTCAACCGGCAGCACGCGATCCATGACTTCGACCACGGTCGTATCAGCACCCAACGTATTGTAGAAGCTGGCAAATTCGATACCGATGGCACCGGACCCGATGACCAAGAGTTTCTTTGGCATCCGTGTGGGCACAAGCGCTTGGCGGTAGGCCCAAACCAGATCACCGTCGGCCTCAAGACCCGGCAATTCACGCGCACGCGCGCCGGTGGCGACGATGATGTTTTTACCCACAAGCGTCTCTGTGCCCGCGTCGGTTTTCACGATCACTTTGCCAGAGCCCGCCAATTTGGCCTCGCCCATAATCGAAGTGACTTTGTTCTTTTTGAACAGGCCTTTGATGCCAGCGTTCATTTGCTTGGCCACGCCGCGTGAACGTTTGACGATGGCGTCCAGATCAAAGCCGATTTTTTCAGCTGACAGGCCATAGTCTTTGGCGCGTTCCATTTGGTGGAAAATCTCAGCCGAGCGCAGCAAGGCTTTGGTCGGGATACAGCCCCAGTTCAAACAGATACCGCCAAGGTTTTCGCGCTCGATACACGCCACCGAAAGGCCAAGCTGTGCGGCACGAATTGCGGCCACATAGCCACCTGGGCCTGCGCCGATTACAACGAGGTCAAAAGATTTGTCTGCCATGGGGATCCTCCCGAAACCATATTTAGTTTGATACTAAACTACTTTGAAAATTCGAGCAACGGGTCCAATGCAACTGTACGCGAAAGGCTGCATCCCGCCTGACGCATAGCTCAGGCGGGAAACGCATAGATGGGTGATATAACTTTATTTACAGATACTTAGGCTGCAACTGGGGTGAGGCGTTCAACAGCAAACCGATAGCCACCTTTGGCCAAAAACGCCTGTTCAGCCACATTCGAGGCACGTCCAAGCATCTCATTGCGGTACGGAAAGCGCCCGAATTCGCGAATAACATTGCGATGCGCTTTGGCGTGCAGCAAGTTTTCATCTGAGGATTGCATCCGTTCTTTGAACAAACACACATTGCGCTCTTGATCGGTCAGACATTCAGAATGCATCAAGGGCATGTAGAAAAACTGACGCGCAGGCGTGTCGATTTTCATGTCCCAACCTTTAGAAATCGATATTTTGGCCGCGGCCAAAGCGATGCGATCAGAGGCAAAACTTTGCCCCTGCCCGCGGAACATATTGCGCGGCATTTGGTCGTTGAGAATGATGTAGGCCAAAGCCCCAGAGGCATGTGTCAACCAAAATGAAAACGCGCCCTCTTGTGCCTTTTGCCAAGCTGGCAAAAACCGATCACGGATTTTGGCATCAAGCGTATCGCTCGCCACATACCACTCTTTGGGCGTCAGTTCATCGAGCCAAAAGGACAAGACATCATCTGGCGTGATGGTTGATTGCTGCGTCTGGATATGGGCCATTGGGTCTCTCCGTGATGGCGTAGCGTTACATAAAACCGTTACAAAGCCACCAGATCCGCGCAAGGGGAGCATTTCAAAGATCACGTCATATTTGCGAATGTTGCGCAATTGAGACAGTTTGCGCAATACTTAGAAAGAATGCCCATCCAAATCATGCGACTTCAGCATCATCCTCGGCCTGCTCGATTGCCCATTCTTGGGCAACTTCTGAGGCAATGGGCGTGGTGGACGGCATCACGGCGACGTAGGCTGCGGTCTCGTCCACTGGAATAGCCGCACGGCGCGTCATCCGCCAACCGGCATAGGCCACGATGGACAGCATCAAGACCGCTTGCAAAAGCCAATAGCCGGAGGGGCCAAAGACCCCCATAAGCCAACCGGCAATCACAGGACCGCCAACAGCCCCCACCCCGTTGATGAAAATCAAACCGCCAGACGAGCCGGCCATATCATCAGGCTCAAGATAGTCATTGGTGTGGGCAATCAACAAAGAATAGAGCGGCGTGGCCATGCCGCCGGACAAAAGCGCGACGCCAATCGCGACATATAGATTTGCCCCGATCAAACTGCCAACAACACAGGCCACGCCCCCGACAGCCGCAGCCCCCAAGATCACAAGACGGCGATCAATACGATCCGAAATCCAACCAATCGGCATCTGGAACACCACAGCGCCGATAAAAATGGCGGCGATGAAAGTCGAAACCTCGGGCAAGGAAAAGCCCGCTTGGATGGCATAGACCGAGGCCATGCCCATTTGAGCGGCAAACACGCCCCCCATCAAAAACATGCCAACACAGCCCAAGGGGGACACCTCATACAACCGTCGCAGGGTCATGGGTTTGGAGGTCTCATAGGGCGGTGTGGGCGAGACCGAGAGCAAAATAGGCGCGAATGAAATCGAAACCAACACAGACGGCACGATGAACAAGATATAGCCAGAGGGATCTCCAAGCGACAAAATACCTTGGGCGATCACCATGCCGACCATTTGCACGATCATATAGGCGGACAGGGTTTTGCCGCGCATCTCGTTGGTGGTTGAGTTGTTGAGCCAGCTTTCGGCGGTCACATAAACACCCGAAAAGCAAAAGCCCAAAACGACACGCAAAATGGTCCAAACCACAGGGTCCGTGAGGGTTGGGAATATGATCAATGCGGCTGAAATGAACGACCCAAGCGCCGCAAAGACCCGCACGTGCCCGACGCGGCGGATCAAATGCGGCGCGATTTGCGATCCCCCTAAGAATCCTAGGAAATAGCCCGACATCACGATGGACAAGGAAAAGGTCGAAAACCCTTCAAGACCCCCACGCACCCCCAAAACAGAGCCCTGCAGACCGTTGCCGATCATCAAAAGCAACATGCCGAGCAACAAAGCCGATGAAGACGCAAGAACCTGACGCATGGCGAGACCTTTGGAATTGACGTTTCGTGAGACCCATGTGCGGGAAAGGGCGTGGTTTTGACAGCGTTAACCGAGGAAGATGAACTAAGAAAGAACAATCATGCCGTGTTTGCAATATGAGGTGTGGCGGTGCCTGCGCGGGGGCAAGACTGACGTTGATGCTCTAAGATTGGAACGTTAGGAAATGAAGATGAAATTCCTCGCACTCTCAGGCAGTGGGCGCACAAGCTCAACCAATACCGCGATGCTGCGGGCTGTGGTGAAAATCACCCCCCTCAAACACGACATCACTGTGCTTGACAGCCTCACAGATTTGCCGGTGTTGTCGCCTGATTTTGAAACAGGTACGCTGCCGATGAGATTGTGGATCGGTTAAATAGCTCTGAAAACCAAAGTTCTGTGGCTGACTTCTTAGATGGTTTTGCCAAATTGTGTGATCCATAACCCCATAAAACAGACATCGATCCTGACGTGATCAAACCTCATGCGGCAAAAGCAACGAGGAATCGCCATAAGAAAAGAAACGGTACTCGTTTTCAATCGCGTGGGCGTAGATGTCGCGAATGCGCTCAAAGCCCATCACAGCAGAGACCAGCATCATCAGGGTCGATTTGGGCAGATGAAAGTTGGTCATCAACGCATCGGCCACATGAAATTCGAACCCAGGGCGGATGAAAATATCGGTGTCGGACATAAACGGCGCGATTTGACCTGTGGCGCGCGCGGCACTCTCAATCAGGCGCAGCGCCGTTGTGCCCACGGGAATGATCCGACCGCCTGCCGCTTTGGTGGCTGCGATCTCGGATGCGGCCTGTGCGGACACGTCACCCCATTCCGCGTGCATTTTGTGATCATCCACGTTGTCCACTTTGACGGGCAGAAACGTGCCTGCACCGACGTGCAGAGTGACATACGTGATGTCGACGCCTTTGGCCGCGAGCGCCGCCAACAAAGGTGCATCGAAATGCAAGGATGCTGTGGGGGCCGCAACAGCCCCCAATGTTTTGGCCCAAACTGTCTGATAATCTTCTTTGTCTTGCGCATCGGCTTTGCGCAGGGCCTCAATATAAGGGGGCAACGGCATGGCGCCTGCTGCGTTCAAAGCCGTATCAAAATCATCGCCTGTTAGGTTAAACGTCAAAAAGGCCGCGCCGTCTTCTTTGCGATCCAAGCGGGCTGTCAAATCATCCGAGAACCGCACGACCTCATCTTCTTTGACCTTTTT
>JBLHXX010000092.1:0-9182 GCA_047630475.1 Celeribacter sp. | reverse complement strand
GCCGCAGTAGATGTGTTCAAAGACACACCCTCAACGCCGACCATAGAAATCCGCTCGGACTCCCCTGACAATGACAGGGTGCCTTGCTCGATATTGCCCGCAGAATCGCGGAGAGAGAATTGAATGCCTAACATAATACTACTTCACTTTACCCCAAGGAACACGCGGCTATTTTTTTGCGCCACATCTTTTCATTAATTGCTCATAGCAAAGCTACACGAAAGGCGAATCACTGACTAGGGCCAAAATGCGCCTCTGACGCAAAAAAGCCTTATTCTACCACCAAATACCACCCATCTTGCAACACAAAGGGATAGATGTGGTTGTCACTGCGATATATTGCAAATGGGATTGCAAGCCTAAAACAGCGCGGTATAGCGTCAATATTTCAACCAACGAGACAGCGCAGGCGAAAACAACGCGCGCCATGCCACTGGCCTATGCGACCCGAGCGCCGACTGATGTCCCACGGCGCAAAGCGACACAGAAAACACACACTCAAAATACAATCATTGGGCCGAAAATAGCACTAAAGTTTCCGACTTTTTCCACAATAGGCAACTTGCCATTGCATACTGATATACAGTTCGCGATAACGCTAACATCCAAAAGTACGACTTTTGATTGCTACGGGAGAAAACACGTGACCACAAACTGGATTGCCGTGGATTGGGGAACCTCATCTTTACGCGCTTGGGCGATTGATGCCCACGGCCAAACGCATGCGACAGCACATTCATCCAAAGGCATGGGAACACTCACGCCCGACGCCTTTGAGGCCGCGCTACTTGATCTGATCACGCCATGGCTTGAGGCCAACACCACGCAAAAGCCGATGCAAGTCATTGCCTGTGGCATGGTCGGCGCGCGCCAAGGTTGGACCGAGGCCCTCTATGCAGGCGTGCCCTGCTTGCCCATCAGTGCGACCCTCACAAAAGCGCCCACAAAGGACCCGCGCATCGAGGTGTTGATCGTGCCGGGTCTGTCGCAAAACACGCCCGCCGATGTGATGCGCGGTGAGGAAACTCAAATCGCTGGATTTCAAGCTGAGTTTCCAAAGTTTGATGGCATCATTTGCTTGCCCGGCACGCACACCAAATGGGCCCATGTCAGCGCTGGCGAAGTCGTCTCGCTTCAAAGCTTTATGACGGGCGAGATTTTCGCACTCTTATCCAGCCACAGCGTTCTAAAGCATAGCCTGCGTGACGGAACCTGGGATGACGCCGCATTTGACGAAGCGCTGGCAGATGCTTTGTCACGCCCTGAAAAACTGGCGGCCAAACTGTTCTCGTTGCGCGCCGAAGATTTGTTGCACGGGCTGGATGGCGGGGCTGCCAAAGCCCGCTTATCAGGCTTGCTGATCGGGGCTGAACTGGCCGCGGCCAAACCCTATTGGTTGGGCCAAATGGTCGCCCTGATCGGCGCAGATGGTTTGACCGATCTCTACGCCTCAGCATTGAAAACCCAGGGCATCATCGCCCAACGTACAGACCCAACAGACATGACACTCGCAGGGCTCAAATCCGCCCGCGCAAGCATTTTGGAGTAACTCATGAGCCGTCCTCTTATCGCTATCCTTCGTGGACTGACCCCAGCCGAAGCCACAGACATCGCAGGCGCCTTGATCAAAGCAGGCATCGACCGGATCGAAGTGCCACTCAATTCGCCAAACCCTTTCGACAGCATCCGTGCCATGGTCGACGCCTATGGCGACCGCGCGCTGATTGGCGCAGGCACGGTTTTAACCCTATCCGACGTGGCCCAAGTCAAAGCGGCCGGTGGCAAATTGATCGTGTCGCCAAACGCGGACCCCGAAATCATCACCGCATCCAAAGCCCATGACATGCAATCCTTTCCCGGCGTCTTGACGCCAACGGAAATGTTCTCAGCGATCAAAGCAGGTGCTGATGGATTGAAAATTTTCCCTGCGTTCAAGCTTGGTTTGGATGGCTTCAAAGCCGTCAAAGCCGTCCTGCCACGCGATGTGCCCGTTTATGCCGTGGGCGGGGTTGGTCCTGATGATTTCAAAGCATGGCTAGAGGCAGGTGCCGCTGGTTTTGGCATAGGATCGGCTTTGTATGCGCCAGGTTTTACCCCTGACGAGGTTTACAAACGCGCGACAAAAATGGTGGCCGCCTATGACGCGGCAATCGCATGACCTATACAGTATACAGCGATACAAAATGCGCGTTGGGCGAGGGCCCGCTGTGGCACCCAACCCGCAACCAATTGTTTTGGTTCGACATCATTGGCATGTGCTTGCACACCAAAGTAGACGGCGAACAAGTCACATGGCAATTTGACGAACATGTCTCCGCCGCGGGCTGGGTCGATCATAACACTTTGCTCATGGCGTCTGAGACGTCATTGTCTAAGTTCGATATCGAAACGGGTGACACGGAATTTGTCTGCTCACTTGAAGCCGACAACGATCTGACGCGCTCAAACGATGGGCGCGCGGACCCCTATGGCGGGTTTTGGATCGGCACAATGGGCAAGAATGCAGAACCCAAAGCCGGCGCGATTTACCGCTATTACGACGGCACCCTACGCAAGCTGGTGAACAACGTCACCATCACCAACTCGATTTGCTTTTCGCCCGACGGAAAACACGCCTATTACTGCGATACGGTGACGGACAAGATCATGCGCATTGCGCTTGATCAAGATGGCTGGCCAGAAGGCAAAGCCGAGCTGTTCATCCAAGATGCCAACCATCCAGACGGGTCCGTTGTCGACGCAGACGGCAACCTGTGGAATGCGCAATGGGGCAGCTACCGCGTGGCCTGTTATTCCCCAGACGGTGTGGTGCAACGCTATGTCGAGGTTGGCGGATTGCAAAGCTCTTGTCCGGCGTTTGGCGGCGCAGATGGCACAACAATGTTCGTGACCACAGCACAGCAAAATATCCCCGATGCGGATCTGGAAAAAAGCGACCTTCACGGTCATGTTTTTTGCATTGAAAACGTCGCAAAGGGCCAAAAAGAACATCAGGTTATCCTATGAAACGGACCTTGGGCACATTGAGCGATGGCCAAACAGTTGAGGCCATTACCTTGTCGGCTGGCGACCTGACCGCGACGGTCCTGACGCGCGGGGCAATATTGCAAGACGTGCGCCTCAAGGGCATATCACATAGCCTGACTTTGGGCAGCAATGATGTCGCCGCCTACGGGGCCGATCTCAAATATTTCGGGGCTCTTGTTGGACCTCTGGCCAACCGCATCAGCAACGCGACAGCACCGCTTGGCGGGCAGGTTCTAAACTTATCCGCGAACGAGGGCACGACCTCGCTACACGGTGGTCCGAATGGAATGCACATCCATCTTTGGACGGTGACAGAACAAAACGCCGACAGCGTCACGATGGAACTAAAGCTGCCCGATGGGACAGAAGGCTACCCCGGAAATCGCACGCTGACTGCTCGGTTTTCGGTCACAGCCCCCGCGCAACTGACGCTTGAGATTTCCGCCACCACAGACGCGCCCACCTTGATCAATATTGCCAATCATTCCTATTGGAATTTGGACGGCACGGCATCGATGACAGGTCACGCTTTAACGGTCTTTGCAGACGCCTATACACCTGTCGATGCACAGCTCATTCCCACTGGAAAACAATCGGTTGCAGGCACAGGTTTCGACCTGCGCACGGGCGCTATTCTGGGCCTGCCCGAAGGACAGCGCTTTGATCACAATTTTTGCCTCAATGGCGTCGAGGGCAACCTCAAACAGGCTTGTATTTTGACGGGCCAAAGCGGCGTATCGATGCGCATCGATACGACCGAAGTGGGTCTGCAAGTCTTTGATGCTGGTCCAATTTCATCTGGCGATTTCAAAGGCCATAACGGCGATATTTATGGGGCATTTTGCGGCGTGGCCTTAGAGGCGCAGCGCTGGCCAGATGCCCCCAATCAAGATGGATTTCCATCCTGCGTTTTGCGCCCCGAGGACACTTACAGCCAAACCACATCTTGGACGTTTTCACGCACTTAAAGCCAGCGCGATCTATGCTCTAAAACGGCAAAAAGGCGGGGCAGATGCCGCGCCTTTTTTGGTGTCACAAACCGCGATCAATCGTCAGGGACTTTACCCTAACCTATAGACCCGCTTCATACCATTTGCGGATCAAGGCGCGACTTTCATCATCCATATAGGTCAGGTTCGCAGGTGGCATCGCATGGGTCACGCCAGCTTGCAGCCAAATCTCGCGGGCATGGGTTGCGATCTGTTGTGCCGTTTCCAATCGAACGCCCTTAGGCGGCGAGGCCATGCCATCCCACGCAGGCTCAGACGCATGGCACATGGAACAATTGCCAAGCACAATATCATGCACCTCTTCGAACGCCTCCAACGCCGCATAGCGGGTCGCGACAGGCCCCATCGACACGTCTGTATCATCGTCACCTTGGGTATAAATGCCCGCTGTAGACAACCAAATCACTCCAGCAAACAACGCCGCCGTCAGGGCCCACGTCCACCACAGCATGCCATCACGTTTGTGCATGGTGTTAAAGAAATGGCGAATGGTGACGCCCATCAAAAACACCAGCGCCGCAATCAGCCAATTGTATTGAGACGCGAACGCCAACGGGTAATGATTGGACAGCATCAAGAAAATCACAGGCAGCGTCAGGTAGTTATTATGCGTTGACCGTTGCTTGGCGATTTTGCCATATTTTGCATCCGGCGTGTGCCCTGCTTGCAGGTCTTTCACCACGATGCGTTGATTGGGCATGATGACCATAAACACATTCGCGGTCATGATCGTCGCGGTAAATGCGCCGAGGTGCAACAACGCTGCACGACCAGAAAACACCTGCGTGTAGCCCCATGCCATCACCACCAACAGCACATACAAAAAGATCATCAAACGCGTGTTGTTGTCGCCAAATTTGCTTTTGCAAATCAAATCATATGCGACCCAACCAAACAGCAAAGATCCGATGGAAATAGCGATGCCAGCCCAAATCGGCATCTCTAACACATTGGGGTCAACCAAAGACAATTCGGCCCCGAGATAATACACCAAAACCATCAAGGCAAAGCCTGATAGCCATGTGGAATAGCTTTCCCATTTGAACCAAATCAAATCTTCAGGCATGCGCGCCGGGGCAACTAAGTATTTCTGAACAAAGTAAAATCCGCCACCATGAACCTGCCATTCTTCGCCATGCACACCGCCACGGCGGTCTGTCGATGGGCGCAGGCCCAAATCCAATGCAATAAAATAAAACGACGACCCAATCCACGCAATCGCAGTGATCACATGTAGCCAGCGCACCGCAAATTCCAGCCATTCCATCAAAATCGGATAGATCATACCCTAGCTCCCTCGATACGTGGAAAACCCAAACGGCGACAGCAAAAGCGGCACATGATAATGCGACGTCTTATCGTTCATGCCAAACCGAATTGGGATCATGTCTAGAAAAAATGGCTCGGGCTGTGTTGTGCCTTGCGCACGTAAATAGTCGCCCGCATGGAACACCAATTCATAGGTGCCACATTGAAAATCTGTATCTGGCAAAATGGGGCTGTCAGTGCGACCATCATCATTGGTGCGCATGTCAGTGATTTTGACGCGCTCATCGCCATTCACACCAAACAGCTCAATTTTGAGACCCGCCGCAGGCATCCCAAGCGCCGTATCGAGAACATGTGTGGTCAAATATCCAGATTTCATAGGCTATATGCTCATTTTTGTCGCTATTTCAGATAACGCTGGCGGAAAAATGGCACCTGCGCAATCAATCTTTTGCAGACCGCACTTAAGAAAAGATAGTGAAAGATGCGAAAAGCCTATCAATTAGTCAAAAATTTTGAAAGCCTGTCAAAATGCAACATAAAACGCCTCGCTACCCACGCAATATGACTGGTTACGGCCCAAACGCGCCCGACCCCAAGTGGCCGAACAACGCAAAAGTCGCGGTGCAGTTTGTGCTCAATTATGAAGAAGGCGGTGAAAACAACGTCTTGCACGGTGATGCAGCCTCTGAGGCCTTTTTGTCCGACATCGCAGGCGCAGCCCCTTGGCAAGGCCAACGCCATTGGAACATGGAAAGCATCTACGACTATGGCGCGCGCGCTGGATTTTGGCGCCTGCACCGCTTGTTCACAGGCGCGGATATTCCGGTGACGATTTACGGTGTGGCAACCGCTTTGGCGCGCTCCCCCGAACAAGTCGCAGCCATGCAAGCCGCCCACTGGGAAATCGCCAGTCACGGCCTGAAATGGGTCGAACACAAAGACATGCCCGAAGCCGAGGAACGCGCCTGCATCCTTGAGGCCATCCGCCTGCACACAGAAGTCACGGGGGAACGTCCCCGCGGCTGGTACACAGGACGATGTTCGGAAAACACCGTGCGCTTGGTTGCCGAAGAAGGTGGATTTGACTATATCTCAGACACCTACGACGACGATCTGCCCTATTGGATTGAGGCCGGACCACGCGATCAATTGATCATTCCCTACACGCTTGAAGCCAACGACATGCGCTTTGCCACGGCCCCCGGATACATCACCGGCGAACAGTTTTTCACCTACCTCAAAGACGCGTTTGACGTGCTCTACGCCGAGGGCAGCACAGATACGCCTAAAATGATGTCCATCGGATTGCATTGTCGCCTCATCGGGCGTCCCGGCAAAATGGCGGGGCTTAAAAAGTTCATCGATTACATCCAAGGCTTTGAAAACGTTTGGACTCCCAAGCGTATCGATATTGCGAAACACTGGACCAAAACCCATCCTCATGTGCGCAAAGACACCCCAAGCCAGATGGATCGGGCCACATTTGTTGCCAAATTCGGTGCCATTTATGAACATTCGCCATGGATCGCCGATCGTGCATTTGATCTCGAACTCGGGCCCGCTCATGACAGCGCTGTTGGCATGAACTCTGCGCTGTTTCGCATCTTTCGCACAGCGACCGAGGCCGAAAAACTGGGTGTGCTCACCGCCCACCCTGACCTTGCAGGCAAGTTGGCTGCCGCCAAACGTCTGACCGCTGAGAGCACAACCGAGCAAGCCTCCGCGGGTTTGGATGCTTTGACCGACGACGAGCGCACCACCTTCGAACGCCTCAATGCCGCGTATGTCGAAAAATTTGGGTTCCCCTTTATCATCGCGGTGAAAGACAATACCAAAGAGACCATTTTAACGGCGTTCAACACGCGTCTCACCCACAGCCGAGCCGACGAATTTGCGATAGCCTGCGCCCAAGTGGAACGCATCGCATGGCACCGCCTCCACAGCATGTTTAACACAGATGAGACCCCAAAATGACCTATGCTTTTCCGATGGGTGGCTTGCCCGACCAAAGCGAGCATCCCGATAGTACCGCAATATTTACAACGGCTTATGCCGTAATCCCCGCAAGCGTACAGCGCGATATCGTCACAAGCTATCTGCCCGGATGGGACGGCATGCGCATGTGGATCTTGGCGCGCCCTTTGTCAGGATTTGCGGAAACCTTCGCCCAATATGCAGTTGAACTGGCCTCTGGGGGCGGCAGCGCCTCTCCCGAACCAGACCCGCAAGCTCAAGCGGCGATTTTTATCGCCCATGGCGAGGCTTGTGTGACCATCAACGGAACGCGTTCGACCGTTAAAGCTGGACATATGGCATTCGTTCCAGCCGGCGTAAAATGGGAGATTTGGAACACCTCTGACGCGCCTTGCGGCTTTCATTGGATCCGCAAGCGCTATACCTCTGCGCAGGGTCTTGAGCCGCTTGAACCCTTTATCGTTCATGAAACTGATGTGCCCCAAAACGTGATGCCCGATTGCGATGGCGTTTGGGCCACACAGCGGTTCGTTGACCCCATGGATTTGCGCTATGATTTTCATGCCAATATCGTCAACATTCTGCCCGGCGGACGCATTCCATTTGCCGAAACCCATGTCATGGAACACGGACTTTATGTGCTGTCGGGCACAGCTAAGTATCTGTTAAATAAGGATTGGGTCGAGGTTGGCCCCGGTGATTTTATGTGGCTGCGTGCCTTTTGTCCGCAGGCCTGTATCGCGACAGGCGACGCGCCGTTTCGTTACCTGTTGTACAAAGACGTGAACCGTCATGTCTCGCTTGATTTGGGCGGGCCTCGGCGATGACCCGCAAGGTCACCATCGCGCCGTTGACCGCCCAAAATTTCGCCCCCTACGGCGATGTTTTAGAGGCGAGCGGCGCGCCGGATAAGATCATCAACGCGGGGCAATGCGGACGGTTTCATGACCGTGCCAACATCGATGTGATGGAGGCCCGCGTTGGCATTTCGATCTTTAAAGCGGAACTGCGATCCCTGCCCTATACGCTTGATCTGATTGAGCGCCATCCCGAGGGATCACAGGCCTTTGTGCCGATGTCAGATGATCCGTTTTTGGTGATTGTCTCGGATGGGCCAGAACAGACACCAAAAGCGTTTTTGACCAATGGGGCGCAAGCGATCAATTTCCACCGCGGCACATGGCATGGGGTGCTCACACCGCTCGCTGGCAACGGCCAATTCGCCGTCATTGACCGCATCGGCGAGACGCCAAATTTGCAAGAACACAGCTATGAGACACCTTGGGTGATTGTCGCAGACTAAGGCGTGTGTTTTAAAAAATGACAAACCTTTGTGGCGGGTGTTTTAAACATTTTAAACATCTGCAAAATGTCACTTTACATGTTTTAATGGTTTTCAGGACGCAGGTTTGACATCTCATGTCATTCACAACAGATCCGAAGGACACATCCGATGATTGAAATTTTTGGTCTTTTGGCCGTTTGCGCCATGGTCACCTTTTACGCATTGGAAGAGCGCGGCCCCGCCATGACATTGGCCTTTGCTGCCTCCTGTGCGGCGGCATCGCTCTATGCTTTTTGGATTGCATCCTACCCGTTCATGTTGGCCGAAGGCCTCTGGGCTATCATCGCGGTCCGCAAATGGCGCACGCGTTTGCACAGCCAAAAATGACCAAGGCGCGCGTTCCAAAAACACATCCTTAACACATTGTTTTAAAACATTTGCTGCGCAGCATTTTGGGTCACGAAAACCCGCCCCCACCGGGAGTTTTCAGCACAAACATACCCTCTGCTGGCAGATCGATTTCATCATGCCCGCGCAAATCGACACGCGTGCCATCGGGCAAGACGGCATAATTCACACCCACCTCACCGCCCTGTGCCCCGCCAACCCCAAAG
>JBLHXX010000091.1:0-9306 GCA_047630475.1 Celeribacter sp. | reverse complement strand
GAGGCGATTTACCGCGATATAGAAGCCTCTTTCGGAGTCGAAAACATGGCCGAGCTTTTGCGTTTGCTTGAAAAGCTGACCAAAGCGGCTGCAAAACCGAAAGATATTTAACACTTGAGTTATTGGCGATGCTGCGAATAGCTTTCCGAATTCAACACGCCTTTCGGGTCGAGTGCAAATGCGCGTTTGCTTTGTTCAATCTCGTGTTCTGCTGACTTGCCCGCGTAAGCCGTAAGCAAATCCCGAATATTTCCGACACCTCTTGCGTGTTCGACGGACGCATCGGATCATAATCGGGTTCTGGCATCAATTGAACGACGTCCCAATGCTCCGCCATCTGCCCATCCGAATTGAATCGCACAAAATCGGCAATCGTTGCCTGCGCGATCGTGGTCAGATAGCTCCGAAGCCCTTCTCGCCCGATGCGTCCGTCGACGGAAAATTTGAGCCGCTTCCGCGAGCTGTTCAAAATCCCAAACATTAACCTGCGATAGACTGCCGGAATCACTTGACACGCACCTCATAATTTAACATGTTAAGTTAAATGGAGGAAAACGTGCCGCACTTAATCATAGAATATTCAGCGAACCTTGATGCGCATGTTGATATCGCAGATGCCTGCGAGGTGCTGCGTCAGGCGATGATTGAGACAGGTATTTTCCCGCGCGCTGGCATTCGTGTGCGCGCTCACCGTGTTGATGCCTTTGCAATGGCAGATGGCGATCCTCAAAACAGCTTTGCGCATCTTTCGGTCCGAATTGGTGCCGGACGCGACCTTGCGGCCCGCCAGGCCGCCGGCGCGATGCTTATGCAAACAGCGCAAACCATTTTTGCCGCAGAGCTGCTGACGGGGTACTTTGCCCTTTCCTTGGAAATTACGGAAATTGACGCGCAAACCAGTTGGAAGACCAACCCAATTCATGCGCGCCTTTCTGCCACCCCATAAACTGAAAGTGAAACCAGATAGATGACAAGTTTAGAAGCCAACGTTGCAAAAGCCGAAAAATTTCTGGCCCGCTTTCAAAATGAAGGCGTGCTCAACCACATCAGCGGTGCCTCTATTCCGGCGCAGTCCGGTCAGACATTTGAGGTGATTTCGCCCGTCGATGGCAAACCTCTTGCACTTGCAGCCAAGGGCGATAGCGCTGACATCGATGAGGCATGCAAAGCTGCCGAGGCCGCGTTTCCAGCTTGGCGCGATATGCCAGGTGCTGAGCGGCGCAAAGTTTTAAACAAGGTTGCAGATGCGATTGTTGCACGTGCTGAGGAAATTGCGTTCGTGGAGGCAATGGATACAGGCCAGTCTATTCGCTTTATGGGCAAAGCGGCGCTGCGTGGCGCGGCAAACTTCCGGTTCTTCGCAGATCGCGCTCCAGAAGCGCGGGACGGCAAGACAATCTACGGGCCAGGTCAGATCAATATGACATCGCGACGCCCGATTGGACCTGTTGGTATCATCACCCCGTGGAACACGCCATTCATGCTGTCCACTTGGAAGATCGCGCCAGCTTTGGCCGCAGGGTGCACGATTGTTCACAAGCCCGCCGAATTTTCCCCACTCACAGCCAAGCTTTTGGTCGAGATTGCTGAAGAGGCCGGTTTGCCAAAAGGTGTTTGGAACGTTGTAAATGGATTGGGCGAAGGCGCGGGCAAAGCGCTGACTGAACATCCGGCGATCAAAGCGCTGGCACTTGTCGGTGAGGGCCGCACCGGTTCTATGATTATGAAACAAGCCGCCGACACGCTTAAGCGTGTTCACTTTGAGTTGGGTGGCAAGAATCCTGTGATTGTGTTTGATGATGCTGATCTGGATCGCGCTGTTGATGCCGCCGTGTTCATGATTTTCTCGCTGAATGGAGAGCGTTGCACATCGTCGTCACGTCTGTTGGTTCAAGATACGATCTATGAAGAATTCACCAAACGCGTTGCTGAAAAGGCCAATGCGATCAAGGTCGGACATCCACTTGATCCTGAAACGGTTGTGGGACCGCTGATCCATCCCGTGCACGAGAAAAAGGTGCTGTCCTATTTTGAAATCGGCAAAGCAGATGGTGCAACGATTGCCGCTGGTGGCGTGAAGGTTGGGACCGAGGGCTGTTATGTCCGCCCGACGCTTTTCACCAACGCGACCAACGATATGCGGATTGCACAAGAAGAAATCTTTGGTCCGGTCCTGACCGCCATTCCGTTCAAAGACAAAGCCGAAGCTTTGGCGATTGCCAATGATACGGAATATGGGCTGACCGCCTATATCTGGACCCAAGACGTCACACGGGCGCTTTGGATGACAGAACGGCTAGAGGCCGGAATGATGTGGGTCAACTCTGAAAACGTGCGGCATCTGTCAACACCTTTCGGGGGCGTCAAGAATTCAGGAATTGGCCGTGATGGCGGCGACTGGTCGTTCGATTTCTATATGGAAACATACAATGTTTGTCTGGCCACCGGTCCGCACGACATTCCAAAGCTTGGCGGTTAATGCCTGTCAATCAACGTCAAAAACATAGCAGCTTACACTGACCTATCAGTAAAAGTTCCAGAAAAATTCGGAGGAACCAATGCCAGTCCCAACTTCTAATCTATACCCGGCTTTTAACATCGTGCGCCTGAGCCACGTTGAATATATCGTGTCCGACCTCGCGGCGAGCCGCAAATATTATGCCGACATGATGGGTCTTCAAGTCACGGACGAAGACGACAAGTATGTCTATTTACGTGCGATGGAAGAACGCGGTCACCACTGTATGGTCTTGCGTCAAAGCGAAGGTGAAAAGCCTTCGGTGAGCTATCTTGCCTATAAGGTGTTTTCCGAAGAAGACCTCGACAAGGCCGAGACTTGGTTCAGGGGCAAAGGCATGCCGACAGAGTGGGTCGAGCGCCCCTATCAGGGCCGAACATTACGCAGCACGGATTGCTTTGGCGCGCCAATTGAACTCTATCACAAGATGGACCGCCTGATGCCGATTCATCAAAAATATGCGCTTTATCATGGTGTTAAACCGCTTCGGATCGATCATTTCAATATGTTCTCACCGAATGTCGATGAATCGGTGGCCTTTTACAACGAGATGGGATTCCGCGTTACGGAATACACCGAAGATGAAGAGTCCGGTAAACTTTGGGCGGCTTGGATGCACCGCAAGGGCGGCATCCATGATGTGGCCTTTACAAACGGCACTGGCCCACGCCTGCACCACACGGCGTTTTGGGTGCCGACACCGTTGAACATTATCGATCTGTGCGATCTGATGGCGACGAGCGGGTATTTTGCAAACATCGAACGCGGCCCCGGCCGCCACGGTATTTCCAACGCGTTCTTTTTGTATGTGTTGGACCCAGATGGTCACCGGACGGAAATCTATTGTTCTGATTACCAGACAGTTGATCCTGATCTTGAGGCGATCAAGTGGGATCTCAAAGATCCACAACGCCAGACATTGTGGGGCGCGCCCGCACCAAAAAGCTGGTTCGAACTCGGATCTGTTTTTGGTGGGCTCAACACCCGCGAGGCAGATCTAAAAGCGCAGCCAATCATCGCGCCGTAACCGTAAAGGAACCGACATTATGGGTTTGAACGATCAAAGCCTTCTAAAACAGGCCAATCTGATAGGTGAACACTGGATTGATGCCGCTTCGGGTGCTGCGTTGGATGTGACAAATCCGGCAACCGGGGACGTTATCGGGCAGGTGCCTGCGCTCGGGGCCACCGAAACCCATGAGGCGATCAAAGCTGCCGAGTGTGCCCAAAAAAGTTGGGCGGCCCGCACCGCCAAAGAGCGCGCCAATATTCTGCGTGACTGGTTCAATTTGATCGTCGAAAACGCCGATGATCTGGCGATGATCCTCACCATGGAACAAGGCAAACCATTGGCCGAGGCGCGTGGTGAAATCATTTATGGTGCCAGTTTTATCGAGTGGTTTTCCGAGGAAGCGCGCCGGATGTATGGCGATGTTATTCCTGGGCATGCGACCGACAAGCGCATCGTGGTGATCAAACAGCCTGTTGGGGTTGTGGCTGCGATTACGCCGTGGAATTTTCCAAACGCGATGATTACGCGCAAGGTCGGGCCTGCTTTGGCTGCGGGCTGTGCTGTGGTTTTGAAACCCGCGTCGCAAACGCCGTTTTCGGCGATTGCTTTGGCCGTTTTGGCCGAACGCGCTGGGGTGCCCAAAGGGTTGTTCAGTGTGATCACTGGATCGGCGCGCGCGATTGGCGCGGCGATGACCGAAAGCCCGATTGTACGCAAGCTGACCTTTACGGGGTCCACCGAGGTGGGCATCACGTTGATGCGTCAAAGTGCAGATACAGTTAAAAAACTCGGCCTAGAATTGGGCGGCAATGCGCCATTCATCGTATTTGACGATGCCGATGTTGATGCGGCAGTCGAAGGTGCGCTGATTTCCAAATTCCGCAACAATGGCCAGACATGTGTTTGTGCAAATCGGATCTACGTTCAGGCGGGCGTTTATGATGTCTTTGCGCAAAAACTGAGTGTGGCGCTGAGTGCTTTGAAGGTTGGGAATGGGCTTGATGACGGGATCACTTTTGGGCCGTTGATCGATGCGGCTGCTGTGAACAAGGTTGAGGAACATATTGCCGATGCGGTTTCCAAAGGTGCCGCGATCTCTGCTGGAGGTAAGCCTCATAGCCTTGGCGGCACATTTTTTGAACCAACCGTTTTGACGGGCGTGACGTCGGACATGGCCGTGGCCCGTGAAGAAACCTTTGGTCCCGTTGCTCCGTTGTTTAAATTCGAAACCGATGCCGAGGTTGTGCGGCTGGCCAATGACACCGAATTTGGTCTTGCGTCCTATTTCTACACTCGCGATTTGGCGCGCGCTTGGAAAATTGGCGAAGAGCTAGAATATGGCATGGTCGGTATCAACACGGGGCTGATTTCTACCGCCGAAGCCCCCTTTGGCGGGATAAAACAATCGGGTGTTGGCCGCGAAGGATCGCATTACGGTTTGGATGATTTCACTGAAATTAAATATATGTGTTTTGGCGGCATTGCCTAAGCAATCAAAGGATCTACGACGATGACAAGAGAAATTCCTGCACGTATTGCCTCATTCAAAGCCGCTGGCAAAATCCGCTATGGCTATGTCACAGATGACGATGGCATGGTTGATTTGACCGACCTTTTGGGCACGGATTACCCCACCCTGCAAGACGCGGTTGTGGATGGTAAACTGGGCACTTTGGTTGAGGCTGGCAAAGCCCGCAAGGCGGATTTTGGCCCTGATGAATTTACCTATGAAATTCCGATTGCCAAACCTGAAAAGCTGATCTGCGTCGGGGTCAATTTCCCTGATCGCAATGCAGAATACAAAGACGGGCAAGAAGCCCCTAAAAACATGTCGCTGTTCATTCGCTTTGCGCGGTCTTTCGTTGGTCATGATGTGCCGCTGACGCGGCCACCGGAATCAGAGCAGCTTGATTATGAAGGTGAAGTGACCATTGTTATCGGCAAAGGTGGGCGGCGTATTCCCGAAGAAACCGCACTGGATCATATTGCGGCGCTGACGCTGTGCAACGAGGGCACCCTGCGCGATTGGGTGCGCCATGCGAAATTCAACGTCACCCAAGGTAAGAACTTTGATGGCTCTGGTTCCATCGGTCCGTGGCTTGTTCCTTTTACCGACCCTGCGCAGCTTGCTGATATTGCTCTGACGACCAAGGTGAACGGTGAGATCCGCCAAGAAGACCGCACAGGCCGGATGATGTTCAGCTTTTCACGGATCATTAACTATATCTCGACCTTCACGACACTGGTGCCGGGCGATGTGATTGTTTGTGGCACGCCCACCGGCGCGGGCGCGCGGTTTGATCCACCGATCTGGCTCAAGCCGGGTGATGTGGTCGAGGTCGCCGCCGAAGGCATCGGTACGTTGCGTAACGGTGTGGTGGACGAGGTATGAACCTGACGGCAGATCAAATATCTGATGCGGCAGCGCGTTTGGTTGCGGCAGAAGGAAACCGCGACCAGATTGGGCTTTTGACCCAGCAATATCCGGATATGGATATGGATGATGCTTACGGTGTCCAAAAGGGGGTTGTTGCGCATAAGATAAGTCTTGGGCGCAAAGTGATCGGCTGGAAAATCGGACTGACATCGAAAGCCATGCAATATGCGTTGAATATCGATATTCCCGACAGTGGTGTGTTGTTTGACGACATGCTGTTTGCAAACGGCGCGAGGGTGCCTGCTGGGCGCTTTATCCAGCCACGGGTCGAGGCCGAGATTGCCTTTGTTATGAAAGCGCCGATCTCGGGTGAAAATGTGACGCGCGCTGATGTGATTGCCGCGACGGATTATGTGACCCCGTCGTTGGAAATTCTTGATACGCGGATCATTCGCCAAGACGCGGCCACAGGCCAAGCGCGCAGCGTGATTGATACAATTTCCGACAATGCGGCGAATGCAGGTTTGGTCTTGGGCGGGGAACGTCACGCCGTTGACGCCTTCGATTTGCGTTGGGTGGGTGCGATTACGCGCCGCAACGGCGAAGTTGAAGAGACCGGCCTTGGCGCGGGCGTCTTGGATGATCCGGTCGAAAGCGTTGTGTGGCTCGCACGGCGGATGTCGCAATATGGGCAAAAAATTATGCCTGGTGATGTGATCTTGTCAGGATCATTTATTCGACCCGTTGAAACCATGTCCGGCGCTTTGATCGAGGCGGATTTTGGCCCGTTCGGTTCCGTAAGCTGTCGGTTTGAATAGGAAAATAAGATGCCCGCACCCGTAAACACTTTCAAAGCCGCACTTGCACGTGATGAACAGCTCATTGGGCTATGGCTTGGGTTGGCCAACCCGTATACCGCCGAACTGGCTGCGCAAAGCGGTTTTGATTGGTTGTTGATTGATGGCGAACATGCCCCCAATGATGTGCCGATTATTATGGCACAACTTCAGGCGATGTTTGGTTATCCCGTTGCCCCAGTCGTGCGGCCCCCAAGTGATGATCGCGTGTTGCTCAAGCAATATCTTGATATTGGCGTGCAATCGCTATTGGTCCCGATGGTTGAAAGCGTTGAACAAGCGCGCGAAATCGTTCGGTCGGTTCAATATCCTCCCAACGGGGTGCGTGGTGTTGGCGCTGGTCTGGCGCGGGCTTCTAATTTTAACGCGATTTCGGATTACCTGACCACAGCGGACGATGAAATATGCTTGTTGCTACAGGTCGAAAGCATGGCTGGCATAGACGCTTTGGATGACATTCTCACCCTTGATGGCGTGGATGGCGTCTTTGTTGGACCCGCTGATTTGGCGGCCGATATGGGGTATATGGGCAAGCCCGGGGCACCAGAGGTTCAAGCCGTTGTCACTGATGTGCTTGCGCGTATTAATGCGGCTGGAAAAGCATCAGGTATTTTGTCATCTGACCCTAAATTATTGCAAGTATATCGCGATATGGGGATCAATTTCTTGGCGGTTGGTTCTGATGTCGGCCTGTTGGGCGGCAGTATGCGCGCCCTGCGAAACAAATTTCTTTGATAGGCGAAAACAAGATGAAACACTCGACTTCGGATATTATCGTTGATGCACTGGTTGCACATGACGTGGACACGGTTTTCGGCATTCCCGGCGCGCATAGTTATGAGCTTTCGGATGCTCTGGCGCGGCGTTCAAACGAGCTGCGCTTTATCCATTCGCGTCATGAACAAGGGTCGGCCTATATGGCCTATGGCTATGCCAAATCCAGCGGCAAGCCGGGTGTCTTTACCGTGGTTCCCGGACCGGGGGTCTTGAATTCCGGCGCTGCGATTTGCACCGCCTATGGGGGCAATGCGCCGGTCATGTGTTTGACGGGCAATATCATGTCACATTTGATCGGGCAGGGGCGTGGCCAATTGCACGAATTGCCAGATCAGTTGGCCACGTTGCGCGGGCTTACGAAATGGGCGGATCGCATTGATCACCCATCTGAGGCTGCCGACACGATGACCGAAGCGTTCCATCAGATGACCTCAGGGCGCAATCGCCCTGTTGCCGTTGAGGTGCCTTGGGACGTGTTTGGCCAAGCGGGTGTATCGGTCGGGATTCAACCAAAGACACCTACAAAACCGGCATTCACTGCCGAAAGCATCACACAGGCCGCCAAAATGATTGCCGCCGCTAAAAATCCAATGATTATGGTGGGTGGTGGTGCCTTGGATGCGGCTGCCGAAGTTCTAGAACTGGCTCAGAAAATTGGCGCGCCCGTTGCGTCCCACCGCAGCGGCAAGGGCATCGTTTCAGACGACAGCCCCTATGCGATGAACGTGGTTTCGGCCTATGATTATTGGCAGAAATGCGACTTACTCATCGGGATAGGCAGCCGGCTTGAGCTGCAATTCATGCGTTGGCAGTGGAAGCCTGAAGGCCTGAAAACACTGCGTATTGATATTGACCCAACAGAAATGGTGCGTCTGAAGCCGGATCACGGTGTTGTGGCCGATGCCGCCGAGGGAACGGGCGCTGTGCTGGCCGCCTTGCGGGCCCATAGCGCACCCGATCGCAGTGCGGAGTTCGGCGCGTACAAGACGCGCGCCCGCGCCGCGATAGAAAAAGTGCAACCGCAGTTGGAATATCTGGACGCGATCCGCCGTGCCTTGCCGCGCGATGGTTTCTTTGTCGAAGAAGTCAGCCAGATGGGCTTTACCGCGCGATTTGCCTTTCCTGTGTATGAACCACGCCAATATGTAACCTGTGCGTATCAAGACAACTTGGGCTTTGGCTACAATACGGCGCTTGGGGTTAAGGTGGCCAATCCGGATAAAGCCGTTGTGTCGGTGTCTGGCGATGGCGGGTTTATGTTCGGCGTTCAGGAATTGGCCACCGCGATGCAGCACGGCATTAACGTGGTTGCGGTGGTGTTTAACAACAACGCTTACGGAAATGTGCGGCGCGATCAAGTGAACGGGTTTGAGGGCCGTTTGATTGGCTCGGACTTGCAAAATCCCGATTTTGTGGCTTTGGCAAAGAGCTTTGGCATGGCCGCAAAAAAGGTTGATATTTCTGGCGATCTGGAGGCCGCTATTTCTGAGGCGTTGGCATCTAACGCACCTGCTTTGATCGAAGTTGCGGTGGAAACAGGATCAGAAACATCACCTTGGGAATTCCTCCATCCGGCGCCGCACAGCTGAGGCGACGTTGGGCTGGCTTGTGTCTATGAACAAGCCAGCGGGGGAAGGCCGGCTGTGGACGATTGATAATGGCCTTTCGAAACGAATTGGACGTGACGATGGCTTTGTGTGGGGGTGTGAACACTTCGAATATCGGCGAACATAATCTATATTAGGGTGGCCTGAGCTTATACACT
>JBLHXX010000090.1:0-9641 GCA_047630475.1 Celeribacter sp. | reverse complement strand
CCTATCGTCGCTTGGTTGATCACAGCCTACGCCCCACCGTCATTCATCGACGCACAAGCGCAACAGGTCTTTGCCCCGCAATCAGCACCTGAGGACTATCTGGAAACGCTTCAACCAATGTTGGCGCTGCGCCCCAGTTCACTTTTGCTCAACGCCCATCAACGGATCGCGCTGAAACCACAATTGGCAGACATGGAACTGCGTTATCCCACCCTTGGTTTGCCTGTCGAAAGCATCCATGGCACAGCCGATAAAATTGTGCCGCATTTGATCCATGCCATTCCATTGGACAACCAGATGCAGGTGAACAGATTGACGGAACTTGGCGGTGTTGGCCACATGCCACATCACACGGCGCTGGAAGATGTAGAACACGCCGTCTATCGCGCAGCATCCCGCGCAGCGCTGGATTAAGTCGGTCGCTTTGACGACCCCGCATTGCACTGCCCCCGCAAACGCCCCATATTAAACAAAACACGGCTCAGAACCACACGGATGAGGCAGTCTATGACCGATTTACCATTTGATGGCGGCATTTCGAAGTTTTTCGAAAAAGAAGCCCCGAAAGACATTCGCAAAGCTGTTGAACAGGGCGACAAAAGGGACATTTTGTCCCCAAGCTATCCTTATAAATCTTGGATGAAAAAATCCGACTACGAAGATGAAATCAACGCCCTTCAGCGTGAATTGGTCAGATTGCAAAGCGATGTCGGAGCCACAGGCAAACGTATTGTTGTGGTGTTTGAGGGTCGTGATGCCGCGGGCAAAGGCGGCACGATCAAGAGGTTTCGCGAAAACCTAAATCCACGATCTGCACGGGTTGTCGCACTGCCAAAACCAACAGAACGCGAGCGTGGAGAATGGTATTTTCAACGCTATATCAAACACCTACCAACAGAAGGTGAAGTGGTTCTTTTTGACCGTTCTTGGTACAATCGCGGGGTTGTGGAAAAGGTATTTGGCTTTTGTGAAGACGCTGAGCGGACGCATTTTTTCAACCAGTTGCCGTCATTTGAACGAATGCTAGTTGATGAGGGTATTCAGGTTTTTAAAATCTGGCTCAATGTCGGGCGCGCCGAACAGTTGCGCCGCTTTATAGATCGTGAAAAAGACCCACTCAAACAATGGAAACTGTCCGGGATTGATGTCAAAGGCCTGTCCAAATGGGACGCCTATACTGATGCGATTACAGAAACACTTGCGCGCTCCCACAGTGATGTTGCGCCGTGGACCGTTGTCAGGTCTGATGACAAATACCGTGCGCGCCTTAACGCGATCCGCGCAGTGCTGAGCCAAATTGACTATAAAGGTAAAAATACAGACGTGGCCTATGCGCCGGACGCAAAAATCACCGGCGGACCAGAAATGTTGGACACGGGGCCAGAAACCTAATGGCAAAACGCGGTTATCATCATGGCAACCTGCGCCAAGCGCTTGTGGATGCGGCACTGACCTTGATCGAGGCCAAAGGTCCGACTGGGTTCACCTTGTCCGAGGCCGCAAAAACCGCAGGCGTGACCCCTGCCGCCGTCTATCGTCATTTTGAAGGCCGCGAAGATTTGATCGCCGAAATTGCCCGCCAAGGGTATGAGGTTTTTGCCGACCTGCTTGAATACGCTTATGAAAAAGGCCAACCATCGGATCGTGCGGCATTTGAGGCCACGGGGCGTGCCTATTTGGCCTTTGCGCGCAAATATCCGGGACATTATGTGGCGATGTTTGAAAGTGGCATTTCTATTCAACGCACACCCGAGCTGTACCAAGTGTCATCACGCGCCCTTGGTGTGTTGGAAAAATCTGCGACAAAACTGTCAGAGCATATTCCCGCTGACCGCAGACCCCCACCACAAATGGTATCAGCTCATATTTGGGCCATGAGCCACGGGGTTGTGGAGCTGTTTGCGCGCAATTCGCCCGGAACCAAAAGCCCCTTTCCGCCCGAAGATCTGCTTGAGACTGGGATCGGGATTTACCTGCGTGGACTTGGGTTAATTTCTGCGGACGAATAGCCTGCTGAGTCACGTCCCGACCAAGCGCGTTACTGTGCCCCAATACCATGCGCGGCTAAAAACACCGACATAACGCGGTTCACCATGTCCGGCGTGACGCTGCGAAGATTGTCCTCGAAGGCAGGGATGTCTTGGGCCCATGTTGTCACAAGTTCATAGGACGGAAAATAGTCTACAGCACTGTATTTTTGATACATTTCCCCCGCAGCAGCGCGTAAAGTGGATTTGGAATAAGTCGTAGCAGCCAAAACATGATCTCCAGAAGCCGTGGCCGTCAAGGGCACAGGCGAGACCGTCAATAGCAGTTTAATGTCAGGTCTGATGGCTTTGAGCGCGTTGAAAATGGCCTCAAGATCATCAAGCAATTCATCAAATGTGAAATTGTGAAACCTGTAGCGGTCCGCGTCATAATGGCCGGCGATCACACCGGGGGCCAGCGCCATCACGCGCCCCGCTCGGTCATCCATCCACGCCTCAGTCAGACCAAGGGTGAAAACAAAGATGTCAGTGTCCAACACCATTTGCCCCACATGTTCCAAATGGCGGTGTCTTTGATCCATCGCGGCAGGCAAGCTGTCAAATCCATCGGGGTCAATGCCAGGGCGCAGCGCATCGAAAAAACGTCCATCTTTCTCCCAAAACAGATCTTCATGCACCCTGCCCTCGGCTGCGTCGCTCAGTAAGTCACGCAACTGGCGCGGCGTATAGATATTGCCATAGCGCGCGGAATAAATGCCATAGCTCAGACGCTTTGCGTCCTCGACGCTCAACGTGTCTGGCGCAGGTTCGGCGTCGAGCACAGGCAGGCCTTGCGCGTTGAGTGTGCGGCCAATGTGCTGGGCAAAACAACTGCCAGCCGTGGCGATCGCAGTATTGGCGCTGATCGTAAACTTGGGGTGAAACACATCTGGCCAGAGCGTTTTGTTGGTCTCGGCCACGCCCGTGCGCCAATATGCACCATCAGGCAGGTCTGAATATGGGGATGTCACTTGGGCGATACTCCGGATCAGGTCACCTGATTATGCAATGCTTGCCAAGCACTGCCAAGAGGTCGATTTCACCAACAAGTACGACAACACAAAAGAAAAAGGCCGCCCGAAGGCGACCTTTTGAATTTGAAGGACTTGGGCAGACAGCCCAAGGCCAAAAGCGATTAACGCTTTGAGAACTGGAAAGAACGACGCGCTTTGCGCTTACCGAATTTCTTACGCTCAACAACACGAGAGTCACGTGTGAGGAAGCCAGCTGCTTTCAAGGCACCGCGCAACTCAGGAGTGTAGAGTTGGAGCGCTTTGGAAATGCCGTGCTTAACCGCACCAGCTTGACCAGACAAACCGCCGCCTTTGACTGTTGCGAAGACGTCGAATTCGCCTTCAACACCAGCAACGGTGAAGGGCTGACGCAAGATCATTTGCAGCACTGGGCGTGCAAAGTATTTATCTTGGTCTTTGCCGTTCACGACAACTTTGCCGGAACCCGCTTTGATCCAAACGCGTGCAACCGCATCTTTACGTTTGCCAGTTGCGTAAGCACGGCCAAGCGCGTCACGAACAGGTTCTGGAAGTGCTTTGACTTCTACAACTGTTTCAGCAACATCGTTAAGCTCTTCCAATGATTTGATTTCATCAGTCATGATTATGCGCTCCGAGTGTTTTTAGAGTTCATTGACTTAACGTCCAGAACAGTAGGGTTCTGAGCTTCATGTGGGTGCTCTGTGCCAGCGTATACACGCAGGTTCGTCATTTGTTGACGAGACAGTTTACCACCTGGAAGCATACGTTGAACAGCTTTGGTCACAACGCGCTCTGGGTGTTTGCCGTCGAGGATTTGTTCCATGGAACGCTGTTTGATGCCACCTGGGTGACCTGTGTGCCAGTAGAACAATTTGTCTGTGCGTTTTTTACCTGTGAGCTGAATTTTGTCAGCGTTCACGATAATAACGTTATCACCCATGTCCATGGACGGAGTGAAAGATGGCTTGTGTTTGCCACGAAGACGCATAGCGACGATAGATGCAAGACGGCCAAGAACAACGCCTTCAGCGTCGATGATGATCCATTTCTTGTCTATGTCCGCGGGCGTTGCGGAGAAAGTTTTCATAGGACTACCCTTAAAAGGTCGAGAATTCAGATTGGGGTGTTCTATAGGTTTTTGATGTGCAGTCAAGGTGCTGTAAATGTAAATAAACAAGCAAAAACATATAGTTACAAAATAGGTACTATAATACCCCAATATTTTATCTCAACATGCACGCACAAAAGGCGCTTTTCACCATATTTGCAGATGAAAGCCTGAAAACTCCCCTAAACCTTTGTTCACGAACATAGCATAGCAATGACACGTAAAGAGCGCACAACAAATAGGCCACGGCGGGACAATACGTGTATACAAAGGTATACATACTTCACAACGCTATTCAATTTGGTTACAAAAAGCGCAACGCCACAGACCTTTTAGGAGCCTATCGATGAAAAAGATCAAGGTAGACAATCCCATCGTAGAGATGGACGGGGACGAGATGACGCGGATCATCTGGCAGTTCATCAAAGACAAGCTGATCCTACCCTATCTCGACCTAGAGTTGCTTTATTATGACCTTGGGATCGAAGAGCGGGATCGCACCGAAGATCAGATCACCATAGATGCCGCGATGAAAACCAAAGAGGTCGGCGTTGCGGTCAAATGCGCCACCATCACACCTGACGAGGATCGCGTCGAAGAGTTCGGTCTTAAAAAGATGTGGAAATCGCCCAACGGCACCATCCGCAACATCTTGGGCGGCGTTGTATTCCGTCAGCCGATTATCTGCCAAAACGTGCCGCGCCTTGTGCCGGGGTGGTCGGATCCCATCGTGATCGGGCGTCATGCGTTTGGCGACCAATATAAAGCCACCGATTTTCAATTTCCGGGCGCAGGTAAGCTCACGATGAAATTCGAGGGCGTCGATGGCACAATCATTGAACGCGACGTTTATGATGCGCCCTCTGCGGGTGTGTATCAGGCGATGTACAACCTTGATGACAGCATCCGCGACTTTGCGCGTGCCTCATTGAACTATGGTCTCAATCTGGGTTGGCCTGTGTACCTGTCCACCAAAAACACCATTCTCAAAGCCTATGACGGGCGTTTCAAAGACCTGTTTCAAGAAATCTTTGAGGCTGAATTCGAAGAACAGTTCAAAGAAGCTGGCATCTGGTACGAACACCGCTTGATCGATGACATGGTTGCCTGCTGTATGAAATGGAACGGTAAATTCGTTTGGGCCTGTAAAAACTATGATGGCGATGTGCAGTCTGACACCGTGGCCCAAGGGTTTGGATCTCTCGGTTTGATGACATCACAATTGATGACGCCAGATGGTAAGATTGTCGAAGCAGAAGCGGCCCATGGCACCGTGACACGCCACTACCGCCAACACCAAAAAGGCGAAGCAACCTCAACCAATTCCATCGCGTCGATTTATGCGTGGACTGGGGGGTTGAAACATCGCGCGAAACTTGATGACAACGCAGAACTGCTCAATTTTGCGCAAACGCTTGAGCGTGTAATCGTGGACACAGTTGAAAGCGGCCACATGACCAAAGACCTTGCTCTGCTGGTCGGGCCTGATCAAAAATGGCTCACCACCATGGGGTTCCTTGAGAAAATTGAGGAAAACCTCAACGCGGCACTGGTAAACTAATTACACCTACAGCGTCTAATAACATCAGGTCGCGGCGCAAGCTGCGGCCTTTTTCATGTGTCATAGGTGGTTTTATCGCTTTTCTATGGGCTTGAAACCACGCCCATTGCCACGATAGACACATGCCTAGGCGTGACCCACTTCGGGGCGCTCTGTCCATCTTTGAAAAGAGACACCTATGACCACTTCCCCTTTAGACTCCTTTATATCCGGCGTTTTGCATCCCATCTTTGGCCTTGATCACATCCTTGCTATGGGTGTTGTTGGCGTCTGGGCTTTGCAAATTGGCGGACGTGCCATTTGGGCTGTGCCCTTGGGGTTCGTCACCACCATGGCGCTTGGCTTTATCGCTGCGCGCGCAGGTGTGAGCCTGCCTTTTGTTGAGCCTATCATAGTGATTTCAAGCATTGTTCTTGGGCTGTGCGCTTTGTTTGCGCTGCGCCTGTATATTCCGATTGCCATCGCACTTGCTGGATTTTTTGGCCTGTTCCACGGTCATGCCCATGGGGCTGAACTTGGCGATGCGACGCCCCTCGCCTTTGGAATTGGCTTTGTCTTGGTCACAGCCGCGCTCCATGCGCTTGGCATTTTGATGTCTCAATATATGAAACGGGTCAGTGACAGCGCGCCTCGTATTCTAGGCGGGTTTTCCGCCCTCTTAGGCCTGACTTTATTCTTTGGCTGACGTTGAACAGTTTGAGCGGGCTATCTCGTGGCGCGTTCAAATTTTAAGAAAAACATCTGTGTGTTTCACCCTGTTTTTCCCAGAATATTTAGATGCAATTTTATCTGTTAGCTTGGATTTAAATCTCCTAACCCCATGTTCTGTCTTAGATCACGGAAGACAGAAGGTTTCCCGCTATGCAGATTTCCAATGCCTATTCTCAGGCTGCCCAAACCGCATCATATCTCGCTGCCAATCGCAACGACACTATAAATGGTGAAACAGCACGCGCCACACCAAAGGCACCGCCTTCCGGCGATGCGCCGCACAAACGCCCGTCTGCAGATGCGGTTTTTGCCAAATATGACCTCAACTCCATCTCTCCGCATGATGTCGATGAAATGGCCACGGCGCTACGCGCCTCTGACTTCGATGATGTTGGGTTTATTCTTGGCCTTGAGACACGCGGCGAAAAATGGCGATCTCATATGACTGAGACACTCAACGATGCGGGATATGAATTTGATCCTACATATGACCCCAATGTGCCAACCGATGTGATTGCCTCGCTCAAAGAACAAATCGATTTGTCCACACGGCACGGCGATCCGACAGAGTTTTTAAATACGCAATTGTCGAAAATGGAACAACTGAACGCAAATGCGCACCCTCAAACAGCGCCAGAGGGACCATCAGAACAGATGGCGCAAACGTTGGTGTTGTTTCAAGCACAACGTGTCTGGGTCGAATAACCAGCACCCGTGAGGTGAGCACTTGATCTAAAACGGATCAATATCGCTTTCACATCTATAGACAGGTCAATATTGCTGTCCTATAATGTCAGCATGCCAGCACCTCATCCCCTACCTCAAAACCCACCGAAACACACTGCCCTTGAAGACATTCAAGGGTTGGCGATAGCACTTGTGACCACGGCCATTGGACTAAGCTTTATTGCCCAGCTTGGCTTTTTAACCGGTCAAACTGCGGGACTGGCCCTCGTCATATCTTATCTGACAGGACTATCGTTTTCATGGGTTTTTTGGTTGATCAACATCCCATTTTACGTCTTGGCCTATTTTCGTATGGGCACAGAGTTCACTTTGAAATCGGCCCTATCTGTCACGATACTTTCAATTTTAATGGCCTATCTTCCGCCTCTTATGACATTTGAAACCCTTAATCCTATATTTGGCACCATCGCTTTTGGTGTTTTAACAGGGTTCGGACTTTTGGGGGTGTTTCGCCACAAATCATCCCTTGGTGGACTTGGGGTTTTGGCGCTCATCGCACAAGATCACTTTGGCGTCCGCGCAGGCTTGGTACAAATTGCCTTTGACGCGGTGCTTTTCACCGTTGTTTTCTTTTTGTTTGATGCGCATGTGGTATTATATTCGCTATTTGGGGCCTTGATTTTGAACGGCGTCATTGCGTTCAACCACAGACGCGATATCTATATCGCGAATTGATCAACGCAGAATTGAGCCCAAGCCCTATGTCAAAACCAGCCCGTACAAAGCCAGAGATAAACCCAACCAAACATACACTTTTTGAAGATGGGCAAGCTTTTGTCTATGGCACCGCCATGTGTGCGCTTGCCTTGATGATGCTCAAAACCCTTGGGTTGATCACAGGGCAGACTGCGGGTCTTGCATTGCTCATATCTTATGTGATTGACGCGCCATTTGGGGCTGTCTTTTTCATCGTGAATCTGCCGTTCTATTGGTTCGGCTACAAGCGCATGGGATTAAAATTCATGCTTAAAACGCTTGTCTGTGTTGTCCTCATTTCTGTGTTCACTGAAATTTTTCCACAGTTTATCTCGTTCGAAACACTCAACCCAGTGTTTGGCGCCATTATGATTGGTTTTTTGACTGCCTCCGGCCTTATGGCGATCATTCGCCACGGCGGATCATTGGGTGGGATCGGGATTTTGGCGCTGTATATTCAAGACGCCTTTGGGTTCAAGGCCGGCTATGTACAACTGGCGTTTGACGCCGTTTTGTTCGCTGTCGCCGCATTCATTTTGCCGCTTGAATTGGTGGGCTATTCTCTTTTGGGTGCTGTGGTCGCCAATTTGGTGATCGCCATCAATCACCGCCGTGACCGTTATATTGCCACCTAAGATTGGCTGTAAAAACGTAAACTGGGGCCAAGCTTATTGCTCGGCCGCCAGTTTTTTAATGGTTTCAATACGCGCAGCATTGGAGGGATGCGTTGACATCCACTCAGGGCCGCCATCCCCATAGTCCTCAGACAGCGTTTCGAAAAACGTCGCCAAAGCCGCAGCATCATAGCCCGCCGCATGTGAGGTCTTGATGCCGATGATATCGGCTGAGGCCTCATGATCGCGAGAATAGGCCAAAGAGGCCAAAGCGCTGCCTTCCAAAAGCACATCCTCAAGAATGGGCCCAACATCCCCTGCCATAACGGCAACCAGCACGTAGACAGACAAAGATCGGTAAAGTTGGCGTAAACTATGGCGTTCGGAAACATGGGCCAATTCGTGACCCAAAATGCCTGCGATCACATCTGGGTCACCGAAATCATGCACCAAAGCGTCTGTCACCACAACTGTACCACCGGGCAGCGCAAAGGCGTTTGGTCCGATTTTATCCGCTTTGCGAAACTGCAACGTATACGTGCCATATGGAGCATCGGGCGCATGGGCTTGAATGTCCTCGAAAATCTCACGCACCCTATCTTGGTCTGACTGAGACAATTCTGTTGGATCGGCAAGCAAGCGATCCATCGCCGCCAAATTCCCAGCATCCATAGACGAGACAACGGCGGCAGGCGTCAAAGCGATGGCCCCTGCGACCAAAATATCCAAGCCCCATTTCCAGATGGCCAAGACGCCAATCACACACAGCGCCATGACCGCAATCAGCCGCGGATGCCATGTCTCAAAGTGAGACAACCAGCTATCATCCGATGGCCCCAACACCATCTCCACCCCTTTGATGTCATCGGTATCAAAGGTCCAAACCTCGTCAAATGTCATCAAAACTGGCCCGCCAGAGACACGTTCTCGTGTGTCGGGCAGACCCGTGGCAAGCACATCGCCCGTATCAGCCAACAACCGCAGACCATCGGCGTCACGCACCAAACGCGCGCTCACACGGGTCGAAAGTTGCGTGGCATAAGCGTGCCCAGCAATCGCGCCAAAAGGCGTTTGTCCATAAAGTTCAGAGGGCAAAGTCAACGTCTATCCCTTCGAAATCGGTAAAGGCATCGCCAAGCGCCGAGACTTTTTCTTGCTCTTCGCCAATGATGCCATCTATGG
>JBLHXX010000089.1:0-9856 GCA_047630475.1 Celeribacter sp. | reverse complement strand
TGGATTTAAGCCAAATCGATATGGCGCTTTTGGCGGATTATGTTGGTGCGGCATATCGCACCGTCGCCCCGAAAGTGCGGCTGTCATTGTGATGAGGCGGTTGTGATGGGGCAATCTATTGGCGTTGACGCGTGTGCATGGGGGGCGGGAATGAATATCCCAAGCGCCCCAAAACAAAGGCGATATGCAAATTGCAATTCGCCGCCGCTACCGATGTTCAATCGCGTGGGATGTAACAGTGTCGCCAATCCCTGCCAACATGGAGTGGCTGTTAATATCGTCGTGCGGTTCAATGCGCACAGAGGTAATTTGACGCAGCGAGTAGAAACGGGTGTCGTTCAAAACTGTACTGGGCAGTTTGGAGATATCGAACACTTCATGCGTGGTCTGGTTCACCACAACATTGCCAGAAAACCCCGTAAACGGCCCTGTGTCTCGCAATTCGATAAACCGAGATTCAAGCACGATTTCACGGGCGCGCAGTTCTGCAATTCTCGCACGCAGGTTTGCAAGCTCATCGACAGGGGAGTTAGGCTGATACATGGTGTGGTTCCTTCTGGATCTACGTTTGGCACGGGTGCCGTGGCGGTACGAGGTGGTGTGTGGCCCTTTTTAGGCGGGGGCACCGATTATGCGGCGCGTCACAAATGGTGCCGGCGCCTCGTCTTGAATGGTCTCAGAGGCCGCAACATGTGTGTCAAACGCGTTTTGCAGCGCTTCGGCTGCCATCACCGCTTCGGGGTCCACAGTGGGCGGCAGGTCACTGTCCTCGGGATAAAGTGCTGCTCCCAAATCTTCTTCGGTCAAGTCGCCCATCGGTTGAAGGTCGACGTATCGGGTGGCACGCAGATCCGCAGGCGGAGCTGTCTCTTGAGCTTTGTCAGCGATTTTATAAGTATCAAGAGGCGCTATATCGATGGCGGGCAATGGCGCGTCTGCGCCCGTGTGGTCAAAGACGGGGCCTTCAAAGTTGGGCGCATCAGTTTCACTCGGCACGTCGTTGGTGTGCTTAATGTCGTCTGTATGCGCGATCAGATTTTCAGTCATTTCTGGTGCGTCAATGCCATCAGATATTGGTGGCGTAGCATCCAAAAACGTGTCTGTGGGGGAGATGTCCGTATCAATACCGGCGTCGATTTCGTTTTCAGCCAGTTCGTTTTCAACCAGTTCAGTGTGCATTTCGGGCTCTGTGGTGTCCTTTTCGACCTCAGGGACAGCAGCGATCACCGCGCTGCGGGTCATAGAGATGCCGGTTTTGGGCCACAACAGGACATGCGTTTGCGGTGTGGCGCAAAACATACTGGGGTCGTTCAAAATCTCGCTGGGCAACTTCGACATATCCAAAAATTGCGTTGTGCGGGTTTCAATCACCGCCATGCGCGTGTCGCCCTCGACACGTGTGGCCCCGATTTCGGTCGCGCCCGCAAGGATTTCGTCACACAATTCAAGTTCACGTTTGTGCAAATCAACAAGAGTGCGGCGCAGATCGGCCAATTCGTCTACAGCGGGCAGCGTTGGATGGGGCATGGGCAGAATCTCCTTAACGTCTATTTGAGGGCGAGTCGGTTAAGAAAATCCGAATTTCAACAGTGGAGTGTGATATGAGCCTGCAAAAATCTTATGAAATCGTCGATGTGGCGCAGGCGCAGGCCAAAGTGGCTTTGACTTACGACCAACGGCTGTTGCGGCGCAAAAAATTAACCACGACAAGCGGCGAAGGGTTTTACGTTGATTTGCCCCAAACCATTTCTGTGATGGCAGGGCAGGGTTTTTTGCTTGGCGATGGCCGTGTGGTTGCCATTGAGGCCGCTGATGAGGACCTTTTGGCGATCACAGGGCCGGATATGCTGCGCTATGCGTGGCACATTGGCAATCGTCACACGCCATGTGAATTGACCGCCGACCAGTTGGTGATTCAACGCGATCCGGTGATCAAAACGATGCTGATCCAATTGGGCGCTGAGGTGCGTGATATTTGCACGGCCTTTACACCTGAGGGCGGTGCCTATGGGCATGGTCGCACGATGGGGCATGATCATGGGGCGGATCATCAGTCTGCAAAGGGCCACCATGATCATAGCGATGGACAGGATCACGGACATACGCATCATGACTAAAGCGCAAAATGCAAACCTTGGTCTTTTGAGCCTGACGCAATGGTTGTCGCCATCCTTTCCATTGGGGGCGTTTGCTTATTCGCACGCTTTGGAATTGGCGATGTCTGAGGGGGCGGTAACGGATGCCACTACGTTGCAGGCTTGGCTGTCGGAGACGCTGGCTTACGGCGGTGGTAAAACCGATGCTTGGCTGTTGGCGATGACATTGGCCGGCGCGGATGCAGGCGAGATGGCGGATTTGGCCCAAGCTTTGGCAGGCACGCGCGAGCGGTGGATGGAGACCTCAGATCAAGGCGCTGCGTTTGTGCGCACTGTGGCGCAAATGGGCGGTCCGCAGATTGCGCCCTGTGCCTTGCCTGTGGCCGTTGGACAGGCGGCATTGCGTTTGGATGTCGATGCTGAAACGGTTATTGCGATGTATTTACATAGTTTTACATCGAACCTTGTCAGTGTTGCTGTGCGATTTGTGCCGTTGGGACAATCTGCGGGACAGGGTGTTTTGGCAGGGCTGCATGAGCAGATTTTGACACAAGCGCGCGCGGCCTTGGGGGCGACGGTTGAGGGGATTGCGACCTGCGCTATGGCCGCCGATTTGGGGGCCGCTCAACACGAAGATATGGATGTTCGGCTGTTCAAAAGCTGACATGGGATCGAACACTTTTTGAGACGAAGGATATGACTTTGAGACGAGGGATATGATAATGGCGTCAAAAAATGGCCCCTTGCGGGTTGGCATCGGCGGACCTGTTGGGGCGGGGAAAACCACGCTCACCGGAGCTTTGGCCAAAGAGCTGTCCAAGCGTTATTCCGTGGCTGTGATCACCAATGATATTTTCACCCGCGAGGATGCCGAGGCTTTGATGCGGCAACAAATTTTGCCGATGGATCGCATTCGAGGCGTGGAAACGGGGGGCTGTCCGCATACGGCGATCCGTGAAGATGCGTCGATCAATTTGGCGGCGATCGCGGATTTGACCGATAAAATCCCTGATCTCGATGTGATTTTGATTGAAAGTGGTGGTGACAACTTGGCCGCTACGTTTTCGCCTGAGTTGGCGGATTTGACGATTTATGTGATCGACACCGCGGCAGGCCAAGACATTCCACGCAAAAAAGGCCCCGGGTTGACGCGCTCTGATTTGTTGGTGGTGAACAAAATCGATTTGGCGCCTTATGTGGATGTCGATGTGGTGCAGTTGGAGCAGGACACGCAAAACGCGCGCAAAGCCTTGCCATATGTCATGACCTCTTTGCGCGCGGGGCAGGGTGTTGATAAGATTTGTGCCTTTGTCGAAGAAGACGGCGGCTTGGCTGAATAGCCCTAGGGGGTGTTCAGTCGCCGACGATTTCAGACTGTGGCGTGCTTTGTTTTTCGGCCAGTGCCACTTGTGCGGCTTTGAGCGCTTTTTTAAAACGCCATCCAGAGTGCTTTTTCAAGGCATGGGTGCACAGGCGCGCAGTGAGCATCGGGTGGTCTTTTACGCTAAGGTCGGCCAGCAAGCGACGTTGGTAGCCAGTGTGATCGCGGCGGTTGCGCAGGGCGCGCGTGACCATTTGTTGGGTCAATGTGCCGTCCATAGCCGCGATAATGATGGGTTCAAGAGCATCCATTTCGAGCATCTCAAATTCAGGATCCGCGCCGAAATTGCGCAAAGGGCGCAGGTTGGTGTGAGGTCTGTTGAACAGGGCCGCGTGCATGGCATCATGCGCGATGTTCGGGTCGTAGAGCACGAAAGCACAGTCGGCGGCATCAACCATATCAGGGGCAAACCCGTACCGCGTGGTAAAATCCATGCGGCGTGTGTTGGCAAACCGTGTGTCCCATGAGGCAAGGCGTGCGTCCAACGTGGCTTGGGGGGCTACGGCGAGAACTGTTGCACCAGGGGCGGCCACAGAATAGGCGCAAGCGGCATATCCGCTGGCCCCTGCGCCGTAGAACACAACTTGGTCGAAGTCTTCGAAGAATCCCTCATCCACGAGGCGGTCAAAATAACCGTATATATTGTGGGCACGAAACCAATGTGATGCGGGATCATTGCTATGGGCGATGATGGCCAAATGGGACCAACCGTGTTTTTTGGCAAAACCAAACCCCAATGGCAGTCCATCATCACTGCGCTCTGTGATGCTGTCGTAGGTCTCGAAGGTCACCAGCAAGCGGGGGGCTTCGTCACAGAACATCACGCAATGTTGCGCGCCCAATGGTTCGAAGTATCCGGCCTCTTCGCCGATTTCTTCTATAGCGTCTAACCATTCATCGCGGGGCATATCCGAAATGTCGCCAAATGGAGGGCGCGATCCATCGTTGGGGGGCGTTTGATCCATGGCGGTGGTGTCCAATCTCTTCGTATCTTAGCTGTCGTGTCAATTACGTTGTCGCTTGGGGTATCAGGGGACTTTACGTGTCTCCGATATGTCAGCAACTTGGTTAATGATTTGCTATTCGAATAGGGCCTTTCCGCGACGAACAAAAGGTTTTCTACGCCCAATTGGTTAACTGTTTCTTACAGGGAAACTGTTGAGTGTTATTTGGAAGTTTGAACGCAAAGATACGCAGATTGTGGCGAAACCTTGAGCGAAAAGAACCAGATCAAGGTTAAGCTGGCACAGATAGATTCGTGCGCATAATTTTCATGCGATTGGTTAGAATTTAGGACAAAATAGCGCCGATGGTTACAGCGCCCAGGCCGATAGCCGAAATCATTAAGGCAACCAAATTCAGCGTCACAACTTTTTGCAAACGCGCGCGAATGTCCTCGTCTGACCCGCCCAGCTTTTTCGCTTTGGTGGCTTGCACGATACAATACACCAACAAAGCCACTCCGGCTAATGTCAACGCGACGCCAACGTAGATGAGTATATCCATGATCTGTCCTTTTATATATGTCCCGCGTCGCCTACCGCGTCTTGTCTATGGGTGCAAGTTTTAGGGGGCAGGTGCCCTGTCACGTTGCAGCCGTGCGGAGGGGGACATTGGCCAAGACGCAACATCCCGCCAAAGCTGATGTGTCTTAGGGGGCGGTCTCTTGCCATGGGGGGGCAGGGACGCTAGGGATCAAATCAAACAGAGATCACGTGATCTCGCCTTGGACGCCAAGTTATGGAATCCAAAAACTGGAATACACTCAAGAATACAATCAAAAGGCCCTATCATGATCGACATCGACGACAACACGCCCTCTGGGCCAGATGCAACCTACCGTGTCACCGCAGATGAATTGCGCCAATTCGTAGAACGCTATGAGCGTTTAGAGATGGAAAAGAAAGATATCGCGGATCAGCAGAAAGAAGTGATGGCTGAGGCCAAGGGGCGTGGGTATGACACCAAAGTTTTGCGCAAAGTGATCGCGCTGCGCAAAAAGTCCACGGATGAAATCGCAGAAGAAGAAGCTGTGCTTGAGATGTATAAGGAAGCGTTGGGTATGGCGTAAGCCATCCCACCCCCGACATGGGTATGGCGTAAGCCATCCTAGCCCCTACATGAGTAGGGCATAGGCGCCCCACATAAGCAACGGTGCATGGGGATGACGCGCGTCATCTCGCACTCGCATAGGGATGGGGCGTCCCACTCGATTTGTTCAGGTGATATGATATGGCGCGTTTGCCACTGACCACCGATAGGGCCACACAGGTGGCCATCAATTTAGCAACACGACGCAAGCGCATTTGGCACCGCGTCGTGTTGTCGGTTCTGGCGCTGTGCATCGGTTTCGGCGTGGGCTTGGTCGCGCTGGGCCTGACGCCTGTGTTGGCGGGGCTGTGCCCCGGCTGCTTTGGATTTAGCAAAGTGGCAGACGGCATATATATAGAACCAAACGCAGGCGCAGATGGCAGCGAGGTTTTGCGCCGCTACGGCGTGGCCACGAACCGTGTCGAGGCGGCTTTTGGCCCTATTGCCACGCATCCCCGCGTGTTGGTGTGTTTCACCGAGACCTGCAATGCGGTGATGGGGGGGCATAAAACAGTGGCGCTCACCTATGGGGACAAGCTGTTTTACCTCGGGCCTTATGGGCATAGCACCGCGATCATGGCTCATGAGTTGTCACACACCGTGCTGCATGCGCGGCTTGGTCTGCGGGGGCAATCCGGGTTTCCCGCTTGGGTGGATGAAGGCATCGCCACCTATGTGTCGCGTGATCCTCGGTTTGATCTTGATCCAATCACCTGTGATGACACGCGGGTTGATTTGCCCGCAAAGGCCAAAGACTGGCGGCGCATTGCGGGGCGTGAGGAGGGCAAGTTTAGCGATCACTATTACGGCGCTGCGGGCTGTAACGTGGCCAAATGGATGAAGGCCCATCCCATTTCGGGTTTGGATGGCCTTATCGAGACCCACAACATCCCCTAAAAATACAGTCGTTTTGCGAAGAGCGCTTTTTAGGGGGCACAAAGGCTTTAGGGCTGAATGAATGACACGCCAGGGATGCGCTCAATCGCATAGAGATCATACTCGTAGCGTTCAGACAGGCGTTCGACCAAGGCATCATCCCAACCAGGTAAATCGATTTCTTCCTCGATCGCATCTTCGTCCACATATTTGTCCAAAAAGGCGGATAAAATGCGACGACGTTGAATTTCATTTTGCGGCTGATGAGTGTGCAAATAGGTGCGCAAGCGCTTCATCCCTTCGCGTTTCATGATTTGCGCCAAGATATCCAAGCCACCTTGCAGCGGCACCATAGGGTCAAGCCCCGCGATCTCGCGCATGATTTGCGACCATGTCAGTGGCGTGTCCTCATAGGCGAACACCGTGACAGGCACGTCAGGGCAGGCGGCGCGGACAGATTTGATAAAGTCGGACCACAAAATAGCGTCCAAATTCGTGCTGCCGATAAAATTCGCATAGTCTGCGGGGTTAGGGCAGGCCTCGGGGATAAAGGTTGCAGGGTTGCGCACGCCGATGTGAAACTCCATCGGGGAATAGGGAAATACATTGCGCAACCATTGCAGTTTGAACTCAGCCTTGCCGTAAAGTCTATTGCCATGAAATATCGCCTGAGGTTGGCAAATCACATCTTCGTAGCTCATCACAACGCGATCACACTGTTCGGTGTCGACAATCTCTTCTAGCACCATGGCTTCGGCCTCGGGGGTGGCGCGGCTGGTTTTCACCCGTTTCATCACCTGCGGTAAAACTTCACGATACCGAGAGGGGGAGGGCACGATAATGCCGTGTTGTTCCAAAGTTGCCCGGTTTTTCAACAAGCCACGCATAAGCTTAGAGCCATAGGTGCAATGGGCGCCGATATGGAATGAGATGTTCATAAAAAAGAATGCGCCTCGTGTTGCGAATGTGTGCAGCTGTGTTGACCGTCTTATGCGCAGTATATGCGCTTTTCTGGACAGCGAAACCGGTTTCGCGTATGCGGTCTGCACAATGACCAACCAAATCACTCAGCTCCCCCCCGAACAAGGCCAAATTTCTGGCCGACATGCCGTGTTGCGCCGTGCCCGAAGGCCAAGCCTTTGGTCCGTAGGATCCGTGGTGATTGCCGCTTTGGTGTTGCTGCCCATTGCATCGGTGATCTGGATCGCGTTTCATCCCACGCAAAATATATGGCCACATCTTATGGCCACAACACTGCCGCGCTACGCCATAACCACGGCGATTTTGAGCATAGGTGTTGCGGTTCTGTCCGCCTGTGTTGGCACCGGTGCCGCTTGGCTGGTGACGATGTACCGATTTCCGCTCTCAAAATCACTGGAATGGCTTTTGCTGCTGCCTTTGGCGATCCCTGCCTATGTGGGCGCTTATGCTTTGGTCGATTTTCTCGAATATGCTGGACCTGTTCAAACCGCACTCAGGTCTGTGTTTGGGTGGACCTCTGCGCGTGATTACGCCTTTCCCGAAATCCGCTCGCTCGGCTCTGCGATTATCGTGTTGTCTGCCGCATTGACACCTTACGTCTTCTTGATGGCGCGCTCTGCGTTTCGGGAACATTCTGGGTCCATCTATGAGGTCTCGCGCGCTTTGGGGGCAGGGCCTTTTGCACGGTTTTGGCGCGTTGGCTTGCCCATGGCGCGCCCCGCCATCGCGGCAGGTACCGCCATTGTGATGATGGAAACCGTGTCAGATTACGGCACTGTGTCCTATTTTGCGGTGCAAACCCTGACCACAGGCATCTTTTCCACATGGCTAGAGGCGGGCAACGCAGGCGGCGCGGCCCAAATCGCCTCTGTGGTGCTTTTGGTGGTGCTGCTGATGCTCGCCTTTGAGAAATCCTCGCGCGGCAAAGCCCGTTATCACAGTGGTGCCCGTCATCCGCGACCTATTTCTGCGATCCGCCTGACGGGGTGGCAAGCATGGTTGGCGTTGGCGCTGTGTGTTGTGCCATTCTTGATCGGTTTCGTTTTGCCTGTTGCCGTGATTTCAAGTCACGCGCTGGGCGAACCTGAACAATGGTTGGCCCCTGGGTTGATCTCTGCGTTCAAAAACACCCTTACCGTTGCGGGGCTGGCGGCGCTTTTGACGGTTGTCGCAGCCTTGTTCATGGTCTACGGCGTGCGTTTGACTGGGCGATCATTGCCGCGCATGTTGCTGCCGCTGACCACACTTGGCTACGCCGCCCCTGGGGCTGTTTTGGGCATTGGCATATTATTTCCTCTTGCGGCCTTCGACAACGCGTTGGCGGATTTGATTGTTAAAGTTACGGGGCGCGATGTCGGGCTTTTGCTCACGGGGTCTGCCTTTGCGATCATTTTTGCCTATTGCGTACGCTTCTTTGCGATTGCTCAAGGGGCTGCTGATGCCGCTATGGGGCGTGTTGCGCCATCATTGCCGATGGCTGCACGGTCTTTGGGGCAAACGCTTGGTGGCACCTTGCGCCGTGTCTATATTCCGCTGATCCGTGGGTCCGTTGGCACCGCTTTGCTGCTGGTGTTTGTGGATTGCGTCAAAGAGTTGCCCGCCACGCTTTTGCTCCGTCCGTTCAATTACAATACTCTTGCCACGCGGGTGCATGAAAAAGCCTCGCTCGAGCAACTTGAACAGGCCTCGCCCGCCGCGCTTTTGGTGATTGTCGTGGGGCTTGTGGCGGTGTTGCTTATGGCGCGTTCTGAAGATGCCTCTGATCTCACTTAGAGACTTTATCCCACTTAGAAACCTACCATGACACACAGTCCCGATATCATTTTTATTGCTGGCGTGTCTGGCTGTGGGAAATCCACCGTTGCTCACGCCCTTGCGCAGGCGTGCGGCTATCCCTTTCTTGAGGGTGATGATTATCATCCGCCAAAGAACGTCGCCCATATGGCGTCTGGTGCGCCCTTGAATGACGATATGCGTTGGCCATGGCTCACGGCCCTAGCGCATGCAGCGCGTGCCGCAGCACACCAACATGGCGGGGCCGTGGTCAGTTGCTCGGCTCTCAAACGCAGTTACCGTGATCATTTGCAAACGGAATCAGGCGGCGCACGAGTCGTCTTATTGCATGGAACACGTGACGCGATCCTCAAACGCATGTCCGCGCGTGAAAATCACTACATGCCCACCACCTTACTCGACAGCCAGCTCGCAACCCTGCAGATGCCCGAAACCCAAGAAAAAAAGGTCTTCGCGGTCAACGCCGACGACGCACCTGAAAAAGTTTTTGAAATAGTGCAAAAAACTCTCAAAAACCCTCTTGCACCCCCCAGCCAATATCCTTAAACGACCCTCAGTGCCCCTATAGCTCAGCTGGTAGAGCAACTGATTTGTAATCAGTAGGTCCGCGGTTCGAGTCCGTGTGGGGGCACCATTT
>JBLHXX010000088.1:0-10209 GCA_047630475.1 Celeribacter sp. | reverse complement strand
AATTGGTCTCGGGCGCTGTGCGCAACCACTCGCCCGAAATCATGTACAAAGCGTTTGAGATCGCCGGCTACGGCAAAGACGAAGTTGAAAAACGCTTTGGCGGCATGGTCAACGCGTTCCAATACGGTGCGCCGCCCCACGGTGGGTGCGCGATGGGCATCGACCGCGCCGTGATGTTACTGGCTGACGAGGCCAACATCCGCGAGGTTATCATGTTCCCGATGAACCAACGCGCCGAAGACCTGATGATGGGCGCGCCAAACGAGCCGATGAACGAACAGCTGCGCGAATTGCACCTGCGGGCGCTTCCAGCCGAAGAGTAAGTTATCACACATCTATTTTTGATCAGGCGCGGGGGAAACCTCGCGCCTTTTCTTATGTTTGAGTTGTGTTTGATCTCACTGTTCCAACCCACTGTTCGTGAGAACGCCTCTATCCAACACGGGATGGCGCAGAGGCATTTGTGTATTTCGGCAAAAAAACACGCGTTGGCGCAGTTTCACGAAATCGTAAAGACCGCACAGCGCCTTGTGTGATAGCATTGGCCAAAGACACATCGCGCTTTCAAAAGGTTGCCATTCATATGACCTCAGCTTTTCCCCGAACGCTTGCGCCGCAAGTGCTTGGCCCGATCCGATTTGGCTACGGGCATGCCGTTGACGTCGATGTGCCAGCCACGGCGACCGATATTTTTGCGTCTCTGACTTTGCCGGATGTGAATGCGGCGTTGTACCAACCGATGGCATCATATGACACGGTTCTGGCCGAAGTTCGGGTGAAAAACTTATTGTCGAAAGCCAACAAAACAGGTGACGAGGATGCGCTGGCTGAGGGGCGTAAGCTGCGCCAAGCCCAGCGGTCAAGCAACTTGGTCGACACGGCAGGCGCATTCGCGCGTATGGTTGACACGCCTTCGCCGTTTCGCGCGCGGTTGGAATGGCATTTTACCAATCATTTTTCACTGCGCCATCGAAATGTACGTTGGATTGGTGCGAGCCTTGGTTTTGTGGATGAGGCCATTCGTCCGCATATCATGGGGCATTTTTCCGATATGCTGCGCGCTGTTGAAACCCATCCCGTGATGTTGATGTATCTTGATCAACATATTTCGGTTGGGCCGAATTCCCCCTTTGGTCGAAAGCGCAAAAAGGGACTGAACGAAAACCTAGCGCGCGAAATGTTGGAACTGCACACTGTTGGCACGGGGTATGTCCAAAAAGACGTGCGCCAGTTGGCCCAGCTTTTGACGGGACAAATCATCGATAAAACCCAACGCGCTGCTTTCGATCCGATGCGTGCAGAGCCGGGAACCGCAACCGTGATGGGCGTGACATACGAGGGCGATACGCCGCCCAAGTTCACCGCGATTACAACTGTTTTGAATGATCTCGCCAACAGTCCTCTGACTGCGCATCATGTGTCGACACGATTGGCGCAGCATTTTGTGTCCGATACGCCTGATCCAGATTTGATCGACAGTATGGTCGCCGCTTGGATGACTTCGGACGGGTATTTGCCACGCGTTTATGACGCGATGTTGGCGCATCCCGCCAGTTGGCGCGATTTTGGGGCCAAGGTGAAAACGCCGCTTGAATTTATCGGGTCGAGCCTTGTGGCAATCGGGGTGTCTGGGGCCGATATTTTGGCCATTAAACCAAATCAGTTTAAAAAACACCTGCTGGCCCCTGTCAGAAATATGGGGCAGCAATTTTTATATCCCCCAAGCCCTGAAGGCTGGCCAGAAGATGCGCCAAGCTGGATCACGCCACAGCTTTTGTCCGAGCGATTGAGCTGGGCCATGACCGCGCCGCACCTGAGCCGAATGGGTGGGTTTCGCAGGCCGCATCACTGGGCGCAGCGCGTGCTGGGCGAGGCCGCGCGCCCTGAATTGATCACGGCCCTCACGCGTGCGTCCAATACGCTTGAGGGGGCGGGGCTGATGCTTGCCGCGCCAGATTTTCAACGCAGATAGAAGCGAGGTGACCATGATGACCAATGTATCGCGTCGAAATTTTATACTGGGATCTGCCTGCTCTGTTGCGGCGCACCCTTTGATGTCAGGGGCCAGTTTTGCCTCTGTGCCCTCCAACAACCGTCTTGTTGTGATTATTTTGCGCGGAGCGATGGATGGGCTTGATGTTGTCAGGCCCGTGGGGGCACCCGAATTTGCGGCGTATCGTAAGGGACTTTTGGCTGGGACATTGCAGACGGGTGGCTTTTATGGGTTTCATCCCAAATTGGCGCCTTTGATGCCGATGTGGTCCAGTGGTGAGTTGGCTTTTATTCATGCAACGTCAACGCCTTATCGTGATGTTCGGTCTCATTTTGATGGTCAAGATTTACTTGAAACAGGTGGCGGGGCGGGGGATGTTCAACAAGATGGTTGGCTCAACCGTGCCTTGGCGCAGATTCCAGGTGCCGAGCGCGAAGCGGCCATTTCCGTTGGGCGTGCTCCGTCGTTGATTTTAAGCGGTGATGCGCCAACATTGTCTTGGGCACCTGATGCGGATTTGTCGCTGACGGGGCAAGCGCAGCGCCTGTTGGAATCGGTTTATCATGACGATCCCTTGTTTCGTGAAGGATTGGAACTGGCTGAGATATTGTCACAAGATGAAGCTACAGGTCAGGGACAAGCACAAAGCCCAACCATGGCGCGCGCGCCGATGGGCAAGGTGACCAAAAATGTGCGCGGCACCCGAGAATTGGCACAGTACACGGCTTTGCGCCTGTTAGATGAAACACGCATCGCGAGTTTTTCCATCACGGGCTGGGATACGCATCGCAGTCAAAGCGGGGCTATCACGCGGCCATTGGACAAATTGGCGGATGTTTTGTTGACGCTGAAATCTGAGTTGGGCAGCGTATGGGGCAGCACAACTGTGCTGGCGATGACCGAATTTGGTCGTACCGCGCGGGTCAACGGGGGGGGCGGTACAGATCACGGAACCGGCGGCGCTGCCGTTTTGGCAGGCGGTGCGGTGCGTGGTGGCCGCGTTTTTGGCAAATGGCCAGGATTGGCCGAAGCCGACCTGTATAAACGTCGCGACTTGATGCCCACAAGTGATGTGCGCGCTCATGCGGGATGGCTTTTGCACAGCCTGTTTGGTCTTGAAAAAAGCGTCATCGAGACAACCGTGTTTCCACAGCTTGAGATGGGAGATGCGCCCAGTCTGTTGCTGTAAACCTATCGATCCTTTTATATCAACATGTTACACGACACGCGCTTGGTCGATGCGGTCATGAACCAATCCGGCAATGCGGGCAATGTCTGATCCAAAGGGCAGGCCTTGATCGCGGTGATCGGCCAGCGTTTTGGCGGCATCGACCAATTCGGTATCACCGGCCGTGCGTGCGATACCGGACAGAAATTGCGCAATGTAATCTAACATGTCTTCGCCACGATTGAGCGTCATCAGGTCCGAAATATGCACAAAATCGTCCTGTAGCGCGATGGGATCTGGGCAAATGGTTTCATCGGACACAGGGTGAATGCCCTTGGTGCGGGTATTTTCAGGCATGGCGGCCAGTACAATTTGTTGGAACTCACCTAAATTGGCGATGGGTTTGGCGATGAAACCGTCTGCGCCAGCAGCGCGCGCCACACTTTCGGTGCCTGTGTCACCGGACATGCCCAAAATAACATCAACGCGCGCACTGGCATGGGCCAGCTCGTCGATCAATTCGGCACCTGATCCATCGGGTAGGCCCAAATCAATGATCACCACATTGGGTCGGAACACCCGCAAATGTCGACGCGCATGGGACAGATTGTCAGCGCGTCGAATACGCGCACCAGAGCGCAGGCACAAAAGGCGCAGCGCCTCTGAGGCAAAACGGCTGTCTTCGACAATCAAAACTGTTGTTCCGAGCAAAGGCCGCTCGGGCGTTGGCTTTTGAGGCGGCAATAGGCTTTCGAGATCATTCGACATGTTTAACAGCTCCACAATGTTTGTGACTGATAGTTAAGGCCATAAGTGGTGAATGGAGCGTTAACCCTGCGGTGTTGTCATGCCAAAATTCGCAAACATTTTAACTGTGCGGTCTAAATACTGCGTCGAAGCGCCGCTTGCAGGTGGGTCTATGGGCAGGCCATAACCGTGTCTGAGAGTTTAGAGAGGACAAAAAATGATAGGACGTTTGAATCACGTGGCCATTGCTGTGCCCGATTTGAAAGCCGCCAGCGCGCAATACGCAGGCACTTTGGGCGCCAAAGTCGGCCCGCCGCAAGACGAGCCAGATCACGGTGTCACAGTTGTGTTCATCGAGTTGCCCAACACGAAAATCGAATTGCTTTATCCATTGGGTGACAATTCGCCGATCACGGGCTATTTGGACAAGAACCCAAGCGGCGGCATTCATCACATCTGTTACGAGGTGGATGATATTTTGACCGCACGGGATAAATTGCTAAGCGATGGCGCGCGTGTTTTGGGAACGGGTGAGCCAAAGATTGGCGCACATGGCAAACCTGTGTTGTTCTTGCACCCCAAGGATTTCAACGGCTGTCTGATTGAATTAGAGCAGGTTTAACACTCGGCGAACGCGCTGATTGGCCCTGTTGTGAAAAGGAAATGGCCCTATGTCTATTGTCTCTGCCATCGTGCTTTACGCTGTGACGTGGTTCATGACCATGTTTATTGCTTTGCCCATCGGATTGCGCACACAAGGCGATGACGGCGTGATTGTTGAGGGCACCCACGCAGGGGCGCCCAGCAATTACAACCCACGCCGCAAAGCGGTGATTGTCACTTTGGTGGCGTTCGTGATCTGGGCGATCATTGTTGGGGTGATCTATTCCGAAGTGATATCGTGGCGCGATTTTGATTGGACAGCGCGTTTGCCAAAAGTGTCTGACAGCTAACGCGCTGTGGCATCATCGATCACTGTGGGGGCGATTTTAACCGATCGCCCTCAAGTCGCATAAACATATGTGTGAATGTGGCCGCGCCCAAAACGGGGATCAGCAGGTTCACAATCGGGATCGACAAAGGCACCGCCATCAACGCGCCTGCGAGCCAGATTTTAGGGGCATGACGCGCGCGCGCGACTTTTGCGCCCTCGCGGCCCAATCGCCGGATCGCCACCATTTGAAAGTATTCGCGGCCCAATAAAAAGCCGTTGAGCGCCCAAAAGATCAAGGGTGCTGCGATGTTCAGCGCCAGATACAGCACAAGTGCAATGATATTCGCCACGATCAAAACACCCAAGAACCCCAAAGTGTCGCGCATCATATCGCCAAAGCTTTGACGCGGCGCTGGGGGCAAATCGGGATAATGTTTGTCCTCGACAGCTTCGGCGACCTCTTCCAAAAAGAAACCGGTGAAGGCTGATGCGACAGGGACCATCAAGAACACCGACAGGCCAAGCATTACAAAGAACGAGCCGATGGATAGCACCACCCCAAGGCCGATGTCGCCCACAACTGGCAAGGTGATGGTGTCCGGCAAAAACAGGCCCAATACCCACACAAATGCGATGTAGACGCCGACCAATAGGGTCAGCGTCAATCCGATGCCTTTGAACAAAACCGATTGAAACCGACTGTCGCCGAGTTGGCCGATGGCTTTGAAAAAGTCGTCAAACATCACTCAGAAACCCACGTTGTTATGGCGTCCAAGTCGGGGCGTGGACGTTCAGGCGGAGCCATTTTTTCGGTGCCGATGTGGATGAAACCTGCGATGGTCTCAGTTGGTTCTAGGCCCAAACCTGCGGCGCGAAATTGGGGGTCGTGCGAGGCCCACCCAGACAACCAATTGGCGCCCCAACCCGCAGCCAAAGCGGCATTTAAGAGCGCAAGGCACGCGGCACCTGCGGAATAAACCTGTTCAATCTCGGGGACTTTGGCAGACACTTTAGGCGCGCAAATCACCGCCACGGCCAAATCGGCATTGGCGTATTGATTGACGGCTTTGCGCAATTGATCTTCATCCAAGCCCCGTTTTGCACCCAATGTTGCCACCAGTTGCGACAAGCGTGTGAGGGCAGGTTTTTCCAACACGATAAAGCGCCATGGTTCAAGTTTGCCGTGGTCCGGCGTGCGCGCGGCTGCGGTGAGCAGCGTGGTGATCGTTTCGCGATCTGGCACGGGGCCGATCAACGTTTTGGCAGGGCGCGAGCGGCGTGAGAGTAGAAAATCTAGGGCGTCTTTGTTGGGCGTGGGCATGTAGAGGGCTTTCATTTAAAAAGGCTTATGCGATATGTCGGTGTTTCAGGACCAACAATCAACCGTCTTTAGGTGAAAATGTAAATGATCATAACATGAGCGGTGCGAAATCCTATGATCCAGACAGGCTGCGCGGCGATGTGATTGGTGCGGTCTCAGATGGTGTGCTGTCTGTGCGGGTGACGCCCAAGGCGTCGCGTAATGTTGTAAAAGTGCAAGACGGCCAAGTCCGAGTTTATGTAACTTGTGTGCCTGAAGACGGCAAGGCCACCAAAGAGGTTGTGAAACTGTTGGCCAAAACTCTGGGCGTGGCGAAATCGAACGTGACCTTACTGCGCGGTGCTATTTCGCGCGATAAACAATTCAAAATCAGTGGTTTATAATATTTTGAACCTAATTTTTAGGCTTAAACCCTTGATGGGCCGATGACATAGGCACCCTCAGGTAAATCCAACGCCGCGCCTAAATCGCGCAATTGTGCCATCGATAGCGTGATCTTTTGGGTTTGCTTGGTGCGCGCATCATATTGTTCGATTGTGATACATTCTTCAAAGGCAGAGACAACCACATCCTCTTGCAAGGGCGCGTCCCCATCGTCCACCATTGTTATGAGTGTCGCGTCAAATTCGTGTTCGATTGTAAACATGCTTTGATGCTAACGCGGGCGAATGAATTTGCAAGCGTATTACACCAATCTAGCGGTCACGCTGCGGGTTCTGTCTGTTCACACAGTTGCGACTGGTATGATGATCCCAGAGTGCTTAAAATAGCTGCATATTGGCCCGTTGAATGGCCCGTGATCGTACCCAACAAGGATATCCTGTGCGCAACCGTATCTCAAAAATCGCCCCGCGTGTGTTGATCAGTCTTGTTGCCACGGTGGCATTGGGCGGGTGTTTGGATGTGCAGGTGCCCCCCACAACGCCTGCGCCGCAAACGCTGCCCGCTCCAAGTGTTCAACCCGTGGTGCAAAGCGGGGGCGGGGCGGGGCCTGTCACGGTCGAAAGCTTTGCCACGATTGTGCGCCATGTGGAACCGATCGCGGAATCAGAGTGTCGCACCCGCACCACCGGCGCAAATTGTGATTTCAAAATTGTTGTGGATCGCAATCCCAAAGCGCCCTCCAACGCTTATCAATCTGTCGACGACACAGGCCGCCCTGTGTTGACGTTCTCGGTGGCTTTGTTGTCCGAGGTGCAAAACGGCGATGAATTGGCCTTCATCTTGGGTCATGAAGCCTCGCATCACATCAAAGGTCATCTGGGGCGCACCCAAGACAGCGCGATGATCGGTGGTCTTTTGGGCGGCGTTCTGGCTGCGGCTGTTGGGGCTGATGCCTCTACGGTTGAGACCGTGCAAAATCTGGGGGCCACGGTGGGGGCGCGGCGATATTCCAAGTCCTATGAGCTTGAGGCCGATCAATTGGGCACAATTATCGCGTATCGCGCGGGCTACAACCCTGTGCGTGGCGCGGCGTTTTTCACCCGTATTCCCGATCCGGGTGATCAGTTCCTTGGGTCTCACCCGCCCAATGATCAACGGATCGAAACCGTGCGCCGGACTATGGCCACCTTGTAGGTTCGGCCTGTTCTTGTGGTCTAAGCCATCGAGACAACGACAATGCCTTCAGGGGAGGAGCGCGGTGCGATACCGCGATAAAGCCTCTGCTGTGCCGCTATTTTGCCCTGATCTGCGGCCCTATTGTGATGAACAAAAGGTTAACTCATAAGGTACCGGCCGTGCGCAAGGGGCATCCCAAGCCAAGGCCGCAGCAGGAGTCAATATCATGGCGATAGACATCTCGGGGCATATGATCGGCCGTTTCGCATCCGCTCATCTGACAGGGCCTTGCGCCACACGCAGTCTCATTGTGGTAGGCATCGATATTTTGGGAACTGCGGATGATCGTTTCACTTTGAACATCGAGCAAAACCACAATGGGCAACATATTTGGCGCGTTTTGAATGAGGCGGGCGATGTGATCAAAGGGGATTTGGTGCCAGACCCACGCAGCTTTGATGGTCTGGGAGCAGGGGAAACCCACATCTTGTTCATGGGCGGTTTTATTTTGGATCTGACTGGGTTTGACAGCAATTCCAGAACCTATGTCCATGAAACATTGACAGCGACGCAGCCTGGGCATGCCCCGATTGTGCCTGATGCCACGGATCCGATGTGCTTTGCCGCGGGGTCTGTTGTGCGCTGTAAAGATGGGTTGCAGCCGGTAGAGACGGTGACCACAGGTGATCTTGTTTGGACCGCTGATCAGGGCTATCAGCCCGTTGAATGGGTGGCCGCGACGCATGTGAATCTGTCTGAGAAACCCGATTTGGCCCCCGTTGAAATTCTACGTGGCGCCTTAGGCCCCAAAATCCCGGAACGCCCCGTTTTGGTCTCGCCCGAGCACCGCGTGCTTATGACAGGCCATCGATTGGAACTCTACGCAGGGCTGGAGGAAGCACTCGTGCCTGCGCGTCTTTTGGTTGATGGTAAAACCATTCGACACCGCACGGATTTGAAAGAGGTGATGTATTTTCACCTGATGTTCAGCCACCATGAAATTGTCGACAGCGGCGGGCTTTTGGCCGAAAGCTATCACCCCGAGGCTGTGTCTCTTGGGGCGCTGGGCAAAGATCAACGTGATGCTTTGTACCTGCAATACCCGCACTTACGCTTGTTCGGCGACCATGCCGCAGGCCCTTTGGTGCGCCCCGAAATGCGTGGCCATGCGGCGGCTGTGTTGCTGCGTGCTGCGTGATCGGGGCAACGCATTTCCCCGCGCTTTGATCCGTATCAAAGACCCTAGGCGCGTGATTTGGCAAAAGACTGTTGATTTTAGTCTGTTCAAACCTTTGCCAAAGGGGCCTGCCATGACCGACCACAATGCGGATACTGGACATCTTGATGCAAATGTCGCTGTGCCCCCGAAACGAGGCACCACCACTTTGATGCATGGGATGGGGGATCGTTTGGGCGTTGATGTGGACCGCGCTGTCGCCTCGGGTGTGATCGATGCGCCAGAGCTTGCGCAGATGGTCACGCGTTGCGGCAGTTGCACCCAGCATGACGCATGTATTTTGTGGATGGTTGAACACCAAACGGCCCAAACCCACGCGCCTGAGTATTGCCTCAACACCCAAGAGCTCTCCTACATCCGTGCGGTGCAAAATGGTGATCGTTGACGTATTTTAAGGCCTGTTTTTTCATCGCGACGCCTCTATAAGTTGGCTCATGCAAAGTTTTGACGGCATCATATCGGATCGTGGATCGAAATACGCTGTGTCTGGCGGGGCTTGTGCAAATGCGGACGAGGCCAAGGCGTTCCTCAAAACCCTGTGCAAAACCAAAAAATTCGCCCGCGCCACCCATAACACTTGGGGGCTTTTGGCCGGTGATGTCCCGATCAAAAACGATGACGGCGAAAGTGGCGCTGGCATGGTGATTTTGCGGATGTTAGAGCGTGCAGAGCTGCGCAATCATATCATTGTCGTGACGCGGTGGTATGGTGGCAAACACCTTGGCGGTGACCGATTTCGCCATGTGCAAGACGCTGTGCGCTATTACTTGGACAACCGTGCGTCTTAGGCCTCTGTGCGTGCCAATCGCCGGATGTGCCAGTTGTAAATCAACGGTGCGAGCACTTTGTCATAGGCCCAAACACTGAGCGGCATGATCACGGGCCAACCTGTGACGCGTGCCAGCCATTTGTATTTTGGCATCTGGGCCCACAGCACGCGAAACGCCGGAATACCCGACAACAACGCGCCCTCATGGGCCACATACAACCGCCTTGCCGCCTGATCCGCTGTCAAATCCCAACGCGCCAGAGCACAAGAATTGAGATCGTCAAATCGAATGGGTAGGGCGTTTTTGCCCGCATACTCGGCGTAATGCGAGATTTCGAAATTGCACACAGGGCAGTCTGCGTTGAACAAAACGGCCGTGTTTGCATCTGTGTGCATGTCTGATGATGTCTGTGTCATGTCCTTAATCTAGGGCGAATGCATTTGAAAAACAGGCTATTTGGCTGCGACATCTTCGATCCT
>JBLHXX010000087.1:0-10252 GCA_047630475.1 Celeribacter sp. | reverse complement strand
GCAATGCGAAAAAGGTCTTGTTGCCCACGAAACACCTGAGAAAACGAAAAGGCAGCCGCACCAAGTCCCACAAAAACGGTTATAATACCGAGAGAAAACATGATCGAGGACACCACCGCACGCCGGCGCACGCCGGCTGCCAACTGACCATCCTCGCTGATTTCACCCATGGACGTCCCCGCCATATAGGATAGATAAAATGGGACAATCGGCAAAATACAGGGCGAGAAAAATACAATCAGCCCCCCTAGAAAAGCGGAAATCACCGTCACATCCAACATGTCACACCTAACATATAGTTCCTCCTGTGAGCGCGCGAAAACTTAGCTGAGCGCTTGCGAAAACCTTGTGTTATTCACATATTCAAATTATGTTGATTGTTAAGCCTGCGTCAACAAACAATTGTGCAAAACAAGATCCAGCCAAACAACGTTCACGGTCCCGCTTATGCTTATGCAAACACGCCGCTCAGTCTTAGCCACTTTTTTAAGCATCCCATTTGGCTTGGGTCTTGGCACAGCTTTGGCGAACACCAATGACGCGCCGCCTGATCAACAGCAAAACGACACACAGCTCATCATGGTCGAACAAACGGGCTGCGCCTATTGCGCCCGTTGGGATGCCGAGATTTCCGATATCTACCCCAAAACGCCCGAAGGTCAATTTGCCCCGCTGCGCCGTATAGACCTGCACGATCCGCGCCCAACAGACGTCACATTCAACGGAGCATTGGTGGTCACGCCCACCTTTGTTTTGGTGAAAGACGGTCATGAACAGGCACGCATAGAGGGGTATGGCGGCGATGAAATGTTTTGGGCGATGCTAACGGTGACGCTTAGAAACCATAGCAGCTTCACAACGCAATCGATTGATAATAATGTAAAATAGTGACTGGGAGGACACTGATATGAAACACTTTTTGACCGCATTTGCCTTAGTGGCAGCAACAACATCCCCAAGCTTTGCCCAAGAGGATGATGCTTTTGTCACCTTCAAAGTGCTCAAACCCGAAGTGGCGCGCACAGCCGCCGTGGCCGCGATGGAAAGCTGTCGCGCCCAAGGCTATCAAGTCGGCGTGATGGTCGTGGACCGCTTTGGCATTCCACAAGTTTACCTACGCGATCGCTATGCGGGACTGCACGTTTTCGAAACCGCGCGACGCAAAGCATGGACCGCCGTATCCTTTCGCACATCAACATTGGACCTTGGAAAGGTCACTGGCCCAGGCGAGATGATGGCGGGCATTCGCGAACTGTCCGAGCCTTTGGCGCTGGGTGGCGGACTTATGATTGAGGCGGCGGGTTCTATTGTCGCCGGAATCGGTGTATCAGGTGCGCCGGGACCCGATATAGATGAGCGTTGTGCTCAAGACGGGATTGATGCGATATCAGACGATATCGCATTCTAACGATGAGGGACTGGGCGATGAATTCTCCTTTGCCAGTATTTTCGAACGATCTATCCGAAGCGGAGCTCGACAAAATGATGTCGAGTGCCTGTGACGCATCAAACTTGCTCAAAGCGCTCTCCCACGAGGGCCGCTTGATGATTTTGTGTCACCTCGTCACCGGAGAAAAATCCGTCACGGAACTCGAAGATCTTTTGTCTGCGCGTCAAGCGGCTGTCAGCCAGCAACTTGCTCGGTTGCGGCTTGAGGGCCTCGTAACCCCGCGACGTGATGGCAAGGCGATCTATTATTCCTTGACCGATGAGCGTCCGAAACGCATTTTGGAAGTCATCTACGATCTCTTTTGTGGCACAGATGATGATGCGCAAAAGCGCGGCGGCTAGCCCAGCCCCATCCTTCCCATCATCAGGGAGGCTCTATGATTGAAACACTAAACCCGGGCGCGATTGCGGCCTTGATAGGTTGTGCCGGCGGCATTGGCCTTGGCTTGGCTGCGCGACTGGGCAGATTTTGTTCCATGGGCGCTATAGAAGACGCTTTGTACCAAGGGTCAAACATCCGCGCACGCCAATGGGGCGTGGCGATTGGTGTGGCCATCATCGGCGTATTCACCCTGATCGGGTTTGACCTGATCGACCCCACACAAACCGCCTATTTGTCACTCAAATGGTCCCCTGTGGCGTCCATATTGGGCGGACTAATGTTCGGGTATGGCATGGCTTTGGCGGGCAACTGCGGCTTTGGTGCGTTGGCCCGTTTGGGCGGCGGAGACTTGCGCAATTTCGTCATCGTGATCGTCATGGGGCTGTCCAGTTACATAACCCTGAACGGACCACTGGCGCAGCTGCGCGTGACTTTTTTCGCCCCACACCCCGCACAAGCACCAGCGGGCATCGCACATTGGTTGACTGAATTCGGCCTACCACTGGTGCCTGTCGGGTTGACCATTGGCGGCGTAATACTCATTCTTGCGCTCAGTTCAAAATCATTCCTAACCATGCACAAATCTATTCTATGGGGCGCTCTTGTCGGCGCAGTGATCGTCAGCGGTTGGGCTGGCACAGCATGGCTGTCGGATCTGACATTTCAAGCCACCCCTATCGTGTCACACACCTTTGCAGCCCCCATCGGGGACAGTATATTTTACGTGATGATGTCGTCTGCCACATCTTTGAATTTTGGGGTGGGCTCTATCACTGGCGTGCTGATTGGGGCCGCGATAGGATCGCTGCTCAAAGGGCATTTCCGATGGGAAGCTTGCGATGATCCGCGCGAATTGAAACGCCAAATTTTAGGCGCAGCCCTTATGGGCGTCGGCGCGATCTTGGCCTTTGGTTGCACCATCGGACAAGGCATTTCGGCGTTCTCAGTGTTGGCATTTTCAGCGCCGGTGACCATGGCGGCCATCATCGCAGGCGCCGCTTTGGGCCTGCGACAACTCATTTACGGCTTTTCCATCGATAGATGATCAAAGTCGTATAAGAACCTGAAGATCCGCAACATTTGTTCCTGTTGCGCCAATTTTCAACAAATCATTCACAGCCTCAAGACCGTGATAGCTGTCGTTGCGCGCCAAGACATCGTCGATCTCAACTCCGGCGGCTTTGAGCCGATCCAACGTTGATCCATCGACCAGGCCACCCGCCGCATCCGTCGGCCCATCACGGCCATCGGTGCCCCCCGACAAAAACACATAATCGCCAAAGCCGCGTTCACCTGCGATTTTGGCCACGCGCAGCGCCAATTCTTGATTGCGTCCGCCAAGACCCGTGCCCGCGATTTTGACCGTGGTTTCCCCGCCAAACAGATAGATGCCAGCCTCATGAGCGCAATCCAAAATGATATGTGCTGCCGCATCGACATCGCCCACCAAGGGCGCAGGAAACACATGAACGCCTTGCTTCACGCCCCCTCCTGCCGCACGTGCCATGGCCGCAACAGAACGATTGTTTGAGCCGATCAAAATGGTGTCACTTTCGGGCAAAGGCCCCAAATCAGGCTCAGGTTGTTGCAAATGCTTGCGCACAGATTCAGGCACCCGGTCCCATATTTTCAAAGACTTCAACGCGTCAACCGCATCCGCGCGGGTGCCAATCGGCGACACGGACGGCCCCGATGCAATCGCGCGCAAATCGTCGTCCACCACATCAGACAACACCAAAGTGGTCACATGGGCCGGCGCGGCAGCCCGCAAAAGACCGCCCCCTTTGAGCCGCGACAATTGCTGGCGGATCAGGTTCATCATCACAATATCAGCACCAGAGGCAATCAAAAGCCCGTTCACGACGGCTTTGTCGTCCAAACTGACCCCCATCACTGGCGCAGGCAGCAAGGCTGATCCGCCACCAGAAATCAACGCGATCACATCCCCTTGGGCCATGCTCAACGCACCCTCGACCCGCTGGGCGGCGCGCGCACCTTCGGCATCTGGTGTTGGATGGGCCGCACCGCGCACTTCCGCGCCCTCAAGCGGGGCTGCGTTTTCATAGTTGGTGACAACCACGACTGTTTCAGCTTGGACGTGGCGCATCGCGGCTTGGGCCATTGCGCGGGCCGCTTTGCCAACGGCAATAATTGTAGGACGGGTAAATGTGCGGCCTTTTAGGGCCTCTTCTACGGCTCCAGCAGGATCGGCATGCCGCACTCCAGCCATAAATATATCAAAAGCACGTTCGCGCATCTCAGGAAAATTCACAGCGACGGTCGGGGCGTTCATATCAATTTGCATACCGCATGTGTCGCATGCACAGCGGATCACGTCCAGCAGACTTGCAATACCAAGTGTCGCACGGCACGGTATATTTATGATAGATGACATGAATGCCCCACATAGGACCGATATAGCACAGTTTTTAGCCAAGGCATGGTCTGCTTTGACGCCGCAAATCGTCGCTGACAAACGCAAAGCGCAAATTGCCACCTTGTCCACGGTCGGTCATGACGGCGCGCCTGCCGCGCGCAGTGTGGTTGTACGCGCCATCGACACATCCCGCGCAACGATTGATATTTTCACCGATGCGGCCACATCCAAATGCGCTGAAATCACCAATGACCCACGGGCAGCGCTTACGATTTGGCGTGAAGACCAAGTGTTGCAGCTGCGCATGTCTGGCGCGATCCAGATCATCGAAGGCCCCGAAGCACAAACAGCTTGGGCTGCCCTGCCCGATCATGCTTTGCCCAATTATGGCGTCACCCCATCCCCCGGGTCAGACATTGCGACAGCGCAATCGTATGAGCGCAATCCAAGCGCAGCACGTTTCGCAATTTTGCGGTTCACGGTGCTTGACATGGATGTGGTGTCCTTGGCTGATCCTGCGCACAGCCGCGCGTTTTTTGAACGTCGCGATGGCTGGCGTGGCGTTTGGCGTGCGCCCTAGCCCGCTTAGAATGCGCCACCGATCATATGCCTCGCGTCAGCGGATTTCCATCCGGCACGACGCTCCTTGGATCAGGCATCTTCATTTTGGCATATCCTGCGTCATTTTTTGATAGTCTCAGCGGCTTTGACAACCGCAGAGAGAAGTTCAGCGCGTTGAATCGGTTTCATCAATCGAATGTCTTCAGGCCTCAGTCCGTTTCCGTGCACTGTCGCCTCACTTGCATATCCAGACATGAAAAGAACCGGTAGGTTTGGCCAGCGTTCCCTGAGCGCTTTGGCAAGGCCAGTCCCTTGTAACGTCCCCGGCATAACGATGTCGGTCAGCAACAAATCAAAAGACGGATCTTCCTCAAAAGCTGCAAAAGCTGCATCGCCAGATGCTGTCGCCGTCACTTGATAGCCTGCACGCTCCAAAATAGTGACCAAAGTTGCACGAACGGCATCTTCGTCTTCTGCCACAAGCAGTTTTGCGCCACGGTCCGATGTTTTATTATCATCTATCAATGGCTTGACGGGTTGCTCCAACTCCGTTTTTGAAACGGGGAAATACAACTTGAATGTCGTTCCTTCACCAATTTCGGTATATACCTGAACAGTTCCTGCCGATTGCTTCATAAATCCAACGGTCATCGACAGGCCAAGACCTGACCCCACCCCCGGCGGCTTGGTCGTAAAGAAAGGCTCGAAAATAGAACCTATGACCTCGTTCGAAATACCCGGCCCATTATCACTAACGGCCAACATGACATAACGGCCAGGTGCCAGCTCTTCTTGTCGCTCGTCTATATAGGACTCATCGATCCGCACATTCGCCGTCTCGATTGTTAATTTGCCGTGCCCATTCATCGCATCACGAGCATTCAAAGCCAAATTCAACAGCGCACTTTCCAATGAAGACCGGTCCGCTTCAATCGGCCACACCCCAGCAAGAAGCGACGTTTCGATCTCAACACTTTCCGGCATAGCGCGCGCCATCCAGTTTTTAGCTTCGCGGACCACATTATTGAGGTCAAGCACCACAGGTGTCAGCGGTGCTTGACGTGCAAAGGCCAACATATTTTTGGTAAGATCGGCCCCACGTAAGGTTGCCGAAATCGCCGTATCGATCATATCGATTTGACTCGGCGTTTTTTCATCCTCGCGCAGCAGTTCCAAGTTGCCAAGGATCACAGCCAAAAGGTTGTTAAAGTCATGCGCAACGCCGCCCGTCAATTGACCTATGCTTTCGTTCTTCTGCGCTCTGCGTGATATTTCGCCTTCTTTTTCCATCTTTTGTTGCAATTGGACTTCGCGTGTTGCGTCCAGAACGATTGCTTTGACAAGAGTTCTATCCCCTTCAATCGCAAAGTCACCGTGAAAGTCCAACCATCGCGGATGCCCGTCGCGTGCTGTGATCATGTAACGGTAATGAAGCGGTGAACGGGTTTCGCGCGCGCGCTTAACAGCCTTTAAAAAAGGCCCCAGATCCTTGGGGTCATGCATCTGAACAAGCAGATCAGGATCGGCCAAAATATCTGCGTCGGTGTACCCCCAAACATCTACACATTTGGGACTGATGTAGATCAACACGGGCTTGTCCCAGTGCGTGACATCATAATCGACAAAGACACCCGGCAGCTTTTCGGCTATCGACGCCAAACGTTCCTGCGAACTTCTTTCGCGATGCTCTGCCTCACGGATGTCTGTCAGGTCTGCATTGATCCCCGTGACGCGCCAGACACTGCCTTTTGCGTCCTGCTCTGCGACCCATGTCGTTCGGATATGTTGAAGGGTTCCATCTTTTCGAAATGCACGAAAATCAGACTTACCCCGAAGCTGTCCACCTGCCCAAGCTTGCTGCATTTCTGTTCGCACGCGCGATAAGTCATCGGGATGAAACAAAGGTTCTAATTCTGAAAACGGAACCATGCCTGGGTCTCGGTTCAGCCCAAACATCGCCATCATTCCCGCATCATAGTACGGTCCAGGATCACCAACCTGCTGCACGAACATGCCAACCCCAGACGCACGCATGGTCAAATCCAGCCGACTTGCCATTTCGGCGGCAAGGTTGGTTTCGTTTGCAGAGCGAATAGCAAAACTAATGATTTTCCAAGTGACAAGAATAGACAGCGCGCCGCTGACAATAAAACCCAACGCAGTCAGGCCAAGCAATCCATTGGGATTTGGAAATTGAACAGTGCTGCCAAGAAATACAAACAGTGGGAGGTGTAATAGTGAAAAACCGAGCACAAGATAGCCAATTGTTAACCTTTGCGTATCTGGCCAATTTTTCACAGGGCGCAAATAGCTGACGGCAATCCCAACAACCGGAATCGCTAGATTCATGAAGACACCGATCGTTGGCGCAGGCCCTCCCACCCAAATTCTGTACATTGCGCCCATAAGCCCCGAAATCAAGGCGCCGATTGGACCACCAAGGTACCCTGCAAAAATGAGCGGCCCAGCGTGGGCATCAAACGGAGCCGACAATGGCTCAACCACGATGCTGCACATCCCAAGCGAGACAACAGAGACTCCAAAAAACACACCAAGCAGAACCTGTTGTGTGCGTCTTTGGGTTTTTAGTCGAACATTGGTAAGGGTTACGTAAACCAGCACACCTGCCAACAACAATGACGTAAGGCTTTGCAACAAAAATGCGAACACTATTTTTCTCTATTCGTCATGGCGAACCAGCTGTGCGTGGAAATCAGGCAAGCCCCTACAGCTTTCTAACACTCCACCGCTTCAATTCAGCCCAATTTCAATTCACACGTAAACAACGTACAAAACAGTTGCAAAATAACAGGTTGCATACAACACCTATGTTGTCATTGATCACACAGTGACCTTTTGAACATTTACCAAAATCTGTCAGGTTGGTGGTGTCCAAGCGATGCATGTTGGTCAGGGGCACATCAGGATACTTACCAATCGGCGACAGCCGGTCTTGCCCATGGGTCCGGTTTTTAAACTGCCGCGACTTAGAGCCATTGGGCGTCACCAAAATGCGCAGCCCCTCAAAACCAGAGACTTTGCATGGCTTTATCTTTGGGCCTGATGCAACACCCTTTAGAGAGGTTTCCACTGGCGCATATGCATCATCCGTCTGTTAAATTATCCTTAATAGGAAAATAATGATGTCAGCTTTATAGCACAAAATATGCTTCTATGTGATTTTTCAAAAGTCACTGACGATGCCTAGCTAACCTCGGCGCATCCCCAGTGAACAAAATCTAGCGTTGAAAAGTATTCAGCCTAAAAATGCACAAAACCTTATTTTAGAACATCAAAACCAACCCCATAAGCGCCAAGAATTTCAAACCGATGCGCGTGGTCGCCTGCCCCTCAAAGGCATCCACTTCACGCAACAAAGCACCAAAGGCGTTGGGCGCGGTGATTGCGGCGCGATGCACACGGGTTGGCTTGATCAGCGCGTCTTTAAGTGCATGAGTTGGATCGGTGTCTGCCAGACCACTCGCCACGGCAAAACGAAATACAGAGCCAATGCGGGCGCGCAGGCGGTGGGCGGTCTCATAGTTGCCCTTGGCCTCGACCTTGCGTAGGCATTTTAGGATCATCGGCGCGGTGATTTCTGTGATCGGCTTGCGCCCAAAGGCCGTGTTCGCCAATTTGAGGTGATAGGCAGTCTTGTCCAAAGTGGCTTTGGATTTGCCCTCTATCTGTTGTTTGTTGAGAAACGCCGCGCCGATTTTCTCGAATGTGTTGCCATGCGCTTCGCGGGCTTGGGCCTTGGCCTCTTGCTTGGCCTCGCTGGGGTCAATGCCGTCAGCCAATTGGCTGCGTGCTATCTCCTTCGCTTTGCGCGCTTTCGCCAGCGATACGTCAGGATATTGACCGATCGACAAAAGGCGTTCTACGCCGTTGATCCGGTATTTGAATTGCCAAAGCTTGGACCCATTGGGTTTGACCAAGACAAACAGCCCTTCAAAGTCGGAAACTTTATAGGGCTTATCCTTTGGCTTTAAGAATCGCAGCTGGGAATCACTCAAGGGCATCTGGGGGTATCCGGTTTTATCACATTTCCCGACACCCCTAACGACACCCCCAATCTGGGGGTATTTGATCGGACGGCTTAAAACACCATCGGACAAAGGATATCGCAAAAACCTTATAACATAAGGGCTTTTGAACGTCTTTGGATATTTTCGGATTGTGACCCACACGGACACACACTCAACAACTAGTAACTTGATATAAATGAATAAAATAAATGAGATTTACACTAAAGCCCCCATTGAGGCCCCCAAAGGCAAATTCACCCTCTGTATACTGAAGTCAAACGCCGTCAAACCATTGCGGATCGACAGTCACTTGTTCGACCATTTCTGTCTGCACTCCTAGCTTGTTAGCTTTCAACAGATCGCACAGGCGCTCGCCATCTATGAGATCAATGGCCTTGGCCCCGTCGCGGGTCGCCTCTTCTGAGGCTTGGCTGGTGAAATGGCCCGTTGTGATAAACAGCCCCTTGTCTGCGCGGCCTTCCAATGCGCCTCGGAAATCTCTGATCTCTTTTGAACCTACGCTGCCCTTATAGCGCTTGCATTGAAAGTAGACTTGGAATGACACCAAATTGACCCTGAGCACGCCCACGCCGTCGATCCCGCCATCACCAGACTTGCCGCGCACTTCGACTTTGACAAAGCCTGCCTCTCGCAACAGCCTTTGGGCCAAGCGTTCAAAGGCTGCGGGGTCCATGGCTTTCATCACGTCCAGCAACTTGGACTTCCAATCGTCGTGAACGTCCGGCTCTTCTTGCGTTATAGTCTCGATCTCTGACGCTTTGCGCTTTTGCTTGTCGCGCTTGGCTTGCAGGCGATCCCGTTCCTTTTGGCGCTTTTCCTTGGCCCGTTCTTTTTCTTCTTGAGTGACCTGATCATAAATCGCGCGCGTTGCGGCGACATCCAGTATCTTGCCCCCCGTTTCCGTCAACGCCCAAACGCCGCGTGCGGAATTTTCCAACGCCTGCCCGCGTTTCAAATAGGTGCGCGCCCATGACAGGTAATAATTCACCCGTGGCATATTGTTATTGGCCATCATGTAGCTTTGTTCGGCCTCTGTGACGCCTTCGAGCGAAATCACCTCTTCGTCCAGCTCTTGGATCGTGGCCGAACCGCCAAGCACACGCAGAGCCTCGACTGTGGCCAACATCATCCCCGCCAAATCTGGCAGGCTGTCTTGGTCTATTTCAAATCTGCGCATCTCTATATCCTATCTTAAATCTAGGCCGCATATTTGCCGTCTTCCAATTTATCCGCTTGCCCAAGCGCTGCCAAACTTTCCAGCAAAGGCTGTACGGCAGTGGTGCGGGCGCGGGTGAAACGGCGGGCGATTTGTTCGGGGGAGGCCTCGCCCATATCCACCAGAGCCTCGCGCACGGCGGCGATTTGATCGGGCAAGCCTTTGGGCCATGGGGCTTTTTCGACCTTGGCGATGACGCCCAAATCCATATCTGCGGT
>JBLHXX010000086.1:0-10303 GCA_047630475.1 Celeribacter sp. | reverse complement strand
TTGCCCCAACTCGCGGGTCAGATCGGTGATGTGGCTTTTGACTTCACGGTCTTTCCAAGGATGCGTCGAATAGCGACGATCCAAACCATAAGCAGAGGTATCCTGCGAAATCACCAGCAATTCTTTGACGCCAGCTTCAACAAGCTTTTCGGCCTCGCGCAGCACCGCATGCACAGGGCGCGACTGCAATTTGCCACGCATGTCAGGGATGATGCAGAATTTACAGGCGTGATTACAGCCCTCGGAAATCTTGAGATAGCTGAAATGGCGCGGCGTGAGCGACACGCTTTGCGCAGGCAACAAATCCACAAACGGATTGGGCGCGGGCGGCACAGCGCTGTGCACAGCGTCCAAAACCTGCTCGTATTGATGCGGGCCAGTGACGGCCAAAACCTTGGGGTGAACACCGGTGATGTAGTCAGGTTCGGCACCCAAACACCCCGTGACGATGACCTTGCCGTTTTCTTGCAAAGCTTCGCCGATGGCCTCAAGGCTTTCGGCCTTAGCACTGTCCAAAAACCCGCATGTGTTGACGATCACCGCATCCGCGCCCGTGTAATCGGCGGACATCTGATAGCCTTCGGCGCGCAGACGCGTCAAAATACGTTCACTGTCCACAAGCGCTTTTGGGCACCCGAGGGACACCATGCCGATGGTCGGCTGGCCGTCTCGTTTGCTGGGATCAATAATGGCTTTGGGGGCCAGATCGGGGCGGAGATTCGGAGGATTTGTGCTCATATCTTTGCCATACACCGCTTTGTGCCTTTGGTGAAGTCTTGGCGCGCATCCGACCCGCACCGAAACACATGTGCGTGAGCGGCTGGCGTCTGTGCGCCAAAAGAACTCTCTTTGTGTGTGAGGATTTGTTAGGGAGGATGCATGCAATCCATTGAGTTCACCCATATCACAAAGGCCCACTCATTATGACCAACACCGAAACCAGCTACGGCGGCGTTGCCCGCTTTTTCCATTGGGCGATTGCGCTCTTGATTGTCACGGCCTTTGCGCTTGGGATCATTGGCGATAAAATGCCGCGTAATGCAGACACCATAGATACGTTGAAAACCCTGTATTCGGTGCATAAAACCATTGGTGTGACTGTGTTTCTTTTGGCGGTGCTGCGTATCTTGTGGGCGGTGTCTCAACCGCGCCCTGTGCCGCTGCACCCTGACAATCGGCTTGAAACGCTCGCGGCCGAATTGGTGCATTGGGCGCTGTATGGCGCGCTTGTGGTTGTGCCACTTTCTGGCTGGATCATGCATGCCGCTGAGGTCGGTTTTGCGCCGATTTGGTGGCCGTTTGGGCAAAACCTGCCGTTTGTACCCAAATCTGAAACTGTCGCGCTTGCCGCCAAGGCGGTCCATGGAACGGCTGTTTTCGTCCTTTTGGGGGCTGTTGGGGCCCATGTCGCAGGGGCGCTGAAACATGTGGTGATCGACAAAGACGCCACTTTGGCACGTATGACAAAAGGCACCTCTGCGGGCGATCCCAAAGCGGCCTCTCACGATAAAATCGTGCCTGTGGCGGCGCTTGTCCTTTGGGCGGCTGTGATTGGGGGTGCCTTGATGTTTGGCACTGAGGATCATGGTCCGAAACCATTTGTCACATCCGAGGCTGATGCCGCAGTTTCAGAGCCAATGGTGCCCAGCTATATCACGGGTGCAAATGCGCCTGCTTGGACTGTCACAGAGGGCCGTTTGACCTTTTCCGTTGCCCAATCTGGTGCGCCGATTGAGGGCGTGTTTGACACATGGAATGCCAAGATCACCTATGATGTGGAAACGGGTTTGGGCACGGTCTTGGTCAACATCGACACCACCACGCTGACACTTGGATCTGTGACCTCCACTGCGGTCGGTCCGGAGTTTTTCAACACCAGCACCTATACGACATCGGTGTTTGAGGCTGACATTTCGCGCATCGACGCGGGGCCGTACCATTTGGCAACGGGCGAGGTGACATTGATTGGTCAGACTGTGCCTGTGTTGCTCGAGTTCGAGCTGCAAACGGATGGTGTGACGGCCACAATGACAGGAATCGCCCAAATGGACCGCCGTGATTTTGGTATGGGCGCCGGATATTCCGACGAGAGCACGGTCGGGTTTGTGGTGGATGTGGATGTCAATCTGACTGCCAAACTGGCGCAATAGGCAGCCTTCGGGCGGCAAAGGTTTGACATTGCGACTATGATAAGCGGCTCTTCGGGGCCGCTTATTTTTTGTCTCTATCGTTGAAATTCCAACGTCAGTGCCAGACGGCATTGGACAAAAAAAGAGGCCGCAGGATCTCTCCCACGGCCCCAAAGTCTCAGTGCAAGAAAGCTTACATGGCTTTCATAGCTTCAATAGAAATCGCCACTTCAACTTCGTCAGACACGTAAGGTGCAAACATGCCCATGTCGTAGTCAGAGCGCAAAACAGTGGCCGTCGCATCAAAGCCAGCCCAAGGTGTTTTCGCCATTGGGTGATCGCCCATTTGCGTCATGACAGCGTCCAAAACGATGGCTTTTGTGATGCCGTTGATGGTCAAATCACCGGTGATGAGGCCGGTTGTTTCGCCTGTCACTTCGATGCCTGTGGATTTGAATGAAATCGTTGGGTTGGCTTCTGCGCCAAAGAAATCATCGCCCAAGAAATGCGCTGTGCGTTCGGCCCAACCTGTGTAGAGGCTGTCTGTTGGAAAGGACACTTCGACGGATGAGTTGGCTGCATCTTCCGCGTCAAACGCGATTGCGCCCTCAAAACCAGAGTAGACACCTGTTGTTGTTGAGTAGCCAAGGTGGTTGTAGGTGAACACGATTTGGCTGTGTGAGGCGTCGAGTGTGTATTGGGCTGTGTCTGCAATGGCAGCCGTTGCAAAACCAAGGCCGATAACTGTGGAGAGCAGGAGATTTTTCATGTGTAAGTCACTCTTTGATGAATTGTTAAAACGGTTCGAAAACGTCTCGAACAATTTAGACGAGAAATGCCTGTGCACAATCCAATGATTTCTAACAGGTTTTGTGCGTATGCGAACGTAAAGCCGCCTCAGGTGACTTTTGGTCAAGCGGGCTTAGGTTTGACAGGATCGCAGACATGAAAAAGGGGGCGCATGGCCCCCCCGTGTTAACATAGAAGTGATTTTTCTACTGTTTCAAACGCCAGCCTGTTTTGAAAATCCATGCCACGGCAGAGATGCACAACAGCAAAAACACCGAAATCGCCGCCAAGGACACGCCCACAGGCACGTCTGAGACCTCAAAAAACGACCAGCGAAAGCCAGAGATCAAGTACAAGACCGGATTGAATTTGACCACGGTTTCCCAAAATCCAGGCAACATATCCGCCGAATAAAACGCGCCACCCAAGAACACCAAAGGCGTCACAACCAAAAGCGGTACGATTTGCAATTGCTCAAACCCACTGGCCCAAATGCCGATGATAAAGCCCAAGAGCGAAAAACTAACTGCGGTGAGGATCAAAAACCCAAGCGCCCAAAACGGGTGAATGATATGTAGATCGACAAAGAACGTCGCTGTGGCCAAAATCACAAAGGCGATCAACATCGCTTTGCTGGCTGCGGCCCCAACATAGCCGATGAGAATTTCCACAAAGGAAATCGGCGCGGTGAACAACTCGAAAATAGTGCCGGTGAATTTGGGGAAATAAATCCCGAATGACGCGTTTGAAAGTGATTGTTGCAGCACCGTCAACATGACCAATCCGGGCACGATGAACGCGCCGTACGGAATGCCGCCGACCTCTTGGATGCGCCCGCCGATGGCTGCGCCAAAGACAACGAAATACAACACAGTGGACAACACAGGCGACAGAATAGATTGGCTCAATGTACGAAAGAACCGTTTCATTTCAGATATATAGATCGATTTAATGGCGAGCCAATTCATGCTTTTTCCTCTACCAGTGTTAGGAACACATCTTCAAGCGAGCTTTGATGACTTTCCAAATCGCGCACAGATATGCCCGCCGCAGCCAAGTCGGTGATCAGGCGGGTGATGCCCGTGCGCTCGGCGCGGGTGTCATAGGCATAGGTGAGCGTCATTTTGTCGTCCGACAATTCAAGATCGTAGTCGCAAAGTGCGGCGTCGATGCCCGCCAAAGGCTCTGTCAAAGACAGCTTCAATGTCTTGCGCCCAAAGCTTTGCATCAAAGTCGCCGTGTCCTCGACCAACAAAATCTTGCCGCCATTGATCACACCGATGCGGTCAGCCATTTCTTCGGCTTCCTCAATATAATGGGTGGTCAAAATGATGGTCACGCCGTCCTCGCGCAGCTTGCGCACGACTTCCCACATGTCGCGTCGCAACCCCACGTCCACGCCTGCGGTTGGCTCGTCCAAGAACAACACTTTGGGGGCATGTGACAGGGCCTTGGCGATCATCACGCGGCGTTTCATGCCGCCGGACAATTCCCTATTTGTAGAGTCTTTTTTATCCCACAAAGACAATGATTTAAGGATTTTTTCGAGATAGGCATCATCGGGTTTGTAGCCAAAAAGACCACGTGTCATCCGCACAGAATTCCATACGGTTTCAAAAATATCGAGGGCAATTTCTTGGGGGACAAGTCCGATTTGCGCCCGCGCTTTGCGTGGCTCGCGTTCCACATCAAAGCCACTCACGGTGACCGTGCCTGAGGTGATTTTAACCATGCCACAGACCGCACCGATCAAGGTGGTTTTGCCCGCGCCATTGGGGCCAAGCAGGGCGATAATTTCCCCTTTTTCGATGTCCAAATTGACAGCGTCAAGGGCAGGGGTGCCAGAGGCATAGGTTTTGGTCAGTTGATTGATCGAGATAATGGGCGCCATATTGGGCCTTTCACACTTGAGAATTGTGTCGTGGTAGCGGGTAACCTAAGCGCGGGGATCACGTTTGATAACCCCTTGGCTGTAAATGTCTTACGCGGTGGCTGCACACTGCGTCCGCAGTACGCGCACACTGGGGCGCACAGTGGAGACGCACTGTTGCGGGCGCATAATTCAAAGCACTGCGCGCGTGTCCGCGCGCGATCTGTCATACAAAAAGCCGCCCCGAAGAGCGGCTTTTGAAACTGTGATGGTCGGGCGCGCAGTTTAGCGGCGGCGATCACGGCGCGAGGACATCGGCTGGAATGCCACGCCAACATGCGCTTCGCAATAGGGTTTACCGGCTTGCGCGGGCAGACCACAGAACCAAAATTCCTCTGTCGCAGGGTCACCGATTGGCCATTTGCAGGTTTTTTCGGTGAGTTCCATGACGGAAATCTTTTTGGCTTTCTTTTCAATTTCAGAAACCTTTGCCAAAGCTTCTGCCGGAATTTCATTGGCAGAGGGCTGTGGTGGCAGCGGCTGACCTGCGGGAATGATCGCGCGGCGTGCAGGCAAATTCGGTTTTGGCACAGGTGCCGACGGTTCGGCCGGGGCCGCAGCTGCCGGTTTTGGTTTGGCTTTTGGGGCCGCGGTGTCGACCTTGGGTTTTGCCGCCGCCGCTTTTGGTTTGGCCGCAGCAGGTTTGGCCGGCGTGGTTGTGCCCGCACGATTGGACAGGCCAAGGCGATGCACTTTGCCGATCACGGCGTTGCGGGTCACACCACCAAGTTCTTTGGCGATTTGCGAGGCAGATTGGCCCTCGCCCCACATTTTTTTCAACAGCTCGACGCGCTCATCGGTCCAGGACATGGTCGTTCCTTGTACTTCGCACAGCCAAATCGACCAAAGGTCGCCGGCATAGCATCTTAATAGCTGCGAGGGGTTCCTCGCTCAATTGGCCTGTATCCCTACACGGGGCGGGGCAGACGGGCAAGCGCTTGTGCGCCAAACCCTGCACTTGAAACATTTTGCGCCTCACATTTACAGGTGTGAGGTACAGTTGAGACTTTGTGCAAAGGCCTTTTGCGCAGGAAACTCTATCAGAATTCTTTACAGCTCTATTTTAAACACGCTGAGACAGGTTACAAGCGCGTGCAGCGACTCATGGGGAAAATATCTGATGGCAAATGCAATTAATAGAACACAATCGGGCGATGAGATGGGTGTTCGGCGGTTTGGTCGGGTGAATTGGCTGGGGTTGTACACCTTGGCGCTGCGCGAGGTTTTGCGGTTTACCACGGTTTGGACGCAAACGTTGTTGGCCCCTTTGATGACGGCCGGTTTGTTTTTGACGATTTTCACCCTCGCGATCGGTCCCAATCGCGGGGATGTGATGGGCGTGCCCTTTATTCATTTTTTGGCCCCTGGAATTTTGACGATGACGGTGATTCAAAACGCTTTTGCCAATACGTCATCGTCTTTGTTGGTCTCTAAGGTACAAGGCAATATCGTTGACACTTTGATGCCGCCGCTGTCGCCGCTGGAATTGGTGTTGGGCTATATGGCGGGCGCTTTGGGGCGTGGATTGTTTGTGGCTGTGGCGATTTGGCTTGGTATGGCGGTGAGTGTGGGCCTTGGGTTGGCGCATCCGTTTTATGCGCTGGCGTTTATCACTTTGGGCGCGCTTATGTTGGGCGGGCTGGGGGTGATTGCAGGCATTGTGTCGCAAAAATTTGATCAGATGGCGGCGATCACCAATTTCATTATTACCCCTTTGGCGTTTTTGTCTGGCACGTTTTATTCTGTCGAAGGCCTGCCGGCGTGGTTTCGTATGCTCACCCATTTCAACCCTGTGTTCTATCTGATCGATGGGGTGCGCTACGGCATCATTGGCCGCTCTGACACTGCGCCGCTGTTTGGGCTTTTGATCGTTGGCTCTGTGACTTTGGCCATTTTGGTGGCCTGTTGGGTGCTGTTCAAACGTGGCACCAAGTTGAAATCGTAATTTCGGCATCCCAGTCTAGACGGCGCGGATGGCACATAAATGTGCGGCCTTAACCCCAATCTTGCCCAAATGTGATGGCAAAACACCCCCATAGTTTATGAGGATGTGGGTTGGACCATGACAATTTTCACTGTTTTAGAACGCTTTGGGCGGGGTATTTTGCCTGTCGCAATCATGTGTGCGGGTCTGTTTGGCACGCAAAACGCACAGGCCGCCGACACCCAAGCCAAAGATCTCGACCGGTTGGATCGGCGCGCTGAGTTGATCGGTTGGGAAGGCGTTGGACGTCTGGATGTCCGGGGGGGCACCTGTAGTGGCGCATTGATTGCCCCTGATTTGGTTCTGACTGCCGCGCATTGTGTGGTGACGGACAATGACAAGCATATCGATCCCAAAACCATCGTGTTCCGTGCGGGGCTGCGCAATGGCGATTTTATCGCCAGCTCTCGTGGGTTGAAAATTGCCGTGTCGCCGGACTATCACAACCGCAAAAAAATCACCGCCGATATGGTGCGCAATGATGTGGCCTTGATCAAACTGGCCAACCCGATTGCGCGGGCTTTGGCCACGCCTTTTGCCTTGCATTCCTCGGGGATCAAAAATGGTGAATTGGCTGTGGCGTCTTATGGACGTGGTCGCAATGGGGCGCTGTCTGTGCAGCGTGCCTGTAATGTTTTGACCTACGCCAAGGGGCTGTTGGACTTTGATTGCGATATCACATTCGGGTCCTCTGGCGCGCCGGTGTTTGCGCTGGATGGCGGGCGTAAACGTATCGTGTCTGTGGTTTCGGTGATGTCGACAAAGGGCAACCGCAAGCTTGGTCACGGCATGTCTTTGCTTGATATTGTGCCCGCTTTGAGGCGCCAACTGGCCAACGGATCGACCGCAGCAGCGGCAAAGCCCATGGTGACGCGCCGTATTTCTGTGGGCGGGGGGCGCACGGTCGGCAACTCGAAATTTTTATCGGCCAATTGACGCCTGTTTGCCTTTTCCCTTTGGTCGCGTTTGCGGTAACGCTATGACAATGCGAACCATCGGAGACTGTCATGACTGAAACGCCCACATCGCCTTTTCCGGCCGATTTTCCGCCCATCGTGCATCAGGCCTATGGCTATATCGAGCCGGTGATCACATTGGCAAAAGGCTGGCTTTTAAGTCCTGCTGCATGGTCTCAATTCGCGATCCTTTTGGTGGCCTATTTCGCTGCGCGGTATCTGGCGGGCAAACTCATTCCCAAAGTGGGCGCGTTTTTGACGCCGCGCGATGCAGACGCATCCGGCATTCTTATGGAAGCACGCCGGTTCGCGGTGCTGTTTTTGCCGCTGGGCCTGCCGCTTTTGGCCTATGTGCTCACCGGGATTGGCGAAAGCGTCACGCGCTCTGTGTTCGGCTCTGGTGCTGTGATTGCCTTTGGCAAACGGGTGTTTTTGCTGCTCGCGGTGCGTGCGCTGGTGCAGTCGATCCTCAAAGATCCGTTTCTGAAACTCTTGGGCAAATTCGTGCTGATGCCGATCGCGGTTTTGTACACGCTGGGTTTGCTGGATCCTGTGATGCTCAAACTGTCCGAAACCATCGTGGGCGCGGGCAACATTCAGTTTTCAGTGCTGTCTGTCATTCGTGGCGTGATCGCGGGCTCCGTTCTGTTTTGGCTTGGGGGCTGGTCCACGGGGCAAAGCCGCACCTACATCGTCGCCCAAGAGGGCATGCGTCCTGCCACGCGTGAACTGGCCTCAAAAGCCGCCGAAATCACGATTTTTGGCCTGTCGTTTTTACTGCTGATGAACATCATGGGCATCAACCTGTCGACCTTGGCCGTCTTGGGCGGGGCCATTGGTGTCGGTATCGGGTTTGGTTTGCAACGCATCGCGTCCAACTTTATCTCAGGGGTGATCTTGCTGCTTGAAGGCCAAGCCACTGTGGGCGATTACGTCGAATTGGATGGCGGCGAAAAGGGCAAAATCGTCAAAATGACCGCGCGGGCGGCTATTTTGGAAACCTTTGATGGGCGCTGGATCGTGGTGCCCAACGAGGATTTCATCACCACCCGTGTGGTGAATTATTCCGACAGCGGCTCTGCCAACCGGTTCGAAGTGGCGTTTTCTGTATCCTACGACACCGACATCAACACCGTGCCCGCGATCATCGAGACCGCCGTTGCGACCCATCCTGACATTCTCGATCTGCCCTATCCGCCCGATTGCGAACTGCGCGGGTTTGGCGACAGTGGTATCGATTTTGGAGTGGAATTCTGGGTCAACGGTTTGGATGACGGCGAGCATAAATATTCGTCAGACGTGCTATTTTTGATCTGGAATGCCCTCAAAGACAACAAGATTGAGATCCCTTATCCGCATCAAGTGGTGGAATTCAAAAACGGTTTGCCAAAGGGGGCTTAGGGGGCGGGGGCTCAAAATCCTTTGACACAGGCCCCAAACGCGCCTAAACGCACCATATGAACACAGGGTACACATACATCCGCGACACCCGACGAGGCCGATAAACCGGTTCCCGTTCGTTCATCCGTGCCGATTGCGGCACAAATCCTGCGAAAAGCGCGCAGACCCCGTAAAAATCAATCTCCCATTGTTGACAGCCGTGTCTGTGCAGGTCACCCATTGATCTCTCAAAGACGGCTTTCCGCACCTTTAAAGGACCACGACCATGATTTCGTCCGTACTTCCGACCTATAACCGGGCCCCGCTTTCCTTTGTCAAAGGGGAGGGCTCTTGGTTGATCGAGGCTGACGGGCGACGCTTTTTGGATTTGGGCGCGGGCATCGCGGTGAACACCTTGGGGCACGCAAACCCTGAGCTGGCGCAAGTGCTCAAAGACCAAGCCGACACCCTGTGGCATGTGTCCAATCTGTACCAAATTCCGGCGCAGCAAAAACTGGCGGATAAACTGGTCGAAGACACTTTTGCCGACACCTGTTTTTTCACCAATTCGGGCACTGAAACCGCAGAGCTCGCGATCAAAATGGCGCGCAAATATTTCTCACACGCAGGCACGCCTGAGCGCACCGAGATTATCACCTTTGATGGCTGTTTTCACGGGCGTTCCACGGGGGCGATTGCGGCCTCTGGGGCGGCCAAAATGGTGGATGGGTTCGGGCCGTTGATGCCAGGATTTATCACCGTGCCATTTGACGATATCGATGCGGTCAAAGCGGCGATCACCGATAAAACGGCAGCGATTTGGATCGAACCTATTCAGGGCGAAGGCGGCATTCGTGCCGTGCCTGATCAACATCTCAAAGCCCTGCGCGATCTGTGTGACACGCATGGCATTTTGTTGATTTTCGACGAAGTGCAATGCGGCGTTGCGCGCACGGGCAAATTGTTTGCGCATGAATGGTCTGGCGTCACGCCGGATATCATGATGGTCGCCAAAGGCATCGGCGGCGGCTTTCCGTTGGGCGCGCTTTTGGCCACGCAAAACGCTGCCAGCGGCATGGTCGCGGGCACGCATGGGTCCACGTATGGCGGCAATCCTTTGGGCTGCGCCGTTGGT
>JBLHXX010000085.1:0-10469 GCA_047630475.1 Celeribacter sp. | reverse complement strand
ACGGCTTTGGGCACGCCATGGGCCGAAAAGATAACGGGGCGATCATCAGGGCATTCATCCAGTTCTTCGACAAAGACAGCGCCTTTGTCGCGCAGAGCATCCACGACAAATTTGTTGTGTACGATCTCGTGGCGCACATAGACAGGTGCCCCCCATTTGTCGATCGCGAGTTCAACAATTTTGATCGCGCGGTCTACACCTGCGCAAAACCCGCGCGGCGCGGCGAGGTATAAAGTGAGTGCTGGTTTGGTCAAAGTGTGCGTCATCGGCCCATCCATTCTTTGATCAATATCTAAGGTGCCTGTCGCGGCGCGTCCATGGGGTCTGGGCAAGATTTGTGTGGCGCATAAAACTGCCCCCGTACTTTTCAGCATGGGGGCAGTTTTAGATATTTGCAAAATGCGAGTAAGCCTATGCCTTATTCTGGCGCGTTGTCGACTTCTGGCATTTCGTATGGTTCGCGCGCAGGGCGACCAAGAACGTCTTTTAACTCATCAAGTTCGATGAAGTTGTCCGCTTGGCGGCGTAATTCATCTGCAATCATCGGAGGCTGGGATCTGATCGTAGAAACGACGGAAACACGCACGCCTTGACGTTGTAAGCTTTCAATCAATGGTCGGAAATCACCGTCACCGGAAAAGATCACAATGTGGTCCACATGTGGGGCCAGTTCCATCGCGTCAACGGCCAGTTCGATGTCCATGTTGCCTTTGATTTTGCGCCGACCCATGGAATCTGTAAATTCCTTGGCGGGCTTGGTCACCATATTAAAGCCGTTATAGTTCAGCCAATCAACCAAAGGGCGGATTGGTGAATATTCATCATTCTCGAGCAGCGCAGTGTAGTAAAACGCACGCAAAAGTTTGCCGCGGCGCATGAATTCCTGACGGAGCAATTTGTAATCGATATCAAACCCGAGAGCCTTGGCTGCGGCGTAGAGGTTCGATCCGTCGATGAACAGGGCGAGACGTTCATCTCTATAGAACATTCGATTAGTCCTTTTGTTAGTTGGGCGCGCGCGTGCCAAAAAATCAGAAGCGCATGGTGTTGAGTGGAAAGGGGTAGTATGAATTACGACCCAGTGGAACATGTCTAAATATATAGGGTTACTACCTTGCGGCGAGACAAAACTTTGCAATTCGCGAAAAATCGCGCAGTTTTAGCATTTGGCGGAAACCTGCCGTCAGTGATTGGTTCTGTTCGTGAAACAATTGATGCATCTTTGGCGGCATTGTTGAATTTGGAGGTGGTGGTTGCTGGAAAAAGTCGATTTTTTGAAACGCCATGCTTTCCAAAAGGGGCAGGTCCCGACTACGTCAACTTGGTTGTGGTCGTGTCCACATCACTCACTCCTGAAGACCTTTTGATGCAACTGCATGATATAGAGGCGCAATTTGGCCGCGCTCGAGAGGCGCGTTGGGCCGGGCGGACATTGGATATCGACATCTTGTCTTATGAGAAGCGCGTTATTCCAGACTTGGAAACCTACCAACACTGGTTGAATTTGTCGTTGCAAGCCCAGATGGAAGAGGCGCCACCAAACTTGATCTTGCCGCATCCACGTATTCAAGATCGAGGATTTGTGTTGATTCCCTTGTGCGATGTTTGGCCCGAGTGGGTGCATCCCGTTTCAGGTAAAACCGCACAGATGCTTTGCAATGCTTTGCCAATAAGTGAAACCAAAGGGATAAAACCTTTGTGATAGAGCTAAAAAGGCATCATTTGTCTGTTAAAGGTGCCTTGTCAATTGCAGGGCAAACGCCTAAATAGGGCGCTTGTATCCCTCGCTCAGTTGGAATTGGAGATCTCATGGCTCGCGTCACAGTAGAAGATTGCGTAGATAAAGTTCCGAATCGTTTCGAACTTGTAATGCTCGCATCACATCGCGCTCGCGAAATTTCGGCTGGGTCAGCTTTGACCGTTGACCGCGACAATGACAAAAACCCTGTCGTTGCTTTGCGTGAGATTGCTGATGAAACTCAATTGGCCTCCGCGTTGCGTGAACGCCAGATCGAGTCAAACCAGACACAGATTGAAGTTGATGAACCAGAAGAAGACCAAATGGCGCTTCTTATGGGGCAAGAAACAGATCAGCCTGTTGAGGATGATATGTCCGAAGAAAAGCTTTTGCGCGCTTTGATGGAAGCTCAAGGGCAACAGTAATTTTACGCCACGAACCCTTTGTTCTGGCCTAAGCAAGAAGAGTGCGGACCAAATGATCGACGTCGAAGACCTGATCGCCTTGGTCCGCAACTACAATCCCAAAACCAATGCAGATTTGATCCGTGAGGCCTATGCCTATGGGAATGAGATGCATGAGGGGCAGTTCCGTCATTCGGGTGAACCGTATTTTACGCACCCCGTCGCCGTCGCCGCGATTTTGACCGAACAAGCGCTGGATGATGCGACGATTATCACCGCGCTGTTGCACGACACTATCGAAGATACCAAATCGACTTACAGTGAGGTCGAGCGCAAGTTCGGCACGGATGTTGCCGAGCTTGTTGATGGGGTCACCAAGCTGACCAACCTTCAGCTGTCCAGTTCAGAGACCAAGCAAGCCGAAAATTTCCGCAAATTGTTCATGGCGATGTCCAAAGACCTACGGGTGATTTTGGTCAAACTTGCCGACCGTTTGCACAATATGCGCACGATCAAATCCATGCGCCCTGAAAAGCAGCTGCAAAAAGCGCGTGAAACGATGGATATCTTTGCGCCGCTCGCGGGTCGTATGGGCATGCAATGGATGCGCGAAGAGCTTGAGGATCTCAGCTTTCGCGTGATCAACCCTGAGGCGCGCAATTCTATCATCCGTCGTTTTATCACGCTGCAACGTGAAACGGGCGATGTGATCCACAAGATCACCAACGATATTATCGCTGAGCTTGCACGTGAAGGTATTGAGGCGGATGTTTTCGGGCGGGCCAAGAAACCCTATTCGATCTGGCGCAAGATGGAAGAAAAGCAGCAAAGCTTTTCACGGCTCTCTGACATCTACGGATTTCGGATCATCACCCAGTCCGAGGGCGATTGTTATCGCACTTTGGGCGTTATTCACCAAAGATGGCGTGCGGTGCCAACCCGTTTTAAAGACTATATCTCTCAACCCAAAACCAACGGTTATCGGTCAATCCATACCACGGTGTCGGGACGTGACGGCAAACGTGTTGAGGTGCAAATCCGCACGCGTCAAATGCATGAGGTGGCCGAAGGCGGTGTTGCCGCACATTGGTCATATCGTGACGGCGTGCGCGCGGAAAATCCCTTTGCTGTTGATCCGGCCAAATGGCTGGCGCAACTGACAGAGCGGTTTGAAAACTCTGATGATCACAGTGAGTTTCTTGAGCACGTTAAGCTCGAAATGTACTCTGATCAGGTGTTTTGCTTTACCCCCAAAGGTGAGGTGATCAAGCTGCCCAAAGGGGCCACGCCGTTGGATTACGCCTACTCTATTCACACCCGCATCGGTGACAGTTGTGTGGGCGCCAAAGTGGATGGCATTCGCGTACCGCTTTGGACACGAATGAAAAACGGTCAGTCGGTTGAGATTTTGACAGCCGAAGGTCAGCGCCCCCAAGGCACATGGCTGGACATTGTTGTGACAGGTCGCGCCAAGGCTGCGATTCGCAAATCGCTTCGTGAAGAGGATCGGGAACGCTTCGTCAAACTGGGGCGTGAATTGGCCCGTTTGGCGTTTGAACATGTTGGGAAAAAAGCGTCAGAAAAAGCGATGGCAACGGCGGCCAAACAATTGTCTTTGGCCTCGACCGAAGAATTGCTTGCACGTATGGGATCGGCGGAATTGACCGCAACGGATGTGGTGAAAGCCGTTTATCCTGAGTTGGTTCATGCCTCGGGCGATGTTGATGCAAAACGCGCTGTGTTGGGGTTGAGCGAAGACCAAACTTACAATCGCGCGAAATGTTGTCAGCCTGTTCCCGGTGAACGCATTGTGGGCATCACCTATCGTGGCAAAGGCGTTATGCTGCACGCGATCGACTGTCCTGCACTCGAAGAACTTGAGGCCGAAACTGATCGCTGGGTTGATTTGCAATGGCACTCAGGGCCACACGGCCCGATCCATACGGTATCGTTGGAAATCGTGATATCCAACGATACCGGCGTCTTGGGGCGTATTTGTACCCTCATAGGCGAGCAAAAAGCGAATATTTCGGATTTGACATTCATCGACCGGAAACCAGATTTCTTTAGGGTGATTGTCGATGCTGATGTCAGAGATATCGAGCATCTTCATGCACTTATGTTGGCGGTCGAGGCCGAAAGTGACGTGGCACGCGTGCGCCGCTACAGAGACTTAAGCAGAAAGCCCTAGGGGGCCTTTGAGGGAAAACGTGGTTTTCAAGCGCCGAGACAAACTGCCGCTGATCAAGTGGATGCAGCAGTGGGTTTGGCCCCGTGGGGGCTGGTCCCGCGCTGTTCGCTATATGAAACTACGTCTCAATCGTTTGCCCGGAACACCTGACAACATTGCACGCGGTGTTTTTGTCGGGGTGTTTACCGCATTCACGCCGTTCTTTGGACTACATTTCGTCGTTGCCGCCATTTTGGCCAAAATCATGCGCGGTAATGTTTTGGCAGCGCTTTTGGCGACGTTTGCAGGCAACCCGCTGACCTATGTGCCGATCGCGATCATTTCACTTAAAACGGGGCACTTTTTCCTTGGCTCTGAATTTGACAAGCACAATGAGCGGTCTTTTGTTGGTAAGTTTTATGACGCCGGTCATGATTTATTACACAATATCAAAGCTCTGGTGACGCATGACTATACCAATTGGGACGGTGTTTTTCGTTTTGGACAAGACGTCTTTTATCCCTACCTTATTGGCGGTCTGGTGCCCGGTGTCTTGGCGGGATGTATCGCCTATTATGTCAGCCTACCGATGATCACAGCGTTTCAAAAGCGCAGACGGGGACGACTTAAGGCAAAGTTCGAAGAGCTGCGCCGTAAGGCTGCAACGCTCAAGTCAAACCATAAATCGTGACAGGTTTGCTGATGAGAGCGATCAAAAATTGTCGGTTTCCTTTTGAGCAGGCCAGTCTATTTTGCACGGTGAGAGAGCAAAGCGTCTGCCGCGGGTTTGGCCCCCAAGCGGCGCACTGAGAAAGGCATTCTATGACCGACTTGATCCCCTTGCGTTTGGGTATGAACATTGACCACGTTGCAACGGTACGCAATGCGCGCGGCTCGGCCTATCCCGATCCTGTGCGTGCGGCTAAATTGGCCGAAGAGGCCGGTGCTGATGGCATCACAGCACATTTGCGTGAAGATCGCCGCCATATCACCGATGCAGATATTGATGCGCTTGTTGAACATTTGACTGTGCCGCTGAATTTTGAAATGGCTGCCACGCCTGAGATGCAAGCAATTGCCTTGCGCCACAAACCTCATGCGGTGTGTATCGTCCCTGAAAAACGTGAAGAGCGTACCACCGAAGGTGGGCTAGAAGTGGCGCGCGAAGAAAACAGCCTTGCCCATTTTATTGCGCCGTTACGTGATGCGGGCAGCCGCGTGTCGATCTTTATCGCGGCGGACCGTGCCCAAATTGAGGCCGCGCATCGCATCGGTGCCGCCGTGGTTGAATTGCATACAGGTGCCTATTGCGACCTGCATGCCGAAGGCCAATTTGAGGCGCGTGACGATGAATTAAAACGCCTGACCGAAATGGCTGAGTTCGCCAATGGATTGGGATTGGAAGTCCATGCGGGTCATGGCCTGACCTATGATACGGTCAAACCCATCGCCGCTTTGCCACAAGTTGTCGAACTTAATATTGGGCATTTCTTGATCGGCGAATCTATTTTTCGGGGTCTTAAGCCGGCCATCCATGAGATGCGCCGCTTGATGGATGAGGCACGCGGGTGATCCTAGGCATCGGTACCGATCTTGCAAATATTGATCGAATTTCTGGAACGCTGGCGCGATTCGGCGACCGGTTCAAAAATCGTGTTTTTACAGAAACCGAACAGCGCAAAGCCGAAAATCGCAAAGATATAGCGGGCACTTATGCCAAACGCTGGGCGGCCAAAGAAGCCTGTTCCAAAGCTTTGGGCACAGGGCTTGCTATGGGGATTTCGTGGAAAGATATGGCCGTGACAAACATGACGTCTGGCCAGCCGACAATGCAGGTGACTGGTTGGGCCAAAGAGCGACTTGAGGCGATGACGCCTGAGGGGCATGAGGCTATTATTCATGTGACGTTGACAGACGATCATCCATGGGCACAGGCTTTTGTGGTGATCGAGGCGCGATTGACGTCGGCGTAATCCGTGCGCTTGGGGCGAATCTACAAAACGACCCGCATGAAAGCACTGCTGGGGCTCTGCCTATTGCGGGCTTAAGGTGTGTTATTACGCGCAAATCACCTTGTTTTGCGTGAGACGCTTGACAGTGCGCCCGCCTCTGAGCATGAAACCCACACCATGATGGCAAGCGCCGACATATATCCGATAAAAGGTGAGATATAAGATATGAGCACAGCAAAAGATTCTGTAACAGAAACAGTGAAAACTGTTGTCTATGCGCTGCTCATCGCGGGCATTTTCCGCTCTTTGTTTTTCCAACCCTTTTTCATCCCGTCCAGCTCGATGAAAAGCACCTTGTTGATTGGTGACTTTTTGTTTGTGAACAAAATGAGTTACGGGTTCTCAGAATACTCTTGCCCCAAATTGGTACGGTTCCTTTGCCCAATCTCAGGTCGCATTTTGGCCTCCGCACCGGAACGTGGTGACGTCGTTGTGTTTGAACATCCCACGCAACATCGGGCTTTTGTGAAACGTCTTATCGGTTTGCCGGGCGATAAAATCCAAATGAAAAACGGTGTTTTGTTTATCAATGGCGAAGAATCAGTTCAGACCCCTGATGGCGTGTTCGCAGAAACATTTGAACCCCAAGGTGCTGGCGGCAACACGCCACGCTGTTCAAACCAAGCTGTGGGTTTGGGGGGGGAATGTGTTAAAGAACGCTTTATCGAGACATTTCCAAACGGGGAAAGTCATAAAATTTTGAATATCGGAACTTCGCGTGTGGATGACACGCCTGTGTTCACGGTGCCGAGCGCGCAGTATTTTTTCATGGGCGACAATCGCGACAATTCCGCTGATAGCCGCATCGCGCAGCCGACAGGCGTTGGTTTTGTGCCCGAAGAATTTTTGTTGGGTCGTGTGGATCGCGTGATATTCTCTGCAGCTGGCAAGAGATTGTTCTACTTTTGGACGTGGCGCTTGGACCGTTTCTTTGAGGAAATCGTGTGAAAATAGCTTCTGAACTCAAAGCATTTGAAACGCGCCTTGGTCACAGTTTCAAAAACCCAGAGCATTTGACGCGGGCTGTGACGCACAGCTCGTTTTCATCCGCGACGCGCCCTGACAACCAACGTCTTGAGTTTTTGGGTGACCGTGTTTTGGGGCTCAGTATGGCCGAGGCGTTGTTTGAGGCCGACACAGATGCATCTGAGGGCCAACTTGCGCCGCGTTTCAACGCGCTTGTGCGCAAAGAAACCTGTGCAGATATTGCGCGTGATATTGACCTTGGCGCCGTTTTGAAACTTGGCCGTTCGGAAATGCTATCGGGGGGGCGCCGTAAAGAGGCGCTTTTGGCTGATGCGATGGAAGCGGTGATCGCGGCCATTTACAAAGATGCAGGGTTTGATGTGGCCAAAGAGGTTGTGCTAAACCTTTGGGGTAAACGGATCAAAACCGTTGACGCCGACAGCCGTGATCCGAAAACGGCCCTGCAAGAATGGGCGCAAGCGCGCAAACAGCAGCCGCCGAAATATGATGAAGTCAAGCGCTCTGGTCCAGACCATGCGCCTGTGTTCACCATCGAAGTGCAATTGCAAAGCGGGCAAACCATGCGCGCTGAGGCAACATCAAAACGCAACGCTGAGCAAGCCGCCGCAAAGGCGCTTTTGGATCAATTGGAGAGCGGACAATGACCGACGAAACCACGACACGCGCGGGCTTTGTTGCCCTGATTGGTGAACCAAATGCCGGCAAATCCACTCTTTTGAACCGCATGGTCGGGGCCAAGGTCTCTATCGTGACGCATAAAGTCCAAACCACTCGCGCCCGTATTCGCGGTGTCGCGATTGAAGGCGATAGCCAGTTGGTGTTTGTCGACACGCCGGGCATCTTTAAACCTACGCGCCGCTTGGATCGTGCGATGGTTGCGGCCGCTTGGGGCGGCGCTGCGGATGCGGATGTTGTTGTGCTTTTGATCGAGGCGCACCGCGGCATGACCAAAGGTGTTGAGGCCATTTTGGAAGCGCTGTCCGAGCGCACAGATACGCGCAATATTTCACTGGCCATCAACAAAATCGATCGCGTGCCTGTTGATGTTTTGTTGGAACTGACCAGCAAAATGAACGCGCGTTTTAATTTCAATAAAACGTTTTTGATCTCAGCTGAAAAAGGCCATGGCGTGGATGATCTGCGCGAATGGCTTGCCGCCGAGGTGCCTGTGGGGCCGTGGCTTTATCCCGAAGACCAGATCGCTGATTTGCCCATGCGCATGATCGCGGCCGAAATGACCCGTGAAAAATTGACACTGCAATTGCACCAAGAATTGCCCTACCAATTGACGGTTGAAACCGAAAATTGGGAAGAGCGCAAAGATGGCTCTGCGCGGATTGATCAGGTGATCTACGTGATGCGTGATGGTCACAAAGGCATCTTGCTGGGCCACAAAGGCGAGACCATCAAACGGATTTCCAAAGCCTCGCGTGAGGAATTGACCAAGTTCTTGGACCGTAAAATCCATTTATTTTTACAGGTTAAAGTACGGCCAAACTGGCTTGAAGAATCCGAACGCTACGGCGAAATGGGTCTTGATTTCAAAGACGGGAACTAAGCGCCCTTGGCGCGCCTTACGGCTGATATTTGGGTGTCCGCCTATTTGACGCGTCTGCGTTTGGCGGACATTCCTGTGTTCGTCGTGAAAAAAGGCGATGCCACCGCTGGCGCTGTGATGATCAAACTCAATACGCTGGATGGACACGCTGCAGCCTATCAACGCCAATTCGATTTGATGGCTGATCGCCGCGAATGGGTTGAGCTGGCCAGCGGGCTTGAGCGTGATGTGGATGCAGCCCTCTCCAAGCAATCGGGCTATGACCCTGATCTGTGGATCATCGAGGTTGAAGATCGCGCCGGCCGCACGTTGCTTGATGAAATGGGCCTGTCGGATTGACGGCTTGGCCTCATGCGGGCACGGTAAGTTCAGCAATTTTTCCAAGACCAATACAGGGGGCAGCGCGTGATTGAATGGCGTGATCAAGGGGCCGTTTTGGCTGTGCGTAAGCATGGGGAAACTTCCGTGATCGTCGATGTGTTCACCGAAAATCATGGCCGCCATGCGGGTTTGGTGCGGGGTGGTATTTCTCGCAAAATGACGCCGCATTTGCAACCGGGGGGGCAGGTCGCGCTGACCTGGAAATCCCGTTTAGAGGATCAGCTTGGCAGCTTTACTTTCGAGCCGATCAAAAGCCGTGCTGCTGCTGTGATGGGCGATCCAATGGCCCTGTCTGCGCTCAATTCGATCACCGCAATGCTCGCGTTTGCTCTGCCTGAACGCGCGGCGCATGGCTATCTGTATGTCGACAGCATGAACCTACTCGACAAACTGGGCATCGATCCGAATTGGCCGTTGGACTATTTGCAATGGGAACTCTCGATGCTCGAAGAACTCGGGTTCGGGCTTGATTTGTCATCCTGCGCCGTCACGGGGGGACGCGATGATTTGATCTATGTGTCGCCGAAATCTGGCCGCGCTGTGAGCCGCAAAGGCGCGGGCGAATGGGCAGATCGATTGCTGCCTTTGCCGCAATGTTTGCTGGGCCAAGCGCCACTGGAATATCGTGAAATTGCGCGTGGCCTTGTGACGACGGGGCATTTTCTAACCCGCTTTGCCACTGAAATGGGCGACAAGCCTGTGCCTGTCGCCCGTGATCGTTTTCTGGATCGTCTCGCTAAATCAGCGGCGCTTGAGCCGCCGAGATTTGAAGGCTAGCTGAGCAAGCGGCGGGTGATGACCTGCGCTTGAATTTCGCCTGCGCCCTCAAAGATGTTGAGGATACGTGCATCGCAGAGGATGCGGCTGATTTGATACTCAAGTGCAAAACCGTTGCCGCCATGAATTTGCAGCGCGTTGTCCGCTGCGGCCCATGCCACACGTGCACCAAGCAGTTTGGCCATGCCGGCCTCAACATCGCAGCGTTGATCATTGTCTTTTTGCTCAGCAGAAAAATACGTGAGCTGGCGGGCGATCATAATCTCAACAGCCATCATCGCTAGTTTTCCAGACACGCGTGGAAAGGCGATCAATGATTTGTCGAATTGCTTGCGATCAATGGCGTATTGCATGCCGACTTCCAAAGCATTCTGAGCCACACCAATGGCACGCGCAGCGGTTTGGATGCGGGCGGATTCGAACGTTTGCATCAGCTGTTTAA
>JBLHXX010000084.1:0-10511 GCA_047630475.1 Celeribacter sp. | reverse complement strand
ATCTGTTCGCCTAAAAACACGGAAATTTGGGGGCTGTGCGAAAACCGTTTGCACCCCCCAAACCCTTCGCCTATACCGATTTCCAACGCACCCATAGCTCAGCTGGATAGAGCGCTGCCCTCCGAAGGCAGAGGCCGATGGTTCGAATCCATCTGGGTGCACCAATACTTTCAATTACTTATGGCGTATTACTCTCTCAGTTGCGGAACTAGTTTCCAGATTTTTTCCGGATTACATCAGAAATCACCGTTTGTTCTGTGTACTTTCAAGGCTTCTCTTCTTGATCTGCGGGCAAAGAAAAACCGCCGAAGGGGCTGCAACCCACTTCGACGGCATAGAATATCAAACTGTCTTTTCTACATATATTAAGAACACACCATTTTTAAGTTTGAACGGGGGTGCCGCATGATCGGTATCCTAAAATATAGTGGCGTCAAGACCGACACGCTTCGCTTTCGGGCATATCGCAAGGTTGCAGTTGCCACCCTCATCGATGAGCACGGTGTATCCAAGCAGAAGGCGCGCACATTGAGTGCGCTTTTGGAGATCCTCGAGAGCCATCGGGTTTCGTATTCCAAGGGCGCGTATCGTTTCCAGACCAAGCGCGTGTCGAGTGAGGTGCTGGCCGATGAGCTGGGCGTTACAAAACGCTATCTAAGGATGCTTCTGCGCATTCTTGAAGCGACAGGCATCATCACCATTCGTCGCCGTCGCGTTGGGCGTTTTCTGAACTTATGGAATGCGTTTAAGTTTACCGGATTTATGACGTGGCTTGCACGTTATGCACAGTCTCGCTGCACCCCAGTTCCCCCTAAAGAAGAAAGTACTCTTAGATTACCATTTAGGAAATTGGCATTTCCGACTTCGGATCTCTCGAGTTTTGACGCGCGTCACGCATTTTGGCGGGTGATTACAAAACCAGCCGAGATGTTCGGAATGATTTGGTGTCTGAACACAGAGAGCAAGGTTACGCTTATGGCTACGCAAACGCACCTTGTGAGGGAAGGGGTGCTGCGCTCCTTCCCCTCAACCCCAGCCCATGCGGGATATGTTGACCGTTATCTAGGAGGGATGGCAGATGGCGAAAGCTAACCTCAGTATGCCTCGCACGCTTTCGCAGCATGTGAAAGTGCTCGCAGGGCGAACGAGAGCGGTGGCTGGCTAAGGCGCGGTCACATGGACTTAGCTTGTCGGCATATTTGCGGGAGCTTTTGGACACATCGAAACCTTCGCATCGTAGATCTGCACCGGAGATCAATCCGCAGTTGATCAGGCAGATCGCGCGGGCAGGGGCCAACTTAAACCAGATCGCGAAGGGGGTGAATGGCACTCTGCGCCATGACGATGAGATTGATACCATTGCGGTGTTGGCGCAGCTTGTGCTCATCGAGCGTGCCCTCAAAAGCTTTCAGCGCGAGTATCGCAAATGATCGTTCGTTTCTTTCATCACGGTGACGGAAGCGGTCAGGCTGCGGTTGATTACTTGATGGCGAGTGAGGTTCCAAAGTTCGATGAGAACCGTAATCGCATCTTGGGTGAGACCGTTCTGCGCGATCCTCTTCCCGAGTGCCTTGCCGGTGATTCAGAGCAGATGGCGTTGCTCATAGATAGCGACCACCGAAAATGGCGCTACACGTCATTGGTTGTTGCGTTCACAAATGCCGACGCACCGTCTGAGGATGAGCAACACGAGGTTATTTCCTCCTTTGAGGAGGCTGCATTCGCGGATCTTGCGCCAGATCAATTCAAGACCCTGTGGATTGACACACGCACATGGGCAATGTCGAATTGCATTGCTTGGCTCTGTGCAAGGAGCTGCACGATGGGCGCGCTCTCAACATCGCGCCACCTGGTGCGCATAAATACTTCAACGCTTGGTGCGATTACAGGAACGTCAAAATGGGGTTGGCTGATCCTGAGGCTCTCCAGCATCAGCGCGCCCTGCACAGCGTGGTTGAACGTCAGGACCGCGTGAAGATCCGTGAGGCCATCCATGGGATGGTCATTGAGCGGATTGAGAGCGGCGAGATCCAAAACCATGCGGATGTGCGCGCGTTTTTGCAGACCTTTGAGAAGGACGTGGGTTTGGAAATCAAGCCGCTGTCAGGCAAGCAAGTCGCGCGTAGAGCCAAACAGGATGCCTTGGCTTTGGCAGGAGGAAAATCAAGGCCGCCCGATAAGCGGATCACGATGCGCCAAATCGGATCGACGACATCAGCAGGAACATTTCGACTAGAGGATCGCATTTATCATGAGCAATGGACCGCAGCAGAATACTTTGCTGGAAAAGCTGCAAAGCAAAGCCACATCGCAGACGGACGAAAGCCAAGAGCGTCAGCAGAGCGCGTTGATGAGCTTCGAGGCGCAATGGAATGCGCAATTGCAGCGCGTGCTGAGAAAACCGTGAGCGATACGGAAAGCCTGCACGCAGCAGCCAAAACCATGTGCGATCAAACCAAGCACCAGATGGAAGCGGATCTGGCGGAGCTTCAGGCAACAACGACGAAGACGAGCAGGGCTCTGAACTTCACACTTTGGAAGACGGCGATGCTGAGCGGCTTCTCATTGATGTTGGGGGGCAGCGCCACAGCGCTCGGCAGCTTCATTGTCTTTGGAATGATGAGTTTGGAGCCACAGAGGCAGGCAGTACCACTCGTGCCGCTGGCCCACAACGAGAGCAGAGTCATGCGCGGGGTAGGCGGCCTTGGGACAGTGATCGTCCTGCCAGCGCAAATCGAGACAACTGTCTGCCCGATAGGCGCGCCGCGCAATCGGATCTGCATCAAGAAACACTAGAGGAGTATATCGATGAACGATGGTCTGACACCGTTAGAGAAAGAATTGCTGCGCTGCGTCGAAACATCACTGAAGCGGATCGAACAATTGGACGAGCGTTTGAAACACTTCGGCGAGGAATTGAAACGCTTAGAAAGCACTACGAAACCGCCCGCAAGCTAGGCAAGTTCAACGCTTCCGAAAGAGTTAAGAACACGGCTCAGAGGGAAACCAAGACAAGCTATAGCGCGCCTAGAACAACACCATCGGGTCCACAAATGTAGAATGCAAACACGATGCCTCAAAAGCCCAATTCCTCCCCTGCCTTTTGGCGGGCGATGTCTGAATGGGTCTAGGCGACTAGGGCGACCTTGCCTTTTTCACGACATCATCACCGACTGGTTATGTCCTGCATTTTATTGGCACGTATATAAATCTGAGTGCCAATATGAGGCATTCAGATGTAGACTTCGGCCCAGAGCTGCCGCTCATGAAACTCTGGGCCAATGACCGCTTTAAACCACCAAGGGGACTTGCCAGTTCATATGCCAGTGGGAAACCCTGAAAGCTCGTAGTGTAGATATGTCGTTACTCGCGAGACATTTCCGTTAACCTCCCAGACTTGGGAAGAAGGAGATGTTCATGAACAAGGATCAACGCGCGATACGCACCGCATCTTTGCGGAATTTGTCTGTCCGTTTCAGTCCCACAGTTAGTCTCCTTTGGTGCAGTAAATGCTATCAAAGGAGCGGTATCAAACTGTGATAGGTTCATATTCAGTTTTTGCGCTTTGGAGCTGACCTTTTGTGCGATTGTGCACGTAAACACGGTTGCTATGACTTGACCTTGGTGTGCACTAAACCTAAATTCATATCAGTTCTCAGGGCGGGGTGTAATTCCCCACCGGCGGTTATAGTCCGCGAGCGCCTCGCACGTGAAAAGGCTTGGGTCAGCAGATCTGGTGAAATTCCAGAACCGACGGTTAAAGTCCGGATGGTAGAGAATGGGATACGGGCAGGGGGCTTTGGCTCGCCGTGCGTGTTCCTTCGAGCTCTGGGACCTAACAGTGTAAACTCAAGGGTTCCAAAATGACGAATATGACTTCTAACTTCCAAACCTCTTCTCCTCGCATCGCGTTTATTCGTGCCCGTTGGCATGCTGATATCGTGGACCAAGCTTATGATGGTTTTTGTGCGCAGATGGCGGATCTCGCGCCAGCATCTACAACCGATGTGTACAACGTGCCAGGCGCGTTTGAAGCGCCTTTGTTGGCAAAACGTCTTGCCAAAACAGGCAATTACGACGCTGTCGTTGTTGCCGCCTTGGTCGTGGATGGTGGCATTTATCGCCATGATTTTGTGGCGGACGCGGTGGTCTCCGGTTTGATGCAAGCGCAGCTGGAAACAGATGTGCCGATGTTCTCGGTATCACTGACCCCGCATCATTTCCACTCTACCGAAGACCACATCAAATTCTATACAGCACATTTTTTGAAAAAGGGTGCTGAGGCTGCCAATGCTGTCCGCGATGTTTTGGCGCTGGAATTGCCGACACCAGTCACGGCGTAAAGCGCTTGGTCTGATGTGTAAAAGAAAACAAGCCGCCCTTTTGGGGCGGCTTTCGTTTGGTGCATTTTACTAAGGTGGAAAAGTGTTTAGCCGTTCCAAGCGCGGACAGGGCCACAGTCCATGTGGACAAAGTTCGATCCACGGTATGATCCAACACCACCAGCCGAGCAATTTTTAGCAGCAGAGGCCATTTGATTGACTGAGCGTGATTTTAGGCGCAAATCTGCGGCCTCACCCTTCATATGAAGAGAATTCTTGGCAACACCGCGTGAACGGGACCGCAGCATGTTGTTTGTTTCTGGCGAACGATAGCCAGAGAGCAACATGTAGGGTTCGTTGACGTCCATCAATCCATGCGCGGCGGCCATAATATCTACGGTGCGGGCGTCGATGGATTTGAGTTTGCTGTTGCGCCAGTCGCGCATGAAATAGGTGACTTCTTTGAGGGCTTCTTTGATGTACTCGCCTTCGACCCAATAAATGGTGTCGATGCTTTCCCCAGTGCGCCCTGAATACATTCGCAACCTGCGAATATCGCCTGATCCGCGTAGAAACCCTGCCGCATTGGCATAAACTGGAGCGGCCGAAAGGCTGACTGCTGCAAAGCTGCGCAAAAGGGTGCGCCGTGTGATCGCGCTAGACTTATGTGTCGTCATGGTCTCAAGCGTCCCGTTTTTATCATTCCCGCCTCAATGCGGTTCGATCGTTTGTGCCGATTTTTCAGCATTCTAACTCATTTACTGCCTTTAACATTGATCTCAATCAGCCCGACGAGGACCTGATCAAACTTAAAATCTTGTTTTAAGGAAGCCTTAAAACCAAACCTCACCCACATCTGTTTTAACATCTCGCTTACCAGAGCCGTTGCAATTGATTGCCTCGGCTTTAACGATTTGTCATCCTCAAGCCACTGATGTGTCTGCCTGTGTTATGACACAAAGTGTTTTGCGCTCCAAGTATCCCTTTTCTATGCGGCATCAAATGGCCGAAAAATCGGCAGGAATCTGCGCATTTTGGGGTGAGGTTATGTGATGTTGGGAAAAGGCAAGGGGAACTGAGCGTGAATGTTGTCACAATAAAATGTGTGCTTTGTGGACCACAAGGTGCATTTCTAGCCAGTTTCCCCCTCACGCTGACATGAGATATCGAGTAATTTAACCGCTAGTCTGCTGTCTTTTTTTGAGGATAATCATGTTTCTCTTTCCAGTATCTTGGATGACGTTTGCTGCCCGCTTGACGTCCGCCGCTTCACAAAATCTACGTTTTGCCTTAATCGCCGTTTTGTCGATGGCTTTTATCACCGCCGCTCCAGATAAGGTCTCTGCACAGCAAGTGACCGCCTTGATGCAGTCTATTGCCGAAGCTGCGTCAAAGTCCAAGGATCTGTCCGAATACTATCGCGCGACAGGCTATAAACCGATTTTTGCCGACACGTCAGGTCGCGCACGCAGCCGCCGTCAGGCGTTGTTGCGCGCACTTGATGCCGCACCGGATCACGGAATTGCACCTTATGACACGAGCCTGCTCAAGGCCAATATGCGTGCCATCAAATCAGAACGTGATTTGGGGCGTGCTGAGGTGGCTATGGCTCAGTTGTTTTTAGACTACGCAAGAGATATGCAAACCGGTCAATTGGTGCCGTCTCGCGTGGACAGTGGCATCGTGCGCCAAGTGCCGTACCGCGGTGGCGTGTCGCTTTTGGACAGTTTTGCCAAATCGACGCCGGGTGCTTTTCTGAAGCACCTGATGCCCACGTCTCCAGAATACACGCGCTTGCTTAAAGAGAAACTGGTGTTGGAAAAGACGTTAGGCAAATCGGGTTGGGGGCCAAAAGTTGGCGGAAATAAACTTGAACCAGGCCAGTCTAATGCCAATGTCGTGGCTTTGCGCAATCGCTTGATTGCGATGGGATATCTCAAACGCAATGCTACCACAGTGTATGACGCCAATATTCAAAAGGCTGTGCAGCTGTTTCAACAACGCCACGGTTTGTCGCCTGATGGTGTTGCGGGCGCTGGCACATTGAAAGAGCTGAATGTCGAGCCCGCACAGCGTTTGTCTTCGGTCCTTGTTGCGCTCGAGCGTGAACGTTGGATGAATATCGAACGTGGAAAGCGCCATATTTGGGTGAATATCACTGACTTTACTGCCAAGATTATGGACAATGACAAGGTGACGTTTCAAACGCGTTCTGTTGTTGGAGCCAACGATTCCGATCGCCGCACGCCAGAGTTTTCAGATGTGATGGAACACATGGTGATCAACCCGACATGGAACGTGCCACGGTCTATCGCGGTGAAAGAATATCTGCCGTTGATGAAAAAGAATGCCGGTGCTGCGGGGCATCTGCGTCTTGTGGACTCGCGTGGCAGAACCGTTGATCGTGCGAATGTGAATTTCAACGCCTACACGGAAAAGACCTTTCCGTATAATCTCAAACAACCTCCTTCACGGCGCAATGCGCTTGGGCTGGTGAAATTCATTTTCCCGAACAAATACAATATTTACCTGCATGATACACCGGCCAAGAACCTGTTCTCGCGTGAATCGCGCGCGTTTTCACATGGGTGTGTTCGACTGAATGATCCGTTTGATTTCGCTTATGCTTTGTTGGCCAAACAGACAAATGATCCCGTGGGCGTGTTCCAATCGCGTTTGAAAACAGGCATTGAATCTGTTGTGCCATTGAAAGTGCAAGTGCCTGTGCATCTTGTGTACCGTACGGCTGTGACCGTGCCAAAAGGTGGCATGGAATACCGTCGTGATATTTATGGCCGCGATGCAAAAATTTGGGCGGCTTTGCAAAAACAAGGCGTTCAACTGCGTGCTGTTGGCGGGTAACGTTTGAAACCATATGATTTCAAAGGGCGTCCTGCGGGGCGCCCTTTTTATAGTGTGAAACCTGTTTTGAATAAAACCATAGGACCAGTTTAACCTCTGTCCTTTCCATGAGCGCCCAGAGGTATTATGTCAAAGCAACACAGTTTTACCGAAGGTTTCATCATGACAGGCATCACTATTTCAGATTTGGCGCAACGTATTGGCGCGCCGTTTGAAGGCAACGGAGCCTTGATTGTGACCTCTGCCAGCGAACCCGCGATGGCGCAACATGATCATATTGCCTTGGCGATGGATCCAAAATTTGCCCCTGAATTGATCAACGGCTCTGCGCGCGCAGCTGTGCTTTGGGAGGGGGCCGATTGGCACTCTTTCGGGCTGGACGCCGCGATTTTGGTCCGCCGCGGTCGATTGGCGATGGCGGGGATCACCGCCAGCTTTGACGCGGGGCTCGGACTGGCACCTGGTATTCATCCCAGCGCTGTTGTGGACCCAACCGCCAAGATTGGGGATGATGTCTGCATTGGTCCGCTGGTTGTGGTCGGGGCCGGCGCTGTGATCGGTGATCGCTGTCACATCGCACCGCAGGTGACGGTTGGTGCAGGCGTTCATATCGGCGCGGATGGCGTTGTGCACGCAGGGGTGCGCATTGGCGCACAGGCACAGATCGGCGCGCGTATCTATATTCAACCCGGTGCGGTGATTGGCGCGGATGGGTTTTCCTTTGTCACCCAAGAAAAATCTGCTGTCGAAGAAACGCGCGAAAGCCTTGGGGCCAGTGTCGAGGCCAAGGGCCAAAACTGGCTGCGCATCGCGTCTATCGGGGGCGTTATCATTGGCGATGACGTGGAAATTGGCGCCAATGTCACCATTGATCAAGGCACCATTCGCGCGACGCAAATCGGCTCTGGTAGCAAGTTGGACAACCAAGTTCACATTGGCCACAACGTGATTGTCGGACAGCATTGCTTGCTGTGCGGGCAGGTGGGCATCGCGGGATCCACGGTTTTGGGCGACTATTGTGTGATGGGGGGACAAGCGGGGGCCGCGGATAATATCACCATCGGATCAGGCGCGATCATTGGTGCGGGCTCTGGCGTGTTGTCCAATGTGCCCAAAGGCAAAGCGATGATGGGCTATCCTGCGGTCGCGATGCAAACTCATATCGATATGTACAAATCCCTGCGGCGTTTGCCGCGTGTTCTCAAAGCGTTGGCGTTGAAAAAGGACACATAGGGTCGTCAATTTTAGGGTGTCACTTTTGACACCCAACTGTCACAATTTTCTGTTTTACAGTCGAAAGTTTAGGTCTAAATTTTTACCATGACCGCGCAAGATGGAGACACGATCATGTCCAATGATATCAAACCCAAGATCATCGCAATCATCGCAGAACAAGCCGTGCTGGACCCCAGTGACATACAGGACGAGCAAAGCTTGGATGATATCGGAATTGACAGTCTTGGCCTTGTCGAATGCATCTTTGCCATTGAGGAGACCTTTGATATTTCTGTGCCGTTCAACGCCAACGAGCCCACGCAATCAGATTTTGATATATCATCCGTGGCCTCTATCGTGCAGGCCGTGCAGGGGCTGATCTCAGAGCAATCTTCATGAAACGCGTTGTCATAACGGGCGCAGGCACGGTCAATGCGCTTGGTCTTGATGTGCCCACGACGATGGAGGCCATGCGCGAGGGGCGCTGCGGTATTTCCGCGCTAAACTTTCGTGACGTCGAACGGCTTTCGATCAAAATCGGCGGACAAATCCATGATTGGACCACAGAAAACCGGTTTAATCGCCAACAAATTGCCCTCTATGACCGGTTTACCCAATTTGCCCTGACGGCCGCGAAAGAGGCAATCATCCAGTCGGGGTTGGAATTTAGCGGTGATCTTTCTGCCAAATCGGGCGTTATCCTCGGCACCTCTGGCGGGGGGTTGACCACTCAAGACGACAATTACCGTATGGTCTATGAAGAGGGTAAAAACCGCGTGCATCCGTTCGTCGTGCCCAAGCTGATGAACAACGCATCCTGTTCGCATGTGTCGATGGAATACAATCTCAAAGGCCCAAGTTTCACCGTTGCCACCGCCTGCGCGTCTAGCAATCACGCCATGGGCCAAGCGTTCAACATGGTGCGCTGTGGTATGGCGACAGCGATGGTCACGGGCGGATCGGAATCGATGTTATGCTTTGGCGGCGTCAAAGCATGGGAAGGGTTGCGGGTGATGTCCAAAGACGCGTGCCGGCCTTTTTCGCTCAATCGCAACGGCATGGTCCAAGGCGAGGGCGCGGCGGTGTTCGTGTTCGAAGAGTATGAGCACGCACGCGCGCGTGGCGCTGATATTTTATGCGAAGTGATCGGTTTTGCCATGACGTCTGATGCGTCAGATATCGTCATGCCCTCAAAACAAGGTGCAGCGCGTGCCATTTCGGGGGCGATCACCGATGCACAGCTCAATCCCGAAGACATCGGTTATATCAATGCCCATGGCACCGGCACCGCCGCCAATGACAAAACCGAATGTGCCGCTGTGGCCGATGCTCTTGGTCATCATGCGGATACAGTGATGATGTCGTCGACCAAATCGATGCATGGGCATTTGATTGGTGGCACTGGTGCTGTGGAACTTTTGGCCTGCATCATGGCGCTGAGAGACGGCGTGATCGCGCCCACGATCAACTATGAAGAGCCCGACCCAGAATGTGCCTTGGATGTTGTGCCAAATGAGGCCCGCGATGCGGATGTCGATGTGGTGCTGTCGAACGCCTTTGCTTTTGGCGGTTTGAATGCGGTGATTGCTCTGCGCAAAGCCCCCTGATTTTTACCAAAATTGCGTTATAAAAAAACGACCGGCACATCCTTTGCGCCGGTCGTTTCATTTCAAATATCGACTGTCTTTATTGTGCTGCGGCTGCCGTTGCGGCGCGTGCGGCCACATTGACTTCTGTGACGCGCGTATAAGCGGCTGTGAAGCCAGTCAATGACACGGTCACAGGGACTTTCACGTCAGGGGCTGCATAGGGCACGATCGTCAAAGTGGCTTTTGCGCCCTTTTTCAACAGTGAAACGTCCTCTTTGGTCAGTCCAACTCGTGCTTGGCAGCCTGTGGGCGAGCAAACGGTAAAGGGGTAGCGGCGCCCATTTGCGCCATCCACGGTCAACGTCAATTGTGCGGTCAATAAGGTATCAAGCGGCACAGTCACTGTGGCTGCGGCTTCAATTTCGCCGTTTCCGAAGTGGAACAACGACATTTCAGCCACTGGGTTTTCTTGCTCGTCGAGCAACAATTGGAACATGGAGCAGGGATCAGATTGACCCTCTGG
>JBLHXX010000083.1:0-10680 GCA_047630475.1 Celeribacter sp. | reverse complement strand
TCTGTTACCGACTTCTGAGGGGCTGCGCAACTGGGGCTGTCCCCAAGGCGGGCTCAGTTGTGGCGTGCGATGGCCGCTTGCAGGCGGCGACGTGAGGCGGCGTCAAGAACCGGCTCGTTCAAACGTGTCGCACGGGCACGCAGGGCGGCGGCGCGGGCGGCCAAACCGTCGGTGCTGGTGGCAAATGTGCTGGACCGTGCCGCATTTGGCGCTGTGTTTTGGGCCAATTGTGCCGAACTGAACAGTGTAGGCCAGGGGGCTGAGGTGTCGATAGGGGCCACGCGGCCTTGTAAATCTGGCGGGGGGGTGCAGCCGATGATCGCAGCACAGATCATTGCCATGCCAGCGGAGCGTCTAAATATGCCAGCGGAGCGTCTGAACATGCCAGCGGAGCGTCTAAATATGCCAGCGGAGCGGCCCAATACGCCAGCACGCGCAGGATGTGAAAAAGGCGGGGCTGGGGGGCGCATAACGGATCTTTCATGGCGGATGATTTCAACGCGACCTTATCTTGGGCGCGCGGGGGGAGCAATGCGTCACCCCGTGTGCGGGGCGGGTAAAATCTGTGGTGGCAGGTTTTCGCTTTCCGTGGCGGCCTGTGCGCGGTAGGCAGATGAAACGCGAAAGCATGGCACATCTGGCGAGGAGGGTCCTATGAGCGACCATAATACTGATCAAAACACCGACCATAACGAAGATGATGGTGCGATACTGTCTGCACAGAATCAGCCGGAAACGCGGGTGTTCAATTTGCCTGCGACCTTGCCGCGTCGTCTGTCTGCTGTGGTCATCTTGGGGGCTTTGGGGATGATCCATTTTTGGATTATGCTCACCACGCCGCCTGCTGCCTTTGTGGGCAAACTGTTTTTGCTCGGTGTTGGCGCTTTGGTTTTGTTTGGGGCCTACCGTGTGTGGACATCCACGGCGCGCGATATTTTGCTGACGCCTGAGGATCTGCGCGAAGAGGGCGGGCGGGTTTTGTGCCGCATTGAAGACATCGATCACGTGCAGCGCGGGGCCTTTGCGTTCAAGCCATCAAACGGGTTTGTGGTTGTGTTGAAAGACACCGTGCCGCGTGCGCGCAGTTGGGCGCCAGGTCTTTGGTGGCGACTGGGGCGTCGCATTGGTGTGGGCGGGGTGACATCTCCGGGCGCAGGCAAAGCGATGGCGGATGTTTTGTCCGCACGTTTGACGAACAATGGCCGCCTCGATTGAGACGGCCATACTGTATTTTTTAAGATAGTATTCAACAGTTAGCGGTGTCCGCCGTGATGCCCGCCGCTATAACGATCATAGGTGTTATCCGGTTCAACATCGGTTGTTCCCTCTTCCGTTGGGGTGCTGGCATTTCCGTCATCAAACAGCACTTGCGTTGCAAAACGCGGTTTGGTGGCAACGAAATCGGGAAAGGATAGCGCCTCTAGGCCGACATCGAAAATAGGGGCCCAAGTGGTGGCGGCCTCCACAACCAAAACGGTTTCGCCGTTGGTCAAAACAGGCAAACGTGGCAAGACTGTTGGAATGTCGTTTTCTGTGAGGGCCTCGCCGCTGTTTGCAGCATAAGACCACTGAAGTTCGTAATCGCCTGTTCCGTCGGAATCTGACCATGTAAAGGATGATATCCGTAGGGATTTGTTCCCTGTGTTGGTCAAGAACCCATAAATATCAGACAGGCCTTCGATGAAGTCGGCGTTGATCGGATCCGTTTGACGCGACACATAGTCTGACACCGTATAGGCGGCTTTGTTGGCCATGCTTTTGACCTGAAATGCCGCAAAGTAGGTGTAGACGAACAGCAATCCAAAAAGAACTGTGGGCAACACAAGAACGGCTTCGACCGTCATAGAACCGGTGTCGCGGCGTTTGAATCGGCCCGCGACAGAGGTGGCGCGCTGGGTGAGAATGCGAAGAGATTTCATACTGCTATGCCCCTATGTGTTTGGTTCGTTAACGAAAGCGGCGGTCGACACCATGGCGTAGCCGGATCCTTCGTAGGATTCGAGTTGTGCGCCAAGCCATGTTGTCGGGAAAATAGGATCGATGCGCACACAGGCGCGCACCAACATCAATTCGTTTTCAGTACCATCAGAGAATGTTGTCGCGGGCTCCACATCAGCTGAGCGGTCAATGCATTGCGCGTAAGACGAGGGGGGCGCAAAGCTTACGGCTTGGACAGGTTCAAGAGCGATATGGATGTTCTCTTCGCAGTTGTCGACATAGGCCGCATAGACGCAGACGCTGCGTTTGAGTGTCGGCAAATCCACGGTTTCCATGTGACCAAGGCGCACATCGCGCACGGCCATATCGAGGCCGCGATCCAACATGGACGAGGACACTGTGTAATACCCGATTTCATACCCGCCCATCAAGATAAAGGCGAATAAAGGGAACATAATGGCAAATTCGATTGTGGCAGAGCCACTGTCGTCTTGCGCATGGCGTTTGGCCAAGCATTTCAGGCGTGAGAAAAGGCTCATTTGACCAACCTCAACTCGGTGATTTTGGTGGCCACCGCGGCGAAAGCATCTGCGATTTCTAAGCCATCTGCATCATAGTAGTGTGATTCAGATGAGGCACAGCTGCGCAGCACTGCGGCCCCTGTGTCTGGTGCCTCAAAGCCGATGGTGAACACGAGGATGCCTTTGTTTTTGGCTTTTTGGCAGGCGTCCAACAGGCGCGCATTTTTGGTGCCGCTGGCGATATATTTGCGACCACGATCCCGCCATGTGTAGTAATCGTTTGAATTGCCTGAGGCCTCGTAGCGGGTATAGGCGTGGCTATCGACGGTGAAACGATCCCAAACTTCGGACCATACCAAAAGCCGTGGTGCGTAATCGTTGCTGTTGTAGGCGCTCGCAGGAGCATCATAGGGGGCGTTATAGTAGCTGTCGTTGTGGGGGGTGTAATAGCGTGTGGTGGATGTACATCCAGCCCACCAGCTGCATGAATTTTGCACGGTCTTGAAAGACACGCGATCTGTATCTGGATCGATGTATATGTCTGAATCGCCGGTCCGGTAAGGGTCTGGCATATAGTATTGGCCGGTGTTCACACCATCTGTCATCACCACCATCACTTTGAGTGTGGCTGACGAATATTCATGGGGACGTCCTGCGTTTGAGGCGTCCAGACCTTCGGTCACCAAAACTGTTGTGGCATCTTGAAAAGAGGGGTCCAGCAGGGTCATGCCCCATTTGACGCCGACATCAATCGATGTGTTGCCATCCGCGCGCAGGCCCGCGATCTTATTGGAAACCTCTGACAAAGACGTTGAAAACGGCAAGACGCGGTTGTTGGTGGCTGGGTTACAGACCTCAAGCGTGGTGCCCGTGTTCGGCTCCTTGTAGTACCATGGGTCAAAATTCATGGTCTGCTCATAGGATTTCGGATCGGTGCCTGTGATCAACTCAACCGTATTGGTCTGAAAATCGTCCGCCGTAAAGTTGAGACAATGCGATGTCTCGTGGCTGTCTGTGCGCAGAAATTGCGAGGCGATTGTTGGACCAACATTGACTTGAGTGGCGTAGGGCACAACAGACACAGCCACGTGGCCATCAACAGAGTTGTTGAACACGGTTTCGGCAAATTCTTGGCCCGCAACGGTCAGGTTTGGCAAACGGTTGCTGTTGTTCATTGACCCTGAAACATCAAGCACCAATGCGACCTCAAGCTCGGCCATGCCTTGCTCGGCGCTGCCGCTGCTGTTGAGTTCCAAGTTGTTCACGCCAGAAAAGCGCAAAAAGAATGTCGGAATATCTGCCTTGACTGTGGCCGTGACGCGTTTGCCGTAGCCCACGCCTTCGACGATGACTTCATCAAGGTATGAGGACAGGCCTGCTTTGGCAAAATAGTCTTCAACAACTTCTTTTGCTTCGGCTGTTGTCTCACGGTTGGCCGCCGCCAAAATGGCGCGGTCGGTTGTATTTTGCAGCTCTGTACGTAAAGTTTCATGGCGTACAATGTCCACACCGATACCGGCGAGGATGAGGACGATCACAAACGTGAATATTCCAAAGATGAGCAGTGAGCCCTCTTCATCACGCCCATACAGGCGTGCTATGGATTTGGTTCGGTTCAGTCCTGCCTTGCACCGTTCGAGTGCATGGGTTGAACGCGCCATAAGCGCTGTGTCCCGAATTTTCTTTGTCGTCCCAAACATTGTTACACCAACTCGCGTTGTTCAGAGTGGTGCCCCCATTTCCCAGTCGTTGCGTCACGGACTTGCTTAAGGTCCACATCGACCCGTTTATATTGCCCAAAACGTTAACGAAGTAAATCAAAACTCGTGACTTCTGCGCCTTGATGCACGCTTTTAGGTTATGAGTTGGTTAATGTGCCTTTTTGCTTTCACCTGAACACATTGATGCCACAAAGCGATTTTAGGGCCATATTGGTGCCACAGTATGAACATCCGAGGGCCGCGCATCGTCCACGTCTGCTTTCAAAAAAGCGAATCAACATGCGAATCGTAATCGTGCTTTGACCGGCTTCGGTCATGGTCTACGCAGCGATCGGCGCGGGCGTATTAACCAACTGAGCAAATAAATTCTGACATTTTATGAACAAGACAAACAGGTCTCGGCGCGCACAGGGCAACAAAGGACATAGCAAAGGGCATAGACAGACGTCATCCGCTGGACTCTGCGCGCGCAGACGCAGATAATTGCGCCATGTCATTGCCCCCCGGATTCCTTGATGAGCTGCGTGAGCGAAGTTCCCTGACCCAAGTGGTCGGGCGCAAAGTCATGTGGGATGCCCGCAAGTCGAACCAAGGCAAAGGCGACATGTGGGCGCCATGCCCGTTTCACCAAGAAAAATCCGCTTCCTTTCACGTCGATGACAAACAAGGCTTTTACTATTGCTTTGGCTGCCACGCGAAAGGGGACGCGATTTCATTCATCCGCGAAACTGAAAACGCCAGCTTTATGGAAGCCGTCGAAATCTTAGCGGCCGAGGTCGGCATGCCGATGCCGGCACGCGATCCCGTGGCGCAGCAAAAATCCGACAAACGTGGCGAGTTGGCCAAAGTGACCGAAGCCGCCGTGCGATTTTTCCGCATGAGCCTGTCCCAATCCAGCGGCACCTCGGCGCGTGAGTATTTGGATGGTCGCGGTATGAGTGAGGCCACGCGGGACCGGTTCGAGATCGGCTATGCGCCGAATGGCAATGCACTGCTGGCACATTTGAAATCTCAAGGCGTGTCTGAAGACTTGGCCATCGAGGCAGGGGTCGCGGCCAAACCCGATGACGGGCGCGGGGCCTATGATTTCTACCGGGACCGGATTATTTTCCCCATTCGCGATGCACGGGGGCGCGCCATTTCGTTTGGCGGGCGCTCGATGGATCCGAATGCACGGGCGAAATACCTGAACGGGCCAGAACGTTTGTTGTTCGACAAAGGCGCGGCGCTTTATAACCACGGTGGTGCGCGCACGGCCTGTGGCAAGGGCCAAACGCTGGTCGTGGCTGAGGGCTACATGGATGTCATCGCCCTGTCCGAGGCGGGGTTCGAGGCCACTGTTGCCCCCCTTGGCACGGCTGTGACCGAGCGCCAATTGCAACTGATGTGGCGGATGCACCCCGAACCTGTGATCGCGCTGGATGGCGACAAAGCGGGCCTGCGCGCAGCGATGCGGGTCATCGATTTGGCGATGCCGTTGCTTGAGGCTGGTAAATCTTTGCGCTTTGCGATCATGCCCGAGGGCAAAGACCCTGATGATTTGATCAAAGCCGAGGGCCGCGCGGGCATGCGTGCGGTGTTGATGGCGGCTGTGCCTATGGTGGCGTTGCTGTGGCAGCGCGAAACAGCGGGCAAAGTGTTCGACAGTCCTGAGCGCCGCGCGATGCTGGACAAAGCTCTACGGGATGCGATCACCCCGATCAAAGACCGCTCGATCAAGCGCCATTATGGTGAAATTCTCAAAGACATGCGCTTTGAGTTGTTCCAATCCAAGCGCACGCAAAGTGAGGTGGATCAGGGCAATGATCCGTTTGCGATGATGGCTGATTTTAACGCTCAGGATCAAATGCGTGGTGGTGGCGATTATGGCGACAGCTATGATGGTGGACGCGACGCTGGCTATGATGATCGTTACGAGGCGCCATCTGAGGGCGGCGCTGGGCGTGGCGGCCAAAATGGACAGAGCGGCTCATTCGGACAGGGGCAAAAGCGCAAAAACGATTTTGAGGCGCGCCCCAAACGCGAATGGGACCCTAAAACCAAATCATATCGCCTGCCTGCCGTGCCCGTGCCCTCGACCCTATCGTCCGTCATGGCCTCGTCTGATGACAGTCACATGGATTTCTTGCGTGAGGCGGTGATCTTGGCCACGGCTCTGCGCAATCCACGTGTTATACATGATTTTGTGTCTCAACTTGAGGCATTGCATCCCGCCAAGGCCGATCACGCCAATGTGCTGCACGCGCTGTTGACCCATGCCGATGAAACCGACCCGCAGGCTTTGTGGGATTTGGTTGTCCAAGATTGTGGTGCGCCGACCCTTGATCGTCTGATGGCGCATCCCCATGTTCAGATTGCCTCGCAGGTGCAAAAGCCGGATTTGGAAATGGCACAGATGTGTTTGTCCGAAGAATTGGCCAAACTCAAAGCCCGTCGAGGCTATTCGACAGAATTGAACGATGGCATTTTGGATATGGTTGCCGCAGATGATGAAAACGTCACATGGCGTTTGGCCCAAGCCGCCGAGGCGCGCAACAAAGCGATCAAAGCCGAGGCTGAGGACCGCGCAGAATACGATATCGGTGCCAATGGCGCCGAAATGAAACGCGATGAGCGCCGTGCCTTGGACGATTTGATTTCCCGCATTGGACTGGGCAAAGGCACGCAAAACGGCGCGGACTAGCCGTGTGGCAATGTTGCGTTTGATAGAATTCACCGCGCGTGCCCCTCTGGTGCATGGGCGGTTAAGGAAATATGGGTAAACGGGTGGCGAATCGTTGATTCGCGTGACATGATTCGTAAAGCCATTGATTCGCCCGTTTGAATGGGCGATTCGCAGGAAACGATTTCGACTGAGGAGAGCCGGATGGCCGCTAAGGACAACGATGATCAAAAAACCGACGTCGCAGAAGCAGACGTGGGTCTCGATATGAGCCAAGCGGCGGTCAAAAAGATGATCGCAGAAGCCCGTGAAAAGGGCTACATCACCTATGACCAGCTCAACAAAGTTCTGCCCCCTGATCAGGTCAGCTCCGAGCAAATCGAAGATGTGATGTCGATGCTGTCTGAGATGGGCATCAATATTATTGAAGACGAAGAAGAAGAAGAAGCCGCCGCAGGCGGGGAACTGGTCAAAGCCGAGTCCAACCGCGATGTGACGCTTGCGTCTTCTGAGACCGAAAAACTGGATCGCACCGATGATCCTGTGCGGATGTACCTGCGCGAGATGGGCTCTGTTGAGCTGCTGTCACGCGAGGGCGAAATCGCGATCGCCAAACGGATCGAAGCCGGCCGCAACACGATGATTGCTGGCCTGTGCGAAAGCCCTTTGACGTTTCAAGCGATCACCATTTGGCATGACGAGCTTTTGACCGAAGACATTTTGTTGCGCGACGTTATCGATCTTGAGGCCACTTTTGGCACAGGCATTGATGGCGATGACGAAGAAAATGTCGTTGGCGGTGTTGCAACACCTGGTGTTGCTGGTGCGGCGGCGGTCCCTGCTGCAGAAAAAACGGCGACACCTGAATTGGACGCCGATGGCCACCCGATTGCCAATGACGACGATGATGATGATGACGAAGATGAACAGGCAAACATGTCCTTGGCCGCGATGGAAGCTGCGCTCAAACCGCAGGTTTTGGAAGTGCTCTTGAACATCTCCAACGACTATGCCCGCCTGTCCGAAATGCAAGATTTGCGCATGTCCGCAACCTTGAACGAAGACGGATCTTTCTCGAAAAACGAAGAAGCAGAATACCAAGCGTTGCGGTCCGAAATCGTGACATTGGTGAACTCGCTTCACCTGCACAACAACCGTATCGAGGCCTTGATCGACCAACTTTACGGCATCAATCGTCGCATTATGTCCATCGATTCCAACATGGTGAAACTCGCTGACCAAGCGCGGATCAACCGTCGTGAATTCGTTGACGCCTATCGCGGCTACGAGCTTGACCCTTCTTGGCTTGAGCGCATGTCTGAGAAATCCGGTCGTGGGTGGCAGATGCTGATCGAGCGCTTTACGCCAAAAATCGAAGAATTGCGCGGCGAGATGGCCATTGTTGGTCAATATGTTGGTGTTGATATTTCCGAATTCCGCCGCATCGTACAACAGGTGCAAAAAGGCGAAAAAGAAGCACGTCAGGCCAAAAAAGAAATGGTCGAGGCCAACCTGCGTCTCGTGATTTCGATCGCCAAAAAATACACCAACCGTGGTTTGCAGTTCCTTGATCTCATTCAAGAGGGCAACATTGGCCTTATGAAAGCGGTTGATAAATTTGAATACCGTCGTGGGTATAAATTCTCGACCTACGCCACATGGTGGATCCGCCAAGCGATCACGCGCTCTATTGCAGACCAAGCGCGCACCATCCGTATTCCTGTGCACATGATCGAGACGATCAACAAACTTGTGCGCACGGGCCGTCAGATGTTGCACGAAATTGGCCGCGAACCGACACCCGAAGAATTGGCGGCGAAATTGCAAATGCCACTCGAAAAAGTGCGCAAAGTGATGAAAATCGCCAAAGAGCCAATTTCTTTGGAAACCCCGATTGGCGACGAGGAAGATTCACAACTCGGCGATTTCATCGAGGACAAGAATGCGATCCTACCTTTGGATTCCGCCATTCAAGAAAACCTCAAAGAAACCACCACACGGGTTTTGGCGTCTCTTACCCCCCGCGAAGAACGCGTGCTGCGGATGCGGTTTGGCATCGGCATGAACACCGACCACACTTTGGAAGAAGTGGGTCAACAGTTCAGCGTGACGCGCGAACGTATTCGTCAGATCGAAGCGAAAGCCCTGCGCAAACTCAAGCACCCAAGCCGCAGCCGCAAGCTGCGCAGCTTCTTGGATCAGTAGTTAATACCGCTATCGTCCGTGACTTGAGATGGTAGTTGCCAAAAGTCTTTAATAAGCCGCGCTCTTCTGAGCGCGGTTTTGTCTTTTGTAATAAAGGCATCGCAAAATAAACCATAAGCAATATGGTTGCAGTCCAACCAATCACGAGCGGCAATTGCGTTAGAAATAGATGAGGATCTTTTACGGATGCCGTTCGATGGAAGTAGGCCCGTCAAACCGAGCATGAGCGCTAATTGTAAGATGTCGTCATGTTTTGGGTTTTTGTCGGGAATTAGTTTGAAAATTTCTTTTGTATAATTTGGGGGAGCTAATGCTAGAGTATCCCTCAATGACATTGTTTGGTCTATCGTTTGTAGGGATTTGTCAATTCCTTGTTCTATATCGCGGTTGGTGACTTCCATTGGCGGGAGTGTTGGAATTAGCTGCGCAACTAACGGGACAGACGCAGTAAGCTTTTCAAGGATGCTAATCAAAGAAGCTTGGGCGGTTTGATCAGGGCCTCCGCCACTAAAAAAGGATAGCATTGATCCCATAGTCTGCCCCGAATTATCATCGGTGTTTCTAAATACTTCAAAAGGATTACGATGATTGACAACAGTGTTCATGCCATCCTTCGTTATAAAGTAGGCATTACTATCTTTTAGAAATTGTAATTCTTTTTCAGGCATACTCGAGTTTTTAAGATCACGGATGTGCGCGTCAGAGAAGGCAATTCGAAATGAGGGCGTTACTAAGGCGGATTCGAATTTGCTTAGAACTCCAGTATCAAAATATACGAGCGTTTCAGGTATTTTTTCCATATCGAAAATTGTAGTTTATTTTGTGTGAATGACTAGAGCCTCATGGGGTCTTAAAACTCTATGAGGTTTCTCCGTCTCGTCTTGCTCTCCGCCTCCACGCAGGCCACACTCCCCCAAATCAAAACGACACAAGGCCCAGCACATGTCCCTTCTCTCCAAACTTTTCGGCGGCAAATCCAAGGCCAAACCCAAAGACATCGATCCTGAGTTCTACAAAGAGTTCCTGATTTTCCCAGATCCCGTGCGCGCTGACGGTGGTTTTCGCATCGCGGCGCGGATTGAGAAAGAGATCGCGGGCGAGGTCAAAGTGCACAATCTGATGCGTGTGGACACATTGCCGTCGGAAGAAGAGGCCAATCAGGCCAGCATCAACAAAGCCAAGGTGTTTATCGATCAAATGGGTGATCGTGTTTTCGACTAGGTCACGGCCGGCCATGGCCGTCGCAGTTTGATGTAAAAAGGCGCCCCAAAGAGCGCCTTTTCGTGTTTTGAAACTCAGATTACCCTTGAGCAACCATCGCTTTCACCGTCTCAGCGTAAGGCGTGGTTGGGCGGCCAATCAGGCGCGATAGGGTTTTGCTGTCATCAAACAAGGCGCCCTTGGCGGCGTTGGCATCGACATCGGTGAGAAACTGGACAAACCCCTCTGGCACGCCTGCACTGGTCAGCGCTTGGCCAAACGCCTCAACGGGCATATCGACATAATCAATGTTTTTGCCTGTGGCATCGGATAAGGATTTGGCGAAATCCGTCAGGGTAAAGGCCGCATCGCCAGCCAATTCCAACACATCACCATCATGCCCGCCAGCCAAAACAACGGCCGCCGCTTCGGC
>JBLHXX010000082.1:0-10800 GCA_047630475.1 Celeribacter sp. | reverse complement strand
CGTGCCATCGCGGATGAAAAGTGGCGTTTGGTGTACGGTGCAGGTGATGTGGGCCTGATGGGCACAGTGGCGCGGGCCACTCAAAACGCGCAGGGGACGACCTTTGGCGTGATCCCTGTGCATTTGCTCAAACAAGAGGTGGGAAAAGCGGATTTGTCCACTTTTGTGGTCACGGAAAACATGCATGAGCGTAAAAAAGTCATGTTCATGAACTCGGACGTCATTGTGGTGTTGCCCGGTGGTGCCGGATCTTTGGACGAGTTTTTCGAAGTGCTGACATGGAAGCAAATCGGACTACATGACAAACCTATCTATTTGCTGTCCGTCAACGATTATTGGGCACCGCTGGAGGCATTGATCGATCATGTCATCGCAGAGGGTTTTGCCTCTGATATCAACAAAAGCTTTTACAAAACAGTTTCTTCGGTGGAGGATCTCACAGCAGAATTGCGCGCATTACGGGCCTGACGATCATGACGCCAAGCCGTCCAAGTGAACAGCGCAAGTGCCGTCCAAATCATTGGCAAAGCAATCATATGTGACGGCGTGACCACCTGACCAAAGATCCAAACAGCGATGATTAATTGCAGGGTCGAATTGTGGTAATTGCCCAAGCCGACAACAATCATAGACACACGGCGCGCAGCGAATGAAAACAAGATCAGCGGTACGCCGGTCACGACCCCTGCAAGGATCAAAAGTAAGGTGTCGTGGATGTTGTCGCCAAACACGCCCGCGCTTTGCAGCGGGGTTGCGCCCCAGTTCCACAGCTCTGCCCCGATCAAATAGACCAAGGCAAAAGGCGCAAGCAAAGCGGCCTCCGCGGCCATAGAAATCACCGCCCCCACGGCCAAGCCTTTTTTAATCGCGCCGTATAAAATAAAACTGCCCGACATGGTCAAAGCCAACCACGGGGCGGCGCCCAAACCGATGGTCAGCACCGTGACGGCCCCCAACCCCAGTATCATCGACACATATTGCAAGCCATGCAAACGCTCGCCGAATACAGCCACACCAACGCCCGCCGCCATCAGCGGAAAGATGTAATAGGCCAAGGACGCCTCAAGCGTTTGGTCAGATTGAATGGCGTAGATGAACAAAAACCAATTGAGCGAGACAAACATGGCTGCGGGCGCGATCCGGTACAGGCCTTGCGCGCCACTTTTGGGATGCAGCAAAAACAAAAGTTCTTTGAGCCGTCCTTGCAAAACGATCACAGCGCCAAACAGCACAAATGACCAAAACGTCCGATGCGCCAAAACCTCGAGCCCCGGCACATGGTTCACCTCGCGATAATACAGCGCCGAGACGCCCCACAAGGTGTAGGCGGCGAATAAGGCAAGAAATCCGGTTTTACGATCTGTCATTTCGGTAATTGGCTCTAAATTGCGCAACCGTGCAAGGGTAAATGGTATACCAAAAACAAATAGCGCTATATTTGTGATAGACTGGAATGTCGGCATAAGGCTGTGATCTCATCTAATGAGGATCAAAATAGGCGTGCCCGCATACAATCTTTGGGTTTCAAAACAAAAAGGACGCCCAAAGGCGCCCTTTTCTTTTATCACAAACGTCAGGGCTTAGCCCAAACGGGATGCAACATTTTCCCAGTTCACGAGCTTCTCAAGGAAGTTGGTGAGGTACACAGGGCGTTTGTTGCGGAAATCGATATAGTAGGAGTGCTCCCAAACATCACAACCAAGCAAAGTTGTCTGGCCGAAACACACAGGGTTCACGCCGTTTTCAGTCTTGGTGACTTTCAAACCGCCGTCAGTGTCTTTCACGAGCCATGCCCAACCTGATCCGAATTGACCCGCGCCAGCCGCACAGAATTGCTTTTTGAACTCGTCAACAGAGCCGAAAGAGTCAACAAGCGCTTTTTCCAACTCAGTTGGCATCGCGTTGCCGTCTGGGCCCATCATTTTCCAAAATTCGTTGTGATTCCAAAGCTGGGAAATGTTGTTGAAGATGCCGTTTTGCGCGACAGAGGATTTATCGTAGGTGCCGACGATGATCTCTTCGAGCGTTTTGCCATCCCATTCGGTGCCCGCAATAGCCGCATTGCCGTTGGTCACATAAGCGTTGTGGTGCAGGTCATGGTGAAACTCGAGTGTTTCAGCAGACATGCCAAGACCGGCAAGGGCATCGTGAGCGTATGGAAGATCTGGAAGTGAAAAGGCCATGTTGTAGGCTCCTTTAAAATATGGTGCGTTTGATTGCCCTATAGGTGAGCCTAAGCGCGCGCAGGGTCAAGGGGCTGCGGGGTAAGTTGTGCGAAATAAGCTAAACTGCGCTTTAGGGTTTTGACTGGACTGATGCTTGTTTGCGCACGCCAGAGCTGTGCGAAACATGTCTTGCGGTTCCAAGCCCCTAAATCGTGTTCACGCCATATAAATTTACCATAATCACGCCTACTCTATACCACCCCCAAGAGCCATAGAGTCACATCTGGGTGATAGGGCCTTTCCCAAATCCCCATCCGCGTCTACACCTGTCCCTCAAACATGTCTTAGCGCGGAAAAATCTTTTATGCCCTTTTGGATCATCGCCACGATCATTGCGGTTCTTGCCACCGCACCCTTGGTACTCGTTTTGCTGCGCAACCGTGGCTCAAACGCTGATGATGACGGCAATACAGCTGTCGAGTTGCGCGTTTACAAAGACCAATTGTCTGAGGTCGACCGCGATCTGACCCGAGGTCTGTTGTCCGAAACAGCCGCAAAGCGCGCACGGCTGGAAATATCGCGCCGGATGCTTGAGGCCGACAGCAACCGCGGGACACACGTGACCAAAGACAGCGCCCTGCCCGTTTGGGCAGCGCTTTTGGTGGGGGCCGTGGTTCTGGGCGGCGGGATCTGGCTTTATACTGTAGAAGGCGCGCCGAACTATCCGGATTTGCCGCTGCAAACCCGTTTGGCTATGGCTCAAGAGATCCGCGACACGCGCCCGTCACAAGCCGTGGCCGAAGATACCGCTCCCGCCTCGCCGCCACTTGAAACACCAGACCCCGAGCATTTGAAACTGCTCGACAAGCTGCGCGCAGCCCTAAAAAACCGTCCCGACGACTTGCAAGGACACATGTTACTCGCGCGCAATGCATCGGTTGTGGGTGAATACCGTGATGCTTACGCTGCACAACAGCGTGTGATCACGATCAAAGGCGATGGCGCCAGTGCAGAGGATTTTGCCTCACTGGCCGATATGATGATTTTGGCTGTGGGGGGCTATGTCTCGCCCGAAGCAGAAGCCGCGATCACGAAATCTTTGGCCCGTGATGCCCAAAACGGCACGGCCAATTATTACGCTGGCCTAATGTTTGCCCAAACTGGCCGCCCTGATATGACCTTTCAAATCTGGTCTCGTTTACTCAGCAACAGCGCGCCCGATGATCTTTGGGTGCCGCCCGTTCGCGGCCAAATCGAAGCCGTCGCACAGGCGGCAGGCGTGCGCTACACGCTGCCACCTTTGGCCAACCCCCTCAAAGGTCCAACCGCCGATGACGTCGAGGCCGCAGCGGATATGGACGCCGGCGACCGGATGGATTTCATCCGCTCTATGGTTGATCAACTGTCGGCGCGTTTGGCCAATGACGGCGGATCGCCCGATGAATGGGCGCGTTTGATATCGTCTTTGGGTGTTTTGGGTGACACCAGCCGCGCCCGTGCTATATGGGCAGAGGCGCAGGTCATCTTTGGATCTGACGCAAACGCTTTGGACACAGTGCGTGCCGCAGCCCAATCCGCAGGAATAGCCCAATGAGCGCTCAAATTTTTGATGACATTGCTGAATTTGCAGCAACACTTCCGATGATGACATCCATCGCCGGGCTTGATTTTGGTGACAAAACCATTGGCGTGGCTGTGTCTGACCGCTTTCGCACCATTTCGTCCTCGGCCATGACTGTGCGGCGTAAAAAATTCACCTTGGATGCGCAAGAGTTGATCAAACTGTTCGCCGAGCGCGAAATCGGCGGCGTCGTTTTGGGATTGCCCCGCAATATGGATGGCTCAGAAGGTCCGCGTTGTCAAAAAACCCGCGCCTTTGCCCGTAATCTAAGCCAATTGATTGAAATCCCAATCACCTATTGGGATGAACGCCTGTCCACCGTCGCCGCAGAGCGCGTGATGTTGGAGGCCGACATGTCGCGCGCCAAACGGGCCGAGAAAATCGATCAAGTCGCCGCAGGGCTCATTTTGCAAGGGGCATTGGACCGTTTGGGTCACTTGAAAACTCAAGCATGACAAAAAACACCGACAATATTTGGACCCGTCCAGAAATAGAAAGCCCTTGCACCAAGGTCTGTCAAATTCATCCTGAAACACGGATGTGTCTGGGCTGTGCGCGCTCGATCGATGAAATCGGCGGCTGGTCCACGATGACGCCCGCCGAGCGCAGTGCTATTATGGCCGATCTACCGAACCGTGCCCCTGCCCCAACCACGCGGCGTGGCGGGCGCGCGGCACGGATCAAACGCAGCTTTGACTAAGCCCCAAAAGCTTTGCGCAACATATTGAGCGCCACCAAAATTAAAAACACTCCGAACAAACGCTTAAGTGGCTTTGGGTTTATTTTATGCGCCAATTTTGCCCCGTAAGGCGCGGTGATCAATGTCATCGCGATCACAATCAAAAACGCCGGAATATTCACGGCGCCGATGGTGAACGGTGGCGTTGTCTCTGTGGGCAAATCCACCAGTAAAAATCCAATCACAGATGGAATGGCAATGACGGCCCCCAATCCAGCCGCGGTTGCCACCGCACGGTGAATCGCCACGCCGTAAAGCGTCATGATTGGCACGCCAAGCGATCCGCCACCGATCCCCATCAGCACCGATAAAAACCCAATCATGGTTGATAAAACGCCGCGCCAAACGCCTTTGGGCATCTGCGCGCCCAGACGCCAATTCACATTGCCAAACGCCATGTAAACGCCAACGACCACGGCCATACCACCAAAAATCAGCTGCAAAGTGGCAGAGCGCAACACGCTGGCCGTGAGCATGCCAAGCACCGCGCCGAGGACAATCCCCGGTGCAAGAGATTTGAGAATATCCCACTCCACAGCGCCCTTTTTGTGATGAGACGCCACAGAGCGCAAAGAGGTGACAATGATGGTCGCCAGCGATGTGGCCACACAAATCTGCATTAAGATATCAGAGGCAAATCCAAGATAAGAAAAGGCGAAATAGAACGCAGGCACCAGTACAATACCGCCCCCCACACCCAAAAGCCCTGCCAAAACGCCGCCAAACGCCCCGATGACAAGCAAAAGTCCCACCACAGGCACAAGAGTTTGAAAATCAATCATTTAAAAATCAATCATGGGGTTTGTGTCCGTCTATTTTCGATTGAATCGCCTTAAATCTCAACCAACACACGCCCTTTGACGCGGCCCTTGAGAATATCGGCCCCCAGCTTTGGCAAATCATCCAAAGTGGCGGGCACAATCATGCTATCCAGTTTGTCCATCGGCAAATCCGTGGCAATGCGTGCCCAAGCCCGTTTGCGGTTTTCAAACGGCTGCATCACGCTATCGATGCCCAGCAAATTCACACCGCGTAACAAAAACGGGATCACACTGGCAGGCAAGTTCGCCCCACCAGCCAAGCCAATCGCCGCAACAGACCCCCCGTATTTCAACTGACCTAAAACGCGTGCCAACATCTCGCCTCCAACGGCGTCAATGCAGCCCGCCCAAGTCTCGGCCTCCAAGGGGCGTTTCACAGTCTCATTGATATCCGCGCGCGCCACAATCTGTGAGGCCCCCAAGGATTTCAAATAATCCGCTTGGTCCGGACGCCCCGTGACCCCCGCAACCTCATACCCCAAATGGGCCAAAATCGCTGTCGCGACAGATCCAACACCACCAGCGGCCCCTGTGACCAAAACCGGGCCTTTGTCTGGCGTTAAACCATGATCTTCGAGCGCCAAAACCGCCAACATCGCGGTGAAACCCGCGGTGCCAACAGCCATAGCTTGGCGCGGCGTTAGGCCCTCGGGCAAAGGCACCAACCAATCGGCGTTCACCCGCGCTTTTTGCGCATAGCCCCCCCAATGTGCTTCGCCCACACGCCAGCCCGTCAAGACCACTTTGTCGCCGGGGGCATAGCGCGCATCGTCTGACGCCTCGACAGTGCCGGCAAAATCAATGCCCGGCACATGGGGATATGTGCGCACCAATCCGCCCCCTTTGGGGGATAAACACAGCCCGTCTTTATAGTTAAGCGTTGAAAACGCGACACGCACGGTCACCTCGCCCGCAGGCAAAAGCCCCTCGTCCACATCTTTAATATGCGCTGAGGCCAAACCATCTGCGCCCTGCTCCATCACCAATGCCCGCATGGTTTTCTCCCCGACATTCTAAGACAGGCACACTGAGTGCCCGTGTTTTCAACATCAACAGTCCCTGCAAGACCTATAAATGTCAATTCGTCTCGCGCGAAACTTTACATGTGCGCCCCCCTTGCGGGTCGCATTTCAACCCCTTATATCTGGGGTGTCGGGCTTGCTCGACTATGGACATAAACGCGCTCGTAATACACGGATCGGACCAGGGGGCGGTACCCTGCGTCTCCACCAATCACTCCCGCTCAAAGCCCTCATTTGGGGTTCGGATCGGGGCACATGGGGACGAAATAGGATCGACGGACGTCTAAAGGGGTTAGCTTTGTTTCGGTGAGTTACCACCGTTATCGGTACAAACTGAGTAGTTGCAAATGACAACAAAGCTCCAATGGCTCTCGCAGCGTAAGCTGTGCGAAACATTGAAAATCTAAGTCCTTTTGCTTAGCAGCGATTGGCGGGGTTCGCAGGTACCTGGCAACAGAAACCTGCACTTCCCCTCAAAACCATATCATTTCTGTGTAAAACTATCAGGTATCACCACCTTTTTGTCATTTTGGGCTAATTTGCGTGAAATCGTAACCCTTCGTTTATAAGACTGACTGTATGATCAAAAACGATGAAAATTGGGAAATAGATCATGACTGGCATTGAAATTTTACAAACTTGGTACGAACGCGTTTGGGAACAAGCCGACCTCGACGCGGTGGCAGAGTATTTTGATATCAATGCGATGGCCAACGGCTTAATGAGCGACCTCGCAGCAGAGCTCGAAGACTTTCAAACCATCGTCCCTGCGATCTTGCGTTTGATCCGCAATGTTAAAATCAACATCGCACACAGCATGGAAGATGGCGACAAAGCTTGGGCTTTGGTCGAAATCCATGCTCAAAATGCAGAAACCATGGCGCCTGTCGTTTGCTCTGGTCAAGTTATGATCAAAACCAAAGACAACAAAATTATCGAAGCGTACAATCATTTCGACTTTCTAGGCTTTTTTGAACAACTTGGGTCCCTTCCACAAGACACCATTGCGCTATGTCTGTCTGGCGAAGTCCTGTCCTGAATCGGTAATTTCAGAGCTATTAAAACGACGGCTTGTGATGCAAAACACGGCACCACAAGCCATACAAATCGCGTTGATGCCACCACGGGCGCGCGCGACCTCTTTCAATCAGCCCCGAATCCCTTATGCTGCACTTAGGACGAAATGGAAGGATGCGGGATGGCAAAATCCATCGATTACGGAAATCTAATGCACAACGCGATGCGTGGCTTGATCCGTCAAGTTTTGGAAGACGTACGCAAAGATGGGTTGCCCGGCGATCACCATTTTTTCATCACCTTCGACACCATGCATCCAGACGTCGAATTGGCCGATTGGCTGTCTGACCGTTACCCTGAAGAAATGACAGTGGTGATCCAGCATTGGTTCGACAATCTCGAAGTCAATGAGGACAGCTTTTCCATCACATTGAATTTCGGTGACAGCCCTGAACCTTTGTTCATTCCCTATGACGCCATTCGTACCTTTGTTGATCCGTCGGTTGAGTTTGGTCTGCGTTTTGAAACGCAAGACGCAGATGAGGATGATCAGGACGAAATTGACGATGATCCCGCTCTCAAAGACACTGATTCTGACGTATCTGAATTTTCCGCAGCGCCTCAAAAACCATCTAGCGACAAAAAAACAGATGATGCGACTCCCAAAGAGGCCGAAATCGTCTCACTGGACCAATTCCGCAAGTGATTGAGGGTCAGTTATCGATGGAATGACCACACGCCTGATGCATTACATTGCATCAGGCTTTTTTTCTGCATATGCCCAAGCCTATTTGACAAAATTTAGCGCTAACACGAATATGTATGCAGCCGTATACATTGCATGAGGCTGCGCAAACGCGTATATCCATCACAAATTATCGCTTCGCATCAAGGGAGAGCGCCCCGATGACCAATACCCGTACAGAAACAGACAGCTTCGGCCCACTTGAGGTTCCTGCAGACAAATATTGGGGCGCACAAACACAGCGCTCCATCATGAATTTCCCCATTGGCTGGGAAAAACAGCCTGTGCCAATCATCCGTGCGCTTGGTGTTGTCAAAAAAGCCTGTGCGATGGAAAATCACGCACAAGGCAACCTGACCAAAGAGCTGGCTGATGCAATCATCGCAGCCGCGACAGAAGTGATTGACGGTAAATTTGACGATAACTTTCCACTGGTTGTCTGGCAAACAGGCTCAGGCACCCAGTCCAACATGAACGCCAACGAAGTGATTTCAAACCGCGCGATTGAAATGCTCGGCGGTGAATTGGCAAGCAAATCCCCCGTTCACCCGAACGATCATTGCAACATGGGCCAGTCGTCCAACGACACCTTCCCAACCGCAATGCACGTCGCCATCGGCATGCAAGCGCGTGATGTGTTGCTGCCTGGTCTTGATAAATTGGCCTCTGCCTTGGAAGCCAAATCAGAACAGTTCAAAGACATCATCAAAATTGGCCGCACCCATACACAAGACGCGACACCTTTGACATTGGGCCAAGAGTTCGGCGGCTACGCGCATCAAGTGCGCAAAGGTATCGAACGCGTTAACGCCTGCCTGCCCGACATTTACGAGCTGGCCCAAGGCGGCACAGCCGTTGGCACAGGCTTGAACACCAAAAAAGGCTGGTCCGAAGCCGTCGCCAAACACATGGCCGATATCACCGACCTGCCCTTTGTCACAGCACCAAACAAATTTGAATCCTTGGCGGCGCACGACGCGATGGTCATGTTCTCAGGCGCGTTGAAAACTGTTGCCGCGTCTTTGTTCAAAATCGCCAATGATATGCGTCTTTTGGGCTCCGGCCCGCGCTCTGGTTTGGGTGAATTGATCTTGCCAGAAAACGAACCAGGCTCGTCCATCATGCCGGGCAAAGTGAACCCGACCCAAGCCGAAGCGCTGACCATGGTCTGCTGTCACGTCATGGGCAACGATGCGGCTGTTGGTATGGCGGGCTCGCAAGGTCACTTTGAGTTGAACGTTTACAACCCAATGATGTCCTATAACGTCTTGCAATCTATGCAACTTTTGGGCGATAGCGCCTCTGCATTTACTGACAATATGGTCGTCGGCACCGAAGCCAACATTGAGCGTATCGACAAGTTGATGAAGGAAAGCTTGATGCTGGTCACAGCGCTTGCGCCAACCATCGGCTATGACAATGCGACCAAAGTTGCCAAAACAGCGCATAAAAACGGCACCACATTGAAAGAAGAGGCCATCGCTTTGGGCTTTGTTGATGAGGCCACATTTGACGCGGTTGTGCGCCCTGAGCAAATGATCGGTCCAAAAGACTAATATACGCACTATTCAATATCTTACAGGGCGGCCTTCGGGTCGCCCTTTTGCATAGAGTATCCCTTGCAGAAATTTAAAATCACGGTACTATAACACCCCATGAGTACACCTATTAATCTCAATGCGTTTCGCAAACAAAAAGCCCGCACTCAAAAAAAGGCGCAGGCTGATGAAAATTCAGTAAAATTTGGGCGTACAAAGGCACAAAAAGAACTCGAACACGTGCAAACATCCAAAGCCAAAGCTTTTCTGGATGGGCATAAAACGGACAAAAGCGAATGAACGCGCCTGTGATTGGCCGCCCAGTGAAACGCTCGCTCACCTTGCATGGTCACCGTACATCTGTGTCGCTTGAAGACCCATTTTGGAATGCTTTTCGCGTCATCGCGGTTGAAACAGGCAAACCTATCAATGTGTTAGCGACTGAAATTGACAACCTGCGCGGCGTTGAAAGTGGGCTTGCTTCGGCCATTCGTGTCTATGTTTTGGGATATTATCAAACAAAGGCCCAAGATGGTGCTTGAGACACAAACGCAAGGCGCAACGATTGTCGGATCGGTGAAAGGCTAAGCCGCCCTTCGCTCACAGCACGCGGATCACGCACCACAGTTTTAAGCAACGGCAAATGCGTCATCGCATCAATCATCGGCGCGCGCGCAGTTTTATTCAAACCTGCAAGCACCGCACCACTACCTTGCACCGCTTCCAACGCCTCTTGTGCTAAGTGCGAAACGGCTTCTGGTCGCCCATCCACCAAAGGCACACGCCCTGCCTCTTCCAATTTTGGAACAGCCGCAAGATAACGTACCAAAGCCCCAGCATAAGATAATTTTTTCAACACCTTGCAACATGAAGTTGATGCTCCTAACAAGCGCGCAGATTCAACCAACGGCACCGCATAACTGTTGGTCAGATAGCGCTTAAAAGCCGCCAAATCTTCATGCGGGTCTTTGTAAATATCCCATTGGCGCGCTGTCACAGTCGCGTCCAAAGCGGCTGCGGCCTCGGCATCCAAAACGCCAGCCAAAGGCCGCGCGACTTCGTGGGCACGTGGGTCTTTGCCGTCGATTTTCTCTTGCAACACATCACGCCAAAACTGCAACCGCATCTCGGC
>JBLHXX010000081.1:0-10907 GCA_047630475.1 Celeribacter sp. | reverse complement strand
TGCACCGCGCCCGAGGCCACAGACAGCCCACCAGAGCCACCGCCAATGACACAAATATCCGTTTTAATCTTTTTCATGAGCGACCTCCCAAGGCCTATTCTACGTGCGTTTGAAATATTTGTAGGCAATGGGCATCACAGACAGAGCCGCCAATCCCAAAAGCGGCAATAGAATCTGAGGCTCAAAAATCACCCCTAAATCAGGTTTTTCACCCGCTTCCAAAACCAGCCCAAGCCCTGCCCCGATGGATGTAAACACCAACGCGCCGGGGATAATGCCCAGACCCGTTGAGACGACAAAACGGTACAGCGGCACGCCAACAAAGGCGGGCAACAGATTGGCGACAAAGAATGGCACAATCGGCAAGAACCTCATCAAGAACAACATCGACCATTGGTTTTCATCAATGCCCTCTTTGATTTGCTTGATGCGCCCAGAACCTGTGTCCATTTTGGCCGCCAACCAATCCCCAAGCCCCCAACGTGCCGCAAGAAACAAACAACTCGCACCGATTGTGGCCCCCGCGATGTTGAAAAATACGCCCGGAAAGACCCCAAACAAAAAGCCTCCCGTCAAAGTGGCAACGGTCGCCCCCGGCAACGAAAACGTGACGATCACGATATAGAGGCTCAGAAAGGCGAACACAGCAGCCATGTAATGAGACTCGCGATACGCCAACAAGGCCTCGCGATTCTGTGCAAGGCGTTCGAAACTCACCGAGTCTCTAAAAATGAAAGCAAGCGCGCCAGCCAGTATAGCAAAGAGTACGAGCAGCAAAAAACGTGAACGCCTCGCCCGCACGGGGACGGCTCTTATGGGCTCACTATGGTTTGGATCTTTGGGCAAAAGCTTTCCTTTATGGTGTTTGGGCGCTAAATTGCGGATAGACATGAGACATGACCAGCACAATCGGCCCTAGTCACGCGGCAGTGACCACATAGTGAGAATGCGTTATAAAACTGTAATAGTCGTCAGATTAGTTTTGTGAATTCCCTCGCAATCCATTGACAGCCCCCCCAGTCCTGCCTAAAGACTGCGCTTCGAACGTATACACGCCTTCGAATCCCCTAAAAGGATTTGGGCCAGAACAAACCGATGGAGATGGAGCGATGAAACGCACCTTTCAACCGAGCAATCTCGTACGCAAACGCCGCCACGGTTTCCGTGCGCGCATGGCGACCAAAGCTGGCCGCAAGATCATCAACGCACGTCGTGCGCAAGGCCGGAAGTCCTTGTCAGCGTAAAAGTTGAGCCGAAAGGCTATATGAATGACACCGTCGAATGCCCCCATAGTTATGGCTCAAGCCGAAGCTACGGGATCGCAATCGGCGGTTTTGTCATGCGCTGGTGCTGATATCACCACGTTGCAAAAGCGGGCCGATTTTCTATTGGCGGCGCGTGCGCGACGTCAAGGCACGTCTAGCTTGCTCCTTCAGGGCCGAAAGCGCCGCGACGACGAGCCTGCAACAGGTATTCGTGTCGGATACACCTGTTCCAAAAAAGTCGGCAACGCAGTCAAACGCAATCACGCCAAACGCCGCTTGCGCGAAGCAGCACGCGCCGTGATCGCCGAGCAAGGCATTGATGGTTGGGACTATGTTCTAATCGGAAAAGCGCGCGACACCAGCGCCCGTCCATTTCATTTGTTGCTCAATGACCTACGCTATGCGTTACGCAAAGTGCATGGCGACAATTCAAATGCAGGAAAATCATCCAATTCAAGCCGACCTCAAGGCCGCAAAGCATGACGCCCCTCGCCTTGATCGTCTCGCTGCCCGTGCGGGCGTACCGTATGATTTTCAGCCCATGGGTCGGCTACAACTGTCGCTATCAACCCACCTGCAGCGCCTATGCCATGGAAGCGCTCGAAAAACACGGTGCGATCAAAGGCTCATATTTGGCCGCACGACGCATTGGACGCTGCCATCCCTTAGGTAAAAGCGGTTACGATCCTGTGCCAGATGTGAAGACATCCCCAACACAAAAATCCTCTAAGGACTAAGACATGCTGGACGATCTCGACGATATCCACCCCCTGTTTCACGGCGCGCCCTCAACCACAGAATTTAAAAAACTGCGCAAACGTATTGTCCGCAATGTGCGCGAGGCCGTCGAAAAATACGGCATGATTGAACGCGGAGCGAAATGGCTTGTTTGCATGTCTGGCGGCAAAGACAGCTATACCCTTTTGGCGATTCTTTATGAATTGAAATGGCGTGGCTTGCTTCCAGTTGACCTTTTGGCCTGCAACCTTGATCAGGGCCAACCGGGCTTTCCCGCCACAGTGTTGCCTGAGTTCCTAGAAAAAATGACGGTCCCCCACCGCATTGAATACCAAGATACCTATTCCATCGTCACAGATAAAGTACCTGCTGGGCGCACGTATTGCGCACTTTGCTCACGCCTGCGTCGCGCGAATCTATACCGCGTCGCTCGCGAAGAGGGCTGCTCGGCCGTGGTTCTGGGCCATCATCGTGACGACATTTTAGAGACGTTTTTCATGAACCTCTTTCATGGCGGACGCTTGGCCACGATGCCCCCCAAACTGCTCAATGATGAAGGCGATATATTCCTCTATCGCCCCCTAGCGCATGTGGCCGAAGATGATTGTGAAAAATTCGCTAAAGCTATGAATTACCCCATTATTCCTTGTGATCTTTGCGGCTCTCAAGACGGGCTACAACGCCAACAAGTCAAACAGATTCTCGACGGATGGGAAAAGAACAGTCCAGGACGACGACAAGTCATGTTTAAGGCCCTAACCAACATTCGACCGTCTCACATGCTGGATCCAAAACTGCACGATTTTTTGGGACTTCTTGCGACACCAAGCAATGCCGTCAATAGCAATGATGCGGAAAATAAAGAGAATTCTATCGAAATCCCCAAACTGCGTTAACTTTGCGGCCACTAAATTGGCGATACTATGGCAGTGAATAAGGCGGGCAACAGCGCGTCATCATTGACGAGGACAGGGCCAACATGCGCAACAACATCGCCACAACACTTCAGCGCTTGCAATACCTCCTGTCCGGACAGCATACACTCGCCTTTCTGCCCGCAATCTGCTTGGGGGCCTTTTGGCTGGGCGGCGAGGCGGCCCTCATCACAACGGCCCTTGGCCTGCCGGCCCTTTTGGCTTTGACCAACATCATCACTCTTCCCTCCTCTACGCGAACAAAAGGGATAGATGGCATCACAGGTCTGCCGCTGCGACCGTCTGTCATTGACGCGATAGATCAAACACTCGAGGCGCAGTCCAATACAGGGCGCACCACCGCGTGTATGGCCGTTAGCATTGATGATTATCACGGGTTAGAGGCAAGCTTTGGCACAAGCACGGCAGAAGAAATCCTGAGAACCACAGCACGCCGCCTTGTCGAAGTTATGCGTGACCACGACATTGTTGCGCGTCTTGATGGGCCACGTTTCGCTATCGCACTTGCCCCGGTTCGCCGTGCAGATTTGGAAACGCTGATTCAGCTGTCCTCACGCCTACAAGCCGCCCTGTCTGAACCTCTCTCAGTGGATGCCACGAAGATTTACGTGACAGCAAGCATTGGGTTTTGTCTACCAACGCGCGCCCCTGGTCAATCTGGAGCCGCCTTTCTTGATGCCGCCGAAGCCTCACTGATTGATGCTAAATCCAATGGCGCAGGGTCCATACGTGCCTTTACACCAGGCGCTATTCAAACCACGCTTGATCGCGGCACCGTCTTGGCTGATGTGGGAGATGCACTTGAAAACGGGCAAATTGTCCCATGGTTTCAACCTCAAATCTCGACAAACACAGGGACAGTATCAGGTATGGAAGCTCTCGCGCGTTGGATTCACCCTGAAAAGGGCGTCATTCCGCCAGCAGAGTTCCTCACCGCCATCGAGGAAAACGGCCTCATTGAGCGCTTAGGTGAAATCATTTTGTATCATTCATTTAAAGCGCTACAAACGTGGGATAAAGCGGGCTTCAAGGTGCCGACGATATCCGTAAACTTCTCCGCCACAGAACTCTCCAACCCCAAACTTGTAGATAAAATCAGATGGGAATTGGATCGATTTGAATTCGACCCTGCCCGCCTCACTGTCGAAATTTTGGAAAACGTCATTGCATCGTCAGACAATGATACCATCACCCGCAACATTGCGGCCCTCAGTCAACTTGGCTGCGGCATTGATCTTGATGACTTTGGCACAGGACACGCGTCTATCGCCAATATTCGCCGCTTTGCGGTCAAGCGCATCAAGATTGATAAGTCTTACGTGACGCGTTGCGACGTCGATCGAAATCAACAAGACATGCTGGCCGCGATATTGACCATGGCAGAGCGTATCAACCTACAAACACTCACCGAAGGCGTTGAAACCGTTGGCGAGCACGCCATGCTTGCCCAGCTTGGCTGCGATCATGTTCAAGGCTTCTCCATTTCTAGGCCAATGGCTTTTGATCTGACACTCGATTGGATGGACGCTCATCAACAAAAACTTGCCCAAACACCTCAAATCGGGCGCAAAGCAAGCTAGTCACTTTTTGCCTTTTCCTAGGAAAATCATCGAATCTGCTTGACCTTCGGCGCTTGGAGGGGTTGAACCACCCAGACCAATTCCAACAATCAGGCAACCGTGATGGACGATCAAAATAAGAACCTGATCCTCGCAGTAGTACTCAGCGGGATCGTGTTACTGGGATGGCAGGTGTTTTTCCCTGCTCAAGACCCAACAGCATCTGTGACTTCAACAAACGTGCTTGAGACAAGCGATGGCTCAATTGCCCTTGCCCCGCCAAGCACCTCTGGCGGAGACATCGTGATTGATGTCGCGAACGCGGCAACCAGTGCGGCAGAACAGGCACCGCGTGTCACCATCGACACTGATCGCGTACAAGGATCGATTTCTTTGGCCGGTGGCCGTATCGATGACCTGTCACTCAAAGACTACACCGTCGATATTGACAGCGACGAGATTGTAACGCTTTTGACGCCGATCGGCACCGACGAGCCTTACTACGCCGTTTACGGTTGGGCACCTGGTGGCAATCTTGGCCAAGACGACGTTCCGGGAGCCAATACAATTTGGTCTGTTGAGGCTGGTGACACACTCACCGTCGATACTCCTGTGACACTCGCATGGAGCAACACCAAAGGTCTGACCTTTCGCCGCACAATCGCGATCGATGAGAACTACCTCTTTTCCATCACGCAGTCAGTCCAAAATGATGGCTCTGATTCGGCTCGTGTGGCCGCATATGGCATCGTTGCACGTCATGGCACGCCCGACGTATCCAAATACTTCGTCCTTCATGAAGGCCTCGTACGTCAGACCGATAAAGATCTCGAAGAAGCCAACTACAAAGACATCGCCAAATACGATTTTGATCCGCGCGAAGGCGGTCAGGTTGCCATTGAACAAGTGGAAGAAAACGGCTGGGTTGGGTTCACTGATAAAAACTGGATGACAACTTTGGTTCCTCAACCGGGACAAAAATTTACCTCTGTGGTGAAATTTGTTCCAACGTCAGAAATCTACCAAGTTGAATCCCGCCTGCCTGCACAAGTTGTTGAACCGGGTGCCACGGCACAAAACACCACATACCTCTTTGCGGGGGCAAAAGAATGGGAAGCCATCAAAGGCTACCAAGATGACAAAGGCTTTTACCGTTTCATCTACTCCATCGATTGGGGCATCTTCTTTTTCTTCACGCAACCTATCTTCCGCTTGCTTCACGCGATCAACGGCTTGATCGGCAACATGGGGTGGTCCATTATCGCTCTGACGATCTTGATCAAAGGCATCATGTTCCCGCTCGCATACAAATCTTACGTCTCTATGGCGCGCATGAAAGAATTGCAGCCTGAGATGGAAAAGATGAAAGCAGACGCGGGCGATGATCGTGAGAAGCTTCAAAAAGGCATGATGGAACTCTACAAGAAAAACAAAGTGAACCCTGCCTCTGGGTGTTTGCCTTTGATCTTGCAAATCCCTGTGTTCTTTTCACTCTACAAGGTAATTTTCGTCACGATTGAGTTGCGTCACGCACCTTGGTTGGGTTGGATCCGCGACTTGTCAGCACCCGATCCAAGTTCGATCTTGAACCTGTTTGGTTTGCTGTCTTTCGCCCCGCCGGATCCCAGCTCGATCTTTGCCTTCATCAGCCTCGGTATTTTGCCAATCCTTTTGGGCATTTCCATGTGGCTACAGCAAAAACTGAACCCCGCGCCAACTGACGCCGCACAGGCCGCTATCTTTGCTTGGATGCCTTGGGTGTTTATGTTCATGCTCGGCAGCTTTGCTTCAGGTCTCGTATTGTACTGGATTTCAAACAACACGATCACCTTTATCCAGCAGTATCTCATCATGCGCAGTCACGGCCACAAACCGGATCTTTTTGGAAATATCAAAAAGTCCCTGCGCCTCAAGAAAAAGGAAGGTTCGGCCTAAGGGCCGTATCACCCCCTATGAAACTAACATTTCCAATTGCGGAACCAGACGCGGCGGCCCTCGAGCAGGGTCGCCTCCTCTTTTCAGGCGAAACTGACTTTGTGAAAGGCGTCGTTGCTATGGACGGCATGCCGCCGGACGATCGCATCGAAATTTGCTTTGCAGGCCGCTCGAACGTTGGCAAATCAACCTTGATCAATGCGCTCACTGGCCGCAAAGCTTTGGCGCGTGCCTCAAACACACCAGGCCGCACCCAAGAGATCAACTTTTTCACCTGTGCGGACAGTCACTATGTGGTTGATTTGCCCGGATATGGTTTTGCCAAAGCGCCCAAAGACACCGTTGCCAAATGGCAGCGTTTGCTCAAGGCCTATCTTGCCGGACGCGCAACATTGCGCCGTGCTTTTGTGCTGATTGACAGTCGTCATGGCGTCAAAGAGGTTGACGAAGAAATCATGTCTTTGCTTGATCGCTCTGCTGTGACTTTTCAAGTTGTGATGACAAAAGCCGACAAAGTGAAAGATGCCGAACGCGAGAAAAATCTTGCGCAGACCCGCGAAGCTGTCTCAAAACACCCCGCCGCCTATCCCGAATTGATTGTAACATCATCGGAAAAAGGCTGGGGAATTGACGTGCTGCGCGCTGTCATTTCAAAATTGGAATAGCTTTTTCTTGTGATATCTAAAGTTGACACACTCTCAACTGCACACATTCCTTGGACCCTAACCATGAAGAAACAAGACATGAACCGAGATTGGATCGCCACTGCCCGCACATTGTCCCAAGCCCTGCCCTATTTGCAGCGGTATGAGGGCGCGACTGTGGTGATTAAATTGGGCGGCAACGCCATGGGGTCCGACGAAGCTATGGAAAGCTTTGCGCGCGATGTTGTGTTGATGCAGCAGGTTGGCGTTAAGCCCGTTGTCGTGCATGGTGGTGGTCCGATGATCAACAAAATGTTGGCTGATTTGAACATCAAATCCGAGTTCGTAAACGGCAAACGTGTAACGGATAAGGCCACAGTTGAAGTGGTCGAAATGGTTTTGTCCGGCCTTGTGAACAAACGTATTGTTCAAGCGATCAACGGCCAAGGCGGCCGCGCTGTGGGCATCTCTGGCAAAGACGCCAACCTGATGATTTGTGAGCAAACCGACCCCAGCCTTGGTTTTGTCGGCACCCCCAAAGACATGAACCCAGCGATCATCGAAGAGCTCGGGCGCGAGGGTTTGATCCCTGTGATTGCCCCCGTTGGCGCAGGTAAGAATGGCCAAACGTTTAACGTCAATGGTGACACCGCCGCAGGCGCCATCGCAGGTGCTTTGGATGCCGACCGCTTGTTGCTTTTGACCGACGTCTCTGGTGTTAAAGGGGCAGACGGCGAGGTTTTGACCTCTTTGAACCCTGACATGATCCGCCAACTCACGGCAGATGGCGTCATTGCTGGCGGTATGATTCCCAAAACTGAGACAGCGCTCGACGCTTTGCGCGACGGTGTACGTGCTGTGGTGATCTTGGATGGCCGCGCGCCCAACGCCTGTTTGCTGGAACTGTACACAGAACACGGCGCAGGCTCACTCATCCGCGACACAGACCCAAGTGCGCCGCCAAAAGGCACATAATGAGCCTACGCCTTATTCTAACGCGTCACGCGAAATCCAGTTGGAATGATCCCTTACTCGATGACGTGGACCGCACCTTGAATAAGCGCGGACAGGCCGATGCACAGCGCATTGGATATTGGCTTGCCTCAAAGGGCTATCATCCAAAACAGGCCCTTGTGTCAGCAGCCCGCAGAACCCAAGAAACATGGTCTGTGATACAGTCTACCGCAAATTTTGACACAACGGATAGCACAGCCGATCAAGGCCTATATCTGGCATCTAGCGACCGTATTATGCAAAAGCTACGCCAAGCAAATGCTGACACGGTCATTTTGATTGCGCACAATCCCGGGATCGGCGATTTCGCGGCGCGCTTTGCCAAAGCCGCGCCGTCTCACCCAGATTTTGCGAGATACCCCACCTGTGCCACGACCGTTTTTGACGTCACGGCGCACAAGTGGGCTGATGTGCGATTTGGTACGAATACGGTTTTGGATTTTTGCATCCCGCGCGATCTGCACGACTAAGCGCACGCTCCTGCGAATCGATACCAAAAAGGCGCCCCGAAAGGCGCCTTTTCGTTTGAGTGATTGAGCGTCTTAAAGCGTTCCGCCATAAACTTGAATCACTGGTTTATGGCGGAACGCCCACAACATTGATTGGTTTCGTAGCGTCACGCCTTTTCCCTGCCTCAGGTGAAAGGCGTGACGCTTTAGTGCCCCAAAATCTGACTGAGGAACAATTTCGTCCGCTCGGATTTTGGATTGTTAAAGAACTCTTCTGGCTCATTTTGCTCAACGATTTGACCTTGGTCCATAAAGATCACGCGGTTGGCAACCTGACGGGCAAAGCCCATCTCATGCGTCACGCAGAGCATGGTCATGCCCTCTTCTGCGAGCTCGATCATGGTGTCGAGCACCTCTTTGATCATCTCGGGGTCAAGCGCCGACGTGGGCTCGTCAAACAGCATGATACGCGGCTGCATGCACAAGGACCGCGCAATCGCCACACGCTGTTGTTGACCACCGGACAACATGCCCGGATACTTGTTCGCTTGATCCGGGATCTTGACCTTTTCAAGGAAATGCATCGCCAGTTCTTCGGCTTCTTTCTTGGGCGTTTTACGCACCCACATCGGGGCCAAAGTACAGTTTTCCAAAATGGTCAAATGCGGGAACAGGTTGAAGTGTTGAAAACACATGCCCACTTCTGATCGGATTTTGTCGATGTTTTTGAGGTCTGACGACAGCTCTGTCCCATCCACAATGATCTGACCCTTTTGGTGCTCTTCCAAACGGTTGATGCAACGGATCATCGTGGATTTACCAGACCCAGACGGGCCGGCAATCACGATACGTTCACCGCGTTGAACGGTCAGATTGATGTCGCGCAACACATGGAAATCACCGTACCATTTGTTCATGTTGGTGATCTGGATCGCCACTTCATCAGAGACGTTCAATTTGCTCCGGTCCACGACGCGGTCTTGAATTTCAGCAGACATAGATAGTCTCCTTTCTTAGTGATGATCGGTGCGAAGCTTGCGCTCCAGCCACTGTGAGTATCGGGACATTGAGAAACAGCAGACCCAAAAGATAAGTCCGATAAAGATGTAAAGTTCCCAAGTGATCCCATTCCATGCCGAGTTGGCCCTGATGGCTTGCGCGGCCGCGAGCATATCAAAGATGCCGATAAAGAATACAAGCGTGGTGTCTTTGAACAAACCGATGAAGGTGTTCACGATCCCAGGGATCGAGATTTTCAAAGCTTGCGGCATGATGATCAAACGCTGTGCTTGCCAGTAATCAAGCCCCAAGGCATCCGCGGCCTCGTATTGGCCTTTTGGCAAAGCGGCCAAACCGCCCCGTATCACCTCGGCCATATAGGCGGACGAGAAGATGGTGACCATGACGATCACGCGAACGGTGAGGTCAAAGACAACGGTGGGCGGCAAGAAGTAGTTCAGCAACAATGACGCCGTGAACAACAAGGTGATCAACGGCACGCCACGGAAAAACTCGATAAAGCCAACGCACATGCCTTTCAGCAACGGCAAATTCGACTGACGTCCAAGTGCCAAAACGATACCAATAGGCAAAGACAACGCGATACCAGAGACGCCGATGATCATAGAGATCACAAACCCACCGAGTTCACGGCTTTGGATTTCACGCAGTGGGAACAGCGGCGCGGTGGCGTTAAGCCTCCCCACGATGGCCGGTCCGATAAAGAACCACCAGATCAACGCAGCCACCACACCGATCAAAGCGGCAAAACCTGATCCTGTGACACGTGATGCAAATTTGGTGGCAAAATACCCGACGACAACCCCTGCAGCGACCCCAATCGGCCCCCACAAAGATCCCCCCCAAATCAACCAAACCATAAGGAACGGATAGAGAGCTGTGAGGATCAAAAGTTTACGCGGAACAGTGTCAAATAAGACCGGCGCAATCGCAATCAACAGCAAGACAAAGGCAACATGGGTGCGCCAGTACTCAGTTGATGGAAAGAAGGTGCCATAAAAAATTTGACGCCAGCGTTCATTGATAACGCCCCAACAGGCCGCATGCGCCCCATCCAAAATCTCACGACATTCAGCCAAAGAACTCGCATTCCAAACGCCGCCAAACACCCAAGGGATGATCGCGGACAGTGCGGAATAGATCACAAAGATTGAGACCAGCGTCAGAATTGTGTTGAACCAGCCCGAGAACAGGTTCTCACGTATCCATTTGATAAAACCGACTTCGCCGCGCGGTGCGGGTTGTTGGTCCAACATATCGGTGCGCACATAGGCGATGGGTGATTTTTGATTACTCATCTTAGCGCTCCTTCAATTTCATGGACTTGTTGTACACATTCATGCCGGAT
>JBLHXX010000080.1:0-10985 GCA_047630475.1 Celeribacter sp. | reverse complement strand
GAAAGCCTCCGCTTCGCGATCCGCGAAGGTGGCCGTACAGTTGGTTCCGGTGTTGTTTCTAAAATCGTAGAGTAATTTACTCAGCGATATGACTACGAGAGGGCGCCCTTCGGGGTGCCCTTTTTGCATTCTCTCAACCTATTTGATAAAATGGGGCAAACCAATGGAGAGTGATGTGATTCAGTAACTGCCCTTTTTTAGCTTAAACACCAAAAAAGCAGGAGTGCAGTATGCCTTTTCTGAATCCAAATTTGCGTCATCCCATTCGCTTGCCGGACGGCACATCGTATAAAAACACCGTGTGGCTCAAATCCGTTATCGATCATCCGAATATCGATGTGGGCGATTTTACCTATTACAATGTTTTTGATCCTGTCACAGACTATGCAGCACAGATTGCCCCCTATCTGTACGCCGGCGCGCCCGAGCGCCTTGTGATTGGAAAATTTGGCCAGTTTGCCCATGGCGTGCGCTTTATCACCGACAGTGCAAATCACGCGCGCGACTGGTTTACGGCCTATCCTTTTGCCTCATTCGCGCCCGAGGTTATGCCATATTTTGAAACAGAATATTTTGAAAACCGGCGCGACACGGTGGTGGGGCATGATGTTTGGATCGGCCATGGCGCGATGGTTTTGCCGGGGGTGACAATTGGACATGGGGCGATCATCGGGGCAGGGGCTGTGGTTGCCAAAGACGTGCCGCCCTATGCGGTGATGGCGGGCAATCCCGCGGGCTGCGTCAAAATGCGGTTTGCCTCTGAGATTATCGATACGCTGCTGGCGCTGGCGTGGTGGGATCTGTCGCCTGAGGACATTCGCGATTTGATGCCTGTTTTGACCAGCGCCAACATCGAAAGCCTCAGTCAGGCTCTTGCACAAAAGGGGAATGCGCCTTAGTCGCGCGTTCTTATGCGATTTCTGCGTGATCTCAAGTTTTTCGCTTGCAATGCCTTGGCGGCTTTCGTATTTCATCCGCCAAGTAGGGGTATAGCTCAGTTGGTAGAGCGACGGTCTCCAAAACCGTAGGCCCACAGTTCGAGTCTGTGTACCCCTGCCATTTCCCAAAGTTGCCAATATTTGCAGTCTTATGTGATTCTTGGTATTTTTCTTCGGGGTTGAATTCGGGCGCGCACTGGCGTACATGCCCAACACGAGATCGCTCAGACCCCTAAGGTTCAGGAAAAGACAATGGCTAAGGCAAACCCACTTCTGTTCATTCAACAAGTTCGTGCAGAAGCGTCCAAAATCGTTTGGCCAACACGCCGCGAAGTGATGCTCACGACTGTGATGGTTTTCATCATGGCTGCGCTCACTGCGACATTCTTTTTTCTCGTCGACATTGGCATTCGCACAGGCCTTACAGCGCTTCTTAATTTCGTAGGTTAATTTTCGGTCCAATTTAGGGCCTTGGAGGTCCTGTTATGGCTGATCAATTCAAATCCCTATCCGATGATCATGCGGCGTTCATTGCGCGCCAGCATATTTTCTTTTGCGCCTCTGCCGCAGAGGGCACCCGTATCAATTTGACGCCACGCTCGACTGATCTTTTGCGTATCACGGGCCCGAACGAGGCCCTGTTCCTTGATCTTGTTGGCTCCAGCAATGAAACTGCCGCACATATGCTTGCCGATGGTCGCCTGACATTCATGTTCTGCGCCGTGGCTGGCCCGCCGATGATCATGCGCCTTTATGGCACGGGGCGCGCGATACATCGTGGTGCGGATGAATACCAAAAGTTGTTGGATACGCATTTTGGCACAGAGCCCACCAACGCACGCCAAATTTTTGTGCTCGATTTCGACCTCGTGCAAACCTCATGTGGCTACGGCGTGCCCATGTTCGACTTCACCCGTGAGCGTCCTTCTCTTGAAAATTGGGCCAAGTCTAAAACAGTGGATGAGATCGAGGCCTACAAGCGCAAGAAAAACCTTGTGTCTATGGATGGCCTGCCAACGGGCTTGGTGCCGGATGATGCGACTGGGGCGTGATGCTTGAGCGCGCAGCAAACCTTGCCTAAACACTTGAACTTATGGGCGTAGCACGGTAGTCCCTGCGCATTCTACTGAACTGGCGTGCATCGATTCGTGTTGCGCGCCGCTTTACTGTTCGGGGAAAAAGCACTCAAGTGCTTAGGAAATAACAATATCTGGTAGAAATGCCGGAATGATTAAAAGGCACAGGCATCATGGCTAAGCGTTGGTATTCGGTGAGCGTTCTCTCGAACTTCGAGAAAAAAATTGCTGAAGCGATCAAAGTTGCTGTGGTCGAAAAGGGTCTTGAGGATCAGTTCGACGAAGTTTTGGTGCCGACCGAAGAGGTCATCGAAGTGCGCCGAGGCAAAAAGGTGACTGCGGAACGTCGCTTCATGCCGGGCTATGTGCTCGTGCGCATGGAAATGACCGATGAAGGTTACCACCTCGTGAACTCGATCAACCGGGTCACCGGTTTCCTCGGTTCTTTCGGTCGTCCCGTGCCAATGCGCGATGCTGAGGTCGAAGCGATCATCGGTCGCGCCGAAGAAACAAGCGCCGAAGCGCCACGTTCCACCATCACCTTCGAAGTGGGTGAACAGGTGTCTGTGGCTGAAGGTGCATTCGAAGGCTTTGACGGCATGGTCGAAGAAGTCGACGAAGAAGCGCAGCGCCTCAAGGTCGCTGTATCGATTTTTGGCCGCGCAACGCCGGTCGATTTGGAATTCGGTCAAGTCAACAAACGGGCTTGATCGTCACTGCGTGGGAGGTAAAGGCATCGCGATGCCCAAACCCGACCACACAACATTAGTCGCTGCGGGACGCGTCTCGCGGCAGTTGAAAAGGAAAATACAATGGCTAAGAAGCTCGCAGGTACGATGAAACTGCAAGTGCCAGCAGGCAAAGCGAACCCGTCCCCACCCGTGGGTCCGGCGCTTGGTCAGCGCGGCATTAACATCATGGAATTCTGTAAAGCGTTTAACGCGAAAACACAGGATCTTGAAGTTGGCGCACCTTGCCCAACCGTGATCACTTACTACGCCGACAAATCTTTCACGATGGACATCAAGACGCCACCAGCGTCCTACTTCCTCAAGAAAGCTGCGAAACTCTCATCCGGTGCAAAATTGCCTGGCCGTGAGACTGTTGGCTCCGTGACTGTTGCTCAGGTGAAAGAAATCGCCGAAGCAAAAATGAAAGACCTGAACGCAAACGATATCGAGGCAGCGATGAAAATCATCCTCGGTTCCGCGAGTTCTATGGGCATCGAGGTGAAGTAATGGCGAAACTCGGTAAACGTACAACTGCGGCGCGCGAAGCATTCGCAGGCAAAGCAGACCTCACCGTTGAAGATGCTGTTGCATTGGTGAAAGCCAACGCGACATCTAAATTCGACGAAACTGTTGAAATCGCATTGAACCTTGGTGTTGACCCACGTCACGCCGACCAAATGGTTCGCGGCGTTGTGTCTTTGCCTAACGGCACTGGCAAAACTGTTCGCGTGGCTGTGTTCGCACGTGGTCCAAAAGCTGAAGAAGCTTTGGCTGCTGGTGCAGACATCGTTGGCGCAGAAGACTTGATGGAAACCATTCAGGGTGGCACAATCGATTTCGATCGTTGTATCGCAACACCTGACATGATGCCTGTCGTTGGTCGCCTTGGTAAAGTTCTCGGCCCGCGCAACCTGATGCCAAACCCTAAAGTTGGCACTGTGACTATGGACGTGAAAGCGGCCGTTGAAGCAGCAAAGGGCGGCGAAGTTCAGTTCAAAGCTGAAAAAGGCGGCGTTGTTCACGCTGGCGTTGGCAAAGCATCTTTCTCTGCTGAGCACCTCATCGAAAACGTCCGTGCCTTTGTTGCGGCTGTGCAAAAAGCACGCCCAGAAGGCGCTAAAGGCGCATACATGCAAAAAGTTTCTGTGTCCTCTACAATGGGCCCAGGTGTAACTTTGAGCATCGACAGTGCGACTGGCAACTAAGCCAACCGCGTTATAAGATTTTAAAAGGCGCTCTCTTTAGGGCGCCTTTTTCTATGCGATATGCAGGTTTAGCATTGTGCCATTGCCACGTTTGCTTGGGCTCTGGCGAAGGCGCGGCATTTATGTTAGTGTGCTTCAAAGTGCGGCGCACAGTTCGTCACGATTTGGTGAGCCTAACTGTGCGCCTAATCCTCTTGCTCTCTCTGTTCATACCTTCTAAACACCACCTTGCAGCTCAGTGTGCGATTCGTCGTGCGCTGTTTTGCGCTTCGTCCAAGACGGCGGGTAGAAAGGTGACTTTCTATAATTCCTGCCTGAGACGGGAAGACGAAAGGTTTATTTGAGGTATTACCTCGGGTGACTTTGGCGCAGCCCCGTAACGGACTTCGTGCCGGCATCTGCCGGTAGAAATGAGCCGGAAGGGGAAACCCTTCCAAAATTGGAGAAAAACTGTGGATAGAGCCCAAAAAGAAAAAATGGTCGACGAGCTCGGCCAAATCTTTGACAGCTCTGGCGTCGTTGTGGTTGCCCACTACGAAGGTCTCACGGTTGCTGATATGCAGGATCTGCGCGCGCGTATGCGCGAAGTTGGTGGATCCGTACGCGTTGCCAAGAACAAGCTCGCCAAAATCGCCCTCGACGGTAAGCCTTGCGAAAGCATTGCTGAATACCTGACAGGCATGACTGTTATGACCTACTCTGAGGATCCTGTGGCTGCGGCTAAGGTTTCTCAAGCATACGCTAAAGATAACGACAAGTACGTTATTCTTGGTGGTGCTATGGGTGATAACGCTCTCGACGTCGCCGGTGTTGCTGCCGTTGCGAAAATGCCTTCTCGCGAGGAGCTTATTGCTTCTATCGTGGGTTGCATTGGCGCACCTGCATCGAACATCGCTGGCGCGATTGGCGCTCCTGCTTCGAACATCGCTGGCATCTTGTCTACGATCGAAGACAAAGCCGCTGCATAAGCAATTTGGGACTGACGTAGTTTGCATAAAGCGCGCGTTAGAACAGAAATATAAACGAACGGAACCAGTACAATGGCTGATCTGAAAAAACTTGCTGAAGAGATCGTAGGTCTTACACTTCTCGAAGCACAAGAACTGAAAACTATCCTTAAAGACGAGTATGGCATCGAGCCAGCTGCTGGCGGCGCCGTAATGGTTGCTGGTGGCGCAGACGCGGGTGCGGCTGCTGAAGAAAAAACTGAATTTGATGTTGTATTGAAAGACGCTGGCGCGTCCAAAATCGGCGTAATCAAAGAAGTTCGCGCGATCACAGGTCTTGGCCTGAAAGAAGCAAAAGACCTCGTTGAAGCTGGCGGCAAAATCAAAGAAGGCGTTGATAAAGCTGAAGCTGAAGACGTTAAAGCGAAACTCGAAGCAGCCGGCGCAACAGTCGAAGTTGCTTAATCGCTTCGGCCTCTTGCAGGCCATATAAAGTTAAGGCTGGATCCCGAATTTCGGGGTCCAGCCGAACCTGTCTTAGGGGCAGGAATTGATTAATCTTCCTCAGAAAGTGCCCCGGACGGGACCTTTTCTAAGGAGGGTTCAGATCGGGAGCCACCGGTGGGACGGTGGCAGGAATAGATCGAACTTCTCTGTTTCGTAAGGGTACATCGGCCGGCGCCCACCGGCAGGATGCAGCTCGCGAAAACTCGAAAGGTACTGACGCACATGGCATCGACCTACCTTGGCCAGAAACGGCTCCGGAAGTACTACGGAAAAATCCGTGAAGTGCTTGAAATGCCGAACCTCATTGAGGTTCAAAAATCTTCCTACGACCTCTTTTTGAAGTCTGGCGATGAACCACAGCCGCTTGACGGCGAAGGCATCAAAGGCGTTTTCCAATCGGTGTTCCCGATCAAGGATTTCAACGAGACAGCCGTTCTTGAGTTCGTCAAATACGAACTCGAAAAACCAAAATACGATGTAGAGGAGTGTCAGCAACGCGACATGACCTACAGCGCGCCACTCAAAGTGACGCTGCGCCTCATCGTGTTTGATGTGGACGAAGATACAGGCGCCAAGTCTGTAAAAGACATCAAAGAACAAGACGTATTCATGGGCGATATGCCTTTGATGACGCCAAACGGTACCTTCGTTGTGAACGGCACCGAGCGCGTGATCGTGTCACAGATGCACCGTTCCCCTGGTGTGTTCTTTGACCACGACAAAGGCAAAACACACTCGTCTGGCAAGCTCTTGTTCGCATGCCGGATCATTCCGTACCGTGGATCATGGCTCGATTTCGAATTCGACGCCAAAGACACTGTTTACGTGCGCATTGACCGTCGTCGCAAATTGCCAGTGACATCCTTGTTGTACTCTCTTGGTCTCGACCAAGAAGGCATCATGGACGCCTACTACGAGACCGTCGACTACAAGCTCGAAAAGAACAAAGGTTGGGTGACCCCGTTCTTCCCAGAGCGCGTACGTGGCACACGTCCGACGTTTGATTTGGTCGACGCAGCAACAGGTGAAATCATCTGTAAAGCGGGCGACAAAATGACGCCGCGCGCGGTTAAGAAAATCATCGATGAAGGCTCTGTCACAGAGTTGCTCGTGCCCTACGAGAACATCGTTGGCAAATACGTTGCCAAAGACATCATCAACGAAGAAACCGGTGCGATTTACGTCGAAGCCGGTGACGAACTTCTGCTGGAGATGGACAAAGACGGCACAGTCATCGGCGGGTCTTTGAAAGACCTGTTGGACGCGGGCATCACAGATATTCCTGTGCTCGACATCGATGGCGTAAATGTTGGCCCATACATCCGCAACACACTTGCGCAAGATAAAAACATGAACCGCGAAACGGCGCTCATGGATATCTACCGCGTGATGCGTCCGGGCGAGCCGCCCACCGTTGATGCGGCATCGACTTTGTTCGAAAGCCTGTTCTTCGATTCCGAACGTTATGACCTTTCCGCGGTTGGCCGTGTGAAAATGAACATGCGTCTCGATCTTGATGCACCAGACACACACCGCACTTTGCGCCGCGAAGACATCATTGCTTGTATCAAAGCCTTGGTTGAACTGCGCGACGGCAAGGGCGACATCGACGATATTGACCACTTGGGCAACCGTCGTGTGCGTTCTGTTGGCGAGCTGATGGAAAACCAATACCGTGTTGGCCTGCTCCGTATGGAGCGCGCGATCAAAGAGCGTATGTCTTCTGTCGAAATCGACACAGTCATGCCACAAGATTTGATCAACGCGAAACCTGCGGCTGCGGCTGTGCGTGAGTTCTTTGGCTCATCACAATTATCCCAGTTTATGGACCAAACCAACCCATTGTCCGAAGTCACGCACAAACGTCGTTTGTCTGCGCTTGGGCCTGGCGGTTTGACACGCGAACGTGCTGGCTTTGAAGTCCGCGATGTTCACATCACGCACTACGGCCGCATGTGTCCAATTGAGACCCCTGAGGGTCCGAATATTGGTCTGATCAACTCACTCGCAACTTTCGCGCGGGTGAACAAATACGGCTTCATCGAAACACCGTACCGCAAGGTTGTTGACGGCCAAGTGACTGACGATGTTCAGTACATGTCCGCGACCGAAGAAATGCGTCACACCGTGGCGCAGGCCAACGCGTCTTTGGATGAAAACGGTCGTTTCACCAACGATTTCGTGTCCACACGTCAGTCCGGCGAGCACGCGCTCAACCCACCTGAAAACGTGGACTTGATTGATGTTTCACCAAAGCAGCTGGTCTCTGTGGCTGCGTCTTTGATCCCATTCCTTGAAAATGACGATGCGAACCGGGCCTTGATGGGCTCGAACATGCAACGTCAGGCTGTTCCACTGCTTCGTGCTGAAGCACCTCTTGTGGGTACAGGTATTGAGGAAGTTGTGGCCCGCGATTCCGGCGCTGCGATCATGGCAAAACGTGCGGGTATCATCGACCAAGTTGATGCGACGCGTATCGTTGTCCGTGCAACACATGATCTTGAGCCCGGTGATCCTGGCGTTGACATCTACCGTCTGCGCAAGTTCCAGCGGTCGAACCAAAACACCTGTATCAACCAAAAACCACTCGTAAAAGTGGGCGACACAGTTGGCAAAAACGAATTTATTGCTGACGGTCCGTCTACAGATATGGGCGAATTGGCCTTGGGTAAAAACGTCTGCGTGGCGTTTATGCCTTGGAATGGGTACAACTACGAAGACTCCATTCTGATCTCTGAGCGTATCACCCGTGACGACGTTTTCACTTCGGTTCACATCGAAGAATTCGAAGTTGCAGCCCGTGACACGAAACTCGGCCCAGAAGAAATCACCCGCGACATTCCAAACGTCGGTGAGGAAGCGCTTCGCAACCTCGACGAAGCTGGGATCGTCTACATCGGTGCTCACGTTGAGCCAGGTGACATTCTCGTTGGTAAAATTACACCAAAAGGCGAAAGCCCGATGACACCAGAAGAAAAACTTCTGCGCGCCATCTTTGGTGAAAAAGCATCCGACGTGCGTGATACATCTTTGCGTGTGAAACCGGGCGATTACGGCACGATCGTAGAAGTGCGCGTCTTTAACCGCCATGGTGTGGAAAAAGACGAGCGTTCTGTTCAAATCGAACGTGAAGAAATCGAACGCCTCGCACGTGACCGTGACGACGAAATGGGCATTTTGGACCGCAACATCTATGCGCGTCTGAAAGACATGATTTTTGGCAAAGTTGCTGCAAAAGGCCCCAAAGGCGTTGCACCGAATGTTGTCATCGATGATGCGCTTTTGGCTCAATTGTCCAAAGGTCAGTGGTGGCAGCTCGCGCTTGAAGACGAAGACGATGCCATCATCGTTGAGGCTTTGAACGAGCAGTACGAAATCCAAAAACGCGCTCTTGAGCACCGTTTTGAAGATAAAGTCGAAAAAGTACGCCGCGGCGACGATTTGCCTCCAGGTGTGATGAAGATGGTCAAAGTCTTTATTGCCGTGAAGCGTAAGCTTCAGCCTGGTGATAAAATGGCGGGTCGTCACGGGAACAAAGGTGTGATTTCACGCGTTGTGCCAATGGAGGACATGCCGTTCCTCGCAGATGGTACACCGGTTGATTTCTGTCTGAACCCACTCGGCGTTCCGTCACGTATGAACGTTGGTCAGATCCTCGAGACTCACATGGGTTGGGCTGCACGCGGCATGGGCATTCAAGTGGACGAAGCTCTGCAAGAATACCGCCGCTCCGGTGACATGACACCTGTCAAAGACGCGATGAAATTCGTGTACGGCGACAATGTGCATGACGAGATTCTGAAAGACCTTGACGACGCTGATTTGCTTGAAAAAGCAGGCAATGTGATCAACGGTGTGCCAATCGCGACACCTGTTTTTGACGGCGCTAAAGAAGCGGACATCAACGAAGCCTTGGCGAAAGCTGGTTTCGACACCTCAGCACAGTCTGTTCTGTTTGACGGCCGCACAGGTGAGCAATTCTCACGTCGTGTGACTGTTGGCATGAAATACCTGCTGAAACTGCACCACCTTGTGGACGACAAAATCCACGCCCGTTCCACGGGTCCATACTCCCTCGTCACACAGCAGCCGCTGGGTGGTAAGGCACAGTTTGGTGGTCAGCGCTTTGGTGAGATGGAAGTTTGGGCACTGGAAGCATACGGCGCGGCCTACACGCTGCAAGAGATGCTCACAGTGAAATCAGATGACGTCGCTGGTCGTGCAAAAGTCTACGAGTCGATCGTTAAGGGCGAAGACAACTTTGAAGCGGGTATCCCCGAGTCCTTCAATGTTCTTGTCAAAGAAGTCCGTGGCCTCGGTCTCAACATGGAACTCCTGGATGCGGAGGATGAGGAATAAGGGCTCGTGCTCTTATTTCTCTGCTCCTTTCCGCAACAATTTGAGGAACTCAAAAGATGAACCAGGAACTAACAACAAACCCGTTTAACCCTCTGGCGCAGCCATCGACCTTTGACGAGATCAAAGTGTCCTTGGCCTCGCCTGAGCGGATTCTATCATGGTCTTATGGTGAAATTAAAAAGCCTGAGACCATCAACTACCGGACGTTCAAACCAGAACGTGACGGCCTTTTCTGTGCGCGTATCTTTGGCCCAATCAAAGACTACGAATGCTTGTGTGGTAAATACAAACGCATGAAGTACCGCGGCGTTGTCTGCGAGAAATGTGGTGTTGAGGTTACCCTCCAGAAAGTTCGCCGCGAACGTATGGGCCACATCGAGCTTGCTGCTCCAGTGGCGCACATCTGGTTCTTGAAATCACTCCCGAGCCGTATCGGCCTTATGCTTGATATGACTTTGCGTGATCTTGAGCGCGTTTTGTACTTTGAAAACTACGTCGTGATTGAGCCGGGTCTGACCGATCTCATCTACGGTCAAATGATGACCGAAGAAGAGTTCATGGATGCGCAAGATATCTACGGCGCAGACGCATTCGAGGCCGACATCGGCGCCGAGGCTATCCGTAAAATGCTGTCCAACATCGATCTTGAGTCCACCGCAGACCAACTGCGTGAAGACCTCAAAGAAGCGACTGGCGAGCTGAAGCCTAAAAAGATCATCAAGCGTCTCAAAATCGTTGAGTCTTTCTTGGAATCTGGCAACCGTCCTGAGTGGATGATCCTGACCGTGATCCCTGTGATCCCGCCAGAATTGCGCCCACTTGTTCCACTGGATGGTGGTCGTTTCGCGACATCAGATCTCAACGATCTGTACCGCCGCGTGATCAACCGGAACAACCGTTTGAAACGTCTGATCGAGCTGCGTGCGCCCGATATCATCGTGCGCAACGAGAAACGTATGTTGCAAGAATCTGTCGACGCTTTGTTCGACAACGGCCGTCGTGGCCGCGTGATCACTGGCGCCAACAAGCGTCCATTGAAATCGCTGTCAGACATGCTGAAGGGTAAGCAAGGTCGCTTCCGTCAGAACCTTTTGGGTAAACGCGTCGACTTCTCTGGTCGTTCGGTGATTGTGACGGGCCCTGAGCTCAAGCTTCACCAATGTGGTTTGCCCAAAAAGATGGCGCTCGAACTGTTTAAACCGTTCATCTACTCGCGTCTTGA
>JBLHXX010000079.1:0-11204 GCA_047630475.1 Celeribacter sp. | reverse complement strand
CTACATAAATGGCTTCTATAACGCCCGCAGAAAACACTCAGCACTCGGCTGGAAAAGTCCCTTGGCTTTCGAACGAAAGGCCGCATAAATGAGTAATCGGAGCGGCACGATAGCGGGACAGGTCCATTTCAAGTTTGATAATTTTTTGAATTTCCAAGGGTTCCCACATATTCCTGGAGAGGATTGGTTAACGTCCTATCCTCAGTCCAGTGACCTTAATGAAGGCGGAAGCCTGACAGGCGGCGATTATGGAAGTCTTCACGATATTATTTTCGACAATGGTTCAGGTGGGGACACATGATGGAGCGTATAAGCATTGCGCAACACGCCCGTGTCTGGATCGGAACGCCCTATGTTCACCAAGCGTCGTGCAAAGGATCTGGGACAGATTGTCTGGGGCTTTTGCGTGGCATCTGGCGTGAATTATATGGCACCGAACCTGAATTGGTGCCCGCGTACACACCTGATTGGTCAGAGCCGCAGCGTGAGGAGCGGCTTTTCGAGGCCGCCAAGCGCCATCTGACCGAAAAACCCATCGAGGATATGGCAAGCGGTGACGTTTTACTGTTTCGCATGCGCGGGCGCGGTGTCGCCAAACATCTTGGTATCCTTGGTGATGCGGGCGAAACCCCGACATTCATTCACGCCTATAGCGGGCACAGCGTTGTTGAAAACGCGCTGACCTTGCCTTGGCGGCGCCGCGTTGCGGCTTGTTTTTCATTTCCGGAACACGGGGGCTAAGTCATGGCGACTATCGTACTTTCTGCAGTGGGTGCAGCGGCTGGGGCCTCTGTTGGTGGCGGTGTTTTAGGACTGTCATCGGTTGTCATCGGGCGTGCTATTGGGGCGACCATTGGGCGTGCCATCGATCAACGTGTGATGGGCGTGGGCAGTCAAGTGGTCGAGACTGGCAAAATTGATCGCTTTCGGTTGACAGGGGCCTCTGAAGGCTCCGCCGTTGCGCAAGTCTATGGCCGTATGCGTGTCGGTGGACAGGTGATTTGGGCCACTCAGTTTAAAGAACACACGGCCACCTCTGGTGGTGGGGGCGGCAAAGGTGCGCCATCTCAACCCACAGTTAAAGAGTTTAGCTATTCGATTTCGATCGCTATTGCATTGTGCGAAGGCGAAATTTCTCGGGTGGGCCGCATTTGGGCCGATGGCAATGAAATCGCGCCCGAAGATGTGACCATGCGTGTCTACACTGGCGCGCAAGATCAAATGCCTGATCCCAAAATGGAAGCCGTCGAAGGTGCTGGGCTGGTACCAGCCTACCGCGGTATTGCTTACGTTGTGTTCGAGGATTTGGATCTGTCGAAATTTGGCAATCGCGTGCCACAATTTACGTTCGAAGTGATGCGTCCCGATCAATCCAGCGGCCTCAAAAGCGATATGACCCATTTGGTCAATGCTGTTGCGATGATCCCTGGGACTGGGGAATATGCTTTGGCGACGTCACCTGTGTATCTTGAGGGCGATGTGGGTGAAACAGTGGCAGCCAATCTGAATTCCGAATCTGGTAAAACGGATTTTGAAACCTCTGTTGATGCCCTCAAAGATGAGTTGCCAAATTGTGGATCGACCTCATTGGTTGTGTCGTGGTTTGGCGATGATTTGCGCTGTGGTACTTGTAATTTGCTGCCCAAAGTCGAACAAGCCGATGTCGACAGTGGCTCTATGCCTTGGACCGCGGGCGGGTTTACCCGTGCCACGGCGCAGCTTGTGCCGCGTGACATTGATGATCGCGTGATCTACGGCGGAACGCCCTCTGATCAATCCGTGATCGAGGCCATCACTGCACTGCAAGATGCGGGGCAACAGGTGATGTTCTATCCGTTCATTTTGATGGAACAATTGGCTGGAAACGGCTTGACTGATCCATGGAGCGGCGCGACCGATCAGCCTGCCTTGCCATGGCGCGGGCGCATTACGACGTCTATGGCGCCGGGGCAAAGTGGCACCACAGATGGCACTGCAGCGGCCGATGTCGAAGTGGCAGCTTTTATCGGCACCGCACAGGTTAGCGATTTTGCAGTGTCTGGTGGGGCTGTCGTCTATTCAGGGCCGGCTGAGGCGTCTTATCGCCGGATGATTTTGCACTATGCGCATTTATGTGCTGCGGCCGGTGGTGTCGATGCCTTTTGCATTGGCTCTGAAATGCGCGGATTGACCCGCATTCGTGGTGCAAATGGATTTCCCGCTGTCGATGCACTTGTGCAATTGGCCGCCGATGTGCGTGGCATTCTAGGGGCAGGGTGTAAAATCAGCTATGCCGCAGATTGGTCAGAATACTCTGGCTATTCCTTGAATGGTGATTTGTATTACCCACTTGATGCGCTTTGGGCAGATGACAACATCGATTTTGTTGGGATCGACAATTACATGCCTTTGTCAGATTGGCGTGACGAAGACGGTCATGCGGATGAATCCTATGGCTCGATCTATAATCTGGATTACCTCAAAGCCAATATTGAGGGCGGTGAGGGCTATGATTGGTATTATGCCTATGACGAGCACGCAGATGCGCAAATTCGCACACCGATCCAAGATGGCGCTTATGGCGAAGATTGGGTGTGGCGCTACAAAGACATTCGTGGATGGTGGGAAAACGACCATCATGAGCGTCTGGCAGGTGTGCGCGTCGAGACGCCAACCCTTTGGGAACCCAAATCAAAACCGATTTGGTTCACTGAAATTGGCTGTGCTGCGATCGACAAAGGCACCAATCAACCCAATAAATTTATCGATGCCAAATCATCTGAAAGCTCTTTGCCTAAATATTCAAACGGGCGGCGCGATGATTATATTCAGTTGCAATATGTGCGCGCGCTCAGCGAATATTGGGCGCAAAGTGACGTGAACCCTGTGTCCGAGATTTACGGCACTCAGATGGTTGATATGTCGCGTGCTCATGTGTGGGCTTGGGACGGCCGCCCGTACCCTACATTTCCGACGGTTACGTCGCTTTGGAGCGATGGCGGAAACTATTCCAAGGGGCATTGGCTGAATGGGCGCTCAACAGCGCGCTCTTTGTCGGATGTTGTCACTGAAATCTGTGCACGCTCGGGTGTGACAGGCGTTGATGTGTCGAAACTCTACGGCATTGTGCGCGGCTACACCGTTGGCGAAATCTCGGGGGCGCGCTCGGCGTTACAACCTTTGATGTTGGCCTTTGGGTTCGAAGCGATCGAACGGGACGGTCTTTTGAGGTTCCGGTCTCGTGATGGCAAATCACAGGCTGATGTGACACAAAACACTCTTGCGATGACCTCAGACAAAGATGGCGCGCTTGAATTAACGCGGGCGCCTGAGGCCGAAGTTGCGGGCAAAGTGCGTCTGACGTTCATCGATTCCGATGCAGACTATGGCGCGCGTGCCGAGGAAGCGCTGTTTCCAGACGAGCAAAGCCGGTTGGTGTCGCAATCTGAATTGCCTTTGGCGTTAACCCGCACAGAAGGTCGCCAAATTGTAGAACGTTGGTTGGCCGAAGCACGGATTGCCCGCGATACAGCGCGCTTTGCATTGCCACCGTCCAGCTTTGCGCTTGGGGCAGGCGATGTGATTGAGCTTGATGGGGCGACTGGCAAGACCCGTTACCGTATTGATCACGCAACACTGGGTGCGGCGCGTGAAGTCGAAGCCGTGCGTGTCGAAGAGGAAATCTATGAACGTTCTGATACCGTTGAGGAAATTGTTTCATCGCAACCCTTTTCTGCGCCGGTTCCTGTCTTGTCTCAGTTTATGGATTTGCCCCTTTTGACAGGGGATGAAACACCTCATGCACCCTATGTCGGTGCCACTGCACGTCCTTGGCCTGGCTCGGCGGCGGTCTATGCCTCAAGTTCTGACAGCGGATATGCGTTGAATAAATTGTTGCCAAGCTGGGCCACAATTGGGACCACTCAGACCAGCCTTGAGGCGGCAAATTCTGCCGTATGGGATCGCGGTGTTGCTTTGCGTATCAAGCTTGTGCGCGGAACGCTCAGTTCTGTATCTGAGGTCGATGTGCTCAATGGGGCGAATGTGGCGGCGATTGGCGATGGATCTGCGGCCAATTGGGAAGTGTTCCAATTTGCCAACGCAACCCTTGTTGGCCCGCGCACCTATGAGGTCTCATTGCGGTTGCGTGGCCAAGCAGGCACCGATGCATTGAACGCGTCTTGGCCCATTGGGTCGCGGTTTGTGTTGATCAATGATGCTTTGCGCCAGATCGACATCGCCCAATCCGCACGCGGTCTTGCCCGTCATTACCGTATCGGCCCGTCACAGCGCTCTTATGACGATCCAAGTTACAGCCATGTCGTTGAGGCCTTTGATGGCATCGGCCTGCGCCCCTATGCGCCTGCTCATTTGCGTGCAACCCAATTGTCCTCAGGCGACACATCCGTCACTTGGGTCCGGCGGACACGCACGGATGGCGACAGTTGGCAATCGGCAGAGGTGCCTTTGGGGGAGGCCTCAGAAAGCTACATCGTGCAAGTTGTGCAAGGCGGCAGCATTTTACGCGAAGACATTGTGACCGCCCCATCATGGACATATGCCGCGTCTCAAAAAACCGCAGATGGCCTATCAGGCCTCTATACCATTCAAATCGCCCAGATTTCCGATAGTTTCGGAGTGGGCCTCTTCAAAAGGATTGAGATCAATGAGTGATACAACCCGCTTTTCACGGCCCCTTTTGCAGGCCGCTCAGGCGCAAAAACATGTTACCGTCAATGAGGCTTTAACACGTCTTGATGGGCTAATGCAGCTGCGTTTGATGTCGATCACTGGCAGTACGCCGCCTTTGTTGCCACAAGAAGGTGATGCCTATGGTGTCGGGAACTCAGCCGTTAACGACTAGACTGGTCATGAAGGCGATATCGCACTTTTCGCCAATGGGGGCTGGGTTTTTATCCCTGTGACGCTTGGGATGCGGGCCTATGTGGTCGACCAAAACGGCTGGGCTGGATTTGATGGCACCACGTGGCAAATTGGTCTGCAATCCTTGTCTGCTAACGGTGCGGGGATGCAGATTTTGGTCAAAGAAATTGATCATACGATTGCAGCTGGGGCCACATCTGCGTTGACGCTTGCGATCCCTGGACAGGCCGTTGTCTACGGTGTGACGGGGCGTGTGTTGACCGATATTACGGGGACTTTAACAGGGTACTCTGTCGGTGTTTCTGGATCCACCAACAGATATGGATCTGGCCTATCTTTGCCCACGGGCAGCTGGATGAGGGGCCTGACAGGGACGCCTTTGACCTATTATTCTGGTGAAGATCTGATTTTGACGGGGGATGGCGGTGACTTTTCTGGTGGTGAAATCCGTCTGGCCATTCACTACGCACAATTCTCGCTTCCGACAGCTTAAAGAGCACCATTTAACGCGTGAAACCCAATACTATAGAAAGCCCCCATGCCATTTGGTTCGGGGGCTTTTGTTCTTTTCTCACGGTCTTGTGCGTATTTCGACGCGCAAGTTCACTTGTGTTTTGGAATTTGAGCCTATTTATAGTACTCTCTAGAAAAGAGGATCGGCTTGATGGCAAAGACACGTACAAAACTATCAGAACTGGACCCCGTTTGGTCGCAAATCGTGCACGAGGCGCGCCAAGCCGTTGATGCCGAACCATTGTTAGGTGGTCTGGTTCACGCTTGTATTTTGCATCACAGCACGCTGGAAGACGCCTTGGCGTACCGTGTTGCGCAAAAACTGGCCTCTGCGGACATGTCTGAACAGTTGCTGCGTGAGCTGATTGATGAGGCCTACGCCGATGATCCTGTGTTGGGCCAATCTGCGCGGGCTGATATTGTAGCCGTTTTCGACCGCGACCCTGCTTGCCACCGCTACATTCAACCTTTGTTGTATTTCAAGGGCTTCCAAGCGATTCAAGCCTACCGCATTGCCAATTGGCTGTGGCGCCATGGCCGTGAAGACCTCGCTTATTTCATTCAAATGCGGGTGTCAGAGCAGTTTTCGATCGACATCCATCCCGCGTGTAAAATTGGCCAAGGCCTGTTCCTTGACCATGCGCATTCATTGGTCTTTGGCGAAACCGCAGTCATCGGCAACAACGTGTCCATCTTGCATTCTGTGACCCTCGGTGGCACAGGAAAACAAGATGAAGATCGCCATCCAAAAATTGGCGATGGTGTGCTGATTGGCGCGGGCGCGAGCATTCTTGGGAATATCAAAATTGGCGCTTGCTCACGGATTGCTGCGGGATCAGTGGTGCTCAACGAGGTGCCGCGTTGTAAAACTGTCGCGGGTGTGCCCGCCAAAATCGTTGGCGAAGCTGGGTGTTCGCAGCCATCTGTATCGATGAACCAAGTCATTGCGGACCGCGAAACGTAAACGTCAAATGATCGTTTATGGAATAGAAAAACCCCCGCCAGAGTGATCTGGCGGGGGTTTTTGTTCGATTTGAGCTCGTGCCGTTTGGCTTACGCCAACATTGCCACTGGGTTTTCAAGGTTCTCAACGATGGCATTGAGCAAGTTCGCTCCCACAGCCCCATCAATCACACGGTGGTCCACAGACATCGTAACAGACATTACTGTCGCCACGGCCAATTCACCGTCTTCGCCAACCACAGGCTGTTTTTTACCTGCACCAACCGCGAGGATTCCCGCATGAGGTGGGTTCACGATAGCATCAAAGTTATCGATGCCAAACATGCCCAAGTTAGAGATCGCAAACGAACCACCTTGGTATTCTTGCGGTGCGAGTTTGCGCTCGCGTGCGCGTTTCGCCATGTCTTTCATCTGTGTGGACAACGCGGACAATGATTTCATGTCAGCATCTTCCAAAACAGGTGTAAACAAACCGCCCTCGATCGCCACAGCCACAGCGACGTCAGATGATTTCATCTGCAACACACGGTCGCCAGCCCAAACAGCGTTGGCTTCTGGAACCTGCTGTAATGCAATGGCAACCGCTTTGATGATAAAGTCGTTCACTGACAATTTCACGCCGCGTGCTTCCAATTGTTTGTTCAATTGGCCGCGGAATTTAAGCAGCGCATCAAGTTTGATGTCACGGCGCAGGTAGAAATGCGGAATAGTCTGTTTGGCCTCGGACAGACGCGCGGCAATCACCTTGCGCATGCCGTCGAGTGCGATTTCCTCGTATGCGCGGCCTTCGTACATTTTTGCTACTGTGGCAGCAGATGCCCCTTGCGGTGCAACTGGTGCAGCAACTGGCGCTGCTGCTTTTGGTGCGTCCACTTTTGGAGCTGCCACTGCATTTTCAACGTCTGCTTTGACAATGCGACCTTTGGGGCCAGAACCGGCAATGCCAGTCAAATCCAAACCCTTTTGCGCGGCAATGCGACGCGCCAATGGCGAGGCAAACACGCGCTCACCTGTTGCCGCGACTGGGGCAGATGGGGCAGGGGCTGTAACAGCCGCTGCCTCAGGAGCTGCCGCCGCAGCCGGTGCTGCCACAGGGGCCGTCGCACCCACATTTGCCATGGCAGAGGCGTCTTCACCCTCTTCCAGCAAAATAGCGATCTGCGCGTTGACTTTTACGCCTTCGGTGCCTTCCGCGACTGTGATCTTGCCGATCACACCCTCGTCCACTGCCTCGAATTCCATCGTGGCTTTGTCGGTTTCAATCTCGGCAATCACATCGCCGGATTTAACAGTATCGCCCTCTTTCACCAGCCATTTGGCCAATGTGCCTTCTTCCATCGTCGGAGAAAGCGCGGGCATGAGAAGTTCGATAGCCATGTGTCAGTCTCCTTAACGGTATGTCACATCTTTGACAGCCGCGACGATTTCGTCGACTGTGATCAAAGCGTGTTTCTCTAAGTTTGCAGCGTAAGGCATCGGCACGTCTTTGCCGGTGCAGTTGATCACAGGCGCGTCCAAATAGTCGAACGCTTCTTGCATGATCACGTTGCTGATGTAGCCGCCAACGGAGCCTTGCGGCCAGCCTTCTTCAACAGTCACACAGCGGTTGGTTTTGCGCACAGATGCCAAAATGGTTTCCGTGTCCATAGGGCGCAAAGTCCGCAGATTGATCACCTCGGCGGCGATGCCCTCAGAGGCCAATTTCTCAGCCGCTTCCAAAGCATAGCCCACACCAATTCCGAACGACACGATGGTGACATCATCGCCTGCGCGCTCAATTTTGGCCTTGCCAAACGGAATGGTGAAATCGTCCATGACAGGCACATCAAAGGCTTTGCCATACATGATTTCATTCTCAAGAAAGATCACAGGGTTGTTGTCGCGGATCGCAGTTTTCATCAGACCTTTGGCGTCAGCGGCAGAGTAAGGCATGACAACTTTCAGGCCAGGCACCTGCATGTACCATGCGGCGTAACACTGTGAGTGTTGCGCGCCAACACGGGCCGCAGCACCGTTTGCGCCACGGAACACCATAGGCGCCCCCATTTGACCGCCGGACATATAGAGTGTCTTAGCGGCAGAGTTGATCAAATGATCGATCGCTTGCATGGCAAAGTTGAAGGTCATGAATTCAACGATTGGACGCAGACCGCCGAATGAGGCACCTGTGGCGATACCGGCAAAACCGTGCTCGGTGATTGGCGTGTCGATCACGCGTTTCGCGCCAAACTCGTCAAGCATCCCTTGGGAGATTTTGTAAGCGCCTTGGTATTCGGCCACTTCTTCGCCCATCAAAAAGACGTTTTCGTCTTTGCGCATTTCCTCAGACATCGCATCGCGCAGCGCTTCGCGCACCGTGGTGGATTTCAGCTCTGTGCCCTCAGGATAGTCGGGCTCGATGACCTGTGGAGCCGCAACCGGTGCGGCAGCAACTGCAGGGACTGCAACGGGGGCGGCCTCAACTGGGGCTGCGGGGGCTGGCGCAGAGGCGCTCAGGTTTGAGGCGTCTTCGCCCTCATCAACCATGATCGCGATGGCCTCGTTGACTTTGACGCCTTCTGTGCCTTCCGCCACGAGGATTTTCCCCATGATGCCTTCGTCCACAGCCTCGAATTCCATCGTTGCTTTGTCGGTCTCAATTTCCGCGATGATATCGCCGGATGAAATGGTATCGCCCTCTTTGACGAGCCATTTTGCGAGTGTGCCTTCTTCCATCGTGGGGGAAAGAGCGGGCATAAGTAGTTCAATAGCCATGAGTGAATTCCTCCCTCGAATTAGGCGTAAATGTCTGTCCAAAGCTCTTCCAAAGCGGGCTCGGGGCTTTCTTTGGCGAACTCGGCTGAGGCGTTGACCGTTGCCTTAATGTCTTTGTCGATCGCCTTGAGATCATCCTCAGTGGCGTGCTTGCCCGTCAGCAACAAAGAGCGGATCGCTTCAATTGGATCACGCTCTTCGCGCATTTTTTGAACTTCTTCACGCGAGCGGTATTTGGCTGGATCAGACATGGAGTGACCGCGGTAACGGTATGTTTTCACTTCCAAAATGTAGGGACCTTTGCCAGAGCGACAATGCGCCACGGCTTTCTCGGAGGCTTCCTTGACTGCCAAAACATCCATGCCGTCGACTTCTTCGCCTTTGATGCCGTAGGCCGCGCCGCGTTCCCACAAGGATGGGGATTTGGTCGAGCGTTGCACAGACGTGCCCATAGCGTATTGGTTGTTCTCGATGACGAAAATCACCGGCAAGTCCCAAAGTTGCGCCATGTTGTAGGTCTCGTAAACTTGACCTTGGTTGGCCGCGCCATCACCAAAGTAGGCAAAGGTCACATTGTCGTTGCCTTTGTATTTGTCCGAGAATGCAAGGCCCGCACCCAGTGGCACTTGCGCGCCAACGATGCCGTGACCGCCATAGAAATGTTTCTCTTTCGAGAACATATGCATGGAGCCGCCTTTGCCTTTGGAATAGCCACCTTCGCGGCCGGTCAATTCGGCCATAACCCCTTTGGGGTCCATGCCACAAGCGAGCATGTGCCCGTGATCGCGGTACGATGTGATGCGCTTGTCGCCCTCTTTGGTTGCGGCCTCTAAGCCAACAACAACGGCTTCTTGGCCGATGTAGAGGTGACAAAAGCCGCCGATCAAGCCCATGCCATACAATTGGCCAGCCTTTTCTTCAAAGCGGCGGATAAGGAGCATGTCCTTGTAATACGCGAGCAATTCGTCTTTCGACACATTTGCTTTGCTCGCTGCATTTGCGGTGGTTTTCTTGGGCGCCATACGGCTTCCTCCTCCAAAGTCGCAGATATAGTTTAGTGTTAAACTATATTATATAGAACTCTCTCACCAATTGCACCAAGAATTTACCATGCGTCGCGTGCAGCAGCTATGCGCTTGCGGCATGGCTCCATGTTGTTCTGTTTTTCGGGGGCATCACTCGTGCGAAGATGGCGTTAGGGGGCCGTTCACAAAGGTGATGAGGCCGGTTGCTTTCAGCGGGAAATTGGGAATCTTGCCTTCGCCACTAAGCGCTGCCAGCAGGATGACGGTTGTCCAGCCCTTCGAGTCATTGTCGAGCTCGGTGCGGCTGATCCGGCCCTGATAGGTGCCTCTATCAGATCTGAGTGTTCCAAGAGCTTCCGCTTCCGTGAATAGGTCTGCGCTTCGGCCTCCTCCCTTGAGGATGTAGGCACATGTTGCGTAGTTCGTAAAATCTTCAGGGGCTATGTCATCGAGAAAGACAAAATGGCCATGCTTTTCGAAGGCGTGGGGCCAGTCTAAATGTGCGTCCTTTTCTTTCTCTTGTGAAAAAAGATTGGCCCATGCTTCTTGTGTGTTCTCGGTGGGGCGATGGGCGAATGCGTTTGCATGGGCAAGTGCCAGCGCCGCCTCGTTAAAGTTTTTTACTTTTGTCCAGTCGCGCGTCTGGAGTACTTCAACTCTAGCGTTTGTGTCATCCGCCAAATGTGTGCAAGTGTACAAGACGTCTTCTAGAGGGTCTGCGCAAAGCGCGGTTGCAAGCAGCGTATTGCAAATTGTGAGTGCTGCGAATGATCTGATTTTTGTGGTGTTCATGGTGCCCCTTTCTGCGTTGAACAAAGCATTTGAGAAAGTGTCGCACGAGACGTACGTTTCGCAATAGATAGGTTGAGTGGCTACCTGCATCCTAAAATGGCTGCACGTGCTGGTCGCGTGCGTTATTTGAATGAGGGCAGGGGGATTGGGTTCGCTAAGAGTGTTTTGACGCACTCTTAGCGAATGACCAACTCATCGGCGCGGACATAACCTAGGACATCTCGGGCTTGTTCGTCGAGAAGGTCTAGATCCAAGTACCCGTCAGACATGCGCAAAGTTTTGTTGCGCATGACT
>JBLHXX010000078.1:0-11615 GCA_047630475.1 Celeribacter sp. | reverse complement strand
CAGTCACTGTGGCTGCGGCTTCAATTTCGCCGTTTCCGAAGTGGAACAACGACATTTCAGCCACTGGGTTTTCTTGCTCGTCGAGCAACAATTGGAACATGGAGCAGGGATCAGATTGACCCTCTGGTGCTTTGAGACAGTTGATATTCCAATCACCATGCGTCTCAAGCGTGTAAGGTTTGCCAACACCGTTTGTCTCATCAACAGGCGTGCCTGTGGTCAGGCCTGGCACAGCTGCGGTATCTTCAACGGGTGTTTCCGTTTCCACTGTGTCTTGGGCAAAGGCGGCCAAAGACAGTCCAAATGAAAAGACGGCGCCAAGACAGAATGTTTTGGCAGTGGTTCTCGCAAAGGTCATAAGAAATCCATCAATCGTTGGGTCTATTTGAGAATTTTCTAACATGATGGTTGCTGGGTGTCAGGCAGGTTTTGTACAATTTCGATCAAAACCTGCCTTGTTTCATGAAACAGGCAAACTCTTGCTTGCAATGGGCGGATTGCTTAGGCAGGCAAAAGCCCCAAATTGCCAAAGGGGCGCAAGCTTTCGCTCAGCGCCCCTTTGGTGATCTTATCATGATTGTAAGATCTATTTCTCTCCCTGTCGGACAGGACCGACGTATTGGAGAAAACTTAGGCAAGAAGATTCGCGGCGTCAACGAGAATTTATAGATAACAGGTTTGGAAATTGTCGGGTGGATCCGTCAATGAATAAAAAAAGAGGCCGCGGTGATAAAGATCACACGCGGCCAGTCTGACAGGGAGGAAGTCTGTTCAAACCTAGGAGGACATGGTCTGAACACACCTCATACTGGCATCAAGTGGTTAAAATTGTATTGTGGCGCAGAACGATTGCTATAGTGACGGGCAAGATGCGCGGAATCATCAGGAGAAACAGTAAGATGAGTGACGGAATTTTTATCGGCGGTGGCGGGATCGACTACAAAGATCCGCAGAATCTCTTGCTGAAATATGGCAATCGTCACGGGTTGATCGCAGGGGCCACAGGCACAGGTAAAACTGTCACGCTGCAAATTTTGGCTGAAGGGTTCTCAAATGCAGGCGTGCCAGTGTTTTTATCTGACGTCAAAGGGGATCTGTCTGGCTTGGCCAAGCCTGGCACGCCTGATGGCAAGTTGCACGAGCCGTTTATGGCCCGCAATGAGACGATCAATTTCACCAATTTCTTGTATGAAAGCTTTCCGGTTACCTTTTGGGATCTGTTTGGCGAACAAGGTCACCCCATTCGCACGACTGTCGCGGAAATGGGGCCCTTGCTTTTGTCGCGCATGTTGCAACTGACCGATGCCCAAGAAGGCGTGATCAACATCGCGTTTCGCGTGTCCGACGAACAAGGTCTGCCATTGCTTGACCTTAAAGACTTGCAAGCATTGTTGGTTTGGTGTGGCCAAAACGCCGATGATTTGACACTGCGCTACGGCAATATTTCGACCGCATCCATCGGCGCCATTCAACGATCTTTGTTGGTGTTGGAAAACCAAGGCGGGGACAAATTGTTTGGCGAACCTGCGCTTGAACTGTCCGATATCATTCGCACCGATGCGGATGGACGGGGGCGTATTTCCGTTTTGGCGGCGGACAAATTGATGTCTTCGCCGGGACTTTATGCGACGTTTTTATTGTGGCTTTTGTCTGAGCTGTTTGAAGAATTGCCCGAGGTGGGCAACCCCGACAAACCCAAATTGGTGTTCTTTTTTGATGAGGCGCATCTGTTGTTTGATGATGCCCCCAAGGCGCTCGTTGATAAGGTCGAACAAGTCGCACGTTTGATCCGGTCCAAAGGCGTTGGCGTGTATTTCGTCACGCAAAACCCTGCCGATGTGCCCAATGACATTTTGGGACAGCTTGGCAACCGTGTGCAACATGCGTTGCGGGCCTTCACTGCGCGGGATCAAAAAAATCTGGCGCGAGCGGCGGAAACTTACCGGATCAACCCGCGGTTTGACATCGAAGAGGCGATCAAATCGGTTGGCACCGGCGAAGCTGTGACATCAATGTTGCAAGCCAAAGGCGTGCCATCAATTGCAGAACAGACCCTTATCCGGCCGCCGTCGTCGCAGCTTGGACCACTGTCTGCGTTGGAACGGGCAGGGGTGATTGCCACCTCGCCGATTGCGGGTAAATACGAGACCCTGTTGGACCGCGAAAGTGCGTTCGAGGTGCTGAGCAAGCGTGCTGATGATGCATCGAAAGCCGCAGAAGAGGCCGAAGCCGCCGAAGAGGCTGCGGAACTGGCTGCCAAAGAGGCCAAGGCCGAAGACAAAAAACGTGCCGAGATGGAACGCGAGTTCAAAAAGGCGCGCCGTTACGAGACGCAATCTTATGGAAAATCCACATCGCGTCGGTCTAAGAAAACCACATCAATCGGCGGTTCTGTTGCCGACTTGGTGATTAAAGAACTCAAAGGTACAACAGGGCGACGCATCGTACGCGGTATTTTGGGCGGGTTGTTCAAAGGGCGGTGAACGTTGTCTATAAGGACAAAACGTAAAAAAGGCGTGCTGAAGGGCGCGCCTTTTTTATTATTGAAGTTGGACGTTTCTGCCCTTTGCTAAAGTGCGCCGAACAATTTTGTCAGGCGCGCCGCCTCATCACTTAATCCCCAAGGGGTGTTCACGATAAACATGCCAGACCCGATCATGCCGTGGCCCTCGCGCGCTGGGGGGAAACGCACCTCGTGGTGCAACACATCGGGCAGATTCAAATCCAACAACATATTCGTCATCGGTTTATGCGCGCCGCCTTCTAAAATTGGGTACCACAGCGCAATAATGCCGACATTCCACTTGCGGTGCAGTTTTGCGATGTAATCCGGCAGCATGGCGTAGTCAGATTTCATCTCGTAGGGCGGATCAATCAAACACAAACCCCGACGCGGTGTCGGCGGGCAAATGCTTTGCGCCAATGCAAACCCGTCTTTTTGCATCATGTTCAATCCGACATAGGATTTGCTGCTGCGCATGGCTGTTTCCAAGTGCTCAAACTCAGCAGGATGCAATTCGGCCAACCGCATATTGTCAAAATCACGCAGCAAAGCCTGTGCCAAAACGGGTGATCCTGGGTACATGTTTTTGCCATGCGCATCCGCTACGGTTTTACGCGCCCGTGCATAGGGGTGATCGGGCTTAAACCACTTGTCCACTTTCAAAATACCCGCCGCCGCTTCGCCGGTTTTTTGGGCCTGCGAGCCTTGTAAATCATACAAGCCCCGGCCTGCGTGGGTCTCAATATAGGACAGGGGTTTGTCTTTGCGGGTCAGGTAGTCAATCATCACCGCCATCAAGGCGTGTTTTTGGACATCCGCCAGATTGCCTGCGTGAAACCCGTGCTGATACGACAGCATTATAACGCCCGCCGCAAAGGACGCACTTTCAAGGTCGAAAGACGGTTGTCTTTGCGCGCGACCACTTCAAAGCGGTGGCCGTGGAACGAGAAAACTTGTCCAGCTGTGGGGATCATTTGGGCCTCGTGGATGACCAGACCGGCCATGGTGTTGGCCTCGTCATCTGGCAGGTTACATTCAGTGGAGCGATTGAAGTCACGGATGGTCATGCCGCCATCGACGATCCAACCACCCTCTTTGGATTTGATCGGCGCGTCTTCGGATTGGTCAAACTCATCGGTGATTTCGCCGACGATTTCTTCCAAAATATCTTCGAGCGTGATCAAACCTTGCAGGGCGCCATACTCATCCACCACAAGGGCAAAATGGGTTTGACGGCGCAAAAATTGACGCATTTGATCATCAAGCGTGGTGGTTTCAGGCACGAAATATGGCTCCATCGCCACGCCCATGACGTCAAATTTGGCAAATTCTGCGTCTCCCATCGCGTCTTCTCGTTCGGTGTACATGCCGCGCAGCAGGTCTTTGGCATGGATCACACCCACAATGTTTTCAGGATCGTCACGGTACAACGGCAAACGGGTATGTGGCGATTTCAAACAGGCCTCAAGCACATCGCGGGGCGGCGTGTCGACATCGATCATCTCGATTTTGGAACGGTGAAGCATGATTTCCTCGACCGTGCGTTCGCCCAAATCCAACGCGCCAAGCAATCTGTCACGGTCTTCTTTTTCAACAGCCCCTTCGACATGTCCCAACGCAATCGCGCCTGCGATTTCGTCTTTGAGCGCCAAAATATGGCTGTCAGGGTCGGTTTGCACCCCAAACAATCGCAAAATGCCACGAACGACCATGCGCACGAAACTCACCACAGGTGAAAAGATCAACACCACGGCCGCAATAGGTTTGGCCACCCGTGCTGCGGCCGTTTCAGGGTTGGTGATGGCATATGTTTTGGGCAACACTTCAGCAAAAACAAGCACAAGACCGGTCATCACCAGCGTGGCCCATGCCACACCGCTTTCGCCCAACACCCGTGTGAACAAAGCCGTTGCAAGCGATGTTGCCAGAATATTCACCAAGTTGTTGCCCAGTAAAACCGACCCGATCAGACGCTCGTTGTCTTCGGTCACATCCAACGCCTTTTGCGCGCCCTTGGCCCCTTTGTCGGCCTGCGCACGCAATTTCCCACGCGAGGCAGCGGTCAAAGCCGTCTCAGAGCCTGAAAAGAACCCCGATAAAATCAAAAGGAATAATATCGAACCACTTGTCATCCAAAAGGCGGCATCTAGCAGTGTGACGTCCATAGGTCGGGCTCCAAAATTATGATGAAGGGTGCGCGTTTGCGTGCTGCGCGTTACAATTGTTATGGGGCTGCACGGCGCGACGTGCAAGAGACGCGCTTGATCAGATGTGCAAATTTAGTCGAAATAATCACATGTCGGCCAAAGGGTGATGCGTCAGCACCAATTCTTTGAGCCGCTCGTCCAAGACATGGGTGTAAATTTCCGTTGTCGACAAATCAGCATGCCCCAAAAGCGTCTGAATCGCCCGCAAATCGGCCCCATGGGCCAAAAGATGCGTGGCAAAGGCGTGGCGCATAACGTGGGGCGTGACTTTATCGGGCGACAATCCCGCTTTGATGGCCATCTCTTTGATCAACTGATAAAACCCGACCCGCGTCAAATGCCCCGCTTTGCCGCGTGAGGGAAACACAAAAGGTGATGGTTTTTTGCCCTTAGAAATCCGCGCAAGGTCTTCGGTCTCGTCACGGTGCGACAGCCAGTCGATCAACGCGGCCCGCGCCGGCGGTGACAATGGCACCATGCGTTCTTTGTCGCCCTTGCCGCGCACCAAAATCATTCGTGGATCACCGCGCACTGCCGATATCGGCAGCTCGACCAATTCAGATGCGCGCATGCCCGTGGCGTATAGCACTTCGATCAAACAGGTGTTGCGGGCGCGATCATGTTCGGATCGTCCCAACGTCTTTGCCGCCTCTAAAAGCTGGGACACCTCATCTTCACTGAGTGTTTTGGGCAGGCGTTTCGCGCGTCCCGGTCCACGGATTTGCAAGGCTGGATTGTCGTTGCGCCAGCCTTCTTCAAAGGCAAAACGGTACAATTGTTTGATCGATGACAGGCGTCGCGCGCGGGTGGATTGTGCCAAGCCTTCGGCTTCGCAAGCGACCAAATAGGATTCTATATCGGCACGCTGGGCCGTCTCAAACGACCCGTTTTGTGTGCCAAGCCAATCCGAGAACCCTAATAAATCCCGCCCATAAGACAGCCGCGTGTTTTCAGCCGCCCCCAATTCGGCGGCTTGAGCTTCGGCGTAGAGCGAAATCCAATTGTGATCATGGCTCATCCGCGTCGCTCCAATAATAAAATTTCAAGCGCTGCACGTCGTGCAGTGGCCTCTAGCCCCACGGCGCGAAAAAATTGAATAGCATCTGTCAATTCATCTAAATCGCCGGTGGCGCCGCCTTCCAGCAATTCAATGGCGCGCAAAATCGCCTCGCCCAAACGTTTGCTTTCGACCAATCCCGCAAGACGCACAGGAATGCCTGTCGCGCGAAACCCATCAACAATGGCACGTTTGCGCGCATCCGTAAGCCGCTCCAAAGGCACATCTCCGAGCGCGATGGATTTCAGAAACGCGGCCTCTTTCGACAAAGGCTTGTCCCATTCACCCGCTATAATTTCATAGGACGGGGACAGCAAAGCGACCTCAAATGCAATATCGGCAGCTTCGCCCGACAGGGGGGCATCGCTTAGTTTTTGCGCAAAAAGATCGGCAAAGACGATCTGCAAACCAGCCTCACCCATTTCATTCCACACTCGCCCAAGACTGTGAGAGATACCATTTGGATCACCTGTGTTTAAGGCTGTTTCAAACCGTTGCAGCGCTTCAATGCGGTCCCAAATGCCACCCGATGCGGCGGGTAAATGTTCCGACCAAATACCAAGCCACCGGTTTGGCGGCAGAGCCCCCACGCGGGCCAATCGTTCTGCTGCGGTTGCACGAATTTTCCACCCCGCGGTTTGGCTCAAATCTGATTGCGCAAAGGCCAGCGGTAAGGATTGCGTTTGAAAGGGCTCGCCGATGGCGTCCATCATCGTGAAGGTCAGTGGGCTTGGGGCGCTTGGCACCGGCAAAGGCGGTTCGTCTTCGAACAGTTCAGGGTCCAAAAAACGCGCCAAAAGTGCGCCGTCTTCCAATGAAATCAATCCCAACGTGGTGCTGGTTTCCAAGGTGAACGCGGCCGCACGCCAATCGCCATCGCGTGCGAGGCAAAAAATTCGCGTGGGCAAGGCTGGCGACAACCCGCGGGTGTTTTTGAGCTGCGCGCAGGCCTCATTTTCAGTGCCCATCAACAATTTGGCATCAAAAGCACGCCGAAACACATCGGGATCGCTTGATCCCGCACGGTCCATCAGGGCGTCAGCTTCCTCGATCAGGCCTTGGGTCAACAAGGCATCCACGCGGGCAATGAACAAACGCCCATCGTTTTGAAGCCCCAAAGGCGGATCAAGTTCGGCCAATATCAACGTGTTCAAAAGCCGCCTTGAGGCAGGCAAAAGGTCCTCTTTTCCCGAGATCGACGTCATTCGGCGGCTTAGATCCAGAGCCTTGGAGGCGCCCCAAAGATCGCGTGGCAATCCGGTTTGTGCCGCACTGATCAGCCCAGCGGCATCCACGCGCGGGGCATCAATGGGGCCTGAGGTCACCGTTTCGGGCAGGGCATTTGCAGAAATATCGTCACGCAGCGCGGTGGTGCGGGGCGCGATTGTTTTTTTAGGGATTGGGCGCGGGGCATCAAGCGATTGTGTCAGCCAGTTTATTGCGGACAGTGGTTTGTCACTGTCGCGGCCTTGTGCTGCAACACTTGAGGCGCCGCCCCAAATCGCCAGACACACCAACGCCGCCCCGATCAAGAGTTTCGACTGTGTCTTGAGTGGGGGGCGTGTGCAGGCCATGGTGACCATGGCCGATTGACCCCAAAAAACCGTCATGGCCCGTCCTATTCTTATTGTATCGTTAACGTCACAGGTATGCTGACATCGGCGCGGGTGGGGGATAGGTCGCCAACATATGCAAAGGCGATAAACCCGATCGTGCACAGGGCTAGGGTCATGATCAAAAGTCGTCCAAAGAATTTTCGCATCGATGTGCCTCCATTTGTCCAGTCTTAGGGATCATTTTGACTGGTTTTCTGCTGCTATGACATGTTTTCCTATTTTTATATATGGAATTTCCGGCAATATCACGCCATTGAGGGACACAAATAAATGTGAGCAAGAATTTGCCGTGCGGTCACCCCGCATGGAACGGGGGAAATTCATGTACAAAGGCCTCGATAAAACAGTGGCGCTCGTGGGGATGATGGGCGCGGGCAAAACGGCTGTTGGCAAAGCGATTGCACAGCTGCTTGATGTTCCGTTTTTGGACTCGGATGCTGAAATCGAGCGTGCGGCAGACCGCACCATTGCCGAGATCTTTGATCGCGATGGTGAGCCGTTTTTCCGCAGCAAAGAAACCCAAGTCATCAAACGACTTTTGGAAGATGAGCGCTGTATATTATCCACCGGTGGTGGCGCGTTTATGAGCGCGGACAATCGCGAAATGATTGCGCAAAAGGGGATTGCCGTTTGGCTCAATGCGGATCTGGATATTTTGTGGCAACGTGTGCGGCACAAAAATACGCGGCCGTTGCTGCAAACGCCTAACCCATTGGCAACACTAAAGTCATTGGCCGAAACACGCGAGCCTATTTATGAAAAATCCGGTATCATTGTGGATGCTGAACCCGGTTTGAGCGTCGAACAAATGGCGCAAAAAGTCGTCGATGCGCTTGTTGCGCATGGCGGGATTGTAAAGGATAACGCATGAGCAATAGTGCAACAGATGACGCTCTTGGGCTTTTTCAAACGGTGCATGTCCCTCTTGGGGAACGCGCTTATGATGTGCGCATTGGCGAGGGATTGATTGCACGGGCTGGCACGCATATCGCACCGCTTTTGGGCAAGAAAAAACGTGTTTGTGTGGTCACTGAACACAATGTTGCAGCGCTGCATTTGGAAGTTTTGCGCCAAGGCTTGGCCGAGGCCGGGATCGATATGGACGCGCTTGTTTTGCCCGCTGGCGAAAGCACCAAATGTTGGGCGGAACTGAACAAAACTGTCGAGTGGCTTTTGGCGCAAAAAGTTGAGCGCAATGATATTGTCGTGGCTTTTGGCGGTGGTGTGATTGGTGATCTGGCTGGTTTTGCGGCCTCGATTTTGCGTCGCGGTGTGCGGTTTGTACAAATTCCGACCTCACTTTTGGCTCAAGTCGACAGTTCTGTCGGTGGCAAAACAGGAATCAATTCGCCCGCTGGCAAAAACCTGATTGGGGCCTTTCACCAACCCTCATTGGTACTGGCTGATGTGTCTGTGCTTGGCACTTTGACGCCGCGCGATTTCCTGTCGGGCTGCGGCGAAGTGGTGAAATACGGCATGCTTGGCGATGAAGCGTTTTTTGAGTGGCTCGAAGACAACGGTCCGCTTATGGCCGCTGGCGATGTTGCCGCGCGCACTTATGCGGTCAAGCGGTCGGTTGAGATGAAAGCCGAGATTGTGGTGCGCGACGAGACAGAGCAGGGCGATCGTGCGCTTTTGAATTTGGGCCACACGTTTTGTCATGCACTTGAGGCGGCCACGGGATATTCGGATCGTTTGCTGCACGGTGAAGGCGTGGCGATTGGCTGTGCACTTGCGTTTGAATTGTCGGCCCGTTTGGGTTTGTGCAGCCAAGAGGCCCCAAGCCGCGTGCGCGCGCAGATCAAAGCGATGGGGATGAAATGCGATCTGAAAGACATCGAGGGCGATCTGCCGTCAGCTGAGGCTTTGGTCGAGCTGATGAGCCAAGACAAAAAGGTTTTGGATGGCCAGCTGCGGTTCATTTTGGCCCGCTCTATCGGGGACAGTTTTGTCACCTCTGATGTGCCCAAAGATGTGGTTTTGCAGCTTTTAAAGGACGCGTTGTCTGAGCGTTAAAAGTGCAACCCTTTGATGAATGAACGAAAAAGCCCCCGCAGATTGCGAGGGCTTTTTAAATTCTATAGTATTGTTTTAGAATGGGATTTCGTCGTCATCCATGGATGACCGACCACCGCCGCCACCTTGCGCGCCACCGTCATTGCCGCCGCCAAAACTGCCGCCACCTGATGGGCCGCTGTCATAACCGCCACCTGATGGACCGCTGTCGTAACCGCCGCCGCCTTGGCTGCCGCCCTCTGAGCGTCCGTCAAGCATGGTGAGAACACCGTCGAACCCTTGCAAAACAACTTCGGTTGAATAGCGGTCGTTGCCGGATTGATCTTGCCATTTACGGGTTTGCAATTTGCCTTCGATGTAGACTTTTGAACCTTTGCGCAAATATTGCTCGGCGATGCGCACGAGGCCTTCTTGGAAGATCGCGACAGAGTGCCATTCTGTGCGCTCTTTGCGTTCGCCTGTTGTGCGATCTTTCCATGTCTCGGATGTCGCGATGCGCAGGTTGCACACTTTGCCGCCGTTTTGGAATGTACGCACTTCGGGATCGCGTCCCAAATTGCCAATGATGATCACTTTGTTGACCGAACCCGCCATGCTGCGTCTCCCGTTAGATTCTGATTTGCTCTGTTACATCATCCTAGGCCCGTTTTTGAAAGGGCAAAAGCGGCGGTTTGGCGCTCTTTGATGATGTCAGGACTTGGATTGCGCGTCCTCAGCGCCTATATTTTGCTCGAGTATAGAGTGGATTTTTTCTTATGAGCTATCAAACCGCGTTTAGCACCATTGCGATTGGGGTGACGTTTGTTTTTGTCGGCAGCGTTGTGCACGCTGAAGATATTGTTTTTGGAACAAAATCACGCGCGTCTATTTATAACTCCCAATTGAGTGTTCTGGATGGGCGAGCGGCGGATCAGTATTCGGGCTCTGTGTCGCTCAAACCTGTGACCACTGCAATTCCCGGCGCTGCTGGCTTGCCCTATGCGGGGTCTTATAAAGGTGAATTTTTGTCAGTGGCGCGGTCGATTGCAAAACGTAACAATGTGCCGCCGAATTTGTTTTTGCGGTTGATTCAACAAGAAAGCGGTTGGAACCCACGGGCTAAATCACACAAAGGCGCGCTTGGATTGGCTCAACTGATGCCGCAAACCGCCCGCACTTTGGGGGTCAATCCCAATGATCCACACCAAAATTTAGAAGGCGGCGCGCGGTATTTGCGTCAGATGTACAATAAATTTGGCTCATGGCGTTTGGCCTTGGCCGCTTATAACGCAGGCCCCGGTGCGGTGGAAAAATACGGCGGTGTGCCACCCTATAAAGAGACAAAAAATTACGTACGGGTGATTTGGGGCAGCTAAGGTTGCGCCCGTTTTTAAGACCGCAGATCCCGTTCGTCAGTCTTGCGAAAGGCGCTTGGGGTCAGTCCGGTTTGTTTGTGAAATGCGCGTGTGAAATAGGCGGGCGATTGGAACCCAAGTGTTTCGCTGATCGTTTTGACCGGATATTTGGTTTCTTTCAGCATACGGCGTGCTTCAAAATAGACCCGATCTGCGACGATGGCCGAGGCAGGACGTCCACAGGCAATGTTGCAGGCGCGTGATAAATGCGTTGGCGTGACCCCAAGGGCGGCTGCATAGTCCCTAACGCTGTGCGTTTGACGAAAATCTTGTTCGACCAAGGCTGTAAACGCCGCTGCCAAACGCCGCGATGCGTCGGGGGTCATGTCATAATCAGGCATATGTTCGATTTGGCGTTCCAGCCAAACAGAGATCAATCCAGCTTGCAAAGACAGCGCGCGATCTTTGCTGGGGCCATCGTGATCGATTTCACGGGCAAGATTGTCGATCATATTGGTGACTTCGTTTTGCTGAAGCAAATCAGAAAATCGCATATGTAACGGCTCATCAGGCAGATTGAGCGCAGGATCATCGGCAAGGTGCACGATGGATCCATATGCTTGTCCAATGATTTCAAAGCCATACATGGTATGTTTGGGCAAAAAGATCAAATTGTGCCCCCCGAACCCCCGCGTGACGCCTGACACCGTGATCCGGCCCTGACCGCGTGTAAACCATAACAAGGCTGGCGATCGGTGACTGCGCATCGCCTCTGTGCGCCACTTGGTGTTGGGCGTGGACATGCGGATCAATGGATCAACACGATACGCGGCGGGCAACGGAATATTGGACGTATTGGTTGGCATTTTGACAATAGGTTTG
>JBLHXX010000077.1:0-11774 GCA_047630475.1 Celeribacter sp. | reverse complement strand
ACGCGAATATCCGTTGAGCCTGCCAACACATTTCCCAAATAGGGAAAGACAATACAAACCCGCCCATCCCCATTTTCAAAGTAGATCATATGTCCGTTCAGCGCTTGCAGCAGTGCGGGACTGTCCAGAATCAAATGCGACCCCTTAGTACCTGAAATCAGCGGTTCATCGATGGATGTCTCCGGGGAAACCTTACTGATCGCTTCGTCGAGCCACGCCCCAGTGGCATTCACCATAACTTTGGTGGTGATCTCAACGATCTGTCCTGAATGTTTGTCGGTGACGCTGTATGTTTCGCCCGCCAATGGCGACAGTTCTGCATAGTTCAGCGCTACGGCATCCGAATTTTCCGCAGCAGCATCGATCACCGCCTCAAGTCCGAGCCGTTCCGGATGACTGATCCAAGCATCATAATATGTAGCAGAGTAACGCAGATCTTTCGTCAGGTCCGGCCATTTATCATGGGTCAATCTGGCTGATCGGAATTTGTGTTTTGGCAAGGCCCGGTCTTTGCGTGTCACCCAATCATACAGCGTTAGACCCATTTTGATGGGTAAAGCCCCACGGCGAGAGGGTTTCCCTGATGGCCCCAGAAACGAGGCCGCGGCATTGAGGGTTCCTGAAAACAGAGACGCGATAGGGACCGTTGTTGGCAACGGCTTGACGTAGTGCGGTGCGTTCTTGAGCAACGCATCACGTTCGCCAAGGGACTCGCGAACCAGATCAAACTCGCCGTTTTCCAGATACCTCAAGCCGCCATGGATCATACGCGAGGGTGCCGCACTGCAGCCCGAACAGAAGTCGTTGCGTTCTACCAACAAGACCCGCAGCCCTTGCAATGCAAGGTCACGGAAGACGCCAATCCCGTTGATCCCGCCGCCAACGACGACGACATCAAAGTTCTCAATTCGAGAAAGTGCGTCAAAACTATTTCGTCGTTGCGAAATCATAACTTCTCCGATCACTGAAGAGAAACTCAACAGTGTTGATGGTCTGATTTAGGCTGGATTAGCCGTCGAGGTTTTGCAGGTGATGCCCTGCCGTAGTATCTATTTTTGCGATGTCGTCTTGTGACAGGCGGATGCGGCCAGCATGGGCATTTTCGCGTGCCTGAGCCGCATTGCGCGCGCCACAAAGGGAAAAAGTGATGCCGGGTTGTTGCAATGTCCAAGCGATGACGATTTGTGCCAAAGTCGCGTCATGGCTCTCGGCGACGGGACGTATTTCATCCATTAGGGCCTGAACCTTTTGGCGGTTCTCGCTGGAAAAGCGGGGGTTGTCTTTGCGTTGGTCATCGCCGTCAAAGCTGCGCTCTGGGGTCATTTTTCCTGATAAGAGGCCAAGGGCCAAGGACGAATAACTCAAGGCTGAAACATGGTTTTTAATCGTCACGGGCAGCAGGGTTTGTTCGATACCCCGCTTGATCATACTGTATTCTTCTTGGATGGCGTCTAACTGCCCTGCCTGAACATATGCGTTGATATCCTCAATGCTCGTGTTGCTTGCGCCAATCGAGCGAATTTTGCCTTGCGTCTTCAATGCCTCGAGTGCTTCCATGGTTTCCGCAATTGGCGTTGTCGGATCCTGCCAATGGGTGATGTAGTGGTCGATATAATCGGTCCCCAGTCGCCGCAGGCTCTGCTCGACCTCATAGATTATAGCGTCTTTGCCAAGATAACGGTGGACGGGCTGATCGTCGTAGTCAAAAAAGTGGTTTCCCTTTTGAGTGTGCCAGACCAAACCACATTTGGTAGCAAGAATGACCTTGTCACGCCGCCCTTTCAGGGCCTTTCCGACGATCTCCTCGGCGCGTCCTTGTCCATAGGCGGGGGCCGTATCGATTAGAGAAACGCCTTCATCGATTGAAACTTGAATGGCTTCGATCGAGGTCGCCTCGTCCGTGCCGCCCCACATCCAACCGCCAATGGCCCAGGTGCCAAGCCCGATGGCCGAAGCCTCGATCCCGCTTGCGCCGATCGGACGTTTTAGCATGTCATGCAACATTGTTTGACCTCTCCAAATTGTTCAATACCAGGGCGGCAGTTTCTTCGTCCAGCACCAGAGAATCGAGATAATTTCCATTGAGCACGGCCTGAATTGGGCGCACTTTTTCTTGACCTGCAGCAAGGCCAATGACGTGACCGCAATTGGCCAAATTGACCGGATCCAACGCGACCAACCGGCTGTTAAGCGCGTAATTGGCGACCTCGCCGCTATCGCGAATAAGATGCGCCAGCATTTCGCCGACGACGCCCATACCGACCAACATTTTGCGGTCGGCTTCGGGCACGGGGTGTAAGTCAAAATAGCTTGATTCCGCCGGTTCAATCGAGCCTATGCCCACAAGCGCGATATTGGCTTGTCTGGCCATGTCAAAAACTTCGCGAACAGGTCCCACCTTTCGCAACATGTCGCGTTGCTGGCTGCTTTCCGCAAACAGTGGTGCATGGACGAGCATCGCTTTGCCGCCAAGACGTTGGGCCAACTGGGTCGCCAAATGGTTTACATCCGTAAAGTACTTGCCTTGGACGCCGCCTGTGAGCGGCACAACGGTGACGTCCAATGGCCCTTCAATCGTTAGATTGTCCACTAAAGCGCTGATGGCCTTACCACCCGTTATCGCAATGACGTCTCCGTCGCGAACCGTCTCGACCAAAAGATTGGCGGCGGCGCGACCGACTTGCTGCAATGTCGTATCGGGGTTCCCCGAAACGGTTGGAGTGATCAGCGCCCCCCTCAGCGAGGTGCTTGCAACCATTTCATTTTCGAAATCCATCAAGTGCTGAAAGCGGCTTTCGATATCAATCTTGACCATACCCATCTTGCGCCCCTGAGCAATCAAGCGGTTCACTTTAGATGTAGAAAGATTCAGTTTTTGGGCTATGGCGGATTGCTTTAAACCTTCGATGAAATGCAGCACCAAAACCATATGTATCTGGCGCACGAGTTCGTAATTTGGTTTCAAGTCGGACATTTGTATCCTTTCCATTTGCTCATTTACGCCGCTTGTTGAAATAGTGATCAATCGAAACCGCTGCCAAAAGGATAGAGCCCCGAATGATGTCTTGCCAGTAGACAGACACATCCAAAAGCGCGAGCGAGCTGGAAACGACAGAAAGCAGGATCACGCCTAGGATGGCACCTAAGATTGTGCCGGTGCCGCCCGTCAGACTTGCCCCGCCAATCACGGCTGCGGCGATCACGTTCAGCTCCATACCAATGCCAAATGTCGGCTGTGCGGACCCGAATCGAGACATGTAGATTACCCCTGCAACGCCGCAAAGCGCCGAGCACAGTGTGGTGGTCAGGAACACGACCCGTTTCGTGCGAATTCCAGAATAGGCGGCGGCACGTTCGTTGCTTCCTGTATAAAAAACTCTCCGGAACATGGCCGTTTTTCGCAATAGGAAATCAAAGATCACAACTGTTATCAGGAATATAATGATGACCAATGGGATCGGTCCGATAGAGCCCTGCCCGATGAACTTAAACTCTGCTGGTAGTGTAAACAGCCCTAACGGACGACCACCGGTAGCCAACAGGCAAAACCCGCGCGCGATGACCATGACGGCCAGAGAGACGATAAAATGATGCAAACCAACACGGGTCACAAAGAAGCCCATGATGGCCCCAATCCCCGCGCAAACGCCGATTGCAATGAGGGACGCGATCCAAGGATCAATACCATGCAGAAACAACCACCCGCCTACAACCATTGCAAGCGCCGTGACGGACCCAACAGAGAGGTCAATACCGCCTGAGATTAACAAGATTGTCATGCCAATCACAACAATGCCCTCGACGGCAAAGGCCATGACCATCGCACGCATATTCACCCAGGTCAGGAAGTAGGGCGATGCAAAAGTCATCACGATAAACAGCAGTAGGATGATCGCGATCAATCCCGTTTCTCGCATTCGGAACAATCGGTTTAGGGGGCTTGCTGTTGCGCGCATTTCTGCGTCATTTCCGGTTGAAGTGTTCACGTTTGTTGGCCCTTGTAATTGGTCATGCTGCAGTCACATCCGCGATGGAAGCGAGCCGCATTATGTTTTCTTCGGTCATGTCATTCCCGCCGACTTCGCCGCTGATGCGACCTTCGCGCACAACCATTGTGCGATCGCAAAGTCCAATCAATTCAGGAAGTTCTGAGGAAATCACCACGATCCCCACGCCGCTCCGCGCTAGGTCTCGTAGAATTCGATGAATTTCTACTTTCGCGCCAACATCGACGCCACGTGTCGGTTCGTCCAAAAATATCAAAACGGGCTTTACAGACAGCATCTTGGCAATAGCTACTTTTTGCTGATTGCCCCCTGACAATGAGGAGACGGGATCTGACAAGCTGCCGCATTTAAGGTTCAATTTATTGCCAAGTTCGGCGGCTTGACCATCTTCTTTGTCGCGACGAATGATTCCAAGAGTGGAGGCCACCTGCGAAAGTCTGAGCGCGGAAACGTTTGCCGCAATCGGCAGTTCAAGAAAGATGCCGTCGCCTTTTCGATCTTCGGAAAGATAAACGACACCAGCCTGAATGCTTTGTTGATAATCCTTGGATTTCAGCAGCTGGCCCTTCACCAGAACGTCGCCGGTTACGCTACTTTCCAAGCGGCAAATTCCTTTGACAATCTCGCTGCGGCCAGAACCGATTAGGCCCGCAATTCCAAGTATTTCACCCCGTTCCAGCTGAAAATTTATGTCATGAAAACGATTTCCATCGCTGAGGGCACGCACATCAAGGATCACCTCATCGGTCTTCTCGGATGCGTCCTGTTTTGTGGGGTAAAGCGTGTCGATCACGCGGCCGACCATAGCGCTTACAATATCATCGGGACCAATATCCGCGACGTTGTGGGTAACAATATAATTCCCGTCTCGAAACACGGTCACACGATCGCAATTGTCAAATATTTCGGCCATCCGGTGCGAAATATAAATGATCGAAATCCCCTGATCTGCCAGTTTGCGCATGATTGTGAACAGGAGTTTCGCCTCTTTTTCTGTCAGTGCGGCGGTCGGTTCGTCTAAGATAAGAACCCGGCAATCAAGCGTGAGGGCCTTGGCAATCTCGATGAGCTGTTGATTGGAAATCGACAGGTCCCGCACCATGGTCGCAGGATTGATGTCGCAAAGTTGGCTTAGGATTTGCGCAGCTTTCTCGTTCAGGGCTTTGTAGTCCATCAAAAGGGATTTGCTAACATTCGTCGCGGACATGAAGACATTCTCGGCAACGGAGACATCGGGGCAAAGCGCAATCTCTTGATGTACAAAACCGATGCCTAACTGCTGCGCCTTTGTCGGCGACGTAATTTTTACGACTTTGCCATCAATAAGAATTCGACCGCTGTCTGGCTTTAAGATGCCGTCAATAAGGTTCATCAATGTTGACTTGCCTGCACCATTTTCGCCTGCCAAAGCGTGAATTTCGCCTTTGCGAAGGTCGAATTTCACGCCGTTCAACGCACGTATTGCCCCGAAACTCTTTGAGACATTCTCTATTTTTAGGAGCAGTTCATCTGGCATGGTTTTTTCGCAAATCCAAATTGTGAAGAGATTAGGAAGGGCGCAAGACATTTAAACTTGCCTCGCGCCCCGCTCAGGGAGAAGTCGGGCGATCAGTTAGGATCGCGGCTTTCCATGTAAACATTCAAGTCAAAGCTGTCCGCGTTTTCCTGTGTGATGACAGCGAAACCGTTGTCTACATACGGGATTTGCACCGGATTAAAGCCTGAGACCTCGTAGTCGTTGAACGGATCAAACACATCGCTGTGGGCTGCCATGAACACCGACAGGAAACCCATAAAACCCTGCATACCCTGATTGGGGTTCAGCGCCATATGGATATTTCCGGCTTTGATATGCTCCAGCGTGGCGGGTGTCACATCAGCATGCATGATCAGAACGTCGGCATTGGCTTCCAAAATCGCAGCAACTGCGCCTTCGGCGGAACCAGCTTCCGGGATCCAGATAGCGCCCAGATTGGGGTTGGCTTGCACAATCGATGCTGTTGCGCGATATGCGGCGTTGCTGTCTTGATTTGTTGCCTGACGACCGACCAACTTCATGTTCGGATAGTGCTCTTCCATATAAGAAACCAAAGCAGTCACACGCAGGTCATGGTTCGACTGCCCGGGGTTTTCCAACACCGCATATTCTGCACTATCGCCGATTTGGCTAACAATTTCTTGTGCGGCAAATTTTGCCTCGGCAAGGTTGTCGGAAGTGATGTAGGCCGTGCGGTTTGAATCGGGTGAGTCTGCGGCAAAGGTGGTGATCTCTGTTCCATTTACAATCGCCCGATTGATGGGTTCGATGAATGGGTCGGCCTGCATCGGGTGCAGCAGGATACCAGCTGGACTCTTCACCAAATCCTGCTCGAACGAGGCAATTTGTTTGGTAATGTCGTAATCAGGCGTGCCCGAGAAAACTGTTTCACAGCCAAACGCCTCTGCGGCTTGTTTGAAACCCTGATACACGGGAATCCAGTAAGGGTGACTCGAAACCATCACGTTCATGATATATGTTTCACCTGGTTCACAGGCCAATGTACCCTCGGCTGCCGCAGACGTCGCCGTCAGTGCCGAAGCGGATATCGCAATAGAAGCGATTGCGGCGAATACTTTAGAATTCTTCATTTCGTTCCTCCCAGTAGTGGCCATCATAGGACCATAGAATGGTAAAGTGAGTAACAGTATTGCAAGCTATCTCACGCATCGAAGATATTTCAGTAAGGAGAATTCTTCCGTTCCAGTCGCCTTTTGTCAACGTGAAATGAAAACTATATCGCATTGTGAAATTTATTGCAGTCGAACCATTGAGGAAGCGCGGAGTCGAATCGCCGTTCACAGCGAACCAGCCGCACGTGGGCCGCTCTTCCAATGCATTGGAAGAGCTTATGCAAGGCGCATGAATGACGGCTTTCGTGATGGCCTAGCAAAGTGGCTTGACCTAAAGTAGCTTCAGGTCGGTACGAACCTGAACAGTAGCTTCGTGCAGGCTACAAGTCTTGATTGAGTAATTTACACTAAGACACCGCCCAAGTCGTGCCGCATTCATGCAGGGTTTGAAAAGAATGCGATTTATATCGAAATTGAGAGCCAGCAGATAAGAACTGCGTGTAACCCTCATTCTACGACAAACTTTGCTTATTTGCTGTGGTATTCTGTTCCCCGTTTTGGGAGTGGCGCAGGATCGAGAATCCTATCAGCTTCAGGATGGTCAATCGGTTGCTCCGCTAGAGCACTTTCGCGAATGTGATTTTTGTCCGGAAGTGGTGATGATACCGCTAGGTTCATTTATTATGGGCGCGAGCGACGGGGAGCCTTGGTCGTCGATTTGGGACGTTGAGAAGGCCAGGTCGATTGCGCAGGAAGGGCCGGACGGCCTGTATAACATCCCGCATGAAGGACCCCAGAAATCGGTCTTAATGGACACGCCCTATGCCATAGGTGTGAATGAAATGACCCATGCTGAATGGATGATTTGTGTACGTGAGGGTGACTGCAACCATGACCCGCAACACTCGGCACACCCCAATTTGAAGGTGCCCCTAGTTTGCTAGACACCTGCCTCGTTCATTTTCCTCTGTTTGGTTTCATAGTCAACTGGCGACAGCATTCTGTTGTTGGTGTGCTTGCGGTTTGGGTTGTAAAACATCTCAATGTAATCAAACACGTCGGGCCTTGCAGCGTCGCGTGTGAGGTACGTTGGTCGCCTGACCCGTTCTCGTTTCAAAAGCTGGAAGAAACTCTCAGCCACAGCGTTATCATGGCAATTCCCACGTCGGCTCATACTGGCGACCAAGTTGTGTTTGCTGAGAAATGAGTGCCACTCTTTGCTGGTGAATTGTGAGCCTTGGTCGGAGTGGATCATGACCTTTTGCTTTGGTTTGCGCCGCCAAATAGCACTCAGCAGTGCCTGCAAAGCCAAGTCAGTGGTCATACGGGATTGCATTGACCATCTATGAGCTGACAGTGATTTGCCCTTGCAAACCATGAGAGGCCGACGACCCGCCGTGAGAACAGATCAATCACGACGGCCAGATAAGACCAACCTTCGTGTGTCTTGATGTAGGTGATATCGGTCACCCAAACACGGTCCGGGACATCAACTTCGAACTGCCGATCCAGCGTATTGTCAGCGACGATGGCTGGTTTGCCGCCATACCGACCATCGACGTTTGTATCCAATCTGTGCGGCAATGCCCGCGATATTAGTCAAGCGTGTCACACGGTTCTCTGAACAGGTCTCCCTAGCATCGCGCAGGTCGTCCGCTAATTTGCGATATCCATAGACCTTACCGCTATCGGTCCATGCCTGCTGGATCATCTCGGTCTGGCGCACATCTTCAAACTCACGCGGGCTCAACGGTTCCTTGAGCCACGCATAAAACCCGCTGAAATGGACCCGCATCACGCGGCACATTGCCCGCACAGAAAACTCCGCGCGGTGAGCCTCAATAAACGCGTACCTCACTGAGACTCGCGCGCGAAGTATGTGGTCGCCTTTTTTAGAATTGTGCGCTCCTCGGTCACCCGTGCCAGCTCGCGCTTCAACCGTCTAATCTCAGCAGCTTGTTCGGTAACCTCTGATCTAGCACGCGGTGACTTCGCAAATTGCGCCTTCCACGTGTACAGAGATCTGGTGCTGATCCCCAGCCGCTCAGCCACCTCGCTGACCGCATAACCACCTACTCGTCCGTAAAACGTATCCCCTTGTTCATAGCCGTTTCTCCTTGGTTCCAAAATTACCAAGCAAAGCCTCTACTAATCTAGGGGCACCTCACCTCAGAGTTCTGCTACCCTGACATCAGATCGTCATGCTGGTTCACCTGTGGCCCACCTGATTAGCGTTTTACAGTCCTGGAACACACCCTAATATCGACCGCTTGCTTGCGATTGTGGATGGTGGTGCTCAGCTAGAGATTCAACTCATTGAGGCTTAAAGGGCGCGTTAGGTCTGCTGTTGCAGCATAAATTTCGTCGATTTCCTCGCAGGCAGCTATCGGCTACGAACGTCGGCTTTCTGATCGTTGCACCGCAGCGCTAGCTTATACGGTCAAGGTCCGCTTCGGGCCGTTCACGTCGATCCACACCAAGGGCCGATAACACCGCTACTAACCTCGATCCGAAGCAAGACTCGGATTGCAGCAGTGTTCGTGTCTCGAACGCTCAACATGCATGAAAAGGGTGAGGGCGCGACCCTCCCCCTCGGGCAACCCAATTAGACAGGGCCGCGTCCTCAGCTGTGCCTACGGGCCCCACCAACCCTATCGAATTGCATTGCCTCGCCCCCTCCCGCGTCTCAGTACGTGGCAGATCAGCAGGAACAGGCGCGCGACGCGCGTCTGATCTGCAAATCAGCGCCGATTTTCAAAAACCGAAGATCGGATCAAAACAAACGGTGATGTATGGGGAACCATTGAAATTGGACGCGCTGTGACGATTAGGTCAGCTTTATGTGACGTTCAACAAAGGGAAGTATGGTGCACCCGAGAGGATTCGAACCTCTGACCCCCTGATTCGTAGTCAGGTACTCTATCCAGCTGAGCTACGGGTGCGCTCATGGGGGCGATTTAGCGAGTGTCGTGGGGGGGCGCAAGGGGCCATTTGATCTTTTTGTAAAAAAACTTGTTTTCGGGCTAATTTCAAGCGACGGCAGGCTTATCCATTGAAGGCACAGACTGGGCGAACCCTTTGGGCAGATGAATGGCAAACCGTGTGCCAGTCTCGTCGCTGACCTCCAATACAAGACGCCCACCATGCCCGCGAATAAGTTCAGAGGCGATCGCAAGACCCAAACCAAAGCCGCCCTTACGTGTGCCGCCTTGAAAGGGCTGGAACAGGTGTTCACGCGCCTTGTTGGGCAACCCCGGCCCTGTATCAGACACGTGAATGACCCACTCGTCTGAATTTTCACTAGTGGACACAGCGATTTCGCCGGATTTGCTCGTGGCCATGATCGCTTGGCGCGCGTTGCGCACGAGATTTGAAATCACACGATAAAGCTGTTCGTCATCCGCGCGCAGGACCAAAGTCGCGGGCACGTCTTCGGCAAAGGACAAATCGAAATCGCCAATCGCCAATCGTTCGCTTTCAATCACTTCTGCCACGAGTTCCGCAATACGCACACCTTTGAGGGCTGGGGCGGGTTCTTCGGCTTTGCCAAAGGCCAATGTGGATTCACATAAATTGACGGCGCGATGAATCGAGTTCACCAATTTGGGCGCAGAACGCATGACAGCTGGATCTTGTGACGCCTCAAGCCGATCACTAAACAATTGCGCGGTGGTCAAGATATTGCGCAAGTCGTGGGACACTTTGGCGACAGCGCCACCGAGTTGAGCCAAGCGTTCTTTTTGCCGCAGAGCGCCCGTCAGTTCGGTTTGCATTTCGCACAGGGCGACCTCGGCCTCGCGCAGCTCCAATACATTGGCAGAGGGCTCGATGATCCGGCGGGCGTCTTCGGGCGCTTGGGCATAATTTGTCATCGCCCCAACGACACGTTTGATCGGCTTTACGATCAATGCGCGCACCGCGAAGAATAGCAATGCCGCCGTCAAAAACGAAATCACGGCAGATAATATCAAAATCCGAATGCCATAATCGATCATCGCCATACGCAAAGGCGTTGTGGATAGGGTCACCTCGATCAACAGGCCGGCTTGTTTTACAGGATCACCAATCACACGGATCACTTGGTCCTGAGGGTCTATCATCACGGTGATCGCATCTTGGATCAATTCCCACGCAGAGGCATCGCGCAGATCATAGGTGGCATAGATTTGTGCAGGGATCGGCGAAGACAGCACCAATTGACGAATTTCATTGCGCCGCAGCACAACGTTGTAGACGCCCGCATTGGCCAACAGTTCGTCTTCAAGACCCATATCAATGGTTTCATTGGCCAAAAGCGCCAACGATGCGATTTGCGCCCGCTCAAGACGCGACAGCAAAAAATCTTCGCGAAAGCGCGCAATCGAGGGCACAAAGATCATCACTTCGGCGGCCATCACAAAGATCACCGTCAACATCAAGAACCGCCCCGTAAGCGTATTTAAAAATCGTGGCAGTTTCATAGACCCTCGCCTGTGCCCCTAAGGCAGGAACCGTTGCACCAGCTTGACCACAGCTTTCACCCGCGGATTGTCAAACAGCTTGGGTGTAAAATAGGCACCCGCAGCGCGTTTGTTAAGCTCCATCAACGTCGGATAAGGCGCAACCATGCCCGCAATCTGCCCCATCTTAAGGTTAGACACAAAAGCTAAGGCCCAAAAAGAGATCAATTCCCCCGCATCAGGGCCAACAATAGTGACCCCAACGGGGCGGTTTTTCACGATCATAACCTTGATAAATCCGCCACCACTTGCGCGCCCTGTTGCGATGGCGCGATCATTGCCCGCGATCTCAGCCCGCGTCACCGTGACGGCAGCACCATGGGCCTCGACAGCTTCAGATTCGGTCAGGCCAATTTGTGCCAGTTCTGGATCTGTATAAGTGGCGCGTGGAATGTGGTGCGTCTGCGCTTTGGCGGGCAGACCAAACAACATAGAGCGGATCAAGACGCCTGCATGATAGCCCGCCACATGCGTGAACTGCATCCCGCCTGCCGCATCGCCGATCGCATAGACACGGCGATTCGATGAGCGCAAAGACGCGTTTACAGTGACACCTGCGCGATTGTGATCGATGCCGCCTTTTTCCAAATCCAAAGCGTCCGTGTTGGCGGTGCGCCCGACAGCCACCAAAAGATCGCTGCCTTTGACCTGCGCCCCG
>JBLHXX010000076.1:0-12545 GCA_047630475.1 Celeribacter sp. | reverse complement strand
GCGCCAACATTGGTTGAAGCGTTTCCAGATAGTCCTCAGGTGCTGATTGCGGGGCAAAGACCTGTTGCGCTTGTGCGTCGATGAATGACGGTGGGGCGTAGGCTGTGATCAACCAAGCGACGATAGGCCCTAAAAATGGCTTGGTGAGAATACGATACAAAAGAGGATGCGGGGCGTCCCAGTTGCGTGAGGGGGTCGATAAAAGCACTAAGGCCGCAAGGGATTCAGGGGCATCAAGAGCCATTGAAAGCGCCACCGCGCCACCATAGGATTGACCCAACACAATCGGTTTGCGACTGTCGAGTGAAAAAACAGCCTCGCGAATAGCACGGGCTTGCGATTGCAAATCTTCACCGTGTTTCAATAAGGGCGAGTGGCCAAAACCAGGTCGATCGACGACATAAATTCGAAATTCGTCTTCGAGTTCAGGCACCAAAGAATAGGTCATATCATGGGTCGATCCAGACATGCCGTGGATCATGATCAAAGGCTGTGCACGTGACGGCCCATAGGTTTCCACATGAACGGTTGCCCCGCCGATGCCTGTCACCAACGTCCCGCGCATTGGCGTATGTTTTTCAGCATTTTTCATGCGATAAGTCGCGAGTGACACAGTGATCACAGCGGCCAGTATCAGAATGATAAATGTGCTAAACACCAATTTTATCCAAATCATAGTGAGTTGATTGATAGATTTCGTTGATCCAATTGCCGTAAAGCAAATGTGCGTGTGACCGCCATCTGTTCACAGGTTTTTGGCTAGGATCATCATTCTGATAATAATTTTGCGGCAAAATTATGGGTTTGCCGGCTTGTTTGTCGCGCATCAATTCTTCGTTGAGCGTGCCTGTATCGTATTCGAAGTGATTGAAAATATACAAGGCACGGTGATCCGGGTCTTGAATCAAGCAGGGACCGGTTTCATCAGAGCCAAGCAATGGGATCAATCCAGGGGTTGCCTCGATTTCAGACATGTGCATTTCGGTCCAGCGGCTGACAGGCGTGTAGCATTCATCGGAAAACCCCCGCAAATAGGGCGAAGATGGTGCAAGGTTGTTTTGTTTGAATAGACCAAAGGCTTTGTTTTCCAAGCTGTATTTTTTAATCCCATGGAAGTAATTGATCATCGCCATGCCGCCCCAGCACACGCCGAATGTCGAATGTACATGGGTTTGGGTCCACTCAAACACTTGTTTCAGCTCATCCCAATAGGTCACATCATCAAAGTCCAAATGCTCAATCGGCGCGCCTGTGATGACCAATCCATCAAATTTCTCGCCGGAGGCTTTGACCTCGTCAAAGGGGCGATAAAACTGCGCCATATGTTCGGCAGCGGTGTTTTTGGTTTGGTGTTCACTCATGCGGATCAATTGGAAATCAATCTGCAAAGGTGTGGCCCCGATCAAGCGCGCAAATTGATTTTCCGTTTGAATTTTTTTCGGCATCAGATTGAGCAAAGCAATACGCAAAGGTCGAATTTCTTGTGTCTGCGCGCGCCCCAAACCCATGACCATAACGCCTTCGGCCGAAAGCACGTCAAAGGCTGGAAGGGTTTCTGGCAGGGTGATGGGCATAAGATCGGCTTTCTATAAATTCGGATATGTCGCTGGGCGACGTTGTTATTTAGGTGTCAGAGGTCTTGGCATCAAGGGCCGCCCCAATGAGGGCTGTAAAGTCATCAGCGGTTTTGGCAGCCCCCATCACACCCGCATCGACGGTGACACCCCATTCTGCCATTTTTGCATAACGTGGCTGACGAGACACCATGGAGCGTTTGTATGAATATCTAATGAAATCATAAGGGTTTACGCGATCTTCGGTCACACCGTGTTCTGCGATAAAATCTTGCCAACAGTCGGTCAAAAACGCGGGGCGGTAGGCCATGGGTTTGGGCGCTGTGTTAAAGCGCCGGATCAATTCGTCGGTGTGTGCGTCTGAGCCTTTGATCCAGACCAAAAGAGCTTTCTCGGATAGGGATTTTAGGATCGGATCGTCAGGGTTGTCTGGATCCGCCCATTCCACAATAGAGCCGCCCGTGTCACAGACAAAGTTCGGATAATTATACAGATTTTGCGACTTTTCCAAAAATGCGCCCGTGTCCATCAAGGCGGCCATTTCGGCCACACGGAACTGTTCTTGGCGCCGGCGATACTCGGCAATGGGCAAGCCGCCCAACGCCTCGTCACCGGGTTGGCCCAGATAACCAGCCACAGGAGACAGGTTGTCAAAGCTTAAATTGGCTTTGATGCGAATGCTGTCGGACAGTAACAATTCACGCAAATAGGGTTCTTTCATCGCAAGGCGTTTGAGATTGTCGTCAATCGCCTCGTTCAAATACCGCGTGCCGATACGGTAATCGATGGAGTAGTGATACCACTGACCTGTGGCACGCAACATGCTGGACATATGGGTCTTGCCCAAACCCGACATCGCGAAAAAAACCACACGTTTGTGGGGGCTTGCAAACCATGCGTCACTGTTTTCATAGATCATCGGCTGTCCTTCTTGCGGCGCATTTGAGCTCTCAACTGAGTGCCATGCCCTGCGCATAGGATCAAGAGGGCGCTGGTGCGTGCATAGATTAAGCCATGCTTTTGCGGGTAAATCGCTTTAAAATTCGCCCGTCAATGATCAAAAGACCCAAAGCGATCAAAGCAAAGCCAATATAGGCTTCAAAATGCAGGGCCTCATTCAACACAAGTGCTCCAAGCATCACCGACACAGGGGCCACCACCAAAGTGACCAAGGTTGCATTGCCAGAGCCCGCCGATTTGATCACGTAGAATAAAATCAAATACGCAACGCCCGTTGAGATAAGCGACACATAGGCCCAAGCCCCGAGAGTGACGGCATTGAAACTGGCGAATTCAGGAACACCGTGCATGTAAAGCGCTGTCGGGATCATCCACACCGCAGCCCCACTGATCATGCCTGCCGCAGACACTTCTAGGCGAATACCCGTCAAATGCACGCGCACCAAAGCGGCGCCAATAGCATAACAAATCCCCGAACCCAACAGGGCCAATTGCCCCGCTGAGGTCAAATCGAAGCTATGGATCGCATCTAGGCCGATCACTGTGGCCACACCAAAGAACCCAAACAAAACCCCAACGGCTTTGCGCGCCCCAAGCCGTTCATCTGCAAAGACAATTGTCGCCACAAGAGGGCCGAAGACCGCAGTAGATGCGTTTAGAATACCTGCAAGACCGGATGGGATATATTGCTGTCCCCATGTGATCAAACCAAAGGGCATGGCCACATTGATCAAACCAATCAGGAGGAAGCTGATCCAAATTTTTGGGTTTTTAGGAATCTCAAGGCCACGTACCAAAACATAGGCCCACAGGGCCAAGGCCCCGCCAGTGACACGCAACGCGACAAGTGTTTCGACGGGCATTTGGCGCAACATCAATTCAATGGACAAAAATGATCCCCCCCAAAAGAGCCCCATAAGGCCAAGGCCGATCCATGCTGTGCGAGAAATTACTTTTTGCGGTGCCATTGCGATGTCCTTTGAGTGTCGCGTGACACTGACGCGCAGGGCAGGCTTTGGCAAACCGGAAATTGTGTAAAACAACATCACGAAAATTGATTGATGAGATCCCGTTGCTTAAGGCATAAAAAAGGCCCCGCACATGGCGAGGCCTTCGTCAAATGTACAATTTGGATCAGAAGTTATATGAAACTTTGACCCCCGCGCCGAAGGCAGAGTTTTCAGCAAACTCGCCAAATGTGGAACCCAATGCGGTTGGGTTTTCTGTTTCAGCATCGCCAATCCAAACGTAGCTCACCCCACCAGAAATCGCGGTGCTGTCGTTGACTTGATATTTCATCCCGAGTGTTAAAGATGTGTAGCCGTCTGTTGGTCCAAGGTTGCCAGAGTATCCGCCTTGAGTTTCCTCATAGCCCGCCATGATTGACCCAGAGAGTTTATCGTTGAAGCGACGGCCAATTCCAATTGAGTAAGAAATTGAGTCGTTGTCGTAGGACACCAAAGACGCATTATCGAGATTGGTTGGTGCGTTGACATACCCAATCGGTGAAATGTCAAATACGGTCCAGTCGGCCCAGCGAACAGAGGCCATCAACAATGTATCTGCAGCGATCCCAGTTTGAAAATCCAGATTAACCGATTGTGGTAATGTGGTTGGCATCGCACTGTCAAACGCGCCATTTTCTGTTGCCGTAAAATCATGTGTGATTGCAGAGTTGTAGGTCAAAACGGCGCGCAACGCGATGTCGGGAATCTCATAGCTTGCGCCAATCAGATACCCAAAATCTGTTTCTGTCGTTGTGTTCATTGTATAGCCGCTGGATAAGGCAACTTCGCCTCTGGATTTCACCGCGCGCAGACCTGCGTGCACTCCAATCCGGTCACTTACTTTATATCCCAAAGCGGCGGTCACACTGTTTGTGGTGATTTCTGCCGTCGATCCTGCATATGCGTAGGGGGCAGGGCTATCCACAAAGGAATAATCGACTTTTGCCCCAAAGGGTTGATCAAAGATCAAAGCCATTGAAAGCTTATCTGTCAAATCACGTTTGTAGGCAAAGCCAAGTTGGGTGTAATCCGCAGCCATATTACCAGATGATTGACCAATCCCAGGAACTATTGATCCAAAGGCGCCGGTTTGAACACCGGAGACATTCGGTGATACTGAACCAAATGAGAATTCCAAGTAATTCCCATCTTCAAAAAGTGCTGAAATCGATTGGCCTGAGCGATCAATACCACCAGCGAATGCGCCTGTTGTGGTCACGGCAAGACCTGCCGCGAGAAGTGTTGTATATTTCATAATCTCCATCCCTAACGAGCTGTAGCCCGCTTCTCTTATTATTGATTATAGCCATAACGCTAAACGCGAGCTGAAAATCGCGCAATTCTAACGCCGCGTCATTAGGTAGCGAAATGGTGGTTGGTCAAGGTTTGATGAGATGTTTTTGACGCGATTCGGTTAAGATATTCATATAGTTAGCCCCGAAAATGATCGCAGCGCCAATAAAGACGTATAAATCTAGGCCTTCACCATAAAACACCATGCCAACGAGTGCGATCAGCGGAAGGCGCAAAAAATCAATCGGGGTGACAATGGATGCAGGGGCCAAAGACAGCGCCTTGGTCAGACACATATGTGCCCCAAGGCCTGCCAAAGACAGCACTGCAATCCAAGGCCATTGTTGCGTTGAGGGCAGGGCAATATCGCCATCAAAGCCCGCGCAAATTAATCCCATGATCATCTGCATCAATGACAGCCAAAACAGGATCGACATCAGTGTGACATGTGCCGTTTGGGTCAGTTTTTTAGTGAACAGCGCAGAGCCGGCAAAACCAAAAGCACAGGCCATCGCACTGATCAATCCAATGGACAGGCCACCGGCGCCAAAGGGGCGTGCCACGATTAAAATACCGATAAACCCGATAACAAATGACAGTGTGCGCAGAGGGTTGATACGTTCGCCCAAAAAGACCACAGCACCGATGGCCACCAAAATAGGGTATGAGAATTCAAGCGCAAAAAGCTGTGCCAAAGGGATAAGCGTCAGGGCAAACAGCCACAGATTTTGCCCTGCGAAATGGCTTAGATTGCGGCAAAAATGTAGGTGCAGCGCTGTGGCTTTGATGTGATGTCGCTTGCCTGTTGCGGTGGCGACGCCGAGAACAACCAACACGCCAATCACCGAGCGAAAGGTCATAATCTCAAAGGTATCAAGCCCTTGAGCCAGTTGACGTCCCGCAATGGCCAATGAGGAAAATCCAAACACGGCCCCCATCATCCATGCAGCGGCTTTAAGCGGTTGCGCTTGATCTGTCATGCGGGGCTCTTGATGAAATCACGGGGCATGTGTCGCGTGACGCGGCCCCAATCCGATGAATGGGTGCGGTCTTGATGGATTTCGAAATCACGTTCAGAGCGAAACACTTCGCTGACATGAAATATGCGCGGATCAAGTTCATCTTGCCACAGCTCAAATGACAAACAGCCCGCTTCAGCCAAAGACAACCGTTCATGTTTCGCCATCAGCGATACCACGGCGTCTACTTCATGTGCGTCACAGCGCATCGTGCCAGTCAGAAGAATTTTTGTCATGACATCAGTGCTAATGGCAGGTTGCTGTGGCGGCAATCCTATAAGTGCATGTAAATTCTCATAGGCCTTGTGAAAAAAGAGCCTGTGAAACATCAAGGTGGTGGGATGTAAAAAGGCGCCCCGTAGGACGCCTTTGGTCTCAGATCACTCAAGCTCGATTGTGCCCGGTGGTTTTGAGGTCAGATCGTAGAACACGCGGTTCACGCCTTTGACCTCATTGATGATACGGGTCATGGTTTCGCCCATAAAATCATGGGTGAACGGGTAGGTGTCGGCGGTCATGCCATCAACAGATGTCACCGCACGGATCGCCACGGCGTAATCATATGTGCGTCCATCGCCCATCACACCCACGGTTTTCATTGGCAAAATGGCGGCAAAGGCCTGCCAAATTTCGTCATAGAGCCCATGTTTGCGAATCTGATCGATATAAACTGCGTCAGCTTGCTGCAAAATCGCCAATTTTTCGCGGGTGATTTCACCAGGGCAACGGATCGCAAGACCCGGACCAGGGAAAGGATGACGCCCGATGAACGAGGCAGGCAGACCAAGCTCAAGGCCCAGCGCGCGCACTTCGTCTTTGAACAATTCGCGCAAAGGCTCGACCAGTTTGAGGCCCATTTTCTCGGGCAAACCGCCAACATTGTGGTGCGATTTGATGGTCACGGATGGACCACCTGAGAACGACACAGATTCGATCACATCAGGGTAGAGCGTGCCCTGCGCCAAGAATTCTGCGCCTTCGATACCGTTCGCGTATTTTTGGAACACATCGATAAACAGCTTGCCGATGGTTTTGCGTTTCACTTCGGGGTCAGAGACGCCCTCAAGCTCGCCAAGAAACAGGTCTGATTCTTCGGCGTGGATCAATTTGATGTTGTAGTTGTCGCGGAACATTTTCACGACTTCATCGGCCTCATTGAGACGCAAAAGCCCGTGATCGACAAACACACATGTCAGTTGATCGCCAATGGCCTCATGCAGCAAAATTGCGGTGACAGAGGAATCGACGCCACCAGACAGACCGCAAATCACCTGTTTGTCGCCAACTTGTTCGCGGATCGCCGCAATCGCTTGGTCTTTATATCCAGCCATCGTCCAATCGCCGGTAAAACCTGCGATTTTGACAAAGTTTTCGTAAAGTTTCGCGCCATTGGGCGTGTGGTGCACCTCTGGGTGAAACTGAACCGCGTAAAAATGACGGCTGGCATCGGCTGTGATGGCAAAAGGCGCGTTCGGGGAGGTGCCGTAGACCTCAAACCCGGGGGCGATTTTGGACACGTGATCGCCGTGCGACATCCAGACTTGTTCTTTGTCGTCACCAAACCAGCCGTTCAAAAGATCAAGCTTGTGCGCATTTGGCGTCACGAAAGCCCGACCAAATTCTGCCGTGCCATGGCCGCTTTCAACCGCGCCGCCCAATTGGGTCATCATGGTTTGTTGACCATAACAAATGCCCAAAACAGGCACACCCATCTCAAACACTGACTGCGGCGCGCGGGGGGATCCCTCGCGTGTCACGCTGTCAGGACCGCCAGACAAGATCACGGCTTTTGGCGCGAATTCGGCCAAAAACGCGTCTGTGACGTTCTGATAGGGGTGGATTTCACAATACACGCTGAGTTCTCGCAAACGGCGCGCAATCAGCTGCGTCACTTGGGAGCCAAAGTCGATGATGAGGAGGCGGTCATGGGATGTGCTGGTCATATCCCAGCGTTTAAGACGGGCGGGCGTCTGAGGCAAGATGGTTTGAACGCTCAAACGCGTGTTTTGTATGGGCGAGCATAGAAAAATGCCCCAAACCCCCCGTATCTGATGGGTTTGGGGCCATTTGTTTGACAATTGTTGCGCGGATTACACGGCTTGAGGGCCGCGCGGCAACAAACGTGCCTCAGCCATCAACGCAATCAACACTTCTATGTGGCGTGTCACGCTATAGGCGGCATCACCTTTTTTGCGCGTTTCTTCAAAGCGGGCTTCTTTTTCAATCAATCCGTCCAGAACGCGGGCAGGGGTCAGGCCTTGAGAGGTGCCCATGACGCGTTTGAGGTCACGTGTGCGATTGTAGTCGGTCAAACCAAAACGCGCGGCGCGGATCAACAAGCTGGGGCGGCGCAGGGAAGCGAGAACTGTGTTGATATCTGTCATGGGTCTCTCCGTATTAGGTTGTGTGTGCCGATCGTGCGGCGATGATTGCGGCGTTTGAGCCGTGTGAAGAGAGATAAGCACAACCTAAGCGTGTGTTGCGCATTGTTTCCAAATTGCGAACGCTCTGTTCCTGCGGCATTCAGGAATTGTGGCGAAAGTAAGTCTAAGATGAGGCAGTTAACGTTTGGGTAACCTATACAACCCAAGGTTGTTGTCAGATTCGATACAATCTTATTAAAATGATAGGATTGTTTCTTTTTAGGAAATTATAAATCGACAAATGTTCGATTTGGGACAGCAAAATCAGGCAGGTGCCTGCGAGGAGAATGAGTTGGAATACGGTAAAAGCATCGCCAACACCAAAGACGCACTGCCCAATTGGGTCCCACCAGAAGCCAAGCGCTATCTTGATCATACAGAACATGGTCAAACCATTCGGGCCTTGGCGCGTGTCGAAGGTTGCGCGCCTTCTACGGTCATGCGCCAAGTGCGTAAAATCGAAATGAAACGTGACGATCCTTTGATCGATGAAGCCCTCAGTTCGCTGAGCCACTGCAAACATACGTCCAACACAGCGACATATAGTGACATGTCGCGCATGGACAAAAGATCCAAGGACAGCCCTTCCATGAGTAAGCACACGAATGTTTCTAACACTGGCATTTCTGACACGGGCGCGGTGACGCCGCCTGATGACGCCACAATCGAACGTGAAGCCCGCCGAATTTTGCGCCGATTGAGCGAGCCTGGGGCCTGTTTGGCTGTCGCCAAGGATATGGAAAAAGCTGTTGTGGTGCGTGATTTACCAGATGGGCGCACAACGCGGACGGCCGTTTTGGACAGACCCATTGCTCAAGCGATGGCGCTCAAAGACTGGATCACCGCACAGGCCAAAGGCAAAATCACCCGTTACACCATTACCTCAGCAGGGCGCGCCGCCCTCAAACGCCTTGTTGCGGCCGATGAAAGTGCCCGTGCAGGTTTTGCCGAAGCACCTGCCGGGTTTGGGGCGCAACAAGGCGTTTGGGCCGTAGGTGTTGACGCCGATCCAGAAACAGACAAACCAAAGCGGGTGCGTTACAACGCGGCCGAAAGCCCTGTGATGACGCTGTCGCGCCGGCGCGACAAAGACGGCGAAATGTTTCTAAGTCCTGAATTGGTGGCCGCAGCAGAACGCTTGCGTGAAGATTTTGAATTGGCACAAATGGGCGTGCGCGCCACCCAAAATTGGGATCAGTTTTTGACAGGGGCCACGGGCAGCTCTTTTGATGGTGATGCGTCTGGATATGGACCTGAGGCGGCAAAAATACGTGTGGCAACCGCTTTGGCAGATCTTGGACCCGGACTTGGCGATGTGGCTTTGCGGTGCTGTTGCCATCTTGAAGGCATGGAACAGGCCGAAAAACGCATGGGCTGGTCTGCACGCTCGGGCAAAGTGGTGCTGCGGATTGCTCTGCAACGTCTCAAACGCCATTTTGACGAGGCTGGCTATAGCAATTTGATTGGATAAGCCGCTTTTGAGTTGTGATGTCAGGTGCCTCCCGCCTGACACATAAGGCCCTCGCTATATGCGGGGGTTTTTTTAGGTTTTAGACGGACACCACAGCAGCCCAGATCTGGTGTTCTGTAAAAACGCCACCGATCCAAGAGGTGGTCGCAAAGATCCAAATCCCGACAAGCAGGAGCAGCCATTTTGGGGGCACGGTCTTGTAAATCAGTATGATTATCAAAGCGGTGCTTGGGAAAAGTGGGGTGAGAAAGGTGCTTAAAAGCATGTTGAATAAATAATTATCCCAGTTGGCGTATTCTGGTGTACGCGCATACATGCTAATACCAATGGCCACGGCCGCCGTACACCAGCCATACAGACCACCAAACGCGACATGGTCGCCTCTACTGCGTTGGTTTTTTTTAAACTGAATCTTGTTCATCGCAATAGATGTAATAAGGGATTGGAATTATTGCAATCTGTGGACGACATAAGCATAGCAGAGCCCGCAGTCTTTCAACTGCGGGCTCTGTGAAATCAAAATGGGGCCGCTTAGGCTGCTTTTTGTTTCGCGTCTTTGAGGTAACCCAAAACAGTCTCGGGAGAAGACACGCCATAGGGGTCTTCGCCGTGGTTGTCGGACAGGCCTGGCTCTTCGAACCAAGCTTCAACAACGCCGTCTTTGACAACAGCCGCGTAGCGCCATGAGCGTGCACCAAACCCGAGGTTGTCTTTTTGCACGAGCATGCCCATGCGGCGGCTGAATTCGCCTGACCCATCAGGGATCACGCCCACGTTTTTCAGCTCTTGAGATTGCGCCCATTTGTTCATGACAAAGCTGTCGTTCACGGACATGCAGTAAATGGCGTCAATGCCTTCAGCTTGGAAATCAGCAAAGCCGTTCTCAAAACCCGGCAATTGGTATGTGGAACATGTAGGCGTAAAGGCACCTGGCAATGAGAACAACACAACGCGTTTGCCCGCAAAGTAGTCGTCCGTTGTTTTGTCTTCCCAACGGAATGGGTTGTCGCCGCCGATAGATTCGTCGCGGACACGGGTTTTGAACGTTACGTTTGGAAGTTTGTGTCCAGTTTGCATAGTGGTATTCCTCAGTGTCATTCTGCGACAGGGTCACAGAGATATGTTTATGATGACGCAGTGCCTAGAGCGATTCTAAATTGGGTTCAATCGCTGCTGTTCATATCGGGCAATATGTGTGGTATCATGAACTGATAAGGGTATGATTTGACGTATCTTTATGCTTGGTGCACAGTTTTAAAGCCTTGTTTTGATGTCATAGCTGCCCTGTTACCAATTCCCTTGCCCCAATTTCGTGAGGGGATATAACCACGCCAACCGTAGTCAAAGGGGGCCTTCCCGTGCGCGATCTTAAAATTCCGGCTGAACGCCACCCTGAAAAGCAAAAACGCCCCGATAATGCGCAACCTAAAAAACCCGATTGGATCCGCGTCAAAGCGCCTACATCTGCTGGGTATAAAGAAACGCGTGACATCATGCGTGAAAACAAACTGGTGACAGTCTGCGAAGAAGCGGGTTGCCCCAATGTGGGCGAATGTTGGTCGCAGGGCCATGCCACGATGATGATCATGGGCGAAGTTTGCACCCGCGCCTGTACGTTTTGTAATATCGCCACAGGCAAGCCGCCTGAGGATTTGGATGTGTTTGAACCGGGCCGTGTCGCGGATGCCGTGTCCAAATTGGGGCTCAACCACGTTGTGATCACCTCGGTGGACCGCGATGATATCGAGGATGGCGGCGCTGAACATTTCGCCATGACCATCCGCGCCATTCGCAAAAAATCCCCCTCCACCACGATCGAAATTCTGACACCGGATTTTATCCGTTGTGATCCAAAAGTGTTGGAAATTGTGGTCGAGGCGCGCCCTGATGTGTTCAACCACAATTTGGAAACTGTGCCGGGCTTGTACCCAGAAGTGCGTCCCGGGGCGCGCTATTTCCATTCTTTGCGTCTGTTGCAACGCGTCAAGGAACTTGATCCATCGATGTTTACCAAGTCGGGCATCATGGTGGGCCTTGGCGAAGACAAACAATCTGTCACCCAAGTGATGGAAGACATGCGTGCCGCCGACATTGATTTCTTGACCATCGGGCAATACTTACAGCCCACGCCAAAGCACCACGCTGTAGACCGCTTTGTGACGCCTGAAGAATTCAAAACCTATGAGAGAACCGCCTTTAACAAAGGGTTCTTGATGGTTTCTGCCACGCCTTTGACGCGGTCCAGCTATCATGCGGGCGATGATTTCGCGCGTCTGCGTGAGGCGCGCCTCAAAAAATTAGGCACTGCTTAAGTGTCTCAACGACCTTATGAAAAACCGGCGGGGCAGCTCGCCGGTTTTCTTTTGTCTTGATCCGCACGCAGATTGCGTGACACAAGCCCGCAACGCGATCCGCAAGCCCCCAACGCCAGCATTGAGGCTCTCATGACTGACTCCACTTTTGATATTTTTCTCTCCACCGTGCCCGGTCTTGAGCATATCTTGCTGGAGGAAGTGATCGAGGCGGGGTTTCAAAACCCTGTGGCCACAGGCGGCGGCGTCACCATTCATGGCGATTGGTCCGATGTCTGGCGGGCCAATCTGACCTTGCGGGGGCCAAGTAAAGTGCTGGCACGCATCGGTGAATTCCGTGCCTTTCACTTGGCGCAACTCGACAAACGTGCGCGCAAATTCCCTTGGGGGGATATTTTGGGCCAAGCGATCTTGGATCAAGACCTGTCCATCAAAGTCGAGGTCAACACCAATAAAAAATCGAAAATCTATCATGCGGGTGCCGCT
>JBLHXX010000075.1:0-12649 GCA_047630475.1 Celeribacter sp. | reverse complement strand
TCCATTAAATCACTGTCCCTAGATAAAATTTTGCGCAATCTCTCTTAGGTTGCACCCAATTGCAAACCTTTAAATGGCAGTTTCCCACCCATTACATCAATTCAGGCTGGCCTTTTGATGGTACTCAGGCTATGCCGCGCGCAACCCTATGGATTAAGAGAAAGACCAAGCATGGATCTTCGCAACATCGCTATCATTGCCCACGTTGACCACGGCAAGACAACTCTCGTTGACGAGCTGCTCAAACAGTCCGGCACATACCGCACAAACCAAGCGACCACTGAGCGCGCTATGGACAGCAATGATTTGGAACGCGAGCGCGGGATCACCATCCTTGCCAAAGCAACATCCGTCGAATGGAAAGGCCACCGTATCAACATCGTTGACACGCCAGGTCACGCCGATTTCGGTGGCGAAGTGGAACGCATCTTGTCCATGGTGGACGGTGTTGTTTTGCTCGTGGATGCCGCAGAAGGCCCCATGCCACAAACCAAATTCGTGACATCCAAAGCTCTTGCTTTGGGCTTGCGCCCTATCGTTGTGTTGAACAAAGTCGACAAACCAGACGCCGAACCTGATCGCGCACTGGACGAATGTTTTGACCTCTTCGGTTCTTTGGATGCGAACGACGATCAACTCGACTTCCCACACTTGTACGCATCTGGTCGTTCTGGCTGGTGTGACAATGAACTCGATGGCCCACGCAAAGATCTCTCTGCGTTGTTTGACCTCGTGATCAACCACGTCCCTGCCCCTAAGCAGCTGTCAAAACAAAAAGACGCGTTCTCTATGCTGGCGACAACTTTGGGTGCGGATCCGTTCTTGGGCCGTATTCTTACAGGTCGTGTTGAAACAGGCACTCTCAAAACAGGTGCAACGATCCAAGCGCTCACACGCAATGGTCAAAAGATCGAGCAATTCCAAGTTAAGAAAATCCAAGCGTTCCGCGGCCTTGGCATGCAAGACATCGACGAAGCTATTGCAGGCGACATCGTTTCTGTTGCCGGCATGAGCAAAGCCACTGTTTCCGACACACTTTGTGCATTGGAAATTGAAACACCGCTTGAAGCACAACCAATCGATCCGCCCACCATCACAGTGACTTTTGGCATCAACGACAGCCCGCTGGCTGGACGCGATGGTAAAAAGGTTCAGTCGCGCATCATTCGTGATCGCTTGATGAAAGAAGCTGAAGTCAACGTGGCGATCAAAGTCACTGACACGCCAGGCGGCGAAGCATTCGAAGTTGCCGGTCGTGGCGAATTGCAGATGGGTGTTTTGATTGAAAACATGCGTCGCGAAGGCTTTGAGCTTTCTATCTCGCGTCCACAAGTTTTGATTCGTGAAATCGACGGCGTCAAAATGGAACCCATCGAGGAAGTTACCATCGATGTGGATGACGAATACTCCGGCGCTGTGATTGAAAAACTTACAGGCACACGCAAGGGTGATCTTGCTGAGATGAAACAACAAAACGGCAAAACACGCATCATCGCGCATGTGCCGTCACGCGGTCTCATCGGTTACCACGGCGAATTTTTGACAGACACACGCGGCACTGGTGTTCTCAACCGTGTGTTCCACGAATGGGCGCCACACAAAGGCACCATTCCTGGCCGTCGCGCTGGCGTTTTGATCTCTATGGATGCTGGTAAAGCCGTATCCTACGCGTTGTGGAAACTCGAAGATCGTGGTCACTTCTTTATTGGCGCACAAGAAGACGTGTACCAAGGCATGATCATCGGCCAGCACACGCGTGAAAACGATCTCGAAGTGAACCCACTTAAAGGGAAACAGCTCACCAACGTGCGTGCCTCTGGCACAGATGACGCGGTGAAACTGACCACGCCTGTGAAATTGTCTCTTGAGCAGGCGATTGCCTACATTGATGACGATGAGTTGGTTGAAGTGACGCCAAACGCAATTCGTTTGCGCAAACGCTTCCTCGACCCAGTGGATCGCAAACGTATGGGCAAATCTGGTAAATAAGCCAGCTCACCCGACATGATTTTAAAACGCCCGCTTTTCAGCGGGCGTTTTGTGTTTGGACCTTGCTGATGTGATAGATTTCTAGGCCGCCCCGATGTGATCATACGCGAGTCTATACATCCCATAAGAACACACGCGCCCCACCCTCTTTATGTCGATAGAACTCGAAACAACGCGCAGAAATAAGAAAAGCCACCGCATCGTTGCGGTGGCTTTTAAACGCATTCCCAAAGACTTAGGCTTGCCTAGTCTGAGGTCTCAATCACCATCAACTCGCGCTCTGAGGCGCCACGCGCAAAATCGAGTGCCGCTTGGTATTCTGGCGAATGATAGCACGCCACGGCTGTGTCCACATCTGGAAACTTGGCCACGACATTGCGGGGGCGTTCGCGGCCTTCGAGCTGCACAAAACGTGCCGCGCGCGCAATAAATTTACCGCCGTGTTTGGCAATTGCCGGACCAGCCAACGCAGCATACTTACCGTAAGCTTCCTCGTCGGTCACTGTGACGTTTGCAATCCAAAGTGCGCCCATATTTAACCCTCCAAAACCTGCGATGCCGCAGCAATCGCCGCATCTGCACCAGAAATATCTTTGCCGCCGCCCTGCGCCATGCTTGGGCGACCGCCACCACCTTTGCCACCAAGTGGCACGACAGCCGCCTTGAGAATATCAACGGCAGACAGTGATCCTGTCAGATCATCGGTGACCCCAGTGGCCACAGCGACTTTACCGTCATCCTCAGAAATCAGCAAAACAGCGCCAGATCCAAGGTTGTCTTTATGCGCATCGATCAACCCGCGTAGGTCTTTGCCGCTCACACCAGACAACACCTGCGCGATGAACTTAATACCATTGATTTCAATAATATCTGCAGCACCGTCCCCAGACATCGCCAGTTCTTTTTTCAGGTTTGCGACCTCTTGCTCCAAGCGCTTGCGCTCGTCGGCCAAGGCTTTGACGCGGTCCACAACACCACCGATTGGCGTTTTCAACAGCGCTGCGATTTGCACACCACGATCCGCCTCTGCGGCCAGATGCTCCAACGCGGCTTGACCGGTGAGCGCCTCGATCCGGCGTACGCCAGCAGAAGACGCTTGATCGCCAAGCACCACGCAAGCCCCGATATCACCGGTGCGCGTCACATGCGTCCCGCCACACAGCTCAAGTGAATAGGTTTTGCCATCCTGGCCCTTGCCCGTGTCGGCCATCCCCATAGACACAACCCGTACCTCGTCGCCATATTTCTCACCAAACTGCGCCTGCGCGCCGATCGCGCGGGCATCATCTGGGGTCATAATACGGGTCTCAACAGGGGTATTTTGGCGAATGAACGCGTTGACGTCGCTTTCCACTTTCGACAGTTCTTCGGGCGTCAAACCTTTGTTGTGCGAGAAATCAAAGCGCAAACGATCAGGCGCGTTCAACGACCCGCGCTGTGCGACGTGATCGCCCAAAGCAACACGCAAAGCCTCGTGCAGCAAATGCGTGGCCGAATGATTGGCGCGGATCGCAGAGCGACGCGTATGATCAACGGTCAACACAGCATTCGCGCCTGTCTCAATCGTGCCCTCGGTGACTTTCGCCATGTGAATGAACACGCCTGCCACCTTTTTGGTGTCGCTGACGTCAGCCACGCCAGTCGATGTACGGATCATACCGCTGTCGCCCACTTGGCCACCGCTTTCACCGTAAAATGGGGTTTGGTTCACAACAATAGACACCTCATCGCCAATTTTGGCAGATGGTGTGGTCGTAGAATCCGCAATAAGCGCCAAAACTTGGCCTTCGGCCGTTTCCGTATCATAGCCTAAGAATTCGGTGACGCCGTGCTCTTCGGCGATCTCAAACCAGATGGTTGCATCCGCTGTGGCGCCAGAGCCAGACCACGCGGCGCGGGCTTTGGCTTTTTGCTCGGCCATGGCTGTATCAAACCCATCCGTGTCGACCTCAAGTCCCTTTTCACGCAAGGCATCTTGGGTCAAATCAAGCGGGAAACCATAGGTATCGTAAAGCTTAAACGCAGAGGCACCGGGCAATTTTGAGCCCTCGGGCAAACCGCTAAGTTCTTCATCTAACAGGCGCAAACCGCGATCTAGCGTTGTTTTGAAACGGGTTTCTTCGAGTTTCAGCGTCTCTTCGATCATGGATTGGCCGTGGCGCAACTCGGGGTATGCTTCGCCCATTTGTGTCACCAAAGCCGGCACCAATTGGTGCATCACAGGGTCTTTTGCACCGAGCAAATGGGCGTGACGCATGGCACGACGCATGATGCGACGCAGCACATAACCGCGGCCCTCGTTGGACGGCATCACGCCATCAGCGATCAAAAAAGAGGTCGAGCGCAGATGATCGGCAATCACGCGGTGATGCACGTTTTGATCACCAAAAGGATCAGAGTTCGTGGCATGAGCTGAGGCCTCGATCAGTGCCTTCATCATGTCGGTGTCGTAGTTGTCGTGGCTGCCTTGCAAGAGCGCAGAAATACGTTCTAGCCCCATACCTGTATCAATGGATTGCATGGCAAGATCGACCATAGAGCCGTCTGCAAATTTTTCATTTTGCATGAACACGAGGTTCCAGATCTCGATAAAACGATCGCCATCTTCCTCGGGAGACCCGGGAGGTCCCCCCCAAATGTGTTCACCGTGGTCATAGAAGATTTCGGTACACGGACCACACGGCCCCGTGTCACCCATCTGCCAAAAGTTGTCGGAGGTCGCGATGCGAATGATGCGGTCTTCTGGTACGCCGAGTTTTTTCCAAATGTCGTAAGCTTCGTCATCGGTGTGATACACTGTGACAGACAGCTTTTCTTTCGGGATTTGATAGACATCGGTGATCAACGTCCAAGCATGGGCAATCGCTTGTTCTTTAAAGTAATCGCCAAAGGAAAAGTTGCCGAGCATCTCGAAAAACGTGTGATGACGCGCAGTATAGCCCACGTTGTCGAGGTCATTATGCTTGCCGCCTGCACGCACACATTTTTGCGCCGATGTCGCCCGCACATAGTCGCGTTTTTCAACACCTGTGAAACAGTTTTTAAACTGTACCATGCCAGAGTTGGTAAACATCAAGGTGGGATCATTGCGCGGAACCAGCGGAGAGCTGTCTACGACGGTGTGATCATTTTTCTCGAAGTAGTCGAGAAAGGTGGCGCGAATATCGTTAACGCTTGGCATGTTGGGCTCTTCCGGCAGGCTGGATTGCGGTTGTTCCCAAAGGGTTTACCCAAGCCGTTGCGGCCTGTCCATGGCAAGCTGATACACAAAGGTGTAAAAGCCCAAGGACAAAGGGCCGCGGCGCATCCGCCACGGCCCCAAAGCGCTCTAAGGCGATTGAATACTATTCGTCATCAAGCACGTCTGATTTGTCGTCCGCGCCACCTGCGGCAATATCCATGTCGAACTCAAGCCCGTGAGCCGCGCGAATTTTGTCTTCGATATCCAGCGCCATTGGTTTGTTATCACGCAAGAATTTTTTAGCGTTTTCACGCCCCTGCCCGATACGCTCATCCCCGTAGGAATACCAAGAGCCCGATTTGTCAACAACGCCAGCTTTGACACCAAGATCCAAAAGCTCGCCGGTTTTGGAAATGCCCAAACCATACATGATGTCGAATTCGACCACTTTGAACGGTGGCGCAACTTTGTTTTTGACCACTTTAACGCGGGTTTCGTTGCCAACGATTTCATCGCGGTCTTTGATCGCTCCGATGCGGCGAATATCCATGCGCACAGACGAATAGAATTTCAACGCATTCCCGCCAGATGTTGTCTCAGGCGAGCCAAACATCACACCAATTTTCATCCGAATTTGGTTGATAAAGATCACGGTACACCCAGAGCGGTTGATCGAACCGGTCAGTTTGCGCATGGCTTGAGACATCAAACGCGCTTGTACGCCGACGGAACTGTCGCCCATATCGCCTTCGAGTTCAGATTTTGGTGTGAGGGCTGCCACAGAGTCGACGACAACCATGGACACGGCACCTGAGCGCACCAAAGTGTCAACAATCTCAAGACCTTGCTCACCGGTATCTGGCTGAGAAATCAACAATTCATCAAGATCAACCCCCAGTCTACGCGCGTAGATCGGGTCCAGCGCATGTTCGGCATCCACAAAGGCACAGACGCCGCCTTTTTTCTGCTCTTCGGCAATACAATGCAGCGTGAGCGTTGTTTTACCGGAGCTTTCAGGACCGTAAATTTCAACGATGCGGCCTTTTGGAATGCCGCCAATGCCCAAGGCAATATCAAGACCGATGGAGCCGGTGGAGGTTGATTCAATCTCTTGGGCAGGATTATCCGCACCCATTTTCATGATCGACCCTTTGCCAAACTGGCGCTCGATTTGAGCCAACGCGCTGTCGAGCGCTTTTTGTTTGTCGCTATCTTTTTTCTTGGTCATGTCTGCCGCCGTCGCCATTGTTCAATTCCTTATCACACACCCCTGAACTGGCGGCAACGATTGCCTGCACAACACTCAGAGAATTTGCTCATGTTCGCCTCTTGTTCTTATTAATCTTTATGAGATCAAAAAGAGAACATTTCAATCAATTTCTTTATAAAACCTACGATCATTCGTTATGGTTAATATTTCATTGAAAGCCCTGTGAAGGATATAAATCCTAAGGCGCAACACTAAAAACAAACTTCAAAGCATTGTTATAACAAGGACATTCTGAATTGGCATGCTTGCAATTCGAGAGACATCACTGCAATTGATTTTGCACTGTGGCGGTGAGTTCGGACAAAGAAAATGGCTTTGGCAAGAACACAGAGTTCGGAATGCGGGCTTGTTGCTCTGAGAAATGGTCTTCTGCATAGCCAGAGACAAACACCACCTTAACGTTTGGGCGGTGCTTAAGCGCCTCAGACACCCATGTCGGCCCATCCATACCCGGCATGATCACGTCACTGACAAAGAGATCCACGTCCAGCTCTGAGTCTTGTAAGGTTTCAAGCGCCTCTTCGGCGCAATCGGCCTCAATCACAGTGTAGCCGCGCATACGTAAAGCACGCGACGCAAAGGCACGTACAGGCGCTTCATCTTCGACGAGCAAGATGACACCAGATCCACGTGCCGCTTGATTGTCGCTTGTTTCAATAACGGGCGCTTTTGTTTCCACAATCGCCTCTGCCTGTGCTGTGTGCGCGGGCAAATAAATCGAAAATGACGTCCCAGACCCCACAACAGAATCAACAAAAATGAAACCACCCGTTTGTTTGATGATCCCATAGGCTGTCGACAGCCCAAGCCCCGTGCCCTCGCCCGTACGTTTTGTGGTGAAAAACGGCTCAAATATCTTTTGCAATCGTTCAGGCGGAATACCCAAACCTTGGTCCGTCACTTTAACCAAAACATATTCGCCCTCGGGCACAGAGGCACGATCTCTGACCAAAACAGAGGTCAAAATTTCGTTGCGCGTCTCAATCTTAATTTCCCCACCCATAGCCATCGCATCGCGCGCATTGACGACAAGATTCATGATCACCTGTTCCAATTGGCGCTTGTCAACGCGAATGGGCAATAGTCCCACATCATGCGCCAAAGTCAGCATCACTTTTTCACCCACAAGCCTGTTCAACAGATGGGTCAAATCGGCCAAAGTGTCACGCAAATCAATCACTTCGGGTTTGAGCGTTTGTTTGCGAGAGAACGCCAGCAATTGCCCCACCAATGAGGCAGCACGATTGGCATTTTGATGAATTTGTACGAGATCCCCATAATCAGGATCGGCACGATCATGGCGTAAAAGCAGCAGGTCACAGTGTCCCGAAATGGCGGTCAAAAGATTGTTAAAATCATGTGCAACCCCGCCTGCAAGTTGGCCAATAGCCTGCATTTTTTGACTTTGTACAAACTGTGCCTCTAGGGATTTTAACTCAGTCGCATCCGACAAAACAGCAATAAGTTCAACCGAGTCTTTGCCTTCAATCCTGTTCAAAGACACCTGTAAAAATGTATCGTTCTTGGATCTGGATGCGCGCACGAATTCTGGTTTGCGTGCGCGTCCTAAAGCCACTTCAGACACCCAATCGACGACAGACCGCCCAAGTCCCTCAACAACATCGCCAAGATTCATCTCATCTGTGCTGACCACAGAAAGTATCTCACGTGCGGGGCGATTTGATTGTGTAATCGAGCCATCCAAACCCACCCGCAGAAGAGCAACGGGCAAAGCGTCGAAGGCATCCCAATCGTTCACATTCGGTGCTTTTTCTGGTAAAAAATAGACTTCTTGATGCCCTGAAGCGGTGTCAAAAATGGCTGTGCGGGCGTAAATCCGGCTTTCAACGCCAGCAAGCATATGTATATCGCCAGGACGCAGCGGCAAATCATTTACGATACGATCGAGTTGGGTATCGCGATGACCGATGAGACGTCGCAAAGCGTCATTTACACATAAGACCGATCCCGTTTTGGACAGGGTCAGCATGGGCAAAGCAATGGTGTCGGTCGCAGATCGATGTCCACGTTCCGCAATATCTTCAAGCCGCCACAAAAATCCATCATCGCCAAGCAAATGCACAGACAAGCGCATATGGCCTTGGCGCATCACCACATCTTCGCGGGCGGCCCCTTTGGCCAAAGCACGCGATTGAAGGCGTGCGAGTGTGGCGCTCGGCGCAGCAAACAGAGTTTCAAGAGCCGCCAACAACGGCTGCCCCCCATGCCCGCCAAAACGATCAATGGCGGCAGCGTTTTCATAGCCAATCACCCCATCACAATCCGTTGTAAATGACGGGGCGGCATCGTGAGAGACAAATTCAGATATCGAACGATGGATGCGTTTGCGCACTAAAGTATGTCGCCAAGACGCGATCAAAATAATGGCAGCGGACCAAAGTAGGACTGCACCTGCGGCAAAAGCCAAAAGTCCAATTTGGGTACGGGGCACCAAAAGCGCGCCCCCACAAAATACCACGCCTCCTATCCCAATTTTAAGGACATTAGGCGAAAGCCGCTGCGCAAGTTTCGTAAATTTTCCTGCCGTCAATGCACCGCTTGTCATCAAGTCCCCTTGGCGCATTTTGCGCGTCACACATGTTTGACCCCGAGTATGCCGTTAAATTGGTTAACGGCACTTTAAGGGTTTTTCCAACACGATAGACGTGAGAAATTAATCGGTAAAGTTGTATTGTGAAAAAAATAAACCGCTAAAGTAGAGGCATCAGGCGTTTTTGATCAAAATGGCAACATAAAACCCATCGCCACCTTCAAGCGGCGTGATCAAACGGTCTGATTTAAGCTCAAATTCAGGGTGGCGTGTTAAAAAATTAGAAATTTGTGTCGTATTTTCAACATCAAAAAGCGAACAGGTTGCATAGGCTAAAATGCCACCAGAGACCACACGAGGCGCGACATCATCCAAAATCTGAGACTGCAACTGCGTCAACGCATCCAAACGCGTGTCTTGTAACATCCATTTGGCTTGTGGGGCCCGCGCCCATGATCCTGATCCGGAACACGGCACATCGCACAAAACCAAATCATAATGATCAGCAAGCTCAGCCATGCGCGCAGTTGTGATGACAGCCCCAGCACGAGAGGCACGCGGTGCTATGTCTTGCATGCGTGCGGAATCGATATCATGGGCTGTCAATGTTACATTGGCTTGAGCTGCCATAGCCAAAGCTTTGCCTCCACCACCAGCACAGTAATCAAGGACGCACATACCATCTTTGAGCGGCAAAGCATCGATGATGGCCTGAGATCCTGCGTCTTGCAATTCAACCAATCCGGTCAAATAGGCCTGAGATCGCGCCACGGCGCGCGCCCCATGGGTGACTTTAAGTGCAGTTGGCGACAATGGATGCGGTTCGGTTTCAATAGAATCCGCCAAAAGCGCCTCTTGTGCTTCGGCCACTGACGCCTTGGCAAAATTGACTCGCAAAAACACAGGCGCGCGACTGCGTGCTGTGCTGAGAACCGCGTCAGTGTCATCACCCAGAACACTCTCATACAGCGGCAAAATCCAATCCGGGCAATCCAAGCGCACAGCACGGGATGCTTCAGCCAAATCTGGTAAATCAATTTCGTCTTCGCTCAAAGGCGATGGGGCAAAACGTGCCTCGTTGAACATTGTGCCCAAATCAACCCCCGCATCCCGCAGAAAACCGATCATCAACTGACGCCCTGTTGGACGCCGGCCCTCAACACCGTCACCGATCCGCCCCCCAGCGCCACCAAGCCACGCAAACGACCGCAAACAACGCAGCGCATCAAACACGTGATCCCGAATGGCCGCGCGATCTTTTGACCCCGCATAGCGATGCCCCCGTGCCCAAGACGTCAAAACACGCTCGGCGCTTTCGCCATCCATAACAGCGTCAAGAATTTCAATCGCAGCGGAAATACGGGCAACAGGGGTCATGATGAAAATCCATCTATGTTGGGGCTCAGGAATGGAAAACGGGGGCCGAAGCCCCCGCAGTCTTTGGTTTTATCCGACGCGGTAGTTCGGGCTTTCCCGCGTGATCTGCACATCATGGACATGGCTTTCTTTTAACCCTGCCCCCGTGATTTTCACGAAATTGCAATTCTTGCGCATCTCGGCCACTGTCGCACATCCAGTATAGCCCATGGCCGCGCGCAGCCCGCCAACAAGTTGGTGAATCACCGCGCCCGCGCCACCTTTGTAGGCGACTTGACCTTCGATGCCTTCGGGCACGAGCTTGTCTGAGGCGGCATCTTTTTGGAAATACCGATCCGCAGACCCGCGCGCCATGGCACCAAGCGATCCCATGCCACGGTAGGCTTTGAAAGAGCGGCCTTGGTACAAAATGACTTCACCGGGGCTCTCGTCTGTACCCGCAATCATGGAACCGACCATGGCCACCGAAGCGCCCGCAGCGATAGCTTTGGCAAAGTCGCCCGAGAATTTTATGCCACCATCCGCGATCACAGGGATATCCCCCGCCGCTTTGGCACAGTCCATGATCGCAGTCAGCTGTGGAACACCAACGCCCGCAACCATGCGCGTGGTACAGATGGATCCAGGTCCGATGCCCACTTTGACGGCATCTGCGCCAGCTTCGATCAAGGCTTTGGTCGCAGCCGCCGTGGCCACGTTGCCGGCCATGATTTGCACGTTATCGCCGAACGCTTTTTTCGCCCGCGCAACGGCTTCCAACACACCGATGGAATGACCATGGGCGGTGTCGATAACGATCATGTCAACGCCAGCATCCACCAAGGCCGAAGAGCGTTCAAAGCCGCTGTCACCAACAGATGTCGCCGCAGCCACACGCAAACGACCAAGGTCGTCTTTGCAAGCGGAAGGATTCAAAACTGTGGTTTCAGTGTCTTTGAGCGTCAAAAGACCTGTCAGCTTGCCGTCACCATCAGTGACCAAGAGCTTTTCGATCCGGCGCGCTTTCATCAATGAAATGGCCTCACCGCGGTCCGCAGGTTCGTGCAAAATCGCGAGGTCTTTCGTGGTCATCACTTGAGACACAGGCATCTCTGGCGATGTCGCAAAGCGCATGTCGCGGTTGGTCACGATGCCGACGACCCGGCCAGAGGCGTCCACAACAGGAAAGCCAGTGAAATTATAGCGATCACACAGCTCTTGGGCATCTGCAATGGTTTGATCCGCTGTCAAGGTGATCGGGTTGTAAACAATCCCGCTCTCAAACCGTTTGACACGGCGCACTTCTTCGGCCTGTTCCAGCACATTGAGGTTTTTGTGAATAACCCCCATGCCACCCATTTGGGCGATGGCGATGGCCATGCGGGCCTCGGTCACTGTGTCCATTGCGGACGACAAAAGCGGTATATTCAATTTAATCGATTTGGTCACATAAGTCGACGTGTCTGCAGTAGACGGCATAACGCTGGACGCTGCCGGTACAAGCAAAACATCATCGAAAGTGAGGGCCTCACGAATCTCCATCGGGTCTCTCCACGGGTGATACGGTTTGGCACGTTTATTTGTCATGGAATGGCGGGATTGCAAAGTGGAAACTGCGGCTCTCGCTGCGAAATCCGCACCATTTATCAAAAGCAGGCCTAAACCGACGACGCATTCGTCAGCTTCGACAAGCTGCCCTTCATCCACATTTGCATCACGCGGTAGGCGATATAGCAGACGGCCAAAGTGGCCAGCGCCAGCTCAACACCGCCGACATAACGAAACGGTATCGGCATGATCAGGGCCACCATAAACATCAGATTGGCAAAGGCGGCCATAGGAAAAGTAAACGCGCCCCACAGTGGGGAAAAGCCGCTTTGGGTCAAATAACGCGCGCCTGCGATGCACACGACAAGCCCCGTCAAACCAATCCAGCCAAAAGCAAATCCAATCGCGTAATACCCCAAAAGCACGGACACGATGCCAAATAAAGACACAGGTGCCATGTGGATCGCCAGCAAGGGACGCAAGGGCGCGGGCACGCCTGCGCGCATGAATTGCAAGGCCGAGATCAACCAAATGGCGACAGCAATCGGCAAAGTGGTGGCATAAATAATCACAGACAGATCGACCCAGCCCAATGGCACGGCCGCCACAGGCGCGATGATGAACCCAACAAAACTCAAGTGCCACACAGGGGTCACGCGGCGTTGCTCGGCCGGTCCCAATATCAATGAGCGAATGATGATGATCGCGCCGGCGGCATGGGCCAAAAGACCCGCAAACAAAACAATGTTGGCCC
>JBLHXX010000074.1:0-12680 GCA_047630475.1 Celeribacter sp. | reverse complement strand
TTTGACAATATCGCTGGCGGTGAGACTGCGGGCATTCCGTTTGCCGCGATGGTTGCAGAACGCCTTGCCTTGCCAATGACTTACGTGCGTAAAAAGCCAAAAGGATACGGGCGCAATGCGCGTATTGAGGGCAAAATGACTGAGGGCGAGCGCGTGCTTTTGGTCGAGGATTTGACAACGGACGGCGGATCAAAGCTGTCATTTGTCGATGCGATCCGCGACACAGGCGCCACATGCGGCCACACAGCAGTGATTTTCTACTACGGTATTTTTGACGAGACAGAAAAGACACTCGGCGATCATGGCATAAAATTGCACTCTTTGTGCACATGGTGGGATGTTTTGGCCGAAGCCAAATTGCAAAAATCCTTTGACGCCGAGACCTTGGCCGAAGTTGAAAAGTTCCTCAACGCCCCGCGTGAGTGGCAAGAGGCCAACAAAAAGGCCTAAAGCCTTGCCGCAAGGGCACTGCGCAGGAAGCGTTGTTGAACGTCGCCCTTTTGGGCGGCGTTTATTTTTTATTGAAGCATCGATCAAGATATAGCCACGCCTTGAGCCTGTTCCGCTACATTCTGTAAGTCCTATAGTTATCCACAGAACATACAGTTTGAAACTCGCCCCCGAGTCTCGCTACAACAGTCAAACCAAGCCCAAATGGGCAGGCCCATCAAGGGGCAAAATACAGGATGACCACCGGATGAACGACGACATCGCCACGTTGAACGACACGCAAGGCTCTGAAGACCCAGGCTATACGGATATGCCTGAGGCGCCCGAGACATTGCCAAGCGTCACTGAGGCGGGCACGGCTGTGGCAGCTCAAACAGGCGCAGTGATTTCGTCATACGACGGCGCACAGCCGCACAACACCGAGGCCGAACAGCAACTGCTGGGCGCGCTTTTGACCAACAACGATGTTTACGACAAAATCGCATCGATCATCGTGCCGGACCATTTCTTCGACCCTGTCCACCGCGATATCTATGAGAAAGCGGCCGAACGCATCGCCAAAAACATGTTGGCCTCTCCTGTGACGCTCAAAGCCTACATGGAAGACCACAAAGGTCTGCAAGAACTGGGTGGGCCTGCCTATTTGGCGCGTTTGGCGGCTTCGGCGATTTCGACCTATGCGGTGCGTGACTATGCGCAGCTGATTTACGATCTGTTTATCCGTCGTCAATTGATTGAGCTGGGCAACGAAATTGCGGGCTCTGCGGCAAGTGGTTTGGACAGTCGTGAACCGACAGAGCAAATCGTCTCAGCCGAGCAAAAACTCTATTCATTGTCCGAGCAAGGCAAAGCTGATTCAGGTTTTAAATCCTTTCTATCTGCCGTGACCCAAGCCGTGCTCAACGCCAACGCAGCCTACGAGCGCGGGGGCGGCATGGCGGGGATTTCATCTGGATTGATCGATCTGGATAAGAAAATGGGCGGCCTGCACAAATCGGATTTGATCATTCTGGCGGGACGTCCATCGATGGGCAAAACGTCGCTGGCGACCAACATCGCCTACAACGTGGCCAAGGCTTATAAAAAGGGTATCATGCCCGATGGCAAAGAGGGCGCGATTGAAGGCGGCGTTGTCGGATTTTACTCGCTTGAGATGAGCGCCGAACAGTTGGCGGCGCGTATTTTGGCCGAAGCGGCCGAGATTTCGTCGCATAAAATTCGCCAAGGGGACATGGAAGAAGACGAGTTTCGCCGCCTGATTGAAGCCGCGAAAACGCTTGAAACCTGTCCTTTGTATATCGATGACACGCCTGCCTTGCCCATTTCGCAATTGGCCGCGCGGGCTCGGCGTTTGAAACGCACCCATGGTTTGGATGTGTTGATTGTGGACTACTTGCAACTGGTGCGCGGCACGCCCAGCACCCAAGGCAACCGTGTGCAAGAAATCGGCGAGATTTCCATGGGCCTCAAAGCCATCGCCAAGGAATTGAACATCCCTGTGATCGCATTGTCCCAGCTGTCGCGGACGGTGGAAAGCCGTGATGACAAACGCCCACAGCTGTCGGATTTGCGTGAATCAGGATCGATCGAGCAAGATGCCGATGTGGTGATGTTTGTGTACCGTGGCGAATATTACAAAGAGCGCGAAAAACCCGACGATCACAACCACGAAGCCATCGCAGCATGGCAAGAAGAAATGGAACGCCTGCACGCCAAAGCCGAAGTGATTTTGGGCAAACAGCGTCACGGTCCGATCGGCACGATCACTCTGTCGTTCACCGCCGAATTCACCCGCTTTGGCAACTTGGCCTACGAGCATCATCTGCCTGGCGCAGAAGAGTACTAAGTTTATCTTGTTTTAAGGAGCATTGATGGGCTTGGTTTTGGGCTTGCGCCTGACATCACGGCCCGTCAAAACACGTTATGGGCACTTCTACACTACATATCGATTTGGGCGCATTGACGCGCAACTGGCGCGCATTGGATGCGAAATCAAGCGACGCCGTTGAAACCGCTGCCGTGGTCAAAGCCGACGGCTATGGCACGGGCGCAGGCAAAGCGGCACGTGCGCTGGCAAAGATTGGCGTCAAAACATTCTTTGTGGCGGCGGCAGAGGAAGGCGTGATTTTGCGCGAGGCCTTGGGACCAAGCCCTCGCATTTGCGTGTTTGGCGGACATATGGCGGGCGACACTGACATGATCGCGGATATGCATCTGACGCCGATGCTCAACTCACTCGACCAAATCACCCGCCATTTTGAGGCGCTGCCAGGGCATCCTTTTGGCGTGCAACTGGACACGGGCATGAACCGTCTGGGCATGGAAGCTGTCGAGTGGGACGCGGTGCGTGATTTGGTGATGAAAGCTGGCCCGATGTTGATCATGTCGCATCTGGCCTGTGCGGACGAGCCGGACCATCCGATGAACGCGCAGCAATTGGCCGAGTTTCACAGGATGACGGATGGGCTGAATGCCCCGCGGGCGCTATCAGCGACGGGCGGGATATTGCTTGGACCTGCGTATCATTTTGATCTGACACGTCCGGGCATTGGTTTGTACGGCGGTTTGCCATTTGAAGACGCTGAACCTGTGGTGCGGGTGGAATGTCCTATCATTCAAATTCGCGATGTCGCGGTGGGCGAAACCGTGGGCTACGGCAACACATGGACCGCAGAGGTGCCATCGCGCGTGGCCACTGTGTCCGCAGGATATGCCGACGGGATCACGCGCCATATTTCCAACAAATCCGTGCTGTTTGACGCCGACATCCCCTGCCCGCTTTTGGGCCGTGTGTCGATGGATTTGATCACAGTGGATGTGACCCATTTGGACCACACGCCACGCTCGCTTGATTTGCTCTGCGCCCATCAAACGGTGGATGAGTTGGCTGATATTGGCGGCACGATTGGATATGAAATTCTGACCTCGCTGGGGCGGCGGTATAACAGGCGGTATCGCGGATGAGTTTTGGCGTGATCACACGACCTTTGGCCGCTCTTGGACGGGCGGCTATCGGGGCAATGGCAGGGCTTGGGCGTTTGGCGATGTTTGCATTGGCCACCCTGCGCCATATGGTGACGCCCCCGTTTTACGGGCGTGAGTTTGGCCAAGCTTTGCTGCATGTTGGCTATTTGTCTTTGCCTGTTGTGGGCTTGACTGCGTTTTTCACCGGTGGCGCTTTGGCGCTGCAAATTTATTCAGGTGGGTCGCGTTTTTCAGCCGAAGCAGTGGTGCCCCAAATCGTGGCCATCGGTATGGTGCGCGAACTGGGGCCTGTTTTGGTGGGGCTGATGATTGCGGCCCGCGTGACGGCGTCTGTGGCTGCCGAAATTGCCACGATGAAAGTAACCGAACAGATTGACGCGCTGGTCACACTGTCGACACACCCGATGAAATATCTGACCGTGCCACGCGTTTTGGCGGGGCTTTTGACGGTGCCGCTTTTGGTTGGTATCGGCGATATCATTGGCATCTACGGCGGCTGGTTGGTGGCAACACAGTCTTTGGGGTTCAACCCTGCCACCTATTTACAAAACACCGTCAACTTTTTGGAACCGATCGATGTGATATCATCACTCGCCAAAGGGGCTGTATTTGGGTTCATCGCCACCTTGATGGGGTGTTATTACGGCATGCAATCAGGGCGCGGCGCCCAAGGGGTTGGCAGTGCGACCAAATCATCTGTTGTCGCCGCAGCGGTGTTGATTTTGGCGGCCAACTTCCTTTTAACACAGGCGTTTTTCTCGATATGATAGAGCTTTCAAACGTGCATAAATCCTTTGGATCCAAACAGATCCTGCGCGGTGTTGATTTAAAAGTCGCACGCGGTGAAAGCCTTGTGATCATTGGTGGATCTGGCACGGGAAAATCTGTGACGCTCAAATGCGTTTTGGGTTTGATTACGCCAGATCAAGGCGTGATCAAAGTGGATGGCGAAGACGTGGCGCACACTGGGGACCGCGAAGCATTCTTGTCCAAATTTGGCATGTTGTTCCAAGGGGGCGCATTGTTTGACTCGATCCCTGTGTGGCAAAACGTGGCTTTCAGGTTGCTGCGCGGCGCGCTCAAACGCCCCCGTGCTGAGGCGCGCGAGATTGCGATTGAAAAATTGCGCCGCGTGGGCCTGTCCCCCGATGTGGCAGACCAATTTCCGGCAGAATTGTCAGGCGGCATGCAAAAACGTGTGGGCTTGGCCCGTGCGATTGCCGCCGACCCCGAGATCATTTTCTTTGACGAACCGACCACGGGCCTTGATCCAATTATGGCAGGCGTTATCAATGACTTGATCCGTGAGATTGTTGTTGAAATGGGAGCGACAGCGATGACGATCACTCATGACATGACCTCTGTGCGCGCGATTTCGGATACCGTGGCGATGTTGCATGGCGGCAAAATTCGCTGGCATGGCCCTGTGGCGCAGATGGATTCGAGCGATGACCCCTATTTGCAGCAGTTCATCACCGGATCACCGCATGGTCCCATCGAGACATTGCGATAATCTGGCAACGCTATTTCAAACGACAGTCAGCGAGTTGGTCGATAAAGTGATGCAAGGGTTAACTTTGTTTCCTCTAGAGACACAATCCCTACGTTTATCGATAAAATATTGATTTTTCGCCTCTATTTTGGTTCACTGGCAGACAGTGACGTGGGGTAATGATTATGCAACAAGACCAAACAGCACTGGCATACGCTGCTAGGGACAACATTCGCAATTTAGCTCAACGCGCGGCGCAGGGCATTCTGATCGCTCTTGCCGTGGGGGCCAGCATCGCAACGATTATGGCGATTGTTGGTGTGATACCGTGGGTGTCATTGAATGTTATTTCAACATCAGGCGACAGTGTCTTTGTTGGGGTATGGTTTCAGGCGCTGGGTACAGCTTTGTTGCTTGGGTTGTGCGCATTCTTGCCCAGTGTTCACCATATCCAGCACTTGGAAAAGTCACACAGGAATTTTAAACTGTCGATGGATGATGTGGCACGCGCGTACCAGATTTCACATAACTCGGATCGCAGTGGCACCTTTGTGCTGTCCTCTGAATTTGAAGATATGCGTGAGCGTTTGGATTCATTACGCCGTCATCCTGATTTGGGTCATCTTGAGCCTGAAATTCTGGAAGTGGCCGCACAGATGTCACATATGACACGTGATTTGGCGCGCGTGTATTCTGACGATAAAGTGGCCCGAGCCAAAGACTTTTTGCGTCACCGCCAACATGAATTGGACGCCTTTTCAGAAAAACTCAGCCTTGCGCTGAGCGTGACGCAAGAATTGCAGCGCTGGCAAAAGGACGTCGAGGCCACGGAACGAGAGGTCAATCGCCAGATGGATCGGCTTGAGAAGGATCTGCAAGAAATTCTACCGCAACTGGGGTATGAGATGGACGATGATCGCCCTGAGGGCGCAAAAACAGATGATGGAAAAGTTGTTGCGCTGTCAACCGGTGGACCTGCCATGCAAAGCAACGGGCTTGAGCGCCCCAATTAAAGCGGGCGTATGAAAGCCGACTTGACACAACGACGTGCGAACGCCACCTCTATGCCATGACCATAATCCGCCTTTTAAACCTGTCTTTGCTGATTTTATTTCCCATCGCATGGGGGGCGCCATTGCTGCGTGCGGGGCTTTTGCCATTGTTTGGCATGACCGAGATTTCGGTGGTGTCTGGGGTTCAAAGCCTGTGGAACACGGATATGTTTCTGGCACTAATCGTGGTGCTCTTCGCCCTTATTGCGCCAATCGCCAAGGTTCTGACGCTTGAGGCCCTGCTGTCACATCGTCTGCCGGACCGGATCAAACCCTATTTGTTTCATCTTGGGCGCTTGGCCATGGCTGATATTTTTCTCATCGCGATCTATGTCACACTGGCCAAGGGGCTTGGGATTGGCCGCGTTGATGTGGCTTGGGGGCTGTATCTGTTCACGGGCTGCGTTTTGGCGTCTTTAGGCTTGAGTATTTTCGCGCCTCAAAACAAAGCCGCTTGATCGAACGAAGCAATTAACGTTACAACGGCAAAAGAGAACATAGCGCGAACACACCGTGCATCTGACCCGAGGACGCGATCGACATGGCCAAAGCTCAAACCAATTTCACCTGTAGCGCTTGTGCTGCTGTTTACACCAAATGGTCTGGACGTTGCGACAACTGCGGCGATTGGAACACGATCGTCGAAGAAAAGCCGCTGTCAAAATCTGGCCCCTCCAAGAAAACCTTGGGCGGAATGCGCGGCAAAAAAGTGCCCCTGTCTGATCTGTCCACCAAAGAGGCCCCGCCGCCACGCACCGAATGTGGCATGGGCGAATTGGACCGCGTTTTGGGCGGGGGACTTGTGCCAGCGTCTGCGATTTTGGTCGGAGGTGATCCGGGGATCGGCAAATCCACATTGATGTTGCAAGCGGCGGCACGCTTTGCACAGGCGGGTTTGAAAACTGTTTACGTGTCGGGCGAGGAATCCTCGGCCCAAGTGCGGATGCGTGCGCAGCGTCTTGGGCTTGGCGATGCGCCTGTGAAACTGGCCGCTGAGACCAATCTGCGCGATATTTTGACGACGCTTGAAGCCGAAGAGCCGGATTTGGTCGTGATCGATTCCATCCAAACCATGTGGGCCGACAACGTCGAAAGCGCACCAGGCTCTGTCAGCCAAGTGCGCGCCGCCGCCCATGAAATCGTCACCTTCGCAAAATCGCGCAACGTGGCTGTGATCATCGTCGGCCACGTCACCAAAGACGGCCAATTGGCTGGTCCCCGCGTGGTCGAACACATGGTCGATACAGTGCTGTATTTTGAAGGCGAGCGCGGGCATCATTTTCGGCTACTGCGTGCGGTGAAAAACCGCTTTGGTCCGGCGCAAGAAATTGGCGTGTTTGAAATGACCGGTGACGGGCTGTGCGAGGTGACCAATCCATCGGCACTGTTTTTATCTGAACGCGATAAACCCACGGCAGGATCGGTGGTCTTTGCAGGCATTGAGGGCACGCGGCCCGTGTTGGTCGAATTCCAAGCACTGGTCGCCCCCTCGCCCAACGCCCAAGCACGCCGCACGGTTGTGGGCTGGGACGGGGGACGATTGTCGATGATTTTGGCCGTGCTCGAATCGCGCTGCGGCATCCCGTTTGCGGGGCTTGATGTCTATTTGAATGTCGCAGGCGGCATGAAAGTGTCGGAACCGGCCGCAGATTTGGCCGTTGCGGCCGCATTGCTGTCAGCCCGCGAAGACACGGCGATTCCCAAAGACTGTGTGGTTTTCGGGGAACTGTCACTGTCTGGAGGGCTGCGTCCCGTCAATCAAACCGAAAACAGGTTGAAAGAAGCGCAAAAACTTGGTTTTTCATCGGCAATCGCACCGTCACGGTCTAAAGCTGGGGATGGAACAGGCATGCAGATTCGTTATATGGACGATCTTGTCGGCTTTGTTGGCGACGTTTTTGGTGCGGGCTAGTAGCGCGCATTTTGGTGCGGGCTAGTCAGCGCGTGAGAGATCAACGGGTGGTGTACACGCCCGATATATAGAAAGGCAAAGCATCCATGGAAGGCTTTACCATAGTCGACGCAATCGTAGCGCTTGTGATCATCGTATCTGCGCTTTTGGCCTATTCGCGCGGGTTTGTCCGCGAAGGCATGGCCATCGCAGGTTGGATCGCGGCTGCAATATTGGGCTATATTTTCGCACCTCATGCCGTGCCCTTGGTCAAAGAAATCCCCGTTTTGGGGGGCTATATTTCCGACAGCTGTGAATTGGCCGTGATTGCGGGCTTCTTTTCCGTCTTTGCTTTGGCGTTGATTGTGGTCTCGGTGTTCACCCCGCTTTTGTCCTCTGCCGTGCAGCGTTCAGCGCTTGGCGGGATTGATCAGGGCCTTGGATTTTTCTTTGGTGTTGTGCGAGGCATCGTTTTGGTGGCCATCGCATTGGTGATTGTGGACCGTATTTCAACCGGTGACCGCATTGCGGTGCTCGAAGACTCGCGCACTGTGAAAGTGTTCGACCGCTCCCAAAGCAAAATTGACGACAGCATCCCAGCGGATGCCCCTGACTGGATCACCCAGCGTTACGAGGGCTTGGTCAGCTCGTGCACCGAATAATACAGTAATACGGTTGCAACGCGGCCTATGTTGCAGCGAAATCATCTAAAAAGCGGCCCAGTTTTAACGAGGTCGCTTTTTATTTGCCATGCGTGCCAGTGAGCAAGCACAGAGAAACAATCGATTAAAAGTACATTTGAGAGCAAGGTTTTCGAAAAGAATGCCCCTCAAAAAAATCCGCGCCACCAAAATCTCAGTAATCGTGAACAATATAGGCCACGTCTTTCAAAGTGATCTGCTGCTTGCCAGTGTCCGCCCACCCTGCCTTCAGGCCTTGGTGCATGGTTATGTCGACAATAAGTTTGCCGTTCATGATATGATCTTTTTTCACAGCAACGCGTCCCGGACGCGTGAGAGGCGGTCTTTCACTTTCGGGAAGCATGTCATCAATCATGCCCAAAACCGAGACACCATCAAGAGCGGTCCCAATGGCACTGATCGCCGTACTGGCCTCGCCTGCGCCTCCAAAAGCAGCAGATTGGATTTGCCCGGTGATCAACTCAGTCGCCGTTTTAGCCACATCGCCAACGTGCACCTGAATGCTAAACCCATCATCAGAACTGCCATTGACCACTTCGTCCCCGCAATCGATGAGATGACGCAAAATCGAGGTCTTATAGCCAACGAAACGATATGTTTCATGCATCGGCAAGCCGATTTTCTTCATTAATATTCTGCTTGGGGGCTCCATAAGTTGTGCCCCCCTAAAGCTTTCATTCCGCACCAGCCCATGTTTCATATGACAGTCCCTTTCATTTATTGGTTCAAAATAACTTATAAAACGGCATTTCTATAACAAAATTTACGCCCCTTCATTCTGACATTTTGCGTGCGGTTCAAGCCTTGTACGGCTGCAACGCAAGTCAGTTTGCATTTTTTTATCCAAATGGTCGAAAATCTTTTGTTATCCTTTCGTGACACTGCCGCCGTTAGGCACTAAACGATAGGCGAAATGCACGCCCTTGGATTCGGAGCCTGATGCCATGCGCCAGATGCCCCCTGCAAACCCGTTTGACGACGATAAATTAAAAGAGGAGTGCGGCGTCTTTGGCGTTGTCGGCGTTGCCGACGCGGCCAACTTTATCGCACTCGGACTACACGCGCTTCAGCACCGCGGACAAGAAGCCGGCGGGATCGTGACACACGATGCCGAGGCCGGCTTTCAATCCGCGCGGCGCTTTGGGTACGTTCGGGACACGTTCACCAGCCAAAAGGTCATGGAAACACTGCCCGGCCCCATCGGCATCGGCCATGTGCGCTATTCCACCGCCGGCTCAAAAGGGTCCACAGCGATCCGTGATGTACAGCCGTTCTTTGGTGAATTTTCCATGGGCGGCGCTGCGATTGCACACAACGGTAACATCACCAACGCCGACGCGCTACGTCGTGAGTTGATTGACCGTGGCTCCATCTTTCAGTCCTCATCTGATTCTGAATGTATCATTCACCTGATGGCGCGCTCATTGCAGCGCAACATTCCTGAGCGGATGAAAGATGCTTTGCGCCGGGTCGAGGGCGCGTTCTCAGTTGTCGCCATGACCCGTACCAAATTGATCGGTGTGCGTGATCCACGCGGTGTACGCCCGCTCGTTTTGGGCAAGGTCGGCGATCACGGCTATGCCTTGTCGTCTGAAACCTGTGCGCTTGATATCATCGGTGCCGAGTTTGTGCGTGAAATCGAACCTGGTGAAATGGTGGTCATCACCGAAGGGAACGTCGAAAGTTTCCGTCCTTTTGATCCACAAAAATCACGTTTTTGCATCTTTGAGCACGTCTACTTTTCACGCCCAGACAGCATCTTGGAAGGCCGCTCAGTGTATGAGACGCGCCGCCAAATCGGTGTCGAGCTGGCCCGCGAAGCGCCTGTTGAGGCGGATTTGGTGTGCCCTGTACCAGACTCAGGTACGCCGGCTGCGATCGGGTTTGCCCATGAAAGTGGCATTCCCTACGGCATGGGCATCATCCGCAACCAATACATGGGTCGCACGTTTATCGAGCCGTCAGAACAGATCCGTAACATGGGTGTGCGCCTGAAACTCAACGTCAATCGCGCGCTGATCCGTGGCAAACGTATCATCTTGGTCGACGATTCTGTTGTGCGCGGCACCACATCGCAAAAGATCAAAGACATGTTGCTCGATGCGGGTGCGGCCGAAGTACATTTCCGTATTGCGTCTCCGCCCACCATGTGGCCGTGTTTTTACGGTGTGGACACGCCGGATCGCGACAAACTTTTGGCCGCCAACATGACGGTCGATGAAATGTGTGCGCATCTGGATGTCGACAGCTTGCAGTTTATCTCTATCGATGGCCTGTACCGCGCAGCGGGCGAAGCCGCTGGACGTGATGCGACCTCACCACGGTACTGCGATGCCTGTTTCACCGGCGATTATCCTGTAAAACCAACAGATATGATCGACAAAGGTTTTGAGCTAAAAACAGCGGCAGAGTAAGCGCATCAAGCTTCTGACTGAAAACACCGCCGTGCCATTGATTTGGTGCGGCGGTTCTTTTATGCAACTCAGACGATGACCCAATTTAAGGCCCTCTCATGACCTCCATCCTAGACCTCGATCCACGTTGGCGCGCTTTGCAAGATATGGGCGGAGTTTTAGATATCGGGTTTGATCATCCTGCGGCTTGGACGCATGGCCCCCGTGAGGATCAGCCCTTTGTCAAAGAGGGTGACGATCAATTGGCATCCGAGCTGTGCCGCCATGACACGGATCGGTTCATCTGTGCCACACTCACTCTGCCCATTCGTGGGTCAAGCGATCACGTCGTGTTCGCGCTTTGGGTCAAAGTGCCTGACGCGGGGTTCTATGCCTACATCGAGACATTTGATGGCGGTGCATCCCCTGCCCCCTTTGAGGGCAAGCTGTCTTCTGATCTTGGGCCTGTGGCCGCTTTGGGCACAGAGGTCTCACTCAGCTTTGCCGATGCCACAGCGCGCCCGACCGCGACCCTCATGCGTGGGGCGACAGACATCTCGCTTGACCACCTGATCGACCTTTATGAGGCCACAGGGACATTAAGCCGCGATGATTTATCAAAGTCTTGAGGTTTTGCCCTCTTGACCACGCGGCGATTTGGTCGCACATCTTGCCCATGACAGATCAACCCAAAATCGCCCTCATCACTGGCGCCTCGCGCGGCCTTGGTTTTCACCTCGCCGAAGCTCTGGCGCCCGACTATCACATCGTTGCCGTGGCCAAGACCACTGGCGCGTTGGAAGAGTTGGATGACCGGATCAAAGCCAAGGGCGGCGATGCGACCCTTGCGCCGATGGATATCACCAATCCAGATGCCATGGCGCATTTGTGTCGCGGGATTTATGACCGCTGGGGGTACTTGGATCTTTGGGCGCACACCGCGATTTACGCGCAGCTTTTGTCCCCTGCCGACCATCTGGATCCCAAAGATTTGGACCGCACCATCAACACCAACATCACCGCCACGGGAAAATTGATCCCTATGGTTGGCCCGCTGTTGAACATGGGGCCACGGCGCTCTGACGTTTTGTTTTTTGACGATCCGCATGCGGGCGAAAAATTCTATGGTGGATATGGCGCGTCCAAAGCGGCGCAGATCGCTATGGCACAAAGCTGGCAAGTTGAGACGCAGAACTCAGACAAAGCGCCGCGCGTGCATATCGTGCAACCAAACCCGATGCCCACAGGCACGCGGGCGCGTTTTCACCCCGGTGAAGGCAAAGAGGCTTTGACACATCCCCGCGATGAAGCCCCGCGCCTGCTCAAAGAGCTGGGATTGCTTACCTAAGCTATCTTTATCTGAGCGTGTCTGAAAACGGTTCTGCTACGATTTGGAACTCATCTTCAAAAGTGACGTAGCCAATGCGGCTCTCTTTGAGGACCTCGATAGCATATCCGTTTTCTTCGAGGATTGCTTTAAGCTCAAAGGCTTTGGCGATGTGCTCTTTTGCGGTTGGCTTGAACCAACTCAATCCCTTTGCGTCCCGATCCGCCGCACCTTTCGATGTCGACTTTGAAAAGCGCTCAGGCACCTTGGACCTGTCGCGGATTTGTTCCGCTCCTTTGACTTGGTATTTTGCCTCAAAGGAGAAACGAAATGGCATCACCACAACGAACCCCAGAATTCCGCGCAGAAGCGGTTCGCATAGCTTTAAC
>JBLHXX010000073.1:0-12849 GCA_047630475.1 Celeribacter sp. | reverse complement strand
CAAATCTTTGTCTATCTCAGCCAAAACCACCTTTGACACCTTTTCGCAAAGCGCGTCCCGTATCGTGCCCAACATGTGGGGTCCGGCAACGATCACAAGCCGGCTAAAATCACCTTGTTCAAACGATACTTCCAAAATCTCACTGACCTTGATCGCGAATTCGGCCTCTGCCAGCGCCTTGGGGTCCGTTTGCTCGACGGCGGATTGCCCGGGGCCGACCCTGCTGTGGACCATTCCGGCCCGATCCGCGTAGGGTGTTGGTGGATCGGCATACACAGTCTCGCCACGCGCAGGCACCAATCCATGACCTGGACCCGAATTGATAAGAAACCGGGCCACTCTGGAATTTGCGAGCACAATCATTGTTTTGATAGCTTTCATCGTCTTACTCCAATCATTTTGAGACAAGTCTAGTCGGGTTCGGCCGAACGCAATTGAGGCAAATCAACGCCATTGGATTTGGTGAGAAAACACAGACGTGTCGGGGAGGCCGCTCCACCACGCATAATGCCCGCTATTTGACAGCGACCACCGTTTGTTCGGCAGAATGTAGAATTTTTTGTGAGACACTCCCCAAAACCGGTCCTCTGACTTTGCCCAGCCCCCGCGCGCCGATTACGATCAAATCAACCCCCAGTTCTTGCGCAGTCTCAAGAATTTCATCCGCATAGTCGCCTACCCGCACCAATGCTTTGATGACTTTTGCACCCTGTTTTTCGCTGCTGGTTTGGGCATAAAAAACAAGCAGATCGCCCATGGCTGAAATCATGCGTGCGCATTGACCATCCGGTTCGATTTGCCCCAACACATCATAGATTTGATCGCTGGCAACGGCGATAGGAGGCGAGAGAGCTTTCTCGGCCTGTGCGACCAGCCAAAGAACTTCGACCAGATGTCCAAGTTCTTTGGCTGGTCGCCCGTGCAACAGCACATGCACAATGTAGAGGTCTGCCTTAAGTTTCAAAGACAATTCCGCAGCAACGCCTATCGCTCTTTTTCCATTGTCTGAGCCGTCATAGGCGAGAAGAATTCTACCTATCATGATGACAATTCCTTGGTTGCGGTTTGATTGAGAAAAATGGCGGTTCTGCGAAACCAAGCAAAACCGCCAAAATGCTATTTGGCGTGTGTCACTTTGACCTTTTGGCTATTTTCGATGGCTTCAGGGGGTTTGGGAATCGTGACAGTCAAAACCCCGTCTTTGACCACGGCCTCAATGCTCTTTGCATCAATCGTGAACGGCAATGTCAGAATCCGTTGAAAAGATCCTGAGGTGCGTTCCACGCGGTGGTATTCGCGGCCTTTTTCCTCGCTGCGTTCGTCTTTTTCGGATTTCTTTTCACCTTTGATAACAATGCGATCGCCTGTCACGGAGACGTCGACATCCCCTTCGGTCAGACCCGGCAGCTCGGCCGTAACGCAGAATTCCTTGTCCGTCTCGCTGACATTCGAGTGCACGCTCACGTCATGGCCACTGCCGAAAAAACCGTTGCCAAAATCATCAAACAAACTGTCCACTTCCTCGCGCAGGGCAATCAAGGGATGTTCATGGTTCTTTTTGTTCCTGATCCAGCTTGCAGGCAGATAATCTTGATAAGACATGTTCGTTCTCCTTGTTGTGAATGGGGTACGAATCCATTTAACAGGCTTGCCGTTGCCACAAATTGAGCAAAATCAAATCACGCCATTTCATCGACAGGAACTTTTGCCTGCCTCCAGCGTTCCAGCGACCCGCAGTTGATTGCAATTCAATCAATGAGAGGGAATTCTGCATCGTTTATGATACTGAGTTGGTTGTATACACCACCCATATCGTTTCCTCTCGTCATATAAACTACTGTTTTATAACAAAAGTCGCAGTTGAGGGTAGTGCGCGCCACCTACACTCAACCGCTCTGATAATCGCTTTATGTTAAATTATCTTCGCACATGTCGCGGCGCGCAATTCGTCTTCGGAGACACCTTCGGCGGTCTCGACTATTTTCAACCCGCCGGTCACCACGTCCAGCACACCGAGATTCGTGATGATCCGGTCCACAACTCTCTGGCCCGTCAACGGCAGAGTACATTCCTTTAGAACCTTGCTGTCACCATGTTTGTTGGTGTGATCCATCACCACAACCACACGGCCAACGCCAGCGACAAGATCCATTGCGCCCCCCATGCCTTTGACAAGCTTACCGGGGATCATCCAGTTGGCAAGGTCACCGTTTTCAGCCACCTCCATCGCGCCCAAAATCGCCATCGCGATCTTGCCGCCACGGATCATGCCAAAGCTTTGCGCGCTATCAAAATACGCCGTCTGTGGCAACTCGGTGATCGTTTGCTTGCCCGCGTTAATCAAGTCAGCGTCTTCTTCCCCTTCAAATGGAAATGGCCCCATACCAAGCATCCCGTTTTCGGATTGCAACGTCACTTCAATGCCTTCGGGAATATAATTAGACACCAAGGTCGGAATACCGATCCCAAGGTTTACATACCAGCCATCTTGCAGCTCTTGCGCGGCACGTGCCGCCATTTGGTTGCGGTCCCACATTATACTGTCCTCGTTTCGCCAGAGGCGGACTTGGTTGAAACTGTACGTTGCTCAATGCGTTTTTCGTGATCACCTTGAATGATCCGGTGCACGTAAATGCCAGGCAAGTGAATGGCATCAGGATCAAGTGACCCCGTCGGCACGATTTCTTCGACCTCAACCACACAGGTTTTGCCGCACATCGCAGCGGGTGGATTGAAATTGCGGGCAGTTTTACGGAACATCAGGTTGCCCGTTTCATCAGCTTTCCATGCCTTCACAATGGCCAGATCAGCAAAAATACCCTCTTCAAGAATATAGGTTTCACCGTTGAAATCTTTATGTTCTTTGCCTTCGGCAATCACCGTGCCCACGCCTGTTTTGGTGTAAAATCCCGGGATGCCGCAGCCCCCCGCGCGCATCCGTTCGGCCAAAGTGCCTTGGGGGTTGAACTCAAGCTCAAGCTCGCCCGACAAATACTGGCGCATAAATTCTGCGTTTTCGCCAACATAGGATGAGATCATTTTCTTGACCTGTTTGGTCTGTAATAAGATCCCGATGCCGAAATTATCAACGCCCGCGTTGTTAGACGCAAACGTCAGATCCTTGGTGCCGGCCGCTTTGATCGCGCCCAACAGCAGTTCGGGAATGCCGCAAAGGCCAAAGCCCCCCGCCGCAATAAGCATGTCGTCATGCAGTAGCCCATCAAGGACTGCCGATGCGTTTGGGTAAATCTTTTTCATGATACCCCTCAGAAATTCACACGATCTGCACCCTTGAGATCTAGAATCTCGCGGGCTTCATCTGGTGTGGCCACTTGCGACCCCAGCGCTTCGACGATACTGCGGATTTTCGCGACCTGCTGTGCGTTGCTTTCAGCCAGCTGGCCGCGTGCAATCAACAGGCTGTCTTCAAGGCCGACACGAACGTTACCCCCCATCTGGCTGGCCGTGGTCGCAAGCGGAATCTGTGACCCACCGGCCCCCAAAACAGACCAGCGATAGTCATCACCAAACAGGCGATCTGCTGTGCGTTTCATAAAGATTAAGTTGTCAATTTCCGGCCCGATTCCGCCCAAAATACCAAAGATAAACTGGATAAAGATCGGCGCCTTGAACAAACCGGTGTCCATGCAGAATTTCAGATTATACAGGTGCCCGACATCGTAGCATTCATGCTCGAATTTGATGTCATGGGGGGCCAATGTTTCCGCAGCCTCGCGAATGTCACGAAAGGTATTGCGGAATATGTTGCCTTCTGAATTTTCCACATAATCTTTTTCCCAGTCGAATTTCCAGTCGTCATAGCGCTTGGCCAAGGGATGAAATGAAAAGTTCATCGACCCCATGTTGAGCGAACACATTTCTGGTGAAAATGTTGTCGCGGGCTTAACCCGATCCGCAATGCTCAGGGTTAAAGAGCCGCCAGTTGAAATATTCACCACGGCATCTGTTGCTTGCTTGATCCGCGGCAGGAACGCAGCGAAATGGTCAGTATCGACAGAAACGCCACCATCTTCGGGGCGCCGTGCGTGCAGATGCAAAATAGACGCTCCAGCTTCGGCGGCATCAACGGCCTGTTTGGTGATGTCATCGGCGGTATATGGCAAGGCTTCCGACATTGTAGGCGTATGAATTGCGCCCGTGATTGCACAGGTGATGATTGTTTTCTTTTGTTTGGCCACGATTCAGGCTCCTTTTGATGTGGATGATCGCGTGACGCGAAAGCTGAGTGGGAAGAGTTGCAAATCAAACCGCGCACGGATCAATCCCCAGATTCCTTTGGGGGCTTTGAGCATGATGACAATTGCCACAATCCCCAAAACCATAAGATAAATTGTGCCGAGATCCGCCAAAGTTTCACGCAAAGCAAAGAAGATCAGCGTGCCAATAATTGGCCCCTCGATTGTGCCAATCCCGCCAATGACGACGATGAAAATAACGAACGCGGTCCAATCATTAACCGAAAACGCGGCCTCTGGTGAGATGCGCAGTTTTTGCAAAAAGATCAGGGCACCGACCATTGCGGTCAGCGCCGCTGTCACAACATAAACAACGAACTTTGTCCGCCAAATATCAATGCCCAAAGACCCCGCCGCGAGTTCATTGTCGCGGATCGCCGTGAGGGCCAAACCGTTGCGGGACCGCAAAAACAGATAGACAGCAAGAAGGATCAAAACCGCAGACCCCAAGGCCAGCCAATAGCTAAGGTGTTCGCGGGCTGAACGCGACGACGCCAATGATTTCACAATTCCAACGGGCAAAGACGAGCCAGAGCCGCCGCCAAGCGATGACACTTGTGCAAAGGACAAGCGAAACACTTCGGCCATGACCCATGTGCCAATGGCAAAGTAGGCCCCTCGCAAACGGAATATCAACAGCGCAACCGGCACCGCCACGATCGCCCCCAAGACACCCGCAAGAGCAATGGCGGCCAACGGGTGCACACCGCCAAAAATTGTCAAAGCAAACAGCATATAGCCGCCAAATCCGACATAAGCTTGTTGGCCAACCGAGACCAACCCAGCGTAGCCAGCCATGAGATTCCACAAGCTCGCCAAGGCAAGATACAAGAAAAGTTCGCCCATCAGGCGCATATCAGCACGCCCCGCCCACCAAGGCGCCGCGATCAATACGATCAGAACGATTGCTCCGAGGATGGCTGCTATTTTGGCAGACCGCGATGTGCGCGTGACGTGAAAATCAGTATGGTTCATCCGCTTACCCTCGGAAATAGGCCATTCGGCCGGACTGCAAGAATGACGAGAAACGCGATATGCCCAGAGAGCAGTTGCCAACCCGGATCGATTTTGGCGCCCAGCGTTTGTGAAATACCCAAAATAACACCGCCCGCGAGCGTGCCCCATAAGTTGCCCAAACCACCAATAATGACCGCTTCAAAGCCAAAGATCAGACGCCCCCCACCGATTGAGGGGTCAAAGCTGGTGCGAATGCCCAATAGAATGCCTGCGATGGCTGAAACCCCAAGGGCGAGCGCCATTGCCACGCCAAACACATGACGCCGGTTCAACCCCATGAGTTGGGCAATTTCTTGATTGTCTGAAACGGCCCGAAAGGCCCGGCCAAGCGCCGTTTTGTAAAACGTCCACTGCAAACACGCGATGACGACGACAGCCACGGCGAACGTCAAAATTGGAAGCACCCCAAGTGACAGTCCGCCCATAGCAACGCTTGCCGTTTCCAAAACGCCTGCATCCATTTTTTGTGGATCCGCCGTGTAAACCTCAAGAAGCGCATTTTGAATAATAACCGACAGTCCAAACGTCACGAGCAACGGCGGCAGCAAATCTGCGCCAAGTGTTTGGTTCAAAATCCCGCGTTGTAAAACATACCCGAAAAGCGCCATGCAGGGCACAACGAGGATCAGCGCAATAAGGGGATGAAGCCCCAAAAGAGTGGTCACTGAAAGCCCGAGATAGGCCGCCAGAATAATCATGTCGCCATGCGCGATGTTGACCAAACGCATGACACCAAAGATCAACGACAGGCCCGCTGCGAAAAGGGCATACAACCCCCCAAGCAAGGTGCCTTGAACAATTGCATTTAACCAATCCATGATCATTCAATCCCAAAATAGGCGCGCGAAATATCTTCTCGCGACACAGTTGATGACGGGCCTTCAAGTGAAACACGTCCTTCTTGTAGGCAATAAACACGTGACGATACGGATAGGGCTTTGGTAATGTCTTGCTCGACAATAAGTGCAGACATGCCTTCGCCGATAATCCCCGGCAGCGCGTCGTAGATGTCTTTGATAATGATCGGTGCCAGCCCAAGACTTATCTCATCAAACAAAATCAAATCCGGATTTGACATCAACGCACGGCCAATAGCGACCATCTGTTGTTGCCCCCCAGACAGCGATGTCGATTGTTGGGCGCGACGTTCAGACAGGATCGGGAACAGTTTATAAACCGCATCCAATGACCACGGCCCCTTGCGACCCATCTGTCCGCCAATGATCAAGTTTTCTTCAACAGACAGAGACGGAAACAACTGGCGACCTTCTGGCACAAGGGCAATCCCCTTGCTGGCAACTGCGTCAGCCCGCAAAGCGCCAATCGCTTCGCCACGATATTTGACCATCTCGGCCTTATTCTGGCTTAACCCTGAAATGGACCGCATCAGAGTGGTTTTCCCCGCACCATTTGCCCCGATGATCGCCAGAACTTCGCCTTCTGCAACGCTCACATCGACACCGTATAGCGCTTGAAAATCGCCATAGAATGCATCGAGGCCTGAAATATTCAAAATAGGTTTAGGCATCTGCAGATATCCCCAAATAGATTTCTTGAACGGCGGGGCTTTTCATAATTGTCTGCGGGTCCCCTTCGGCAATCTTTTTGCCAAAATCGATCACGATGAGACGATCGACCACTGCCATCAACGCATGAACAACATGCTCGATCCAAATGATCGCAACACCGCTGGCGTGAATGTCTTTGATCGTTTTGATCAAGGATGTGCATTCCGCTTCGGTCAATCCGCCAGCAATTTCGTCCAACATCAGTAGCTTGGGTTTTGCACAGAGTGCTCTGGTCAGCTCAAGCCGTTTGCGCCCAAGCAGAGTCAGCCCTCCGGCAAGCGTGTTGGCCTTGTCCAACAGCTCGGTTTGTTCGAGCACCTCAAGGCAAAATCGCTCTGCCGCCATGCCAGACAGTCCCGCTGCTTGCGTCGCCGCAATCATCGCGTTTTCAAAAACGGTCATGCCAGAAAACGGTTGCGGCACCTGAAAACTGCGCGCCATGCCAGATCGGCATCGCTTTGCTGAATTCAAATGTGTGACGTCTCGACCGTCAAATTTAACCCGCCCTGAATTCGGGCTAAGTGTGCCTGTGATCAAATTAAACATGGACGTTTTTCCCGCCCCATTCGGGCCGATCACGCCCAAAGCCTCACCGGCTTGAAGATCATATGTCAACTCATCCGCGACTGTGACGGCCCCAAATGATTTGGAGACACAGTCCAATTGTAATAATGCGCTCATGCCACCCCCTTATTTTTGTTGTTGCGCCATACCGAACACCGGCACGGCGCAAGATTGATTTAAGCGAGCAACATCAACTCACCGGTCAAAGGAATGTTGGGGGCCGCAGAATTGGCCACAATTTTAAGATCCAATGCATCACCCTCACGCTGCCATTGGCCACCGACCAGCGGCGTTTTTGTGACATTATTGATGGGCCCGTTTGCCCAATTCACCGATCCAACGATCGTGTTCAGGTTGGTCCCTGCGATGGCAGAAACAATAGAGGTTGGATCATCCAAATCCTCTGCCCGCTTGATCACATCTGCCACAACTTCAAACAGGGCGTGTTTGAAACCAATAGGTTGCGTCCATGGGCGACCTGATGCGGCGGTATATCCATCCGCGAGGATCTTTGAACTGACCCCAGTCAAAGAGGAGCTAAACGGATGATTTGGCGACCACCAAACCTCAGAACTCAACCCATGTCCGCGCGCACCAAGTGACTCGATCACAGATGGGAACAGCAATGCTTTGCCGATGGTCACAATCTTTGGCGCAAACCCTTGTTGTGCGGCCTGCGACCAAAACGTGGTAAAGTCGGGCGGGATCATATTGCCCGTCACAATCTCACAACCTGCTGCTTTGAATGCCGCGATTTGGTTTGAAAAATCATCTGACAAAGGCTGATAGCGGCCCGGATCAATCAGATTGTAACCCGCAGCACCCAAAGGTTTGGGCAGGCCAAGCTCTGCATCCCCCCAAGCGTTGCCATCGGCATCATTGGGGAACAGCCCGCCAACAACAGGGGCGACCCCCCTGCCCCCCCACATGTCAAGAAACGCGCCAATGACATCCTCAAGACCCCAAAAGAAGTGGTAGGTGTTTTCAAAACCTTCACCAGGCACACCATTGCGGCCAAAGAAATAGGGCTGCCAAGGGCAATCCGTGGTGATGCAAGGCACCTCGTTGATTTCGGCTTGATCGGCAACCGGATTGACGGTGTCTGGTGTCGAGGCGGCGACGATAATATCAACCTCATCGCCCAGAATAAGATCGGCTGCAACTTCTGCCGCTCGGTTCGAGTTTGACTGACTGTCCTTTGAAATGATCTCAACAGAATAGGTTTTTCCGTTGTTTTCAAATCCAGCAGAATACCTCTGTGTAATGGCCTCAAGCACATAGTCGTCGGCCTCGGCGAAGCCTGCCAGCGGGCCTGTGCGCGGGCTGACATGACCAACACGAATGACCGGATTGGCGGCATAAGCACGCGAACTTGTCAAGATTGCAGGTGCCGCGACGGCTGCAGCGCCCGTCGCCATGAACCCTCTGCGAGACATTGGTATTTTTTTATGCTTCATCTTTTCCTCCCTTAATTCAGTCATTTCGACCGAATTTCATGTTAGTCTTCTAAGATTCCATCCAATTTAGTCAGGTGGCGTGCCACCTTTTCCCGCACCTGATTGGCCTCTTCCGCTGTCCATTTGCGAAATCCCTCCCCGGATTTCATGCCTAGACGTCCTTCTGCGACGAGTTTTTCAAGATAAGGGGATGGCCCTTTGCGGCTTTCCAAGTCGAACAAAACATTCTCATGAATATCGAGTGTCAGGTCTGTTCCAACGAGATCAGCCGTTTCCAACGGGCCCAATACGGCAAGCCGACGGCCAAAGCTGGATTTGATGACGGTGTCCACAGCCTCGGCATCACAAATGCCGTTTTCAACGAGGCTGATCGCCTCTCGCCATAGAGCATGTTGCAATCGATTGCCGATAAAGCCGGGCACATCTTTTTTGACGCGCACGGGGGTTTTGCCTGCATTGTCCAACAAAGCCATCATATCCTCGGCAACGGCATCATCAGTCCATTCCGTGCTGATCACCTCAACCAGCGGGATCATATGTGCCGGGTTCCACCAATGCGTGCCAAGTGCGCGGTTTTTCAACCGCAAATCCGCCATGATTTTGGTGATCGGCATCACCGAAGTATTGGATGCCAAAATACAATTATCTGGCGCATGCGCCTCGATCTCAGCAAAAATTTTACGTTTTAAGTCGAGCTTCTCAGGGGCAGCCTCAAACACAACTTCGGCAGCCTTAACAGCAGCCCCCGTTGTGCTTACGATCTCGATTTTTTTGAGAATACGCGCGATGCTTTTGTCGTCCTCTCCAAGTATTTTAAGGCTCTCGCCGATGCGTGCGGCGACGCTTGCACGCGCATCCTCAAACGGGTCGGTGATGGCAACATACTGGCCCGCACGCGCCAACGTCAGGGCAATTCCATGCCCCATTAGGCCGGCACCAATAACGGCAATTTGGCGATTTTTGCGCATCACTTATCCCGCCGTATACCCACCGTCAGCATATAAAATATGCCCGGTGTAAAAGTTGGACGCCTTGGAGGCGAGGAACAGCAACGGACCAGCAAGATCTTCTGGTTCGCCCAAGCGGCCAACCGGAACACGCGCAAGGAAACCGGCGCGCACGGCGTTGGCTTTTTCGGTGTCTTCGAACATCCACGCGGTCAGTGGGCTGCGAAAAACAGTCGGCGCAATCGCGTTTACGGTGATACCCGTTGCCCCCAACTCGCACCCCAAGGCTTTGACCATACCATCGGTCGCGGCCTTGGAGGCACAATAGGCTGTGTAGCCTGCTGGATGACCCAAAAGGCCACGTGCAGAGGACACCAGAACGATCTTTCCGCCTTTGCCTTGGGCTTTCATCTGTCCTGCAACCGCGCGGGCCAACAGCCAGCTTTGGGTTACATTTGCGTCCATAACGGCTTGGAATGTTTCGGGCGACATGTCGTTGATCAGCGCAACTTTGTTCATGCCAGAGGCCACGACCAAAGTGTCGATCTGGCCATAGGCTGCAACGGTTTGCGCGACCAAATCCGCACAAATTGTTTCGTCGGTCGGGCGCGTGTTGATCGTGGTGACCTCAGCCCCCAGATCCCGGCATTCGCTTGCGATTTCATCAAGGGCCGATTGATTGCCAGCGACCAAGACCAACTTGGCGCCTGCAGCGGCAAGAATGCGCGCGGCAACCATGCCAAAGGCGCCGGACGCGCCAGTGATCAGTGCAACATCGCCTTTGACATCAAACATAGAAAGGGGGTTTTGCATCGCGCTCATGTCGCGGCCTCCGGTGGGTAGGGAATAACGACCAGCATTTTGCAGGTGTCATTGCTGCGATTTTCAATTTTACGAACTTCACCAGCGGGGATTGTGCAGCTGTCATATTTGCCAAGCACAGTCTCTTGGTCGTCAACAATAACGGTCATTTCACCCTCAAGAAGCACATAGACTTTCTCAAACGGCGTGGCGTCTGGTCCTGCGCCGCCACCGGGCAAAAACTGGCTGAATCCGATCCATTGATTGGTCGGGCCGCCCTGTTCAAAACCTTGCAGTCGCAGCCCGTGACAGTCAAAATGGTTGGGCGCAACATAGGGCTGCGCGTCTTTGAAACGCTTTAAATGCATTTCACTCCTCCCCGAGTGTTATGATGGAAATGCGCCGCCAGAGGGGCAGCGCATCCAAGATTAAAATTCGCGACCGTCTTCGATCCGATACTCTTGCTTTTTGTCAATCATAGCGACGAGGCGGATGATGCAGCCATCACCGCGGTCCCAATTCCATGGGAAGAATGCGAACGTGCAGCGCTTGCCGGTCACCGCGTCGAGATCTCCCCCAACGTTCTCGATTCCCAAGATGCCGTTCTTGAACAGGATTTGGTGGACTGGTTCCCAATCAGGGAAATCGTCTTTCCAGTCGTTGCCGCCGGACCATTCTTTGTATTCTTCAGCCAAATGCGGCAACAAAGGACCGTTGCGTTGTGGACCAATGGCTGTTGCAAGCGGGTGGTCGTTTGCTTGGGTGTCGTGTCCAACAACCTTGACGCCTTTTTCGACCATCCACTCGCCAGCAGACGCCACGAAACCAGGACAATAGGCAAAATAATCGCCGTCCTCATAGTCATGATGCCACCCTGTGTTGATGATCAGGACGTCGCCTTTGCGGATTTCATGTCCGCAGGCTTTTTCCAAATCTTCGCCTGTGATGGGTTCCCATTTCTTTTTGGGCAAGGACACGACAATGCCTGTCCCAAAGAAATGGGGCAGTGGAACTTCGTCAATGAAAGGAGTGCCTTGAACAACGTGCGCAGGCGCATCGATGTGTGTTGTTGCATGCATTGTGGTTGTGATCCGCTGCGATAGCACGCCAGATTTTGCCATGTAGTGGATGCGTTCAATTTTGGTATCTTCGAAATAGGGCCAATTTGGATTTTGGAACCCGAACCGATGACTCAGGTTGTAAAACTCGACACCCATGCTGTTGTCGAGATTGTCTTCAAAATCAATTCCACGGATTTTAATCGTCATTTCTTTCCTCCTCAAGACGCGACGGTCGTCAGAATCAGCGCAACTTGACGCGCCTCACTGTTCCACAATACGATATGCCTGCATCGCATTGTAGTCAAGCGTGTGCCTGACATCGGGGAGAACTTGGGGCTGTCCAAAATTTCCACCAATTGTTACTAAGCAGTATCGGAACAACAAAAGGGCCTTGCGCGATGGATCAAGAAACTGAGACGCCCAAAGGGCAAGCCCGCGCACCCGGCATTCAGGTGATTGCCAGAGCTGCCGATGTGTTGCGCGCACTCAAGAATGAAAACACAGGGCTGAGTCTTGGGGCAATTTCAGCGCAGATTTCTTTGCCAAGATCGACCGTTCAAAGAATCGTCAACGCGTTGGTTGCAGAAGGCTTGGTGATGAATTCATCACCGACATCAGGCTACCAACTTGGCCCCGAGATTCAGTCTCTTGCACAAGCGGGCCGTATTGATATGGCGGACGCGCTACGGCCAATATTAATGAACCTGTCGAAAAAAACTGGCGAAACCGTAGACTTAGCCATTGTTCGTGGCGACAAGGTTGTCTTTGTTGATCAAGTGGTTGGGTCTCACAGATTGCGCACTGTTTCTGGTGTTGGCGAAGTCTTTCCGATGACCACAACCGCGAATGGGAAAGCGGCAATGTCCCTGCTCAACCCCGTGCAAATTGACAGAATTCTGCACCGCGAGATGACTGGATCCCCCGACAAAATAGAGGCGCTTACCGAGGAACTCCAAGGAATTCGTGAGGGGAAACTTGCGAGAGATGAGACCCAACATAGTGATGAAATCTCAGCGTTGGGCTTTGCCTTTAAAGCCACTACAGGACAAATTTATGCGATTTCGGTTCCGGTACCGAGTTACCGATTTGAGGGCATTTCAGAGCAAATCGAAACGCTTTTGTTAAAAGCAAGAGATGACGTCCTCAAACTAGGCCTATAGTGTTTCGCTTTTTTTGGG
>JBLHXX010000072.1:0-13221 GCA_047630475.1 Celeribacter sp. | reverse complement strand
CCGCCAATGCCTTTGGGGGCAAACAAGGTCACGCATACAAATGACAGGCCCAGCAAAACTTGCCACCAATCGACCCATTTCACGACGTAAAATCCGAGGTTGATATTGGGCGCTTGCCCCCCTGTGAACCACGAGGACACAAGCGACACGACCACGGCGCCAATGACAGCCCCGTAGATGCGTCCACGTCCACCAATGGCCACCCAAACCGCCAGATAAATCGACGCAATCGGCGCGATTTCAGCCGGATTGATGATGCCCGCTTGCGGGTAATAGAGCGCGCCACCGATGGCGGCCATGATCGCGGTGAGCACAAACACAAACAGTTTATAGCCCTCAACAGAATAGCCCAAGAACCGCACGCGCGCCTCGTCATCGCGGATACCCCGAATGACCGACCCGAATTTTCCCGAGACCACAAAAGACGTCGCAATATAGGTGAGTGCCAAGGCCAAGGCAGAGGCCCACAAGAACCAGATCGACATCACGCTTTGAGGGATGTCATCGGCTCCGGGTAGGTTTTGCAAGCCCGACAAACCGTTGTTGCCGCGCAAGCCACTGTCATTTTGGAACAGGTACAAAGACAGTGCCAGCGTCATCGCTTGGGTCAAAATCGACAGGTAAACGCCAGTGACACGAGACCGAAAGGCGAGCCAGCCAAAGACCAAAGCGATCAGTCCCGGCACCAAGACCACCATCATCAACTGCAACGTCAAACTGTCCGCAAACATCCAAATGGCAGGAAAATCAGATGACCCAACCACACCGAAAATCTGCGTGCCAATGGCATCTGAAATTTCGGACGCGGTGGGTGGAATGGGCGCAGACGCCATAGAATTCACCACGATGATTTCGGTGCGCGCATACATCAACCACATGCCGATCATATAGCCACCAACGCCGAAGAACGCGAAATGCCCGAGGGACAAAATACCTGTGTAGCCCCAGACCAGATCCATCGCGATGGCGACCAACGCAAGGCAAAGTGTTTTGCCCAGCGTTTTGACAAAAGAGGTCGAGATCACGCCTGAACCATACGCCTCGGACATCACCGTGACGCCGATGGTGAACAGGGCCAAAAGACCTAAGAACACCAAGAGAGAGGGGTTTTTCATAAAGAATGCGTTTTTCATGGGGTCAATCTCCTGCCGCGCGGCCTTTGAGGGCGATGATACCCTTGGGCCGGAACTGGATGAAAATGATGATAAAGACGATCATGTAAGTCTGCGCCGCCAAGGTGTTGGACGGGTTCAACCACTCGATGCCTTTTTGTAGAAAACCGATGCCAAGCGCGCCCAAAAGCGTGCCCCAAATATTGCCGACACCGCCGACAACAACGGTCATAAACGATTGCACGATATAGTCTGCGCCCATCTCGGACGTCACTTTGGCGTAAAGACCGATGGCCACGCCCGCGATCCCTGCAATGCCAGACCCCAAGCCAAATGTGAGCATATTCACGCGGTCCGGATTGATGCCCATGCTGGCGGCCATTTTCGGATTTTGTGTCACGGCGCGGGTTTCCAAACCAAGGCGCGTTTTCTTCATGATGAACAAAAACACCGCAAGGAAAATACCCGCGAGCACAAAGATCGCGATGCGGATATAGGAGATCGCCAACACATCGTTGAACACCAAAGCCCCATCGAGCCATGCAGGAGACGTCAAAGGACGGGCCTGCGTGCCAAAAATGTTTTTGGCGATTTGTTGCAAGGCAATCGCCACACCAAAAGAGGCCAAAAGCGTCTCAAGCGGACGATTGTACAACCAGCGAATGATCAAACGCTCCATCGCCACACCAGCAGCAAAGGTGACCATAAACGCGGCGGGAATCGCGACAATAATAGAGACGGTGTAATCAGGGATAATTTGCTGCACGACATATCCGGTGTAGGCGCCCATCATGATAAATTCGCCATGGGCCATGTTGATCACCCCCATCACACCAAAGGTGATGGCCAGACCAATCGCGGCCAGAAAATAGATCGAGGCCAATGACAACCCATCCAGCGCCAAATCCATGGCTTGGTTCAGCCCCACTGCACGGTCGATGGTTTTCAGCGTTGCCTCGGCCGCCTCGGTGACGGCTTTTGACGGCTCATCGTAAAGCTCGACAAAGGCGGCGGTTTTCACCGCATCAATTTCAGAAAAATTTGCGTCCCACGCAGGCACGGTGCCAGCGGCGGCCAGTGTGAGATAGGCGCGATCTCGCATCTCTTGATCTGTCAGCTCAGAGACCAAAACCCCGCCAACTTTACCATCTACGACATTGGCAATCAGCGCGTCTTTACGTTCAGAAATCGTAGGTTGCGCCGTGATAACGCCCGCGACAACCATCATATCAAAGGCATCTGCCACAGACAGATCATCGGATCCCGCAATAATTTTGCGTTTGATATTGGCCGTCTCAGGCAAGCTGTCTTTGAGGGCTATTTTTGTTGTCAGCACAGGGTTGAGCGCAGCACGGGCATCAAGCGACAGTGCCCCGTTAAAGCCTTGGATCGCCTCCACACGCGCGGCGTCATCGGTGTCATAAGAAATGGTTAGCAACCGCTCGGTCACCTGTTTGAGCGCTTTGATATCAGGGTCGGTTTCCCCCGCGATAGAGGCGCGCAAGGGGGCCAAATGTGTGGCCTCGCCATCGCGTTGGATCGCCAAAATGGCCTCGGATCGGCGCACCGGATCGGGGTCATTCAATTGGAACTGCACCAAGGCAGCACCGATCACAGCGCGAATACCAGAATTGGGTTTAAGCTGTTTCAAATCGCCTTTGGCAAAGTCGCCAACTGCCGCACCGTCATCGAAAGAAAACAGGCTATAGGTTTTGGCGTCCAGCTTTTCGGCGTAGAAAAACAATCCATCGTCTTTGCGCTGCCACATGTCCTTGGATTGCCATTTTTGCAAAACGGTTTGCGCAGACGGCAGGCCAGACGCGGCAATGGCATCAATCGCAGGGCCAATGGTTTTGCGGGACGATTTTTCGATCACATCTCGGTGCTGTTGCAGCACCTCTTGGATCGTTTGATCTTGGGCCGTCGCGGGGGCAGACAAAGCGGCCAACACGATGAAAATGGCAGACAAAAAGCGGATCATGAAGGTCTTCTTTGATTGTAAGGAAAAGGGCGGCATAAGCGCCGCCCTTTGGAGTTTTATAAAAGGGCTCAGTCTTAGTAGTTAGATTTCAACTGAACACATGTTTTTGTATCGGTGTTGTACATGCCACAGCCGAGGTCTTTCCAATCAGACATAAGAACCGCAGATTCTGGCAAGAAGTCAGTCCATGCATCGCCTGGAACTTCGGATGTTTGCGAGATGATATCGAACTGACCGTCTGCTTGGATTTCGCCAATCAAAACAGGTTTCGCAAGGTGGTGGTTGACGCCCATAACAGCCGTGCCGCCCGTCAAGTTCGGGTACTCTTGACCGTACATCGCGGTGCGCACAGCGTCGACATCCGTTGTGCCAGCCGCTTCAACCGCGTTCACCCACATGTTGAAGCCGATGTAGTGGGCTTCCATTGGATCGTTTGTGACGCGCTCTTCGCCCATCTTTGCTTTCCAAGCTGCGATGAATTCGTCATTCAACTCAGATTCAGCAGACTGGAAGTAGTTCCAAGCGGCCAAGTGACCGACAAGGTTGGATGTGTCGAGGCCAGACAATTCTTCTTCGCCCACTGAGAAGGCCACAACTGGAATGTCGTCAGCAGAGATGCCCGCAGAGGCCAATTCTTTGTAGAAACCGATGTTTGCGTCGCCGTTGATCGTAGAGATCACGCCCACTTTTTTGCCGTCAGCGCCAAGTGCCACAACGTCGGCTACGATTTTGGACCAATCAGAGTGACCAAAAGGTGTGTAGTTTACGAAAATGTCTTCCGCCGCAATGCCTTTGCCCTCTAAGTAGGATTCAAGGATGTTGTTGGTTGTGCGTGGGTAGACATAGTCTGTGCCGAGCAATGCGAATTTTTCAACACCAAGTTCGTCGAGAAAGTAATCTGTCGCTGGAATGGCTTGTTGGTTTGGCGCGGCACCTGTGTAGAACACGTTCTTTGATGACTCTTCGCCCTCGTATTGAACAGGGTAGAACAACAAGCCGTTCAATTCTTCGATCACTGGCAAAACAGATTTGCGTGACACAGATGTCCAGTTGCCGAACATCACGTCAACGTCATGCACTGTCAAAAGCTCGCGTGCTTTTTCCGCGAAAAGTGGCCAATCGGATGCGGGATCAACAACAACCGCCTCAAGTTGACAGCCAAGAACGCCGCCTTTGGCGTTTTGATCGTCAATCAACATCAACATAACGTCTTTAAGAGTTGTTTCTGAGATCGCCATAGAACCAGACAGTGAATGAAGAACGCCCACTTTCGTGGTGCAATCTGCGGCCATCGCACCAGAAGCCATAGCTGTTGTTGCGAAAAGAGCTGAGGCCAATGTGGCTTTAAATTTCGTCGTCACGTGCGTAAATCCTTTTTAGACGCCGTAGGCATGCGGCCGCGTCTCGCAAATTTGCGAGCGCCATGGAAGTCTTCCCATTTTGGCGTGAAACGCGTATATTCCCCTAGCAGCGTAAATCTGTTGCATTCGTGTGGTGGTGGCGACCTGCAAGTCTGGCCATCATCACACACTCCCCGCAAATCTTGAGGCCCCTGTTTTTGAGTGCCGCTCAACTTGCTTTGACAGAATGCCGCGTAGATACGATTTGAACACGTTTAGGTGACGCTACGCCGCATGCAGGACCCAACTTCCACAAAATCGCTCATTTATTGGACGTCATGCCACAATTGGATGAAAAAATAGGCAGATCGAAAAATCATAACGCACAGTTCCAACGCAAATGCACAGAAATCATACAGCTGGAAACCTGAGCGATTCCACTGGCCCGCACCACTTGCCTGCTGTGTTTGCCTTGCCCGTGTTGGGCCAAATGGAAGAAAATCTAAGAAATGGTGTCAAAATTTGCGCTGTGCACAGTGATATCTGCGGGCAGAGCCTGATCAACAATGCGCGTGGCATTGGCCAAATCATTGCTCTCGGCGCGCTGCACGGCCTGATCTGCCTCAAGACCATGATCAAGCCACCTTTGAACAAGCCGTTGACGCAAAACATCAATAGGCACATCCAACCGCACAGACAGCGACCAATGATCGGTCAAACCCCGCCAATTTGGGTCATCAAACAATAGATAATTGCCTTCGATAATAATCACATCTGTCTGCGCCTCGACGACGCGCGCGCCCGCTATGGCAATATCTCTGGCACGATCAAACGTTGGGATCACAACGTCTTGGCGAGACGTCAAAGCGAGGATCATCCGCTGGAACCCAGTGGCATCAAATGTCTCGGGCGCGCCTTTACGGTCCAACACACCACGTGTTTGCAAGATAGAGTTGTCCAAATGAAACCCGTCCATTGGCACCACACAGGTTGTTGTGCCATCCAAGATCAACGCCTCGGCCAAGGCATCCGCCAATGTGGACTTTCCGCTGCCCGGTGCACCTGCGACAGCAATAAGATGGCGCGCGCCCCCTTGCTCTGGCAAATGTTTGATCTGCTCGACCAGTGCTTTCACAGACATGCTGCGCCCCTCATTTTGTCTCTATATCTCACGCGAATCGATTCGAAAATTTGGGCCGTAACACCAAATCGGCCTTACATCTACATCAAGATATTAAAAAAAAACAATATGAAACAATTAGATACTTAAAAATCTGACGCGTAAACACTTTTTTCTTTGGTTTCGTAGAGTTTGAGCCAACACAAGACTTTCGCATTTGATCAACACCGTGCGTGCAATCACCGTGCGTGCAATCGCAAACAAGTGGCCTGAGGGAAATGAATGAAAAACCTAGTTGGAAAAATTATTGGCTCGGTCGGCGTAAAAATTGGCATCATCATGGTCGCGCTGGGGGGCACAACAGCTGCTGCTATTTTAATCTCAACGTCACTCATCACCTCTATCACTCATGAAGTTGAAAGTTTGGTCGAGGAACACATGCCGCCCCTTGAAAGCGCCATGCACATCACAACCGCTGTGAATGGTTTCAAGGATGCAACCAATTCACTCATTATGACTTATTCCATCATCGGGTTTCCTAAACATAAAGAGGGCTTAACCAACGCGGCTCTTGAACTTCGCAACGCCGCTCAACCTTTTTCCCGCGAACAACATCCAAACTTGAATGCGAGTTTGGACAATTTGATTGAAGAAACAAACGGTCTTATTGCCCAAAAACATAGCGAACTTACGTCAAGTTCAAACAATTTCAAATCGCTCTCCAGCCTCAACAGACTCTCACATGACGTGTCTGGTGAGCTTAACAAAATCAGTAAATCTGCCGCCTTTCGCGTCATGATTGCGACTGGCGAAGCCGTTAGCGCGACGCAAAGTGGGATCGACACGTTGATTGATGACAATATGGGTGGTTTGGCGACGCTCTACGAACTCAAATCATTATCGGAATACGCCACAGGTACCGCGATTGCCTATGTCTCATCAGAGGGCACCTTTTCTCGCCAAACGGCTAGAAACCTAACCCTAAAAGCCACCGACGACCTTGAAACCGCAATCAGTCGCATCGAAGACCTCCAAGAAAATGCTCCCATCCTCGCGCCATCAAAAGAAATTTTGAGGCACCTTCGCGACCTTCAATCTTCCAACCTCATCCAGTCCGAAGATACGCTCACAACATTGCTAGATGCACATTCAAAGTTTTTACGCACTATAGAAACAATTCTTACGGACAAAACATTGGCTCTGCATGACGCAGGCAAGAGCTTCGTGCAAAAAAATGAATCCATTGTCAAAAATTTGACAGAAACACGGTTCGCAGAAATTCGTGCCGTAGACACACTCAATATTGCCGTCAAATCTGCGCTTTTGAAACTACAACAAGGGGCAACATCAATAAACCCAGGATACGTTGCCGCCTTGCAGTTTGAATTGCTCCAAGACAGTGCCGAAATCAAAAAAAGCCTCAATTTAATCGCAAAAGAGACCGCTGAAAAAGTGGGCCAAATCCTTGCTGCGGCAGACCCCGAAACGGGATTACTCGCGATCCACCTTGACGCCATCAACGCCCAAGCCGCCTCTCGACAAACAGCATCCAATCTTATTGCCGACCTGCTAACCCTTTCGTCAGAAGTCGCTGCAATTTCGCAAGACAGCTTAGAAGAAATTGCGAAAGCGGGGACTGTCGTCATCAGCGACGCGCGGAGCGCCTCGACGACAATGAATTCCATCGGCCTCATCGCGATACTCACGCTGATTGCTGCGCCGTTTATGACTTACTTCACAATTATGCGCCCCTTGCACATCGTCACTCACAGCACCGAGCGGCTCGCGGATGGAGACATGTCTGAACTTAAGACAACAGGTGGAAATCACGGAGAAATCGCACGCCTCATGTCTGCCCTGCGTGTCTTCCGCAACAATCTTCTCGAAAAAGACCAAATGGAAGCTGAAGCCGTCGAACGTACAAAAAGCGAACGCTTGGCAGAGATTGCGGCAGAAAAGCTTGCAAAAGAACGGGACGCTGAAGAACGCGAACGCGAGCGTCAAAATGCAGCTCGCGAAAAAGAACTCGAAGCCGCAGCAGAGCTTGAAAAAGAAAATGCGCGCGCCGCAACCGAAGCCGAACGCCTCGCACGCCACCAAGAGCAAACCGCAATCGTTAGCGCCCTTGCTGACGGCCTGCGCAGATTGGCTCAGGGCGACATTAGCAAGACGATCGACGAAGAATTTCCAAGTGGGTACGAACAACTGCGCAGCGATTTTAATGATGCTGTCAAATCCCTCAAAGACGTCGTCTCAAAACTGTCTACGACCTCCCAAGCCATCCATTCAAATTCCACTGAAATTTCTCATGCAGCCGACGACCTTTCAGTGAGAACAGAACGAACGGCGTCCACCTTGGCAGAATCTGCGGCGGCCCTCACACAGCTAACGGTGTCGGTAAAGTCGGCCGCTGATGGCGCGTCTTTGGCCAATCAGACGGTCAAGGCAGCCCGAACAAACGCTGAATCTACAAATCTGGTGGTCAAAGATGCCATTTCCGCGATGGATGCGATCTCTGACTCTTCTTCAAAAATTTCGAAAATCATCAGTGTTATCGACGATATCGCGTTTCAAACCAATCTGCTCGCCCTAAATGCTGGCGTCGAGGCAGCCCGGGCTGGTGAGGCAGGAAGAGGCTTTGCGGTCGTGGCATCTGAAGTAAGAGCCTTAGCTCAAAGGTCATCCGAAGCCGCGCATGAAATCAATCAATTGATTTCGGATTCAGGCGTTGAGGTTAAACGCGGTGTCTCTTTGGTTGACCGCACAGGCGAGGCACTCAAGTCGATCGTTGGTGATGTTACGAAAATTGCAACCCACATGGCCGAAATTGAAACCTCTGCAACGGAACAATCTGCAGGAATTTCTGAAATCAACTTAGCAGTGGCAGATCTCGACCAGGCGACACAGCAAAATGCCGCCATGTTTGAAGAAACGACAGCTGCCAGTCATTCACTCACTCAAGAGGCTGCAACACTCACTGGAATTGTGGCTCAGTTTAAAACTGAAACTGAGCAAGCGCAAAGCCCATCTAAATCGGGTTCCGGCGAAGCCGTTCAATTGGCGTCATAAGGCTGCGTCCCCACATCACCAGACCTGAACGTAAACAGGTCAAACCAATATGAATCAACATTACAAAAGTAGGCACTGTCTTTTTCTAAATCAGTTGTTTTAATCATGCACGTTGCATGTGGGGCCAATTTAGCGCACTAAATATTATGATATTATCAGCGTGCGAAAGTCTATGGGCATACTCAAAACCACAATTTCTGGCAGTCCACGCCTCAACAACCACGCACATGTGGTCAATGAACTTGGTAGAGCGATCGTCAATGGCGCCTTCCAAACAGGCGAGACCTTGCCCAATGACGCCCAGTTGGAAAGCAAATTTAATGTATCGCGAACCGTTCTAAGAGAAGCCATGAAAACCCTTTCAGCCAAGGGACTAATTGTGGCTCGTGCCCGCATAGGCACGCGCGTTACCGATCCAAGCGAATGGAATTTCTTTGATAAGGACGTTCTGGAATGGCACTTAGACACAGGTTTTGATCGGTCATTTATCATGAATCTGACTGATATTCGCCTGTCGCTTGAACCTTTCGCAGCACAGTTGGCTGCCACGCGGATATCCACTGAAGACGCCGAAACACTTTCTGACCTGTGCCTTAAAATGGAAATGGCGACAGAAAATGACGAATTTGCCTTAGCCGACCTAAAGTTCCACCAAGTGTTATTGCACGCCTCAGGCAATCCCTTCATGTTTTCTATCAGCAATATTATTGAGGCCGCGCTGGCAAACACCTTTCAGATTTCTGGCCCGACAGAAAGCCGTGTCCATCAAGCGCAATCCGTTGCAGCACATCGTGAAATTGCTGATGCTGTATCGAGTGGCAATGGCACAGCCGCCGCAGCGGCCATGCACAAAGTCATTATCACAGGGCGCGACCGTGTTCTTAAAGCGATCGATTCACAATCAATCACGGGATCGTAAAACCCCTGCGGGACGGACCTGCATGGCACGCCACGAAAACCAAAGTGACGTGCATAAGGTCAGCCCAACACCGCCTAAAACGATTGCAAGAGACGCGCCCCATTCAAACGAGAACGACGATTTCATAACGAAATGAGTCACAGCCCATCCTGCCAAACCGCCAGAGAAAACAGCAACGCCGCCAGCGGCAAGTCCCATGAAAAGCGACCGCAAAGCGAAGCTCCATAAAACATGCAAACGAGTGGCCCCGAGTGTTTTCAAGATAGCCGCTTCATATCGCCGCTTTTCTTCGCCGGCTGCAGCAGCCCCAACCAAAACGATAGCCCCTGTGATCAATGTCGCGAGTGCGCCCAAAGTTGTCGCGGCAGCAATGCTCGTCATAATCGACACCACCCGATCAATTGCATCGCGCACGCGAATGGTAGTGATATTGGGATAGGTCTTTGACAGCGCATGAATAAGGGGCGCTTCGGCATTTTGCTCTGCATAAATCGTCGCGATGTAGGTGTGCGGTGCGCCTTGGATCGCGGTTGGATTCATCGATAAAACAAAGCCCATGCCCGCGCCTGAAAAATCGACTTCCCGGAACGATGTGATACGACTGGTGATGTCGCGCCCCAAAACGTTGAGCGTCAGCGTGTCCCCCAAAGACAGGCCAATCTCGGCAGCTTCCTCGGCTGCGAAACTGATTTGAGTCGCCCCGTCGTAGTTTTCAGGCCACCATTCCCCTTGCGTGATCCGCGCATTTTCAGGTTTGGTCGCAGAATAGGTCACGCCACGGTCGCCTCGAATGACCCAATGGTCCCCCGCCACCGCTTTTGCATCTTGGCCATTTATGTGCGTGATAATCCCACGCAACATCGGAGCCGTTTCAAATTTGGTCACACCAGAGTTCACCGTCAACTGCGCGGTAAACCCGTCAATTTGGTCTTTTTGAATATCGACAACAAAATAGGATGGGGCAACATCAGGCAGTTCATTGGAAATTGCACCCCGCAAATTGGTATCGATTTGCCCAACAGCCGAGAGCACCGTCAACCCAAGGCCAAGCGACAAAACGACGGACAGTGCTTCACCGCTGGGGCCACCGACCGATCCCAGCGCCAAGCGCAAAAAAGGACGGCCTTTGGTGAATTTTTGCTGCGCCATCCATCGGGCGAGTTTGCGCAAAACCATGGCACAAACCACCAACAACGCAAAGGCACAGGCCAGTCCAAAAAATGACCAAAGCACCAAAGAGCGGCTGTCCGTAAACACAACCGCGAGGGACACCAAAACGGCAATCATGCCAGAGATGGCAACCAAATAGGGCCAACGCGGCAAGCCTTTGAGGCCCAGTTGCGAGTCGCGATACAGTGCAGCAGGCCGTATTCTTTCGGTCCGCGCCAAAGGCCAAGTCACGAAAATGGCAGCGGCTAAGGCACCGTAGACGGCAGCCTCGAGCAAGGATTGTGGGTAAACCGAAATTTCCGCAGGCACGGGCAGCATCGCTTCGATCATCGGGGCGGCCAGCATGGGCACGGCCGCGCCCATAACCAATCCGATGGCAATGGCCGCACTGGTCAAGACGCCAATTTGAAAGGCGTAAATCATAAAAATGGTCGCACGATCCGCACCGAGCGTTTTCAACGTCGCCACTATGGTGGTTTTGCGATCAAGATAGGCCCTGACTGCGGCAGAAACCCCAACGCCGCCAACGGCAAGTCCAGCCAAGCCAACCAAAACAAGAAATGACCCCAACCGGTCCACAAAGCGCGCCATACCAGGCGCTCCATTACGTGCATCGCGCCACCGAAAAGCAGCACCGTCGAGCGCTGTTTTGGTGGTATTTTTTGCAGTTTCAAGATCGGTTCCGGCGGGCAATTTCAAACGATATGCGGTTTCAAATAACGTGCCGGGGGACAGTAAACTGGAATTGGCAAGCGCAGAGGTGCGCACGATAGACCGCGGCCCAAGCGAAAACCCAGCAGAGGCATTGTCGGGTTCTTTGGTCAGTTCCGCCATCACAATGAAAGCCGCATCCCCGATTAGAATATCATCGCCAATGGTCAGGCCAAGGCGCTCAATCAACATCGGATCCAGCACAGCCCCCGCCACACCACCGCGCCCATCAAGCGCTTGGGCCAGAGGCATGGCGGGTGACAAAGTGACCGTGCCAATCAAAGGATAGGCGTCATCAACAGATTTCACTTGCGTCAAAGCGCGCTCATCACCGCGGGTGATCATGGACCTAAAATCAGTAATCTCAGACAGGGCCAAGCTGTTATCCTCTAGCCAAGCGCGTTCCATTTCTGAGGCAAACCGATAGGTGAATTCCAGTTCCGCATCGCCCCCCAAAAGGACCGCGCCTTCACGGTCTAGACCCGCAGAAATGCTTTCGCGCACAGAGGTGACAGCCGCAATGGCCGCAACGCCCAGCGCCAGACAGGCCACAAGCACACGAAACCCACGCAAGCCCCCGCGCAATTCACGCCGCGCGATTTTCCAAGCCAGCGCGACGTTCATTCGGCCGCCTCAGATGCCGTCACATCAAGTGCGCCATCACGCAAGCGGATCACGCGATCACAGCGTGCGGCCAATTCTGGTGCGTGCGTCACCAAAATCATCGTCGCCCCGTGGCGATCACGCAGGCCCATCAGCAAATCCATGATGGCCTCGCCTGTTGTGCCATCCAAATTACCTGTGGGTTCATCCGCCAGAAAAATATCAGGGCGCGGGACGGCGGCGCGCGCCAAAGCCACACGTTGTTGTTCGCCCCCCGACATCTGAGACGGGAAATGATCACAGCGATTGCCAAGGCCCACGGCGATCAATTCTTCACGCGCGCGATCAAAGGCATCGGCATGCCCCGCGAGTTCCAAAGGGGTTGCAACATTTTCAAGCGCTGTCATCGTTGGAATGAGGTGGAAAGATTGAAACACCACCCCCATATGATCTCTACGAAAGCGGGCAAGCGCATCTTCATTCATGTCTGTTAGGTTGCGCCCCAGCACAGACACAACGCCGGTGGTGGCCTGTTCCAACCCGCCAAGCAACATCAGGAGCGACGATTTGCCAGACCCAGACGGACCAATGAGACCCACGGTTTCACCGCGCGCCACATCCAAGGTGATGTCGTGCAATATATCGACACGGCCCCCGTTGCCATCTAAGGACAGTCCGATGTTTTTGAGCGAAATAACAGTGTCTGTCATTGGATCTGTCACGGGGTTTGTCATGGGGGGGCGTTTCCTAAATGGCTTTCGCTATCGATATGGGGCTTTTGTGCGCAGCAGCAAGGCGTTATCGACGCTTTTGGTTTCGGTTTTCCTAATTGTTTCAAGCGCAAGTGTATTTGCGGGCGAAAAGGTCACAATCGCAGCCTTGGGGGACAGTTTGACCCAAGGCTACGGATTGGTACAAGAGGACGGATTCACGGCGCAATTACAAGACTGGTTGACCACCTCAGAACAAGAGGTGGTGATTTTGAATGCGGGGGTTTCGGGCGACACAACGACAGGTGGGCTCAACCGTGTGGATTGGACGCTGACACCCGATGTGGATGCAATGATCGTGGCGCTTGGCGGCAATGATGTGTTGCGCGGCACGGCACCTGAGGTGGCGCGCGCGAACCTTGATGGTATTTTGTCGATGGCGACGGCGCGGCATATTCCGGTTTTGTTGATTGGCATCGATGTGCC
>JBLHXX010000071.1:0-13294 GCA_047630475.1 Celeribacter sp. | reverse complement strand
ACCCGACAATCGTAGAGGCAAGCGGCGCTTTCCACCAATTTCCATTGCGCAAGCGGTTGAAAACAAAGACGTCCACAAGTTGAGCGATCAAAAATGCAGCAGCGGACCCAACAGCCACACGTAACGCAACGGCAGGATAGGTGTACCCATCGCCTTGCAGCATGATTTGGGTGCCGATAAGCGAACAAATGATGCCAGCAATGAAGCCAGAAAAGATGACTTTACGCGCCGCATTTGGCCCATAAAGACGGTTCATCAGATCGGTCACAAGGAACGCAAAAGGATAGGTGAAAGCGCCCCAAGTGAGCAGCCCATCAAGGATGAGAAACTGAACGAGGATGTTAGAGGCCACAACGATGGCGGCCATGGCAAGAATGCCAGGTAGGATGTGTTTCATGATAAAATCCGTTTTTTATCGAAGGTGACGGCAACTCGGCCCCGAATGAGGCGATGGGGGCGAATACTCCTTAAAAATAAGGAAATCAAGCTTAATCTGTCACGCGGTATTCGACAAATTCGGTCACTTGGAAGGCCTTAAAATTATCGTCCGAGATCATGGTTAGCCGGATGCCCGTGTCGTCTTGCCATACGGCAATGCCTTCAAGATTGTCGTGTGCACCTAGGTAGGATTCAAGCAAAGTGACCTCATTTGTAAGCGCGCGATCATCCAAATCGAAACGGCGTACACGTGAGGAAAACCCAATGCCACGAAACCAACGTTCCAGCAGATAGAGTTTGCCATCGGGGCCGACATCCATGCCCACAGGAAGGTAATTCCCACGCCTTGGAATGGTGTAAGGGACATCCCATGCTGTGCCATCAAAACGGTACACTGGAAATGGCACGGTTTCTCCGCCGGACCGCTCAGGCACTGTCAGCAGGTGCCCTTGAGGGGTGATCGCAAGGGCTTCCAAAGACGAATTGGATTGGAAGCTTTTGAAATCGATATGGGGGTCGATACCGAGTGCATGCCCGCTCAGTGACGGGTATCGCCAGACGCGATGCCGCCCTTCAAAGCTTATGAAAAATTGGCCGTTTGGCGCGATAGCCAAGCCTTCGGCATCTTCCCATGGACGTTTGAGGACGTTATCTTTTCGACCCTTCAGTGGTTTGTAAGTTGCGCGCTCAACGTGTTCGATGTTGCCTGCCTCTGACCGCGACAGCTGACCTGTAGTCACGCTGCCACGATCAGAAATCGCAGTGAACTCACTGCCATTATCGCTGACCTCAAGGCCTGAAAACCCACCATGTAACGGGTTTTCAGAGATCCATAGATACGATCCTACGTACTGCGTTTCAGCCGCTAGGTTTTGCGCAAAGATAAGCGCAACGCTTAGCGTGAGGATAAAACTGCGGAGCATTGCGATGGCAAAGTTGCAAGCGTGATTGGCGCTTTGGGTTTTGGCTTAGGTTTGTTTGGGTCGACTGGTTTCGGGGGTGGTGGGTTCAAGATATTGTTCACCCAAGATTGAGCGTCCGCACAGCCGTCACCCTTTGGTGGGGGCGCTTGATTTACACATGAGGTGTCGCCTTTGGGGCACTTCAAGCGTACGTGGAAATGATAGTGATGCCCGTACCAAGGTCGAATTTTATTGAGCCAAGCACGGTCGCCTTTTTCGTCTTTACACATTTGCACTTTGGCACCGGGAAACACAAAAATCCGCGCAACACGTGGATCGCTGGCCGCAGCTTTGAGGACATTGTGATGTTGCTTGGTCCAGCTGGTGTTGACAAAGGCACCGGCAGATTTGCGCATGGAAATAGACGATAGGTTTTCACGCTCGGTCGCCGTGAGGTTCAAGCGATCCGGTGGCAGCATCCAAATATCAGCATCAAGCCCGATTTGGTGGCTGGCGTGCCCTGACAGCATTGGCCCGCCACGTGGCTGGCTCATGTCGCCGATGTATATGCCTTTCCAGCCGGATTGCTGAGCGGCCTTGCGAGACAGGTCATGCAGGTAATCGACCAAAATAGGTTGGCCCCAGTTGCGATTGCGCGAGAGGCGCATCGCTTGCCATGTTGGGCCGCTTTCGGGCAATTGCGCAGTGCCGCCAACGCACCCTTTTGCATAGCTGCCAAAGGATTCGGGGCTTTGTTTTGAACCTGTTTTCACATGACCAAAAAGGTCCTTCGCTGGCCTGTGATCGCTGGACGACATTTTGACTGTGTGTGTTTTAGCTGGCGTATCATTGCCGCCACAGCCCGCGAGCGCTGTGCATAAAATTAAACCAATTACTGTAAACCGCATTACTCTACCTCTTCACCATCGGGTTTGACCCAAACTAACAGCACAAGACCGATAAGGAAAAGCGCGATCAGCGGGGTTATGCCCAAGCGCTGTGAATTGGTGAGTGCCGTGGCTGCAGCAATCAGCGCAGGTGCCAAAAATGACGTCGCTTTGCCTGACAACGCAAACAGACCAAAGGCTTCCGTCATGCGCTCAGGATCGGCTTGGCGCACCATCATTGTGCGACTGGCCGATTGAATGATGCCGCCCACAGCACCTAAGCCCACACCACAAATATAAAATGCGATGTCAGGCAGTGCACTGCCTGCCGCCACGGGCATCCATAGGACGCTTTCAGGGGTGATGGAAATGATTGAAATGCAGATGAGCATCAAAACAACAATGCTGAAAATGATGACAGGTTTCGGCCCAAATTTTCGATCCTGAAACCCGCCGATGTATGTGAAAACAGCTCCGGAAAGCACAGCCAAAATACCAAAGACGCCGACGTTGACCACGGACCATTGCAACACGCCCAAAGCGTAGACGCCGCCAAAGGCAAAGACGCCGTTTAGCGCATCGCGGTAGAACATTGACGAAATAAGGTAGGCAAAAAGTGACTTGCGTGATGGCAGACTTTTCAGCGTTCCACCAAGGCTGACCAGACCTGATTTTACAGCTGCGCCGACGTGCATGCCGCTGCCGCGAGGTTCGCGCACCCATAGAAAAAACGGGATCATAGACACGCCAAACCAAATGGCCACGAAAGGTCCGACAAATCGCGTGCCTTCACGTAGGTCTGGATCTAAACCAAGCAACGGTGCCTTGCCCAAAAGCGTGATGCCGTCGCCGTTCTCAGCAAAAAGCAAAAGCATGATCACGAGTGCGATAAAGCCACCGACATAGCCCCACGCCCAACCATCGCCTGATACTTTGCCGATCTCTTCTTTGGTGCCGAGGCTGGGCAGCATGGCATTGGTGAAAATGGTTGTGAATTCGACCCCAATCATGCCCAAAATAAAGAAACCTAAGACGGTAAAGGTTGGAAAGTCGACGGGTGAGGCAAGCCAAAGTCCTGATGCACCCAATGCGTAACATGCGCTGAAAACCCAGATCCATGGCAAACGTCGGCCCGTGCCATCTGCAACGGCGCCCAGAATTGGCGCGAGCACTGCGATTGTAAGGCCTGAAATGGTGAGACCTGTGCCCCAGATGGATTGGGCTTGCGCGCGTGCGGAGGCATCATCAAGGCCTGTGGCGCTCAAATGGGCAATGACTTGTTCGGCAAAATACGGACCGAAAATAAAGGTCAGGATCAACGTGTGATAAGGTTGTGACGCCCAATCATACATCATCCAACCTTTGATGCGTTTGCTTGTGCTGACGTTTTTCATGCCCACTCCCCCGATTATTCTTTACCGAGATAGAATAGGCAAAACACCCGCTGTGCAATGTCTAAACGTTAGTCGCGTGTCGGTGGCCAGGGTCGAATTTTATCTGCATCTGCCCAAGCTTGCACCCAGTCGGGCAACGCGCGTTGTTGTACATCAGGGTCCACGAGTTTTAGCAAATCAATGGGCGGAACCATTTTGCCTTTTTTCACGACGGCACCACGGATCAAAATGTGATTGGCGCATTCGCCGTTGGCCAGCCACATAGATTGTTCCATGTAGATGAATTTGTCATCAAACCCAACGGGCACGGACCGCATTTCGATTTTTTTGAACATGGTGATCCGCTTGCGGTACCGCACCGATGCTCCCGCAACAACCATACCCAGTCCTGCGGCCTTACGCACGCCAGCAGTGCCATTGCGCAGTGCCATCGGGATGCGCCCAAGATCATAGATCGTTAAGGTACGCCCATTATTAAGTTCCCACCACAGATCGATGTCCACAGGCAGGCAATAATGATGCGAAATATGCGCGTCCCAAAGTCCAAGCTTTGGAGCGTTGCGGAATTTTAAAAGGCCGTAGGCGATGCGTAAAAATGGGTACATAGGCATAGCCAATACAAGGCTGATCAGAAAAATCAACGGCGACGTCACGGTACGATTGCGATGCACATGCCTTGCGAAGCGTGAAGTGAAACCTTAGGTGTAATTCAATTCGAAAAATAGGAACTGACCCATGCTCTCACTGATTCAAATTTTGCTTATGATCCTTGGCGTTGTAAAATTCGTCATGATCGTTCACATCGCGATGAGCTGGTTGATCAATTTTCAAGTGCTCAATCTGCGCCAGCCTTTGGTGTATCAAATTTGGGAAGGCCTAAATCGTTTGCTTGAGCCGCTGTATTCACGCATTCGTCGCCTGTTGCCCGATATGAATGGCTTGGATTTGGCGCCGCTTGTGGCCTTTTTAGGGATCTATGCGCTTGAAATTATCATTCGCAACAATGCGCACATCTTCATGTAAGTCGATCTGGCCTTGAGACCGCGCGCGTGACGTGCGATTCTGCCGCCAACCAATAAGCAGCAGGATCACATGTCACAAACGCAGGCGCTTTTGTCTTCGGTCTTTGGGTTCAGCGCGTTTCGCCCTGGCCAAGAAGAAATCGTTGATGCCGTCACCGCAGGTCAAAATGTGTTGGCAATCATGCCGACCGGCGGCGGCAAATCGCTTTGCTTTCAATTGCCTGCTTTGGTGCGTGATGGGCTGACGATTGTCATTTCTCCGTTGATTGCACTGATGCGAGATCAGGTGCAGGCGCTTAAAGCTGTGGGTGTCGAGGCGGGCGCTTTGACTTCGGGCAATACAGACGAGGAAACCGATGCTGTCTTTGCTGCGCTAAGTGAGGGCCGTCTTAAACTCTTGTATATGGCCCCTGAGCGGCTTGCCTCTGGCGGTACCTTGCCGCTTTTACGTCGCTCAAATGTATCGATGATCGCAGTGGATGAGGCGCATTGTGTTAGTCAGTGGGGCCATGATTTTCGCCCGGATTATTTGCGCATTGGTGATTTGCGCCGTGCGCTTGATGTGCCTTTATGCGCTTTTACCGCGACGGCAGACGAAGAAACCCGCGGCGAAATCGTGCGACGGTTGTTTGATGATGCGACCCCTGAAATCTTTTTACGTGGCTTTGATCGTCCCAATATTCACTTGGCTTTTGCCGTCAAAGACAGTCCCAGAGCGCAAATTTTGAATTTTGCCAAAGCGCGCAAAGGTCAGTCTGGCATCGTTTATTGTGGAACGCGGGCGAAAACCGAAAGCTTGGCTAAGGCGCTGAATGATGGTGGGCAAGCGGCGCTTGCCTATCACGGTGGCATGGACCGGGATCTCAGGCGGGACGCTGAACGCAGGTTTCAACAAGAAGATGAATTGATCGTTGTCGCCACTGTCGCTTTTGGCATGGGGATCGATAAACCTGACATTCGCTGGGTGGCGCATGCCGATTTGCCAAAATCTGTTGAATCCTATTACCAAGAAATTGGTCGCGCTGGACGAGATGGTGCAGCTGCAGAAACGCTCACGCTTTTTGGCCCAGATGATATTCGATTTAGGCGTACGCAGATTGACGAAAGTCCCTCGCCGGTTGAGCGTCGTGCTGCCGATCATGCGCGTTTGAATGCACTGCTTGGGATTGCTGAAGCGCAGGTGTGCAGGCGGCAGAATCTGTTGGCCTATTTTGGTGAAGACCCTGCGCCTTGTGGGACTTGCGATCTGTGCGATACGCCGCCTGATTTGTTCGACGGAACCGAGGCCGTACGCAAGGCACTGTCTGCCGTTTTGCGATGTGATGAAGGCTTTGGTGCAGGGCATTTGATTGATGTTTTGACGGGTAAAACTACAGACAAGATCAAGCAATGGAACCATGATGCCTTGTCTGTGTTCGGTATTGGTAAAGAATATGATAAGCGTCAGTGGAACGCGATCTTTCGCCAGATGATGGGCATTGATTTGGTGCGCCCGAACCCTGATCGGTTTGGCGCTTTGTTTATGACCGAGCCAGCTGTGCCCATTTTAAAGGGCGAGGCCAGCGTCACATTGCGTCGTGATACGCTTGCCAAAGCCAATCGTGGTGGGCCTGTTGCCAAGGCATTGGTATCCGAGGAAGATGCGCCTTTGTTGTCTGCACTTAAAGCAAAACGACGCGGGTTGGCTGAGGACGCGCGCGTGCCAGCTTACGTGGTGTTTGCCGATCGTACGCTGATTGAAATGGCCGAGGTGCGCCCCAAAACGCTAGACGATATGGCGCATATTGGTGGCGTTGGGGCTAAAAAGCTTGAAAAATATGGCGATGCATTTTTATCTGTGATCTTGGGGGCCGACCCTGAAAAGCTGCACCCGTCGCGTAGAAAATTGGCCGCCAGTGGCGGCGGGGATTTGTTTGATAAATTGCAAGATGTGCATAGCCGATTGGCACGAGGGGCCTGCGGGACATTAAAACCTATGACACTGACATCTGCGCAGTTGTCACGGATAGTGTCGTCGCGTCCACGAGATGTGCATGCTTTTGAAAAACTGGTTGGCCCACGCCAAGCCGACCGATTTGGCCAAGCCATGCTTGACGTTATTCAAAGTACCTAAGTTATGCGCCGGCCATGATATCCGCAGGTTGTGGGCTTGGTTGCGGTTGGGCGATCTCATTGGGTAAAATGGATCGGCAGTATGCGGGCCGCCTGTTGGAAATTTGTTCTATGATGGCGGCTTTGCGTAAGGGCTTGGTCATGTAATGATCTAGGCCCGCGGCTAAAATATCTTGATCGTCACCCGCCATAGCATGAGCCGTCAGCGCAATAATTGGTACGTGCCGTCCGCTGCCAAGCTCTAGCGCGCGAATGGCACGTGTTGCTTCTTTGCCGTCCACTTCGGGCATGGAAATATCCATAAAGATAAGATCTGGGTCGAAGCTTTCATAACATTCGATGGCTTCGCGACCATTGTTCGCGAATTTCAAATCGATATCGAGGTTTTTAAGCATCTTACCAAAGACCAATTGATTGGTTTTGTTATCCTCTGCGGCAAGGATGCGCATTTGTCGATCATTTGGGTCTTCAGATTGGGATTGAACTGGCAAAAGTTTTGAGAGAGCGAGACAAAGGTCGGCCCGCAATAGCGGCTTTTGGAGTGTGCTGGTGCCATCAAGTTCCAATATGGAGGCCGAGACTGGGCCAGAAGTCATCAGTAAAATTGGCGCCGTGACGTCGCGGGCTCTCAGTTGTGCAATCAAGTTACCAATATCTGTATTGGGTAGGTTGTTGTCGAGCAAGTAGATGTCCCCATCAAGTGGAGATTCCAGCAGTTGTTGAGCACTATCAATCGGGGTGACATCAAAACCAATTGCTGTGAGTTGTTTTTCCAAAATGGCGCTGTTGGCGCTGATATGATCGATTAGATATGCACGGTGTATCCACGCGGGCAGATTAGGGGTGTCGTGAGTATTTTCAACCACATCCATGGTGCAGTGAAAGCCGAAACAAGAGCCAACGCCTTGCTCGCTATCGACCCAAATATCGCCCCCCATGAGGGTGACGAGTTGTTTGGTGATAGCCAGCCCAAGACCTGTGCCTTCAAATTTACGATTGCGTTCATCTTCGACTTGATTGAATTCGCCAAAGATATGCTCACGCATTTCGGGGGCAATACCGATACCAGTGTCTTCAATTGAGATATGAACACGCTGGCTTGCTCCATCATCGCCGGGCAATCCAACAGTGCGCACAATGACATGGCCTTGTGAGGTGAATTTAACTGCGTTCCCAACGAGATTGGTTAGGATTTGGCGTATACGCCCTTGGTCCCCCACAAAGCATGTTGGCATAAACATATCGTAATCAATAATTAGCTCGATATTCTTTTGTTTGGCAACAGGTTGCAACAGTACAACGACATCTTGGATACAGCGCTCCAAGTCGAATGGGTTTGGATTCAGGGACAGTTTTGATGCTTCTATTTTAGAGAAATCAAGTACATCGTTGATCAGGTTTAGTAACGCTTCGCCGGAGTTTTTAATGGTATCGACGTAGAGTTTTTGTTCTTCAGTGAGCTCTGTTTCACTCATGAGGTCGGCCATGCCAACCATACCGTTCATGGGCGTGCGAATCTCATGACTCATGTTCGCGAGAAAAGCGGATTTAGCCCGATTGGCAGATTCAGCTTTCTTTGTTGCTCTTTTCAAGCGTGCAGCATAGCGCATGGCATCCGTAATATTAAGACCCAATGATACCATGTCGCCGTCAGCAGAACGCCTGTCGACAAGTTTGACAAACTGATTGTTCCAAAGCCTAATAGTATGCGGTTCGCGGGTTGGGGCACGCCAGCGCGCCAGTGCTATTTCGACAAACTCCGCACGCTGCATGTCACCGATGTCAATGATGCCTTCTTCGACAGCAAGCCCGAGTATTTCGGGATAAGAAATGCCTGGGCGCACATCTTCGATCCCGTCAAATACGCTGAGATAAGCAGGGTTGGCGGCGATCATGATGTCGGAGGGATCAAAAACAGCAAAGCCGTCTTGAATGGTTTCAATCGAATCCCAAAGGCGGCGTTCTGCAATATGGACGGCGGTGTTCGCCTTTTCCAAGTCTTCAAGAACTTGCACATTTTCGGTTTTGAGAACGGCCGTTTCTTCGCGGGTCACTATGATTTCGTCCGATAAAGTGCGGGCGTGATGCGATAGCTTTTTGTTGGCGTTAAACAATTCGGCTTGCTTGAGTTCAAGCAAACGTTCTGCTGCCAAACGTGCGCGGCGTTCTTGCGCAAGTGTGTCGATTGACATGTGTGACCCTTTTCATTCCCTGCCACGAATGAATTCGCGGTCTTTGTGCCAGATTGGCGGAACAGGGTGAAAAGAATCTTAATGAAGTGTCGAAAATGCGAGCGACATAAACTGTCGCCCACATATGTCTAGGTTTATTGTGTGGCTTTGACGCGCTTTACAAAGGGGGCTGGGGTTTTAGGGTCCGCTTTGGTTAAGGGTGCGCGGCCCGTATCTGTGACGACCTCTTGGGTGTCGCCCTCGATCACAATCGCGGTGACAGGCCAGCCATAGCCCGCGCCTGTATCGATATCGATGCGATTGCCAAAGTGTGAGGGCAGGTTTACGGCCGTGTGCCCGTGAACCACGATCCACGGCAAATCGCCCTCGTAGTCGAGCCAACCTTTGCGGATCCAGATCAGGTCTTCTTCGGATTGCTGTTCAAGGGGCACACCGGGCTGAATACCCGCGTGTACAAACAGGTATTTGTCCCATTCATAATACAGCGGTAGGCCTTCGATAAAGTCGAGATGCTCTTTGGGTACAGCCGTTTGTGCGGCCTCAAAGGCGGCTTCGAATTCGTAATCTACAGTGGTGACACCATAAGAGGCCAGCGTGGTGTTGCCGCCGATACGCGGGTTTAGGAAGGACAGCTCAGGCGGCATATTGTCGTCAAAGGCGGTCATGTCACGTACAAAGCGGGTGAACAGGCGGTCGTGATTGCCACGCAGGCAAATCCAAGGCTCACCACGTGCTATCCCATCCATAAGGTATTCGATCACCTCGCGGCTTGCTGGGCCACGGTCGGTGTAATCCCCGACATGTACGATTTTCGCGGTGGTGTCGCCAACGCGCTCCATATCCGCTTTGATGCGTGCATGAGTTGCCTTGAGTTCCAAGATGTGACCGTGGATGTCTCCGATTGCGTAAATGCGCATGCTTGTCTCCTATTTGGTGGTACAAAAGCGAAGGGCCGCCGGAATGTCCAGCGGCCCTTGAAAATCAAGTGATGATCTTTTTGTAACGATGCGAATTTACGCTTTGAAGTGCAAAGGGCGGACATGTTGAAACAAGCCGCTGTCTTTGAGCGCTTGCACGGTTGTCGCTTTGATCGGTGTGTCGAGGAACGTCACAGCGATTGCGTCGCCGCCCGCTTTGGCGCGACCCAAAGTAAAGTTCGCGATGTTTTCATTGTGCTCAGCCAAAAGTGTGCCGAGTTTGCCAAGGATACCAGGGACGTCTTGGTTGGTTGTGTAGAGCATGTGCTCGCCAACTTCTGAATCGATGGTGATGCCTTTGATCTGGATGAAACGCGGTTTGCCGTCAGAGAACACAGTGCCCGCGATGGTGCGGTGCTTTTCAACAGTCTGGATGTCGAGCTTGATGTAGCCGTCAAACGTGCCTGTTGCGTCTTGTGTTGTCTTGGAAATCTGGATGCCGCGCTCTTTGGCGATCACAGGCGCAGACACCATGTTCACATCAGGGTTTGACGCTTGCATGATACCCGCGATGACGGCCGCTTCCAAAGCCTTCAAGTTCATCTCAGCTGCAACGCCGTCGAATGTGACGTTGATTTCCTTGATGGCTTCGTCCGTCACTTGACCGATGAAAGAACCAAGGTTTTCCGCCAGTGTGACCCATGGCCCCATGATTTTTGCTTCTTCAGCAGACATGGATGGCATGTTCAACGCGTTTTCAACCGCGCCGTCGAGCAAGTAGTTGGACATTTGCTCGGCCACTTGAAGCGCCACGTTTTCTTGCGCCTCAGATGTGGACGCGCCTAAGTGCGGTGTGCACACAACGTTTGGCAGGCCGAAAAGTACGTTTTCTTTGGCGGGCTCTACAGCGAACACATCCAAAGCAGCACCAGCAACGTGGCCGGATTTGAGCAACTCAGCCAAGGCTTCTTCGTCAACCAAACCACCACGCGCACAGTTGATGATGCGCACGCCTTTTTTGGTTTTCGCCAAGTTTTCAGCAGACAGGATGTTGCGGGTGCTGTCTGTCAAAGGCACGTGCAATGTGATGAAATCAGCGCGCGCGAGCAGGTCTTCAAGCTCAACTTTTTCCACACCCATTTCAATAGCGCGTTCAGCGGACAAGAAGGGATCGTATGCGATCACTTTCATTTTCAGACCACGCGCACGGTCACAAACGATACCGCCGATGTTGCCTGCGCCGATGACGCCGAGTGTTTTTGCGGTCAGCTCAACACCCATGAATTTGGATTTTTCCCATTTGCCTGCATGTGTAGATGCGGATGCTTCTGGGATTTGACGCGCAACAGCAAACATCATCGCAATCGCGTGCTCGGCTGTTGTGATCATGTTGCCAAACGGCGTGTTCATAACGATCACGCCTTTTTTGGAAGACGCTTCTTTGTCAACGTTGTCTGTGCCGATGCCAGCGCGACCAACCACTTTCAGGTTCGTGGCGTGCTCTAGCAAAGCAGGTGTGACTTTGGTGGCAGAGCGAATGGCCAGACCGTCATATTTGCCGATCACGGCAGCAAGCGCGTCTTTGTCTTTGCCGAGTGCTGGTTCGAAGTCTACTTCGATGCCGCGGTCACGAAAAATCTGAACAGCTGTTTCAGAAAGGCTATCGGAGACGAGTACTTTGGGTGCCATGATGTGAGGCTCCTACATTATATGAATTCTGTTGGGGAAGGCGGCCAAGGGCCATTGGCCGCCTTTGAATTGTCCTGCAAGCGACGCGTCGGGACGCGACAGCTTAAAGTGCAGAGATCTCTGTTTCGAACGCCCATTCGAGCCAAGGCAAAAGCGCCTCGATGTCGGAGGTTTCAACAGTTCCACCACACCAGACCCGCAAGCCAGCAGGGGCATCACGGTACGCGCCGATGTCGAGGGCAACACCTTCGTTTTCGAGGCGTTTGGCAACGGCTTTGGCAAATGCCGCGCCGTCTATGATGCGGTCATCTGTGAACTTGAGGCAAACAGATGTTGTGGAGGCTGTCGCCGCGTCGGAGGCAAGGTTTGCGATCCAAGGTTTGGCAGCACAGAAATCCCAAATCGCAGTGGCGTTTGCCGTTGCGCGATCGATCATGCCTTTGAGGCCGCCGATGGATTTCGCCCACTCGAGTGCGACAAGGTAATCTTCAACAGCCAACATAGAGGGCGTGTTGATTGTCGCGCCGGTAAAGATACCGTCGATCAATTTACCGCCTTTGGTCATGCGGAAAATTTTCGGCAATGGCCATGCAGGGGTGTAGCTCTCAAGGCGTGCAACAGCGCGTGGAGACAAGACGATGACACCGTGTGCCGCTTCGCCGCCCAAGGCTTTTTGCCAAGAGAATGTTGTGACGTCGAGTTTATTCCAATCCAGATCCATTGCGAAAACAGCGGATGTCGCATCACAGATGGTCAAGCCGTCACGGTCGGCAGGGATCGCGTCAGCATTTGGAAGGCGCACGCCAGAAGTCGTTCCGTTCCACGTGAACACAACGTCAGTGTTAAAGTCGATTTCAGCAAAATCTACGATTTCGCCATAATCGGCGGTTTTCACGTCTGCGTCGATTTTGAGTTGTTTAACAACATCAGACACCCAGCCCGCGCCAAAGCTTTCCCATGCAACCATGGTGGCTTTGCGTTCGCCCAAAAGGGACCAAAGCGCCATTTCAACAGCGCCCGTGTCAGAGCCTGGAACGATGCCGATTTTGTAATCTGCGGGGATGCCCAAAACGTCGCGTGTGTTTTCAATCGCGTCTTTCAGTTTGGCTTTGCCAACTGCTGCGCGGTGGGAGCGGCCCAAAGGCGCGTCCTTCAAAAGCTCAAGCGAAAATGTAGGGATTTTGGCACAAGGGCCAGAAGAAAAACGCGGGTTAGCCGGCCGCGTGGCCGGAGCTTGAATAGCCATTACTGGTATCCTTCCAGATATAAGCCTCTCGTTGGGGAGAGGTGTCCCAAGGCCGCGTTTAATCCTCAATTGCGATTCATGCAATGGTGATTTTAGCCCCTGTGCGTTTTCGTCCATGCAGGGTGAAACAAATATGAACATCTTTGCATCAGCGGTGTTATTTTACAGACGCAGTGTACAAAGCCTTAAGGTCTAGCATCGCCGCATCCGTTGCGGGGCCTGAGGTTTGCCACAGCACCGTGCCGTCTGGGCGCACCAAAAGCACGCGGATGTCTGAGCGGCCTTCAAAGCCTAAAGGCGCATTCACGTTGCGCGCGTTTTCATACAGCGTAATGGTGCGTGCCCGCATGGATATGGCGGTGATGCCTGATTGCATACCTTGATCCACATAGGATTTGATTGCTTTGGTCAGCGACCCAACCACAGGCAGTTCGACAAATTCGGGCCCGATGTCGGGATCTAGGCCAAGCCCCGTGATCCACGTGTCCACATCCG
>JBLHXX010000070.1:0-13538 GCA_047630475.1 Celeribacter sp. | reverse complement strand
GCGATTGGATGGTCGATTACGGCTATTTGGAATTTGCCAACCCTGTGATCCGCGATGGTTTGGACCGTCTGCGTGAGGCAGGGTGCGAACGTATTTTGGCTGTGCCCGGCATGTTGTTTGCCGCGATGCATTCGAAAAATGACATTCCCACCGTGCTTAATACCTATGCCGCCAAACACGGCATCGACGTGAAGTATGGCCGTGAACTTGGGGTCGATCCTAAAATGATCGCCGCCGCAGGTGCGCGCATCAAAGACGCGGTTGCCGCCGCCAATCGTGAACATGGCGAACTGCCGCTTCACGAGACCGCTTTGGTGGTGATCGGGCGCGGGGCGTCTGATCCTGATGCCAATGGCAATGTGTCGAAAATCGCACGGATGCTGTGGGAAGGCATTGGATTTGGCTGGTGCGAAGTGGGCTATTCTGGCGTGACATTTCCGCTGGTGGAACCTTGTTTGACGCATGTGGCCAAACTTGGCTACAAACGCGTCATCGTGTTTCCGTATTTTTTGTTCACGGGCATTTTGATCGACCGTATTTATGGTTTTACCGATCAAGTTGCCGCCGCTCACCCCGACATTCAATTCGTCAAAGCGGGCTATTTGAACGATCACCCCAAAGTGCTTGAAACCTTTGCAGAACGCATTTTGGAACAACAAGGCGACGTGCCTGTGCCCAATTGCGGCATCTGTGCCTACCGCACTCAAGTGCTTGAAATCGAAGGACAAGAGGCGCAGACGATCACGGCAGAAGCCCGCGCAGCCCTGCGCGCAGAGGGGCAAAATCACCCTGCTTTTGGCGATGTGACGCCGCCCACCTGCGTGATGTGCAAATACCGCACGCAAATTTTGGGGTTCGAATCCGAAGTGGGATCGGTGCAAGAAAGCCATCACCACCATGTTGAGGGCCAAGGCGCGTCTGCCCCCGGGTCCAACGTGTCCGATTGTACGCTCTGCGATCATTTCTGCACGGGACTGTGTCGTTTGGAAAACGCAGCACAAGACCACGGACATCACCACCACGATCACAGTCATGACCACGGGCACGGCCATTCACACGGTCATGACCATGGCCACGATCACCATAGTCACGACCATGATCACAGCCACCCTGAATACCCACATGCCAAACATCCCCATGGTCCAGAAAGCGCGCGCAAGCCATGACGCGCGCTCTTTTTGATGTCCATGTGGTCGTGGATTGGTCCTCTGCGGGCTCACCCAAAACGGGCAAGGACAGCATCTGGATCGCCGCCTATGGCGCGGACACAGCGCAGGTGATCAACCCCGCGACGCGGCATGCGGCGATGGATGCGCTCACCACGATTTTGGATGCGGCCACGGCCCAAGGTCAACGCGTGTTCATGGGCTTTGATTTTGCTTTTGGATACCCCGAAAGCTTTTCCAAAGCGCTCGGCGACCATGCCGATTGGCGTGACGTTTGGGCGACGATTGCCAATGAAATCGAGGACGCCGACGACAACACAAACAACCGTTTTGATGCCGCAGCGACACTCAATCAAATGTTCGATGCAGAGGGTCCCTTTTGGGGCAACGGATTGAAACGCGACATCGATGGATTGCCTCGCAAAAAGCCAACCGGCTGGGGTGACACTTTGCCTGTCAATCAACGCAGTGCCGAGGCTTGTGTGAACAACGCCCAAGAGGTGTGGAAACTGGCGGGCGCGGGGTCTGTCGGGGGTCAAGCGTTGACAGGGATCGCGCGGCTTGAACACTTGCGCCAGTCTCGCAACGATCTCACCATCTGGCCGTTTCAAACCTTTGGCGAGGGGCGTGGCCATGTTGCCGCCGAAGTCTTTCCGTCTTTGATCGATATTCCCAAATCAGACGATCAGCCGCATGACAAAACCCAAGTTGAAACCCTCGCGCGCGCGTTGCGCAGTCTTGATCAAAACGGGACTTTGTCTGCCCTCTTGAGCGCCCCCAAAGAGCGTGCCGACATTTTAAACCATGAGGCCAGCATTCTTGGTTTGGGTCACAAAACCCTGCTGCAAAAAGCGGTGAATACGCCAAGTCTGCCTCACAAAAAACCGAGTTCTTTTATGCGCCCCTATGAAAAAGATCCCCAAGCCATTTATGCGCAATCCTTTGCCACTGTGCGGGCCGAGGCTAAATTGGATCGGTTTGACGCAGGGATGGAACGCCTTGCCATTCGCCTGATCCATGCCTGTGGTATGGTCGAGGTCGCGGACCGTTTGGCCTATTCCAAAGGCGCTTATCTTGCAGGTCATGACGCTTTGGCAAAAGGCGCGCCGATCCTATGTGATTGCGAAATGGTCGGGGCGGGCATCATCCGCCGGTATTTGCCGAACAACAATAAAGTCATCGTCACGTTGAATGATCCGCGCACGCCAGACCATGCCAAAGCCATCGGCAACACGCGCTCTGCGGCGGCTGTCGAATTTTGGGCGGACCATTTAGAGGGCGCCGTGGTGGCTATCGGTAATGCCCCCACGGCGCTGTTTCATCTGCTCGAACTCATTGACCAAGGCGCGCCAAAGCCTGCTGTGATCCTCGGGTTTCCTGTCGGTTTTGTGGGGGCTGCCGAATCCAAAGCCGAGCTGGCCGCCAATCCACGCGGTTGTGATTTCGTGGCCTTGCGTGGGCGTCGTGGCGGGTCTGCGATTGCATCGGCTGCGGTCAATGCCTTGGCTGTTGGCTTGCCGGAAATTGGCGAATGAGCGCTTGGCTGCATATCATCGGGTTGGGCGACAACGGTTTAGACAGTCTGACGCCTGCCACGCGTGCTGTGCTTGAAGGCGCCGATGTGATTGTCGGCGCAGAGCGTCACCATGCACTGACCTCTGAGCTGCGCGCCGAGCGCCTAAACTGGCCCTCGCCCTTTAGCGCCTTGACCGAAACCTTGGACAATTTGCGCGGCAAACAGGTGGCCGTTTTGGCCACCGGCGATCCGCTTTGGTATTCGGTTGGGGTCAGTCTTGCGCGAAAATTTGACGTGTCAGATGTGCTGTTTCATCCGCAAGTCTCTGCCTTTCAACTGGCTGCTGCCCGCATGGGGTGGGGGGTCTCTGGCGTCGAAACGCTCACCGTGCATGGTCGCCCTGCGCGCACCATTCTGCCCTTTCTCGCGCCCGATCAAAAATTGATTTTGCTCACAGCGGGCGCGCAGACTCCTGCCGAAATTGCGACGCTTTTGACGGAGCAAGGGTATGGGAAATCTAAGATGACCGTGCTCGCGCATATGGGCGGTACTGATGAGGCACGCTTTGACGGGCACGCCAAGACTTGGGCCCACAGCGTCCCTGATTTTCACAGCCTGGCGATTGAATGCGTGTTGGACGATGGCGTGGCCCCTTTGCCGCGCACTGGCTTGCCGGACGGGGCATTTGTCTCGGATGGCACCATGACAAAACGTGATATTCGCGCGGTCACTTTGGCCAAGTTGATGCCGATGCGCGGTGCGCTACTATGGGACATCGGGTGCGGATCTGGGTCAGTGGCAATCGAATGGATGCGCAGCGCGCGCGATGCCCGTGCCATCGGTATTGAGCGGCGCGTGGATCGGCGTGGGATGGCGGCAGAAAATGCGCTACGCCTTGGTGCGCCTGCGTTGCAATTGATCGATGGCGAAGTGCCCAAAGCCCTGTCAGGTTTGGCACGGCCTGACGCGGTGTTTATCGGTGGCGGGTTGTCCCAAGGCAGTTTTGATGCCGCCTGGCATGCGCTCAAACCGCACGGACGTTTGGTGGCCAATGCTGTGACGCTCGAGGGCGAAGCTTTGCTGTTTGATCTGTTTCAAAAACACGGCGGCGATCTGACGCGTATTGCTGTCAGCCGTGCCGAACCTGTGGGGCGTTTGACCGGTTGGCGCGCTGCAATGCCACTCACTCAATGGAGCATTGTCAAAGTATGACCGTTCAAAAACGTGGTAAAGTGTACGGCGTCGGGCTTGGTCCCGGTGATCCTGAATTGATGACGCTGAAAGCCGCGCGCCTTATTCGTGGCGCGTCTGTGATTGCCTATCCTAGCCTTGCGGGGGGCGCATCCTTTGCACGTTCTATCGCGGCTGATTTTATCACGGTGGGCACCCGCGAAATTGTTATGGATGTGCCGATGACGGTGGACCGTGCTCCTGCGCAGGCCGCCTATGATTTTGGAGCCGTTCAGATTTCTGAGGCCTTAGATGCGGGGCAAGATGTGGTCGTGCTGTGCGAAGGCGACCCGTTTTTCTATGGCTCGTTCATGTATGTGTTTGCACGGCTCAAGCAGGCGTTCGACATTGAAATCGTGCCGGGTGTGACGTCGGTCACGGCCTGTGCCGCGGTCGCGCACCTGCCGCTTGTGGCGCGCAATGAGGTGATGACCGTATTGCCCGCGCCGCTTGAAGACAGGGCTTTGACCGAAAAACTGAAGAGCAGCGACACATTGGTGTTGATGAAACTCGGGCGGCATTTTGCCCGAATACGTAACTTGATCGAGGCCGCTGGGCTGACTGAAAATTCCGTTTATATCGAGCGCGCCACTGGTGCGGACGAGATTGTGAAACCACTGAAAGACGCGCCTGATGCTGCGCCGTATTTCTCTATGATTTTGATTGTGAAAGGGGCCGATCCGTGGCTGTAAAACCCGTCGTCCTATGTCTGAACCGCTCTGGCGAAGAGGTGGCCCGCAAGGTTGCCGCGTTGCTTGGTGCTGAGCTTCATGGCCGTGAGGGCCGCACCTCTTGTGAGGTGACCTTTGCCAATGCGCTAGACCATGCGCGCGATCTATTCGTCGCTGGAGTGCCCATCATTGGCGTCTGTGCCTCGGGGATTTTGATCCGTGCGGTGGCCCCCTTGCTCAGCGACAAACGGTCCGAGCCGCCCGTGTTGTCCATCTCTGATGACGGCGCTGTTGTGATTCCGTTATTGGGTGGTCATCGCGGCGCAAATCGTATGGCACGTGAGATTGCCGATGGACTTGGGGCGCGCGCCGCTGTGACCACAGCGGGTGATATTGCCCTTGGGATTGCACTTGACGAGCCGCCTTTGGGGTACCGTTTGGCCAACCCCGAAGACGCCAAAGACGCGATGGCGGCGCTGTTATCCGGCGAAGGTGTCAGCCTGACGGGTGACAACATTTTCGACATTGAGGATGCGGATGGTTCTGTTGAATTGTGCGTCACAGATGCGCCCGTGCAAGGCAGTGTGAACAAGCTGGTTTATCACCCGCAACGGTATGCTTTGGGTGTGGGCTGTGCGCGCAATGCGGACCCGCAAGAGCTGTGGGACTTGGTGCAAAAGGCGTTGTATGACAACGGGATAGCGGCTGGTGCGATTGCATCTGTGAACACCATTGATTTGAAAGCAGATGAACCTGCGATGAACCAACTGGCCAAGCGTTTGGGCGTGCCTTTGCGTCTTTTCACCGCCGCAGAGTTGGAAGAGCAGGCGGCAGATTTGGCCAACCCATCCGAGGTGGTCTTTGCGGAAGTGGGCTGTCATGGCGTATCTGAGGGCGCGGCTTTGGCGGCGGGTGGGACGCTGAGTGTTGAAAAGCTGAAGACGGCAAACACGACATGTGCGTTGACGCGTTGTGCTGCGCCGATCACTGAATTTGCAGGCCGCGCGCGCGGGCGTTTGTCTGTGGTTGGTATCGGTCCGGGGCAGGCCGCATGGCGTACGCCTGAGGTGTCGAAACTGGTGTCGCAAGCCGAAGAACTTGTGGGGTATGGGTTGTATATTGATTTGCTGGGGCCTTTGGCTGCTGGCAAAATGCGCTCTGATTTTCCACTGGGCGGCGAAGAGGATCGCTGTCGCTATGCGTTGGAACAGGCCGCGAAAGGCAAAAATGTTGCTTTGGTGTGTTCTGGCGATGCGGGCATTTACGCCATGGCGGCGCTGGTGTTCGAGTTGCTGGATCGCGGTCCTGAGGAACACGGCGTGTCGGATGCAGCACACCGTGTCGAGGTCGTGTGCTCACCTGGGGTGTCGGCATTGCAAGGGGCCGCAGCACGGGCTGGCGCACCTTTGGGTCATGATTTCTGTGCGATCTCATTGTCCGATTTATTGACGCCGCGTGCTGATATTGTGCGCCGTTTGAATGCCGCGGCTGAGGGTGATTTTGTCATCGCGTTTTACAATCCGGTGTCGATCAAACGTCGCACATTGTTGGCCGAAGCGCGTGATATTTTGCTCAAACATCGCCCCGCAGATACGCCTGTGATGCTGGCATCGAACCTTGGGCGGCCCACTGAGAATGTGCGCTATCGTCGCTTGGATGAATTGGAAGTGGATGAGGTCGATATGCTGACTGTTGTGTTGATTGGGTCGAGCAATTCACGTCTGGCACAGCTGGGTGAAGGCCCGCGCATGTACACGCCGCGTGGCTATGCGCGTAAAATTGACGGAGATCTGTCATGACCGTTTTCTTTATTGGGGCTGGTCCCGGTGATCCTGAATTGTTGACGAAAAAAGCAGAGCGTTTGATTTCGGAGTGTCCTGTGTGTCTGTATGCAGGGTCGCTTGTGCCGGCTGAAGTTGTTGCAGGTGCCCCAAAAGGCGCGCTGGTGATGGACACAGCGCCGATGACCTTGGATGACACCCATGGGCAAATCAAAATTGCCCATGATAAAGGTCAAAATGTCGCCCGTGTTCATAGTGGCGATCCGTCTTTGTATGGCGCGATTGCCGAACAAATCCGCCGTCTTCGCGCTGATGGGATCGATTATGAAATCATCCCCGGTGTGCCAGCTTATGCGGCGGCCGCTGCGGCCTTGGGACAAGAGTTGACCATCCCCGAGATTGCGCAATCCATCGTTTTGACACGGGTGTCTATGAAATCCACGTCGATGCCTGCGGGCGAGACTTTGGAGAACTTTGCCAAAACGGGGGCCACTTTGGCGATCCATTTGGGCGTGCGGAACCTGCGCGAAATTGAACGCCAGCTTGCGCCATACTATGGGGCCGAGTGCCCTGTGGCGGTTGTCTACCGTGTGGGTTGGCCTGATCAAATGCTGATTCGCGGCACATTGAGCGACATTCGCGAAAAGGTGCGGTCAGAGAAAATCACGCGCACAGCTTTGATTTTGGTTGGGCCAGCTCTTGGTGAAGTGGCTGATTTTAAAGATTCCGCGCTTTATGATCCTGATATGCCGCATGTCTTACGACCAAAAGTGCGGTTGTAGCGTGACGTCAGGGCTAGGCAGAAAGTGTCACATAAGGTTAACTTGACCTCAACTATGTTCCGTCCATGGTAAGGGCATATCGAAAACCATCGCTTTTGGGGGCCGTCATGTCCGACTACACGCTAGATTTTTTGCCCAAAGACGTTCGCGAAGGCCTAGAGCTTGCGCGGAAGCGGGATTTGAAACGCCGTTCGCGCCTTCGGGTGCGCGCGGGGGATGGGGTCTATCCTATTATACGTCTATGGGACGAAGGGTTCACAGTTGAACGCGATAACGCGGATCAATTGCGTGGGCTTGTCGATATTTACGATGGTGCACGACATTTGTATCAGGCGTTGATTGTGGCCTCTCAGGATGATGGATTTGCCATGAGTTTCGATTTCAAGCGCTCAACGGCTGCCACTGATCGCCCTGCGTTGGATTACCATCTACCTGAGGACGCACCTGTCGCCTTGTTGCCACGCCACTGAGTGGTGCGACAACAAGAGCTGGTTTATTGCAAGTCAGCAAAGGCTTTGGTCAATCGGTTTGCCGCTTCAATCACCACGCTGCGTGGGGTCGCTAGGTTGAAACGCAAATACATGTCACCGCCTGCGCCAAACGTTGGCCCGTGGTTTGGTGCTATGTGCGCCTCTTTTTGAACCCGCTGGGTAAACTCATCGCGGCTCATGCCTGTGCCTGAAAAATCCACCCACGCCAGATATGTTGCTTCAAGTGACATGGATTTCAGTCCAGGAATGGCATTGATCGCCGCATCAAAAATGCGATGGTTTTCAGCTAAGTACGCGACAAGATCATCAACCCACGCGGCCCCTTCTGGCGAATAGGCGGCGGTGGCCATGGCTATCCCAAAAGAGTTGGGGGAGACGCCCATTCCCATCATCCGCTTGGCAAAGCGCTGGCGCAGGGCAGGGTCTTCAATAATCACATTACCGGAATGCGTGCCCGCGATGTTAAAGGTTTTCGTGGTTGCGGTCATCATCACCAAGCGATCTGTGATGTCTGTGAACGCGGCCATCGGTGTGTGTGTCGTTCCGCCAAACACAAGATCGTGGTGAATTTCATCAGACACCAAAATCAAATCGTGGCGTTTGCAAAAGTCAGCCACGCCTTGCAATTCATCACGCGACCAAACGCGACCACCGGGATTGTGCGGTGAACACAAAATGAGCATGGTCTCATGCCCTTTCATTTGTGCGTCCCACGCCTCGAAATTCATGACATATTTGCCATTGTCCAATGCCAACTGACATTCAACAACCTCACGATCGGCCGCTTTGATGGTGCGTGCGAAGGCATGATAAACGGGTGTCATCAAAACGATGCCGTCCCCTTCGGATGTAAACGCATCCAGACACATCGCAGTGCCGTTGACCAACCCGTTGGTGGTGAAAATCCAGCGCGCGTCAACATCCCAGCCATGACGATTTTTCATCCACCACCGAATCGCATCGGTATAGGCCGTGTCATCGCCGAAGTAGCCATAGACGCCATGTGTAGCCATATCTTCGACGGCTTTTTGCACACAATGAGGCGGACGAAAATCCATATCCGCCACCCACATCGCAATGCCATCATCGGCCGGAACACCGTAAATCGGCTCCATCAGGTCCCATTTGGCGCAATGGGTTCCAAAGCGTGGGATGATTTCATCAAAGGGCGATGTATGGGTCATGGGCCTGTCCTTGTTGCTTGCGATGACCCTAGCCATTGCTTTTGGGAAAGAAAAACCACTTTTTTTGATGCGGCGCCCACATAGCGTGATGCCATGATATTGCACCACGGGCTTGAGTTGATTACATGCCTTTGCATGACACTTAAACCAATCTTGATCCATCCCGACCCGCGCCTGAAAAAGGTATGTGAGCCCGTGAGCGTTTTTGACAAAGCGCTGGCACAGCTTGCTGATGATATGCTTGAGACCATGTATGAGGCACCGGGCATTGGTTTGGCCGCGCCCCAGATCGGCGTGATGAACCGCTTGATCGTGATGGATTGCGTCAAAGAAGAGGGCGGCACGCCCGAACCTATGGCTTTGATCAATCCAAAAGTGGTTTGGGAAAGCGAAGATTTGAACGTCTATGAAGAGGGCTGTCTGTCTATTCCGGGCCAATACGGCGAAGTCGAACGCCCCAAAATGGTGCGCGTGACGTGGCAGGATTTGGATGGCTCTGACAAAGAGCAAGAGTTCGACGAGTTATGGGCCACCTGCGTGCAGCATGAAATCGATCACTTGGATGGCAAGTTGTTTATCGATTACCTCAAACCGATGCGCCGCCAGATGATCACGCGCAAGATGCAAAAATACAAACGCGAAATGGCCCGCGACTGATTTGGGCTAGGCCGCGCGCCACGGCGCTGACGGTTTTTATTTCACTCAATTTGATGGGGCCCCCATGACGTCACGCGCTTTTATTCCCTACCCTGACAAACGCTTAAAGACGGTTTGTACACCAGTTGAGGCGATCACCGAGGAGGTCCGCCAAATTTGGGCGGATATGGTCGAAACAATGGACGCGATGCCGGGGTACGGCTTGGCGGGGCCGCAAATCGGCGTGTTGCAACGGCTGGCTGTGGTGGATTGTTCCGAAGAACGCGGCAAAGCGGTGTTGATGGCCAACCCTGAAATCTTGCACGCCTCGGCCCAACCACGTGAGCACGAAGAAGCCTCCCCCAATTTACCCGGTATGTCAGCTGTGATCGCACGGCCCCGTGCGGTGACGGTGCGATTTTTGAATGAGCAAGGCGAGATCGAAGAGCGCGATTTCGTGCACCTGTGGGCCACGTCTGTACAGCATCAAATCGATCACCTGAACGGCAAGATGTACTTTGACAATCTCAAACCGGTCAAACGCCAGATGTTTTTGAAAAAGGCCAAAAAAGCTGGGGCGATGAAATGAGAATTATTTTCATGGGATCGCCTGAATTTTCTGTGCCCGTCTTGAATGAGCTGATCGCGGCAGGTCATGAAATTGCTTGTGTGTATTGCCAGCCTCCGCGCCCTGCGGGGCGTGGTAAAAAGGATCGCCCAACGCCAGTGCAGGCGCGCGCCGAAGAATTGGGTTTGATGGTTCGTCATCCACTCAATTTCAAAGACCCTGCTGATGTGGCCGAATTTGCAGCACTGCAAGCGGATGTTGCCGTTGTCGTTGCCTATGGATTGTTGTTGCCGCAAGCCCTCTTGGATGCGCCTGCAAAAGGCTGTTTGAACATCCACGCCTCGCTTTTGCCGCGTTGGCGTGGCGCCGCACCGATCCACCGCGCCATTTTAGAAGGCGATGAGAAAACTGGCGTATGCATCATGCAGATGGAAGCGGGGCTTGATACTGGTCCTGTTTTGTTGCGCCTTGAAACAGACATTGAGACCACGGACACCACCGCAACGTTGCATGATCGTCTGTCTGAAATTGGGGCCGCTGCCATCGTTGATGCGCTGTTCGCACTCGATACTCTGACGCCAGATCCGCAGCCCGAAGAGGGTGTCACCTACGCCAAAAAAATCACCAAGGCCGAGGCTCAAATCGATTGGGCGCAGCCTGCGCAAAAGATCGACCGCCAAATCCGCGGGCTGTCGCCGTTTCCAGGGGCTTGGTCCACATACAATGGTGAGCGGATCAAATTTCACATGTCCAAACTGAGTGATGCCACGGGGCCTGCCGGCGCAGTGATTGGCGATTTCACGATTGCCTGTGGTACAGGATCTGTCGAAATTCTCACTGCGCAGCGGACCGGAAAACGTGCTATGCCTGTGTCTGAGATCCTCAAGGGTCTCGATCTGCCAAAAGGCACGGCGTTTGAATGAGGGTTTAAGATGTTTCCAGTTCTAATCGGTACCGTGGTGATCGCGGGCATTGTTGGCTACATCACTGAAAAAACGGGGTTCACTCGAAACGGTTATCTGCCGTCGATCATCATCTGCATTGGTGGTGCGTTTTTGGCGTATTTCATCAAACTGATGTTCGGGATCGGATTGCGCCCAGCAGGCGTGAACGCGATTGTGTCGTCCTTGGGCGCCTTGATCATCGTGCCGACGCATTGGCGCAAAAAAAGATAGGAGGCATCCATGCCCATCTTAATGCTTATCATCATCGGGGCCGCAGCCGGATTTTTGGCGACGCGGGTTATGAAACTAGAGGCAAACGTTGTGATGACCGTGGCTATAGGCATCGCAGGTGCTTTGATCGGCGGTTTGATCTTGCGCGCGGTCAGTGTGCTTGCTGGTGCTTTGGGTGGCTTTGTTGGGGCCGTTTTAGGGGCGCTTTTACTGATTTGGATTTGGAAAAAGCTGAAAGAGAACAGCTAAGTGTTTGGGCTTTTGGCAATCCCTGGCATGTTCGCCCGTATTCTCATCGGTCTATGCATCTGGTTGATGTTTCGCCCCGGCGGATGGTTTGTCGTTTGCTGTCTCGGTATCGCTGCGACGTGGTATTTTTAGAGCTTGGGGTTGAACGCTTAGGCGCGCGGCGGGCGCGATTTATAGCTTGGCAAAGTCCACCCAAACAGAATGCTTCCCGCGCGCAAGGCAAAGGTCAAACCACCGCAGGCTGCATAGGTATAGATGGGCTGAAACTCAAGATAATCTCCGATGACCAGTGCCAAAGATCCAGCAAAAGCGGCAGAGGCATAGAGTTCGCCCTGTTTTAAAATCAGTGGCACCTCGTTACAGACCACATCGCGCATGAGCCCCCCAAAACTTCCTGTGGCGACGCCCATAAGAACGATGATCACCGGAGAATGTCCAAGTTTGAGAGCGACGCCAGATCCCGCAGCCACCGCGACCCCAAGAGCCACGGCATCGGCCCAAACGATCGCTTTTAATCGGCTCTCTAAACGGTGGGCTGTGAAAAAGACCACAACAGATGTGGCCACTGCCAAAACAATGTAAGTGGGTTCGGCGATCCAAAATACAGCGTCACGATTGAGTAAAACGTCACGAATGGTGCCGCCGCCGACAGCGGTAAGACAGGCGATGAAGGCAAAGCCGATGAGATCAAGTTGCTGGCGCGAGGCAACCAAAGCACCCGACAGTGCAAAGACCAAGACAGAGGCAAAATCGAGAATCGGAATAAAGTTCATGCGCGTGTCTTTTTGAACGGTGCCATGCCTGCGCGCGCCAATTCATCGGCATGTTCATTTTCGGCATGACCCGCATGACCTTTGATCCATTTCCACGTCACTTTATGCGTGGCTTGTGCCGCATCGATACGTTGCCATAAATCAACGTTTTTGACGGGCTTTTTGTTGGATGTTTTCCAACCATTGCGTTTCCATCCATGGATCCATCCTGTGACGCCATTTTTCACGTAAGCACTATCGGTGGTGATCGTGATGTCCGTGGGGCGTGAGAGGGTTTCCAGCGCATTGATCGCCGCCAAAAGCTCCATCCTGTTGTTGGTCGTATCTGCTTCGCCGCCTTTAAGTTCACGCTCTTTCACGACTGTGCCCCCGTCCATGGCACGCATCAAAACGCCCCAGCCACCAGGGCCGGGGTTTCCAGAACATGCACCATCGGTCCAAGCGTGAATTTCGGGCATAATCGTTTCTTTCTGCCCGCAGGCGCATAGGGACTTAAGCAGGCACGCGCAAAACACGAGGCACTTTGAATTCGATATTTTCTTGCGCGGTTTCAACCAATTCCACAGTCACGTCAAAACGCGTGCGGAAAGCGTCGATCACCTCATTGACCAAAACCTCTGGTGCAGAGGCTCCCGCCGTGATGCCAATGGTCGAAATGCCACTCAAGGCGCGCCAATCAATGTCCGTCGCACGCTGCACAAGCTGCGCATAGGCGCAGCCGTTGGCTGAGCCAACTTCAACAAGGCGTTTGGAATTTGACGAATTGGGCGCGCCGATCACCAAAAGCCCGTCGATTTTACCGGCGATGGCTTTGACCGCCGCTTGGCGGTTGGTGGTGGCGTAGCAGATGTCTTCTTTATGAGGGCCAACAATTGATGGAAAGCGCGCGCGCAATGCGGCGATGATGTCGATGGTGTCGTCCACCGACAGCGTGGTTTGGGTGATGAACGCCAATTTATCTGGGTCGCGCACGGTCAAACCCGCAACATCATTAGGTGTCTCAACCAATAGCACTTCACCGTCGGGCAATTGCCCCATGGTGCCGATGGTTTCGGGGTGGCCTTCGTGGCCAATCATCACCATTTGCAGGCCTGCCTCAGAATGGCGTTCGGCCTCGATGTGGACTTTTGACACCAAAGGGCAGGTGGCATCGACATAGATCATTTCGCGCTTTGCGGCTTCGGCGGGGACGGCTTTGGGCACGCCATGGGCCGAAAAGATAACGGGGCGATCATCAGGGCATTCATCCAGTTCTTCGACAAAGACAGCGCCTTTGTCGCGCAGAGCATCCACGACAAATTTGTTGTGTACGATCT
>JBLHXX010000069.1:0-13788 GCA_047630475.1 Celeribacter sp. | reverse complement strand
TCTCGCACGGCTTTGATATCATTACGCAAAGAGGTCGCGGTATCAACATGGGTGACCAAAACAGCTTTGATTTTATGGTCGGCATCAGCGCGCAATACTTGCGCGACTTTTGCGGGATCAATAGATTTTTTCTTACCAAATTCAATACGTTGCACATGGGCCCCAAGGCTTTCAGCCACATCGGCCCAGCCCGCGCCAAACGCGCCCGTAATACAAACCAAAACCGTATCGCCGCGTGAAATCATGTTGGTCAAGGACGCTTCCCATAACCCATGCCCGTTGGAAATATACATCGCCACATGATGTTTTGTGCCCGCGATTTTTTTGAGATCTGGCAACAGGGCATGGGTCAAATCCACCAATTCCCCCGTATAGATGTTCGGCGCGGGGCGTTGCATCGCCTGCAAAACGGCATCAGGCAGAACGGAAGGGCCAGGAATGGCAAGATAGTGACGACCATTTGAAAGTGACATAAGCATATCCTACGAGGTGAGACCCTAAGCGGTAACGAGCCGCAATCGTTTGGTCAATCAGCGCAATCGGCGCACCTTGTCTTGCGGCCCCATTGACGTCGCGTTGACGCAAAATTTGCCAAAATCTAAGGCACTCAGCGGGGTTTGCTGCGCCTTGCGACAAGGGGCGATAAAAGATACACAGCGCGGACTGGATTTTCCACATGAGGTAACATGTTAAAGACACTTAAAAAACGGTTCAAAGACCTTGAGTACGGACGCGTCGGGTCGTTTGGTAACGATGTGTCGACCCCTCGCACACGCCGTTTGGCGCTTTGGCATTTCTACTTATTCGATCACGCATTTCTGCGTGGTCTGTGGGACAATCTGACAGAAATTGCACCGGGTGTTTGGCGATCGAACCAACCCTCACCAAAGCGCATCGAGACATACAAAAAGATGGGGATCAAGACGATCTTGTCTTTGCGTGGCAATCCAAATCAACCCATCAGTTTTATGTTGCTGGAAAAACAGGCCTGTAGCGACCTTGGCATCACTTTGGTGACCGAAAAACTGAGCGCGCGAAGCCTGTTGCCCAAGGAAAACTATCTCGCGGTTTTGGACCGTTTGGAGCAACTCAAACCGCCGTTTTTGCTGCATTGTAAATCAGGTGCAGACCGCGCGGGATTGGTGTCGGCGTTGTACCTTTTGCACATCAAAGGCGCGCCCTTGAGTGAAGCGCGCAAGCAATTGCATTGGCGCTTCATGCATTTGAAAAGCACGAAAACTGGGGTTTTGGATCATATGTTGGATTGCTACGAGGCCGACACTGTGCGCCTCGGAGACATGCCGATTCGCGATTGGTTGGAAAATCACTATGATCAAAAAGCTGCAACGGCGAGTTTCAAACCCCTTTGGAAACACTCGTAACTGTGCAAAGATTTCAGGCGGACGGCGTGAAAGCCGCGCGCACGGCACCGTCTACACGTCCCTCATGGCAGGACCTTGAATGAGTAACACATTGCAACGACATCATAAATCAACAAAAACTCTGATGAGTTGGTTTTGGTCTGGATATCTACGTCAGTCAACGCCAGTGCTTTTGGGGGCCTTTGTTTTTATGGCCATTGAGGGCATGATGCTTGGGGCGTTGAGTTATTTGATCAAACCGATGTTTGATACAATTCTGTCCGCGGGCAGCACCTCATCCATCACATGGGTCGCCTTTACAATTATGGGTGTCTTTGTGGTGCGTGCGGTGTCGTCATTTGCACAGCGCGTTTTGATGGCCACCGCACAGCAACGCACGTCGGCACGGGTTCAAACCGCGCTCGTGCGTCATGTTTTGACATTGGACGGCCCGTTTTTTCACAAATATCCACCCGGCGTTTTGATTGAACGCACCCGTGGCGACAGCCAACAGGTATCGGGATTGTGGGGGCAACTGTTCACCTCTTTGGGGCGCGACGTGGTGGGGCTTTTTTCCCTATTGGCCGTGGCGTTGTACACAGATTGGGTTTGGACATTGATTGTTCTGTCCGCCGCCCCGCTTTTGATTTGGCCGATTTCATCGTTGCAAAAATTGGTGCGCCGCACCTCTTATCAAGCGCGCGAGACATCCTCTTTGGTGTCAAATCGCTTGGACGAGGTGTTTCATGGCACAACCTCGATCAAATTGTCTGGCACTGAGGCGCGTGAGGCAAGCCGGTTTAAGACCGCGATCAATGCGTTTGTGCGTTCAGAATTGCGTGCGGTTCGCGGCCAAGCGGCGATGCCTGCCTTGGTCGATTTGATCGCAGGGATCGGGTTTTGCGCGGTGTTATATTACGGTGGCGGACAAATCATCAATGGTGAGAAATCCATTGGCGAGTTCATGTCATTTTTCACGGCCATCGGATTGCTGATTGATCCCGCTCGGCGCCTTGGGATGTCTGCGGGCATCTGGCAGCAAGCCATGGCCCCGATTGAGCGCCTGCACGAAGTGTTCTTACAAGAGCCAACAATCGTCGACCCCACGCCGCCAAAATCCTTGCCTATGCCCGCAGCGGATGCGGATTTGGCGCTCGACGGTGTGGTGTTTTCCTACACAGACGCGCCCGTGTTGCGCGGCACGACCTTTACGGCGCGCGCGGGGCAAACCACGGCGTTGGTGGGGGCCTCTGGCGCGGGCAAATCGACGATTTTCAGTCTGCTGACACGCTTGGCCGATGCGCAATCAGGCAAGATCACTTTGGGTGGCATGCCCACCCAAGATTTGGCGCTGTCTGAGCTGCGCGGGCTGTATTCTGTCGTGTCGCAAGACGCGCTTTTGTTCGACGAATCCATTCGCGACAACATCACTATGGGCCAAGACGTAGACGAGACCACGTTGAAAGCCGCGATGGATGCGGCCCATGTCAGTGATTTTGTTGACGGGTTTGATCAGGGTTTGGACACTCTGGCGGGGCCTCGTGGGTCTGCCCTGTCTGGCGGACAACGCCAGCGGGTCGCAATTGCACGCGCTGTGCTGCGCGACCGGCCTATTTTGTTGCTAGATGAGGCCACATCAGCACTGGATGCGCAGTCTGAAAAAATCGTACAGGAAGCATTGGAAAAACTATCCAAAGGCCGCACGACTTTGGTCATCGCACACCGTCTATCGACCATTCGCAACGCCCATAACATCGTGGTGATGGACAAAGGCCAAGTCGTTGATCAGGGCACCCATGATGATCTTTTGGCCCGTGGCGGGCTCTATGCCGATTTGTACCGTTTGCAGTATTCTGACGGCAAAACCATCACCGATAGCCGCGGTGTAGCCGCTCGGGACGCGCGCCAAGCAGATAACGCAGTAAGCACCAAAGATTCCGCGCGCCTTGGGATAACCAGCCGTGTGTTTGATAGCGTGTCGCGTCTGTTTGGACGCAAAGCGGACTAAGTTTTATACGCGATTTAAGAGCTTGCGCGATGGCGACATCTTCCATCAAGGGCTGATCAGGGTGGCCGCCAACATCGTCATATAAAATGCGTGACACCAGCAAAGCCTGATCGCCGTACGGCAATCCAAACAGCCGCGTGCGCAGATTGGCCCAAGCGGCGGTGAGACGCGCCATGACGCTCTCGTCCCGAAATGATAGAGAAAACACCAGCGCTGTGTCTTGGTCTTGGTCTTGGTCTTGGTCTTGGTCTTGGTCTTGGATGTGTTTCAATGCAGCCTCAGACCACCCCTCAGGCAGCCAAGTATCAGCATGTAAGAACAGCAGCCAATCGCCACGAGCCGCCTTTGCGCCGCGCGCCAATTGCCCGCCCCGTCCCGCAGAACCGCGCACAAACTGCGCCCCAACCTCAGATGCCAGCGCCTCGATATCATCCGACGATCCGCCATCGGAAATCACCAATTCCCGCACCACGCCTGCGTTCAGCCCCTCCATCACCCGCGCCAAAGTATCGGGCATTTGCGGCGCTGCGTTCAAGGTCGGGATGATGATCGATATCGGTGCGCGCATCGCAAGGCCCCTTTGCTGTACCGCCACTGGTGTCTTTGGCCAAAACACCTATATGATCTTTGGCAACAAAGGAACGCACATGACCCAAACAGATAAACATCGCAGCCTGATCGCCGTCACTGGCCCTGATCGTTTGAAATTCTTGCAAGGTCTCGTGTCCAATGATGTGAGCAAACTCGACAAAGATGCCGTATATGCAGCGCTTTTGACGCCACAAGGCAAATTCATGGTGGATTTCTTTTTGATGCCTGAGGGCAATACCGTGCTGATCGATGTTGCGACCTCTGAGGCCCCTGCGCTGCTCAAACGCCTGAGCATGTATAAAATGCGGTCAAATGCGGCGCTTGAAATGACAGATCGCACAGTGTCACGCGGGCTTGGCGACACACCTGAGGGCGCTTTTGCTGATCCGCGTCATCCGGCACTTGGATGGCGTGCCTATGATGGGCGTGCCTCTCAGGATGTTGATTGGGATGCGATCCGCGTGACCCACTGTATTCCCAAAACGGGGATCGAGCTGACGCCGGATACCTATTTGTTAGAGGCGGGCTTTGAGCGTCTCAACGGCGTTGATTTTCGCAAAGGCTGCTATGTTGGCCAAGAAATCACCGCGCGGATGAAACACAAGACCGATCTACGCAAGGGGCTTGTTACCGTACAAATCGACGGCTCCGCCCCTGTGGGTACGACGCTGTTGAATGAGACCGGCAAAGAGGCAGGCACGCTGTTCACGCAAAGTGGCGATCACGCCATCGCACATCTGCGATTTGATCGCGCGCGCGGGGTTATGATGGCGGGCGACGCACAGGTCACTTGGGCCGAATAAACGCGGCCCTTTGGACCTCGACGGCCTCATAGCACTGACAATCGGGCGTGTGATCGTTGACCAAGCCCATGGATTGCATGAACGCGTACATCGTTGTGGGGCCAACAAATTTCCAACCGCGTTTTTTGAGATCCTTGGACAAGGCCACGGAGGACGGTGACGTGGCTGCGGGATACTCAAGATCTGCCAATTCTTGCACGCTGGGCTCAAACCGCCAAAGATAGGCGGCCAGTGAGCCCTCAGTTGTCACCATCTCAATCGCGCGCTGCGCGTTGTTGATCGTGGCCATGATTTTACCGCGATGACGCACGATGCCCGCATCTTGCACCAAACGCTCCACGTCCTCATCGGTGTATTTGGCAACTTTGTAGAAATCGAAATCATCAAAAGCCGCACGAAAATTGTCGCGCTTAAACAGTATCGTCCGCCAACTCAACCCCGACTGAAACCCCTCTAAACACAGCTTTTCAAACAGGCGTTGATCGTCACTTTGCACAAAGCCCCATTCGGTGTCGTGATAGACCTGATAAAATGGAAAATCAGGCGCACCATGCGCCCACGTGCAGCGGATCGTGCCATCGGGACTTTGGGTGGAATGAGGCATAATAACTCCTGTAAACTTTGGACCACTAAACAAAAAAGGCCGCCCAAAGGCGACCTCTAAATTCACATCACAGCGTGGCTTATGCGCGCTCTGAATATTCCATGGATTCTGTGTTGACGATGATCTCTTCGTCTTGGGCCACAAAAGGTGGCACCATGACTTTGACGCCATTGTCCAAAATCGCAGGTTTGAATGAATTGGCCGCCGTTTGACCTTTGACCACAGGTTCAGTTTCAACGACTTTGCATTTCACTTTTTGCGGCACAGTCACGTTGAGTGCCTCAACGTCATGATATTCGATCACAACCGTCATGCCATCTTGCAAAAAGGGGCGACGATCCCCGAGCAAATCCGCGGGCAGTTCCACTTGCTCATAGGTTTCGGTGTCCATGAACACCAACATGCCATCGTTTTCGTACAAAAATTGCTGGTCTTTTTGCTCAAGACGCACCCGTTCCACTTTGTCAGCAGAGCGAAAGCGTTCGTTCAACTTACGACCGTCACGCAGGTTTTTCATCTCGACTTGCGCAAACGCGCCGCCTTTACCCGGCTTGACGTGATCGACTTTGACAGCGACCCACAAACCATTCTCATGTTCAAGCGTATTTCCAGGACGGATTTCGTTCCCGTTGATTTTTGGCATGTGCACACCTGTGCTAAAGGTTGAATTAAACTTAACACACCCTATATCTGGACAGTCATGACGGCGCAAGGCGCGGATATAGGACCAGATAGGGCGAAAGATATGCGTAAAATGCATATCAGATATGCAAAACCAGTGTATCCGAATCGTCACGAACCTGTCATAAGGCACCTCACGCCGAAAAGACAAGACCAATAAAACAAGGATAAACCATGGCTGATTTCGTTGACGGCTCCGCATTCAATTATGAACAAGGCCAACGCGCACGCAAACTTTTTGCGGCTGTTGTTCTTGCTGCTTTGGATGACGCGATCGCCGATAACAAGAAATACGGCAATGGCCCTGAACAGATCGCCCGCTGGGCACGGTCTCGTGATGGGCGCGAAGTTTTGTCATGCTCTGGCATCGACCCAAATGAGCGGGTTGTGTCTGGCTTGATGGAATTCGTATCGAAAGGCATCCGCACATCGGTTGCTCTTTCACGCGAAGAAAGTGAACGCCGCAACGCACAACAAGCGGAAGCTGCTTAATTCGTTCGAGAAACTGCCATTTCTTACCAAAGACGCGCCTCGGGAAACCTAGGCGCGTCTTTCGTTGTATTGAGCCGCTCTCATACGCCATACTGTAGACATCAGTTCGGAGGCCCAAATGACAGACACCAAACTTGGCGGTAAAATTGACATCGCAGCGATCACGCCCAAAATCGGCACACTCTATCCACCGCCCCATCACCAAAACACCAAAGCCCGCGAAAAACGTGCTCTTGGCGATGCTGTGGGGCTTGATCAATTCGGCATCAACATCACGCGGCTTGGACCGAACACATGGTCCGCCCTGCCCCATTGGCACGAACGCGAAGACGAATTTGTCTATATAATCGAGGGTCATCCCACGCTGATCTACGGCGAAACCGAAGAACACCTCGCTCCCGGTGATTGCGCGGGTTTTAAAGCCGGCGTCGAAATGGGTCACTGTTTGCAAAACAGAACCGATAAAGACGTTGTGATCTTGGAAGTTGGATCGCGGATCACCGGCGAACGTGCGTTTTATCCCGGCGTGGATCTAATGGCAGATACTGCATCGGCCAATTTTTACCATCACTTAGACGGCACCCCCTATGAGGATGTGAAAAGACGCGGCCCACATGACGACTGACCTTTGCCCCCGCTCTGTTTCGCTTTAGAACTCGACACAACAAAAGGGGCACGTATGACACGAGCGATCATGATCCAAGGGGCGGGATCCAATGTGGGGAAATCCATGTTGGTGGCGGGCATCGCGCGCGCTTTGCGCAAACGCGGATTTAAGGTCGCGCCATTCAAGCCACAGAACATGTCCAACAACGCGGCTGTCACATCGAACGGCGGCGAAATTGGCCGCGCGCAGGCTTTGCAAGCGCGCGCCTGTGGCCTTGCGCCTCACACTGATATGAACCCTGTGTTGCTCAAACCCGAAAGCGATGTTGGCGCCCAAGTTGTGGTGCACGGCAAACGTATGGCCACGGTCAAAGCGCGTGACTACGGCAAGATGAAATCAACGCTGATGCCCGCTGTTTTGGAAAGTTTTCAACGGCTTGCCAAAAATGTGGACATCATCATCATCGAGGGCGCAGGCAGCCCCGCCGAGATCAATTTGCGCGCAGGTGACATTGCCAACATGGGCTTTGCCGAGGCCGCAGGTGTGCCCGTGGTGCTGATCGGTGACATTGATCGCGGCGGTGTGATTGCCCAGCTTGTGGGCACCCATGCCGTGCTGCCGGCCGAGGATCACAACCGGATCAAAGCCTTTGCCGTCAATAAATTTCGCGGCGATGTGAGCCTGTTCAAAGACGGTGCAAAGGCGATTGCGGACATGACCCGTTGGGATGATTTGGGCACAATTCCGTGGTTTGCAGACGCGCATAGATTGCCCGCCGAAGACATCATGGACATCGCATCCAGCGGCAATGGCCACATCAAAATCGTTGTGCCACGCTTGTCGCGTATTGCCAACTTCGACGACCTTGATCCTTTGGCCTCAGAACCAAATGTCACCATAGAAATCGTCGAAGCAGGCCGCCCCCTGCCCGCAGATGCCGATCTGATTTTGCTCCCAGGCACGAAATCCACCATCGGCGACTTGGCCTATTTGCGGGCCCAAGGTTGGGACATCGACATTTTAGGGCATGTGCGCCGTGGAGGGCATGTCTTGGGAATTTGCGGCGGCTATCAAATGCTTGGCGCTTGGATCGATGATCCGAACGGCATTGAAGGCGCCAAATCACGTGTCGCAGGCCTTGGGCTTTTGGACGTAAACACCGTGATGACCGATAACAAACGTCTGGCTGAGGTGACGGCCACAGACATCGCAACAGGCACGTCGATTAGCGCTTATGAAATTCACATCGGGCGCACAAGCGGCAAGGATTGTGACCACGCGTGGTTGCAAATTGAGGACCGGTTCGAGGGGGCGCAATCCCCATCGGGACGCATCAAAGGCTGTTATCTGCACGGGCTGTTTGCCTCAGACGCCTTTCGCCACAGCTATTTGACGCCCTTTGGCTTGGACGCGCCGCAAGACAACTTTGATGCAAGTATCGAAGAGACACTGGACGCCTTGGCCCAACACATGGAGACCCATGTGGACATAGATAGGCTTATCGCACTGGCCGGTCAGGTGTGATCAGTCGAAGTCGCGCAGGGTCAAAGCCCGCTGCACTTCGCGGCGCACCAAACGGCGCACATTGCTGGTGATCCGCTCGCCTAGAGCCCCTTGTAGTTCTTCGCGAATGACCCCTGCAATCATATCACGCAAGACCTCTTCATCGAGCACTTCGTCATCCGCGTAGCCAGCCAACGCCAAATCCTCTTCGGCGTCATCTTGCACCTCATCCTCAAACGTATCACGCGCGCCCGTCAACGGCGGCGTGGCCGTGCTGGCGTCAAATGACGGCTCTGCATCCATCACAGGTTCAGAGGCCGTGATGGTGTCGTCCGCGTCCAATGGCTCGACCAATGGAGCATCTTTCGCGGATTTATTTTGAGCCAGATCACCGACATCCAACGTCTCGGCCTCACCGCTTTCGCCTGCATCGTCGTTGAGAGTCTCTTCATGGCGCATGGCCTGAGCTTTCACCTCAGCCGCTTCAGACAGTCTGTCAAAATCTGCATTGCGGAAATTTAGAACGCGCGCGGTAGAATTCACCAAGGCCCGTGGAAACACCTGTGGCGCGTCGCCATCATAATCTTCATACCCATCCGCGTCCCAATCTGTCGATTGCGTATTATTCACGGCACTTTCAAGTTCAGCGATCCGGTCCTCAAGCGACAGCCCCGCGGCATGTTCGGCAGCCTGTGGATCGGGGGTATCATCAAACGCGGTCGACCATTCAGGAAATTGCCCCCCCTCGTCGCCTCCCTGCATCAGAACCTGTGCGGCATGAACCGCGTCTTGCACAATAGTCGTAGCAGCATCAGGCACATCCGCCACGACACTGTCGTCAACAACGTCCGCCACCACATGATGCTGCGCACCTTGCACCGCGTCTTGGGTGTGCACTTTCGCAGGATCTGTGCCAGCGTCTTCATCATCGTCTTTGGCGACACTCGGAATATGCGTGGCACTTTGCAGGTCGAGAATCAAAGGCGTGTCACCCTCTGCCTCAGTGGTATCCACATTTGCGTTTTCGCCATCAGAATTGTTGTCGTTTTGAGAATCGGTAAAAGGCGCGGAACGGCCATCAACCACACGCAAATCAGGCGACAAAACAAACCGCTCAGGCGCGGGCGCCGGCTGTTGTTTGCGCAACTGCGGGTCATAGGTTTCTGACACCAATCTACGAATAGACGCAAGCACGTCATCCGCGCCCATATTTGTCATTGGATCAGACATTCCGATTCCCTCAAGCTTCCACTCTCTATGGTAGACAGCTTCGTCACAACACACAACAAATAGAAAATCCGCTTACGGGGCCCAAGCGGATTTATTTTCAATCTGTTGCAAAGACTTATTTACGGCCCAGAGATTCCAAAACACGATCCAATTTTGCGCCTTCAGCGCTGATATGGCGCGTTGGGGCAGATTTCACAGCGTTGTAATAGGCTGCGGGATCATACACAGGCACGTTCAGCTTTAGATGGTCAACGGTCATCAGGCCCATGGCGTAGAGCACAGAATAGATCCCAGCCTCGCGATCGATCCGCGCTTGAATGGCAGACACTTGCGCATCGAGCAAATCTTGTTCGGCTTCCAGCACATCCAACGTTGTGGACGCACCAAGTTCGGCTTCTTCCTTTACGCCTTGATAGGCAACACGTTGCGCCCTGACTGACGCATCAGAAGCTTGGGAAGAGGCATCAAACACAGACAGCATTGCCCACGCTGTGCGCACACCTTGCTCGATTTGACGTGCCGTTACCTGAAGTGCCGCGCGCGCAGCATCACGGTTGGCCATGGCTGTGCGAATGGCAGAAGAGCCTTGCCCGCCAGCATAAATCGTACCGCTCGCTGTGATGCTTAGGCTGTCGGTATAATCGCCACGCCGAAGAATATTGTCGCCTTCGGCACCGCTTCTAGATCGAGAGGCATTGGCTGAAATTGTTGGAAACAACCCACGCTCTGTGATCTCAACAGCCAAATCAGACGCCGCGATCTGGTGCTGCAGCGTTTTGATGGCTGGATGGCTGCGTGTTGCGATTTGCACCGCCTCTTCGACTGATTTCGCAGGATAGCGCACGGCGGGCGGGCTGGTCAGGTTCGAAGGATAATTGCCGACCGCAACCTTGTAAACTTCACGGCCAGCAGACACTTGACCTTGGGCTGCGGCAAGTTGTGCACGGGCCGAGGCCAATTGCGCCTCGACTTGACTGACTTCAGTGCGAGTGATTTCCCCCACTTCAAAACGGTCCTGCGCAGCACGCAAATTTTGCTGCATCAAACGCACGGAATTGGCGCGCAGGTTTGCTTGGGCATCATAGTAGCGCACATTCATATAGGCCGTGACCGCATCAGATAAAACATCTTGTTCAATTGCGACAAGGCTCGCACGCGTGGCCAAAACAGTTTCTTTAGCCGCATCAACGTTCAGCTTGTTTTTCCCAAACGTGTAAAGCGTCATGCTTGAGGAAAACGTCAGGGCCTTGTTCCAAGTATCGGTGACACTGTTGTAGCTTGCCGTTGTAGAGTAGCCAATCGTAGGGCGCATCGCAGCCATCGCGGCCGCGACACCTTCATCTGTGGCCCGCAAATTGGCACGATTTTGTTCCAATAGGCCTGAATTCTTATAAGCCGATGCCATAGCATCGCCCAGAGATTCCGCCGACAAAGCTATGGGACTAAGGACGGTTCCAATCGCTAGAAAACTTGCTGCGATTGTTCGTTTAATGCCAAATTTAGTCCGCATATGCCTGCCTTAATATATATCAACGTGGCGGTCTTTTGACCTGCCAAAACGTTATGTCAAAGCGCGAACGCGCGATCTGCTTCAAAACCGGGAAGCACCGGAGCGGTCGCATTAAACGCCAAACGCCATGTGACGTCACCATTTAACTTGTATCCTATACGCGCAATTCCAAGGGGTCCGTCTAAGAAAATTGCACAAATGCGCCCCCCTTCTTTAACTTGGTCTAAAATTGCAGCAGGAATCGTCTCAACAGCACCTTGCAGCACGACAACATCGTACGGACCGTGCTGAGGCGCCCCAACGGCCAAAGCCGCGACTTCAACCACAACATTGTCGGCACCAGCCTCTGACAAGGCCGATGCGGCATCACCGGCAAGTGTTTCGTCTTCTTCGACGGCAATCACGGCCTGCGCCATGCGTGCGATCACGGCAGACGAATACCCAAGACCAATACCAATATCGAGCACCAACTCATCATTTTGAATATTGAGAACATCCAACATCTTGGCCAAAACACGCGGATCAAGCGCGACACGCCCATGACCAAGCGACACATGTTCGCCCACATAAGCGGCCTCGCGTTGGGCGCGCGGCACAAAATTTTCACGGGCCACAGTCAGCATGGCTTCAATGATCGGAAATTTGGTTACATCAGAGGGCCGCACTTGAGTGTCGACCATCATGGTACGAAGTTTTGCAAAATCTGTCATGAGTTGAACTCTTTCGTTCACATGGGAGTCTTTGCTGTTATTGCCATATCAACAGCCATACGGCAACATGCGAATATCATCCATTTGGCATCTTGCAGCCCCTGCATCCTTGGTATAAACCCCGCTCAACCACGACGAGGCGAGTTGGCGGAGTGGTTACGCAGCGGATTGCAAATCCGTGTACACCGGTTCGATTCCGGTACTCGCCTCCAATAAATTCAATGGGTTAGAAAATTCTCTGCTCATTTGGTATCACCTCTAGTATCAGTTTCACGTTCTGTGCCTGTTCTGTTCGGGATCATCTGCGCTTCGCTGCGGCCTGACGTGCCCGCATGATTTGCCGCGCCTCCCCCGCATATTTGATGATCATCTTCTTTGAGGAATGCCCGCTGTAACTTGCGATTTCATCGTCAGTGCAACCTGCCCACGCCAATTCCATGACGCCACGATAACGCAGCGCATGTTGATCAAAGGCCATCAGGCCAAGCCTTTTCCGCTCGCTAATCATAACACGCGCCATAGCGTGATAGCTCATTGCTGATCCATCAGGCCGCGTAAGAATGTGCCGTGTTGGATGCGGCGCAGCGCCCAAATTGGCCTTTGCTTGATCCAAGGCTTGCCGAAGCGCTTGTGTGCAAGGCAAGAGCAGCGGCTTATCTGTCTTGTTCTGGCGCAATTTCAGAGTGTCGCCATCGTAATCACCCCATTGGAAATCCAACCAATCCCCTGGTCGTTGCACACTCCCGACACCAATTTCAAAAATCAGGCGCGGTAATGGCTGCCCCTCTGTTCGCATTTTTTCAACGGCCCAATCAGTCCAAGGTTGATGCGGTTTCTTACGCGCTTTGGGCACCTTTAGTTTTTCAATTCCGATCGCCGGATTGTCCTGCCTCCAGCGTTTGCGAATAGCCAACTTGCACAACATGCGAATGGCTATCGGGATATAATTAGCGAAGTTGACGCGATGGCGGTTCTTGTCCATTGCGTCATAGACATCGGCCTGGGTCAGACGCGATACATCGGCATTGCCAAGCTTCTCAGCGAGATATTGAAACACTGGTTCCAGGTCTTTGCGGTAGCGCGGTGAAAACCCCGCCCATTTATCAGTCTCGCGCATGGCTGCGATTAGAGCAATCCAAGATGTTTTTACAGCGGCACGTTTGCCGCCAACGATTTCCCAATACTCACGATCAAAATCGGCAGTACCCTCCTCAGCCTGAATGCGCCCCAAGTAATGCAGCTTTCCATTGATGGTTTTGCGCACGTACCAGCGCCCCGATTTGTGCCGCCACAGGAATTTCTTACGTTTTGTCACCATGCGATTGATCCCTAAATTTCACCCGCCTCACCATTTGAGATCTGCTTCAGCATTTCCGTGTCCCAACGCACGACACCGGGGGCAATTTCATGCCCATTTGGCAAATAGCCCTGATCCACCAAAGATCGAAACTGCTTAGCCTCCAAATCCAACAAACGCGCTGCAGTGGTTTCACTCGCCATGAGAGGTGTCTGTTTTCCAGTCCTCACGCCCCTTTCCCCTCTTTGAAAGAGGTAGGCTCAACCTGGACCTGTCGCGGATTTGTTCCGCTCCTTTGACTTGGTATTTTGCCTCAAAGGAGAAACGAAATGGCATCACCACAACGAACCCCAGAATTCCGCGCAGAAGCGGTTCGCATAGCTTTAACTAG
>JBLHXX010000068.1:0-13839 GCA_047630475.1 Celeribacter sp. | reverse complement strand
GTGGTGATTACGGCCATCTCAGCGCGGTCCAAATCCAAAGATCGCGGGTTTGATCTGTCATCCTACGCATGGGAAACCGATCCCGTGGCCTTGGCCAAACGCGATGATGTTGATGTGTTTGTCGAACTGATGGGCGGCGATTCTGGCCCCGCCAAAGACGCCACAGAAGCCGCCTTGGCCCTTGGCAAAGATGTGGTCACAGCCAACAAAGCGCTTTTGGCCCATCATGGTCAGGCCTTGGCCGAAGCCGCAGAATCCCACGGCGCAGTGTTGCGCTTTGAGGCGGCCGTCGCAGGCGGTATTCCCGTCATGAAGGCCCTCACCGAAGGGCTTGCAGGCAACACCATCACCCGCATCATGGGCGTGATGAACGGCACCTGCAACTACATCCTGACCCGTATGCAAGAGACCGGCCAAGGCTATAACGCGCTGTTCGATGAATGCGCGCGCTTGGGCTATTTGGAAGCCGATCCACAGCTGGATGTGGGCGGCATTGACGCGGGGCACAAACTGTCGCTTTTGGCCTCGGTCGCCTTTGGTACACGCGTCAATTTCGACGCTGTCGAGTTGGAAGGCATAGAGCGCATCACCAATGAAGACATCGCCCACGCCGCCGATATGGGCTATAAAATCAAACTCTTAGGCGTCACACAAATGACAGGTCGCGGGCTAGAGCAACGCATGACCCCCTGCCTTGTGCCCGACACCTCGCCGCTGGGTCAGCTTGACGGCGGCACCAATATGGTGGTGCTAGAGGGCGACGAAGTGGGCCAGATTGTGCTGCGCGGTGCAGGCGCTGGCATGGGGCCAACCGCCTCTGCCGTGATGTCCGATATCATGGACATCGCCCGCGACATGCGCGTCACCACCTTTGGTCAACCGGCCTCAACCTTGACCGATGCCACGCCTGCCATCGCCGCCACCCCTGCGCCCTATTACTTGCGCCTGCAACTTGTCGATAAACCCGGAGCCTTGGCCAAAATCACCCGCGCGCTTGGCGATGCGGGCGTGTCCATCGACCGGATGCGTCAATACGGCCAAGACGACAACGCCGATGTCGCCCCCGTTTTGATCGTCACCGACCCGACCCCACGCGGCGGTCTGGATGCAGCCATTGAGGCCATGCAGGCCACCGGCGTTTTGGTGTCTGATCCCGTCGCGATCCGTATCGAAAAGGTGTAATCAATGGACTGGGGCGCGCCCGTCGACATTTACTGCGAACGCATTTCACCAGCGTTTTGGAGTGAGCCGGTCAACGCCCTGTCCAACATCAGCTTTGTCTTGGCCGCGAGTGTCACGATCTACACCTTGCGTCACTTGGGCCGCAAACCCACCCCCATGGACACCGCTCTTATCACGCTCTGCGCGGCCATCGGCGTGGGGTCGTTTTTGTTCCATACCTTCGCCAATCGTTGGTCCGAATGGGCAGACACCTTGCCGATTTGGAGCTTTGTCGGTCTCTACCTGTTTGCCACGCTCACCCAAGGCCCCGCCAAATCCACCCGTTTCAAAACCATCGCGGGCAGCCTGATCTCAGCCGGTGTTGTGGGTATTTTGCTGCTCTCGGCCAATGGTGAGGCTGCCACCACCAACGCCGTTGACCCGCTCAATGGCTCTGGACAATACGCGCCGGCCTTGATCGCGCTGATCGTCGTGACAGTGATCACTTGGCGTAAAAAGCATCCTCAGCGGGCGTATTTTGCCGCCGCGACACTGGCCTTTGCTGTCTCTCTTGCCCTGCGCACCATCGACATCGCGCTCTGTACCCAGTGGCCGATTGGCACGCATTTCTTGTGGCATCTCTTCAACGGCGTCATGTTGGCCTTGCTTTTGCAAGCTTATGTGCGCCGCGACAGCTTTCCAACGCAAACTTAATCACGAGTGATATATGACCAAAGCCCTGATCTTAATCGACATTCAAACGGGTTTTGACGCGCCCTTTTGGGGGCCACGCAACAATCCAGATGCCGAGGCCAATGCAGCCCGTCTTTTGACCCATTTTCGCAACCAATCCCGACCCGTTTTTCACGTGATGCACCTGTCCACCGACCAAGGCAGCCCCCTGTCCGGCGCCGGCGCTGCGATCAAAGATATCGTGGCCCCAATCGCGGATGAACCTGTCGTGACAAAATCCGTCAACGCCGCATTTATCGGCACCGATTTGGAAACTCAGCTGCGCGCCCACGGCATCACCGATCTGACCATTTGCGGGCTGACAACGCCTCATTGCGTCTCGACCACCACGCGTATGGCCGCCAATTTGGGGTTCACCGTGACACTGGCCCATGATGCCTGCGCCAGTTTTGCACGCAATGCGGACACCTCGTGGTCCGGCGCGCCCGCGATGACGGCCCAAGCCATTCACGACAGTGCGATCAACCATCTGCATTCAGAGTTTGCAACCGCGCGCTCAGTCGAGGATATACTTGGGCATGAATGATTTTCTGAACGTCTCCGCCTCGCTGACAGGCCGCCGCTGGGTTGGCCCCACTCCTGAAAATGATCGCTTGGCCGAAGCCATGGCGCAACAAACGGGCCTGCCCTTGCCCTTGTGTCAAACTTTGGTGCGCCGCGGTGTCGCCGCCGATGAGGCCGATGCGTTTCTCACCCCTGCGCTCAAAGATTTATTGCCCGACCCGATGGTGCTCAAAGACATGCAAGCCGCCTCGGAACGCTTTATCAAAGCGGCACAGACCCGTGAAAAAATCGCCATTTTTGCCGATTACGATGTCGATGGCGCGACCTCTGCCGCCTTGCTGATCACATGGCTGCGCGACATGGGGCACACCGCGACGCTGTATATTCCCGACCGCATTGATGAAGGCTACGGACCAAACGAGCCCGCGATGGCAGCGCTCGCACGCGATCATGATCTGATTGTTTGCGTCGATTGTGGCACGCTGTCCCATGGTCCGATTGCGGCGGCTGTTGGCGCGGATGTGATCGTGCTCGACCACCACCTCGGGGCGGAAACCCTGCCCGATTGTGTGGCGGTTGTGAACCCGAACCGCCAAGATGAGACCGGCGATCTGGCGCATCTATGTGCCGCTGGTGTGGTGTTTTTGATGCTCGTCGATGTGAACAGACGCCTGCGCGCCGCCGACGTGCGCGGGCCAAATCTTATGCGCTATCTTGATTTGGTGGCGCTTGGCACCGTGGCTGATGTCGCCCCTTTGATTGGTGTGAACCGCGCTTTGGTGCGCCAAGGTTTGCGAGTGATGGCCGATCGCGAACGCATTGGCCTGCGCAAATTGGCCGATGTGTCGCGCATGGACACGGCCCCCACCGCCTATAGCCTTGGGTTCTTGCTCGGGCCACGCATCAATGCGGGCGGGCGTATAGGTGCTGCCGATTTGGGCGCGCGCCTTTTGTCCACCACGGACGAAATTGAGGCACAGATGCTGGCGGAACGCTTGGATTATCTCAACACCGAACGCCGCGACATTGAGGCAACCGTGCGCGCTGGCGCGCTGGATCAAGCGGCGGACCGCGGTCTTGAAGGGCCGTTGGTTTGGGCCGCTGCTGATGGGTGGCATCCGGGTGTGGTGGGCATTGTTGCTTCGCGATTGAAAGAATCCACCAACCGTCCAGCGATTGTGATCGGGTTTGATGGTGACGAGGGCAAAGGCTCCGGGCGCTCGATTTCGGGCGTCGATTTGGGCGCGAGCATTCAACGTCTTGCCGCAGAAGGCCTCATCACCAAAGGCGGTGGGCACAAGATGGCCGCAGGTCTGTCTTTGACGCGCGATCAATTGGACCCCGCAATGGCGCGTCTGTCCGAACTGATGGACAAACAGGGCGCGGGCGATGCGGGGCCTGCAGATTTGAAACTCGATTCTTTGTTGATGCCGGGGGCCGCCAGCATTGAGTTGATCCATAAAATCGAAGCGGCCGGTCCTTATGGCGCCTCCGCCGCAGCACCACGTTTCGCCTTTCCAAGTTGCATGATTCATTTTGCCAAACGCGTGGGTGAAAGCCATCTCAAGATTAGCTTTTCCGATGGGCAAGGTCCCCGTTTGGACGCAATTTGTTTTGGTGCGTTTGATACAAAACTGGGGCCTGCGCTTGAAAGCCATGGCGGCAAGCGGTTTCATCTGGCGGGACGTTTGGAAATCAACACATGGGGCGGACGTCAGTCCGTGCAATTGCGCTTAGAAGACGGTGCAGAGGCCCAATAGTATCGGGTTTTTAACCGCTTTTGAAAAAACTCGCGCACTAAGGCATTTTATGTCTTGCGCCCCGCGAGCACCTCGCCTAAATACCGCCTCACACCAAGCGCGGTCCCTTCGTCTATCGGTTAGGACGCCAGGTTTTCAACCTGGAAAGAGGGGTTCAATTCCCCTAGGGACTGCCATTGGTGTGACACCACACAAATCGATAGATGTCTAAAAGTTTCAGATGAGGCACTGTACAGGGCATGCGTTTTGTCATCCTGAAGACAATCGCCAAACGAGTGCTACGGTTTCAATTTTTTTAAAAAATTCTAATTTTGCAGCATTCACACCCTTGCGCTTTGCGGGCAGCTGCCGTAAATACCCGCTCACGCCAACAGCGGTCCCTTCGTCTATCGGTTAGGACGCCAGGTTTTCAACCTGGAAAGAGGGGTTCAATTCCCCTAGGGACTGCCATTGGCTGAAAATTTCACAAACATCATTTATGACACGCCCCTGCACTCTGCATGGTGTGATCTAGCGCCTTGATGCTGTGGCGGCGGGATCTTGTGCTTCCATCGAGACCATGCTTGAAGTGAACATATTAGCACAGGCACGGCCATCGTGTTTTGAGGCATAGAGCGCCGTATCTGCATCATGCATCATTTGATCGGGATCAATCGTCTCATACATATCGGTTGTGGTGATTCCAATGGACCCCGAAATACGACACACCGTGTCATTAAACGGCACAGGCACTTCCAATTGTGTGATGATCCGTTTGGCGGCTTTCATCAAACGGTCTTGATCAGTCATGTTGTGCAAAATCAAAATGAATTCGTCACCGCCCACCCGCGCAACCATATCATCTCCACGCGTTTCCGCGACGAGGACTTTGGCGACCCGTTGCAACACAGCATCCCCTGCCGCATGGCCAAGTGTGTCGTTAACATCTTTGAAGTAATCAAGGTCAATGTGCATCATCGCAAACGGAATGGAGCTACGGATCATCCGTTCCAACACATGGTCCAGAGCACGGCGATTTTTAAGTCCCGTAAGCGTGTCTGTAAAAGCCTGTTCCTCAGCTGCCACCTTTGCCCCCTGCAGACGTGTGTTCAGCTGTTTGGTTTCCTCGAGCACGGCTGACTTGGCCTCGACCAGATACAGCATTTCGATGGCCAAATCCGTGGGGGCAAAATCCCCCCCCGTCAGGCGATAATCGCGCACAGCATCGACCACAGAGATGCCAAAAGACAAATTGAGCAGCATGCCATCACAGTCCGTCAATGGCGTCGCAACCCCTTTAAGCGTAGAGGGCACTCCGTGCTGAAAAGTCAGGTACAGCTTTTTATCTGTTGGCAAAATGGTATCGCCTTTGTTGCGCCCATCATCACGCAATTCGAATATATCGAACACATTCAATCCTAAAAAATCATTTTCAGGGCGCAGCTTGCGCAACGTCGGCCCAACGTTGCGCACAATACCTTTGGCATCAAGGATCAGATGCATAGGCATAAGAAGATCAAGGGACTCTTTGTCCAAATGGGTCACATTTTCCATATCTTAGACAGCCTTTGCAGAGAGATCAAAGCTTCGCCCTTCGGCAAAGGCTTCTTCCAACAGTTGGATATTGATGAGTTCTTCGCCAGAATCACGCCACCCTTGATGTTCTAAAAAAACCAGTGCGCCGTAGTCATCCGCCATAGCCCGCATGACGCCCACCATCGCGTAACCAAATCCTGGCATCGAATGCAGACAAGTCAGTGTATGCGTGCCATCAGGGTTTTCAAAAACTTCAAGTTTAGGCACCTCAAGATCAGGCAAAGCCAACCGCGACCACCCTTCGATTTCATTGAGTGAGAACATGAATTCTTTGTATTCATCACCACCAAATCGCAACAACCTGCGGATGGCCTCGACGTTGGGGTGTGACACCAGATAGGTTCCAATGTCTTCAAGCAATGTTTCAACAGGTTTGGACAAATTGCGCGCAGCCGTGGCCAAGAGTTTGATGGTTACCCCGTCAGGGTAATTCAACATTGCTTCAAAATTATCAAAGCCAAAATCAGCTTGTTCAGCGATGTCAGCCCAAATTTGCGGTCCATATGTGTCGCGAAGAAAACACTGAATTGCGCGATTTATCATTCCATGCATGAGCAAAAGGCCCTCTTACTTGTACTGACCCAAAGACTAAGTGCACGGCCTTAATAAAGTACCAAGATGCTCATTTCATTTTGCAAATAACCTCAATAATCGGGCACAACCTCACCCAACGTAAAGTTTACAGTTGGAAATTCGCCTATACGAACAGGTTTGTGGGGAAAAAATCTGCGATATCCGCGATATCTTGTACAACAGAATCGGCCCAAGGTGCCAAATCAGATCGGCTTGCCGTCCCTGTGAGCACGCCGATCGTACGCATCCCTGCCGCACGTCCTGCGTGCAGGTCATGCAAGCTATCCCCAACCATCACCGTCTGTTCAGGCGACACGCCAAGTGCCAAAGCCGCAGCCACACAGCCATCAGGTGCCGGCTTACCACCAAAGCCACTATCAAACCCAATCACCACATCAAAAGCGCCCTGCACGCCAGCATGGTGTAAATGCTCAAAAGCAACCTGTTCAAAGTCATTTGTCACCACGCCCATTTTAATGTCATGCGATTTGAGGTGGGTCAGAGCCTTGGTCAGGTCGCGGACAGGTACAGGCACGGCATCCGCCAATTTAGGCATCATCCGCGCCGAAATCTGATCTGCATCCAGATGAGGCAAAAGCGATAAAAGTCTGTTAATTTGCGCGTCAGGCGTGCTGGACACGGCAAAACTGTCTGGCAAGAACAGCTCCGCATCCATATCGAACCCCAAAACATCAGCCACCGCGCGCCCCAAGCTCACATCATCCGGCGCCAAACGTTTGATCACGGCGTTGGCCCAAGGCGTCCACGACTTTTGAAAATCAAAGAGCGTCCCGTCTTTGTCGAATAAAATGGCCTGAACTGAGGTTATGTCCAATGGATATCCTCCCCGCCCGGCATGGCTTGGCGCGCACGCAAAACATCATGTGGATCTATGGCCAAGCTCTGGGCGCACTCATTAACCCAGTCATCATTCATGGTTACGAAATCTAAAACAGCCGTCAAAAGCTCAGCCTCACCTGCACGATTGCGCAAATCGTCTTCGCCAAGCCCGGTAGAGCCAAGAAAAACAGGCAAAAGCTCTTCGTTTCCGACAAGCCAAACCAGCAACTTGAGCGCGAGTGTTTCGGCGGAATCTTGCTGCATCTGTGTATAACTCCCTCAGGGTCGAAACCCTTTATTAACCATTGAGGCCCATTTTAGACCCATATCTTAACGAACCTTACATCCCAATACACATCGCATAACACAGATATTCGAGGGCACAATGGCAGGCCGCATCCTCATCGTGGACAATGTCCCAACGAACCGTATCATACTGAAAGTCAAACTTTCATCCGCCTTTTATGAGGTGATCCAAGCTGCGTCTGGCCATGACGCATTGCTGCGCGCAGCCGACAGTCAGCCCGAAATCATCATTTTGGACACAGACCTCGGTGATATGACCGCCCACGAAGCCTGTGCCCAACTCAAAGCCAATTCCGCCACATGCCATATTCCCATTCTCATCGCGACGCCCTCCGGCGATACCGAGGCCAAGATCGCAGCGCTCAAAGCGGGGGCCGATGAATTTCTGGCCAAACCGATTGATGAGCTGACATTGACCGCCCGTGTGCGCGCGCTCATGCGGGCCCGCGCCACAACAGACGAATTGCGCCGACGCGACGAAACCGCACGCACTTTAGGCTTTGCCGAAGCGCCTGCCAGCTTTTCGACACCTGGAAAAATAGCTCTCATCGGCCGCACGGCAGAGGACGCCATGACATGGCGGGCGGGTTTGCGTGGATTGGTGTCCGACGACATCGAAATCGTGGTGGCAGATCGCCTTTTGGAAACCATCGCAGCGGGCAATGCCGCTGATCTTTACGTGATTTCCAGTGACATTTTTGGCAACACAAATGGGTTGCGCTTGATTGCGGACATTCGCGCACGTCAAATCACCCGCTCGGCGGGCATTGTCGTGGTGCATGGCCGACAAGACCGCAAAGAGGCGATCATGGCGTTGGATTTGGGGGCGAACGATATCATCACGCGCGGGGCCGATCCCGAAGAGTTGGCACTGCGTCTGCGATCACAAATGCGGCGCAAAAAGGAAGCTGACGTTCTGCGCATTTCGGTGGACGAAGGCCTGCGCTTGGCCATGGTTGATCCGTTGACGGGGCTTTACAACCGCCGCTATGCGATGCCGCATCTGGCGCAAATTTCGGAACAATCAGCAAAATCCAACCAAAACTTTGCGATCATGTTGATCGATCTCGATCGGTTTAAAACCATCAACGACACCTTTGGTCACTGCGTTGGCGATCAGGTGTTGACCGAGGTGGCGAAACGCATGCGTGAGAACATGCGCGGGATCGATCTGGTGGCGCGTTTTGGCGGGGAAGAATTTTTGATCTGCATGCCTATGACGACGCTGATGGAGGCGCGCACCGCCGCAGAACGCCTGCGCAGCGTGATTTGCGCGACCCCTGTGGCCATGTCGACAGAGGGCGCCCCTGTGTCTGTCTCTGCCTCGATTGGCCTGTCTATGGGAGGCGATTCAAATGCCTCTATCGAGACACTTTTGCAAATCTCAGACCGTGCGCTTTACGATGCAAAAGCCGAAGGTCGCAATCAAGTGACCCTCGGCTCGCATGCCGCTTAAAGGCATGTATTTCTGAATGTTAGACCACATATCGAATGCAAAACCTAAGCGACTTTATTTGAATGACCGCCCCTCTTTGCGCTCATCGAATTTGCGGCCATCATTGCCTTTTCGATCATCATCGTGACGCAACGGACGCTGTAGCGCCTGATCCAAACGCACCGCATAGGCAGCCCGTGCCTCAGGTGTCATGGCAGACAGGTGATCAACGATCACATCAGCACCAATCTTTTGCATCTCGGCCAAATTATTCAACTGGGTGAACATCTTAGATTTCAACGCATCAGCGTCAAACGGGTCCGCCTTGAGCGCCTCCAAAATGGATTCGAACTGGGTCTGCACCTCATTGCGCGCTTTGTCTGGTCGCCCAGCCTTGCCAATAAAGGCACGCCCAATCATCCGCCGATCAGCCCCGTCAAGCGCAGCAACATAAGGCCCAAACCCAAAATCACGCGCCTGCATCGCGCGCGCGCGGGCATCGCCGGATGCCCGACCATGGTCACCGCGCAAGGCAGCACCAGCCACCAAGCCCGCGACAGCCAAGTTCAACCCAAGCGAGACGATCAACACCCAACGCGTGCGCCGTGATCCGCGTGTCTTTTTCTGCGTCTCAATATCGCTCATGTTCTATCCTTCCGCCAAATCGTAAAAGCTTGGCACCAAATCGTCGAGCGCAAAGTTTGTGATCTCTGTCGTCGCCACGTCCCCCTCCGCCACAGCTGTACTGGTCCAAGTGCCCGCCGCCAGTTGCGTGACGGTGCTCGGCGCGCCAAGCCCGATACCCAATCCCATAACCGTTGCCGTCGCCAGCCCCGCGCCACCGCGCCAGCCGCCAACACTGTCCAACACGGCCGCCAACCAACGGCCCCGTGGTTTGGGGGCCGTGTGGGCCTGTGCCCAATCCGGCAAGCCTGCGCCCGCCGCGTCTTGCACGCCATCCGCATCCGCCAGAACCCGCGCCATAAAATCGTTTGACGGCGCAGTCACATCCGACTGAGCCTCGGCAAAAAGGCTGTTCAAATCAGCATCACTGAGAAAATCATCACGCTGTGTCATCTTCAAACCCCAAAATTTCGCGCTGATCGGCCATAGCCTTGGCCAGCGCACGTTTGCCTCGGGCGGTTAAACTTTCAACTGCCTCGACGCCAATCTCTAAAACCTGCGCGATCTCTGGGTTCGATAACCCCTCGATATGGCGCAGAACGACGGCTTCTTTTTGCCGCTCCGGCAAGGTGTCCAATGCAGCATCCAATGCCGCCACCCTTTGTTTTTGCATCAAAACCGCATCTTGTGACGGCTTTCCGTCTTCGGGTTCTGCGATCTCATCCAATCCCGTTCCACGTTTTTTACGCAAACGGTCGGTGCATAAATTTGTCACAACACGGTAAAGCCAGGTTGTCACCTTGGCCTCGCCAGTGCGCCATTCTGGTGCGATTTTCCACAGGCGCATCATCGCGTCTTGGGCCACGTCTTCGGCCTCGGCACGATCTTTGAGCAAGCGCGCAGCATAGCCGATCACCCGTGGCGCGTGTCGCTCGGTCAGAACCCGCGCAGCCAAACGATCCCCATTGCCAAAGGCAATCAGCAAAGCGTCGTCGGACGTGTCATTTTGGGCGTCAAAAGGCATATTCATCCCTATCAGACGTAGCCTGAGAAGTGGTCGGCGTCCATGGTCAACTCTGTCCTGTCTCGTGCGTTTTCAACCGTAATCTTATGCCTTTGCGCGTTAAACGCCTGCGACGATCAGGTGTGATGCGATCAGGGCGCGCACGCCCCGATCATTGGTGTCTATGGCAAATTTAGCTGCGCCAGATCACTTGTGACCTTTGCCTTTGCCGCCTTTGCCATGACCACGCTCGCCTCGATCGCCACCGCGATCACCACGTGCGCTGGCGGCAGCTGCGAATTCTTCTTCAGAGATCGAGCCGTCCCCATCTGTATCCAGACGCTCAAGCGGCGTTTTCTTGACTGCGCCGCTCATTTCATCGGCCGACAATGCGCCATCGCCATCCACATCCATACGCGAGATCATCATCTCAAAACGTTTAGTGCGCATAGTCGTGTCGTTGGCATCCTTATACGCGGCCAGTTCTTCGGCGGTCACAGAACCGTCACCATCTGCGTCGATTTCAGCAAAACGAGCCGCTTTTTGCGCATCCAGTTCGGCTTGGGTCACTTGGCCGTCACCATCTGCATCCAAGGTTGCAAAGTCAGGCATCATACCGCCACGAGGGCCCATGCCTTTGTCACCATAGGCAAAGCTGGCAGTGGCAGAGCCAAGAACAGCGATTAAAGCAACGGCGGAAATAAGTGATGTACGTGTCATAAGATATAGTCCTTATTTTGGTTATCCATGCGCTCTGCTCAGGTGTCTTAGTGCAGTGCGCTTATGAGAGTGAAACGCGCGCCGCACAGGTTTCCGTCGCCACCTGCGTAAAAAACTTTCATCCTCGGCTGTGATTTCATCGTTGAGGCACAAAGCTGCGCGACATCCGGACGCAAGGACAATCCGCCCTCTATTGCGTAAGACTTTGCGCCTTATACTGATGTCGTAGGGACAAAACCCTAAGACCAAAAAGGCGACACGCATGACTGATACAGCCCTTCGCGCTCCCGTAGATGTAAACGGGTCCGATACGCCCGACCGCGAAATGAAGCCCGCTTTGCTGCGCGGGTGGAAAAGACGCTGCCCGTCATGTGGCAACGGGCCAATGCTAAAAGGCTATTTAAAAGTGCGCGCAGAATGCCCTGTGTGTGGCGAAGAATTACATCACCACCGCGCGGATGACGGCCCGCCCTATTTGACGATTTTGATCGTGGGTCACTTGATGGCGCCCCTGATGGGGTGGTTTTTTGTGGAATTTCGCCCGGAACCGTTGATGATGCTCGCCCTGTTCACGACAGGCACAGTGGCGCTGTCTTTGTTTCTTTTGCCGCGCTTTAAGGGCATGATCGTGGCCTTTCAATGGGCCAAACGCATGGGCGGCTTTGGTGATACGCCGGACTGAGGCGTCGCGCCCGAGCGCCACACCACACAGCGTCGCGGCCTGAGTGCAGCCAACATCTTGCGGTTTTCCCGCTTGGGTGGTCTAATCCTAGACCAACGAGCAAACACCAAGAATCGAGCACAGTGCCAATGTCCGACGATCTCCTCGCAGGGGCTACCCCCACCTACGACGCCTCCTCCATCGAAGTGCTAGAAGGCCTAGAGCCCGTGCGCAAACGCCCCGGTATGTATATCGGCGGCACAGATGAGCGCGCGTTGCACCACCTCGTGGCCGAGATTTTGGACAACTCAATGGACGAGGCCGTCGCGGGCCATGCCAACCGCATCGAGCTGACCTTGCATGCCGATTATTCCGTCACGGTCACCGACAACGGGCGCGGCATTCCGATCGATCCGCACCCTAAATTCCCTGATAAATCAGCCCTCGAAGTCATCCTGTGTACGCTGCATGCGGGGGGTAAATTCTCTGGTGATGCTTACGCGACCTCGGGTGGTTTGCACGGCGTTGGGTCGTCTGTGGTCAACGCTTTGTCCGACAGCTTGATCGTGCAGGTCGCGAAAAACAAAGAACTTTATGAGCAACGGTTCTCGCGCGGCATCCCTCTTGGGCCTGTTGAAAAACTCGGTGCGGCCCCCAACAAGCGCGGTACATTCGTGACGTTTCATGCCGACGAGCAAATCTTTGGCAAGCACCGCTTCAAACCCAAACGCCTGTTCACCCTCGCGCGGTCCAAAGCGTTCTTATTCTCTGGTGTTGAAATCCGCTGGAAATCCGAGATTGATGATGGCGAGACGCCGACACAAGCGATTTTCCACTTCCCGGGCGGGCTTGCGGACTACCTCAAAGAAACCCTCGGCACGGCCATGACCTACGCCGATGCGCCCTTTGCGGGCACCGTTGAATTCCAGCCGCGCTTTGGGGTGCCGGGCAAAGTCGAATGGGCCGTCAACTGGACGCCCACGCGCGATGGGTTCATGCAATCCTATTGTAACACCGTGCCCACGCCCGAGGGCGGCACCCATGAGGGCGGCTTTTGGTCGGCTATTCTCAAGGGCATTCGCGCTTATGGCGATCTCGTGGGCAATAAAAAATCCAAAGACATCACCCGTGATGATTTGATCACCGGCGGCTGTGCTTTGGTGTCCTGTTTCATCCGTGAACCTGAATTTGTCGGCCAAACCAAAGATCGCCTTGCCACCGCCGATGCCGCGCGTCTGGTGGAAAACGCTGTGCGCGACCACTTTGACAACTGGCTGGCCGCTGACACCAAATCCGCGGGCGCGATCCTTGATTTTCTGGTGCTGCGCTCCGAGGAACGCCTGCGTCGCCGCCAAGAAAAAGAGACACAGCGCAAAACAGCCACCAAAAAACTGCGTCTTCCCGGAAAACTGACCGATTGTACCGCCAAAAACCGCGAGAACACCGAATTGTTCATCGTGGAGGGCGACTCTGCGGGCGGATCAGCCAAGGGCGCGCGCAAACGCGAAACCCAAGCCCTGCTGCCGCTCAAAGGTAAAATCCTCAACGTTCTGGGCGCGGCGTCGAACAAGCTCAACACAAACCAAGAAATCAACGATCTATGCGAAGCTTTGGGCGTGCAAATGGGCACGCGTTTTAATGTCGAAGACCTACGTTACGACAAAATCATCATCATGACCGATGCGGATGTGGATGGCGCGCATATCGCGGCTTTGCTGATGACGTTTTTCTTTACCCAAATGCGGCCTTTGATTGACCAAGGCCACCTCTATCTGGCCTGCCCACCGCTCTACCGCCTCACCCAAGGCGCGCACCGCCTGTATGTCGCCGATGATGCGGAAAAAGACATCTGGATGGAAAAGGGCCTTGGCGGCAAAGGCAAAATCGACGTGCAACGGTTCAAAGGACTTGGCGAAATGGACGC
>JBLHXX010000067.1:0-13855 GCA_047630475.1 Celeribacter sp. | reverse complement strand
TCAAACACTCACGAAATAGTCAATTTTTGCGCCGTTTCTTGTGAACAATCAAAGCCTTACAATCTTTGAAAGAAGGTCTATTTCCAATGACAAGGCGACGATGAAGCCCTCGGGACACGCCGCCGCATACAAACGAATATACCGTCTTGAAAGGACATATCATGTTTACAACTTCCGTAAAAACACTCGCCGCCACAGCCGTTCTCATCGCAGCAGGCTCATCCGCTTTCGCATCAGACCACATCTTTGCGGACCACTCCCAAGACTTGAACTCATACGTTGAACTTGATCTTGTACGTGCATCTTCGGACGGTGTTGTTGAAGTGTACGAATTGACAGCAAACGGCCAAGGTAAATTGCTTGGGGCAAAAGCCGTCCACGCAGGGGCCAACAATGACGTACGCGTCAGCTTTAAAACAATTTCCAACCAAGACGTGGTCGCAGTACTGAGCACAAACGGCACAGTTTCAGCCACTCAAGACATCGTTGTTGACGACAAGTAAGACGACTTTCTACTCCTCCCCTAAAGGCGGTCCCACGGGGCCGCCTTTTTACGTTCACGGCCACGCATGAAACACTTGTCACACAGCGCGATTTCATGTTTTACGCCCCTATGAGCACAGATATTCAATCCCATTACGACACGATCATTCTTGGCGCTGGTGCGGCGGGGTTGATGTGTGCAGGTTTTGCCTCAGCCAAAGGGGCCCGTGTTTTGGTTGTGGATCACGCCAAACGCGCGGGTGATAAAATCCGTATTTCGGGTGGCGGGCGCTGTAATTTCACCAATATGTTTGCAGGTCCTGAGAACTTTATCAGCCAAAACAAACATTTCGCCAAATCTGCACTGGCACGCTACACTCAATGGGATTTCATCGAATTGGTGGCCAAATATGGCATCGCCTATCATGAAAAAACGCTCGGGCAGTTGTTTTGCGACGACAAAGCCACTCAAATCATCGACATGTTGCTGCGTGAAGCGAAAGCCGCTGACATCGCGCTGAACACCACCATCGATACGATTGCCCATGATGGCGTGGGATTTCGCCTCGTGTTATCAGGCAAAACGGTCACGGCGCGCAATGTTGTGGTGGCCACGGGCGGAAAATCGATTCCCAAAATGGGCGCGACAGGCATCGGCTATCAGATTGCTGCGCAATTTGGCCTGCCGATGACCGACACGCGCCCAGGTTTGGTGCCGCTCACATTCGGCCCGCAAGAGCTTGAGTGGATCGCGCCCTTGGCGGGCACCGCGCTTGAGGGGCGTCTTGAGGCCAATGGCACCTCATTTGAAGAAGCGCTGCTGTTCACCCACCGTGGCATTTCTGGCCCTGCTGTGTTGCAGGTGTCGAATTATTGGCATGAGGGCGATGTGGTGCGGGCCAATTTAATGCCAAACACATCTATTTTTAACGCCCTGCGGCGTGAGCGGTCTGAAAACGGACGTCGCCACATGAGCACGGCTTTGGCGACACTGTTTCCTAAAAAGCTTGCCGTGACTTTGGCCGAAAATCTAAACCTCAGTGGCAATCTGGCGGACCAATCAGATAAAGCGTTGCAAGAGCTTGCCGATACGCTGCACGCCCTGCCCCTAAAACCCACTGGATCCGAAGGGTACCGCACCGCCGAAGTGACGCTGGGCGGCGTCGATACAGATGCGCTCAGTTCCAAAACGATGGAAAGCAAACAGGTCAAAGGCCTGTATTTCATTGGCGAAGTTGTGGATGTGACGGGCTGGCTTGGGGGATATAATTTTCAATGGGCATGGTCATCTGCTGCCGCTTGTGGCCGTGCGATTGCCGATCGTGATTGATCGGCGCTTTCCCTCAAAGAATTGTACCCCTAAACTGACACTCACTCTGATTTAAAAAATGGACGCGTCATGAAAATTGCCAGCTTTAACATCAACGGTATCAAAGCCCGTATTGACGCGCTCACAGATTGGCTTAAAGAAGCCGATCCTGATGTGGTGATCTTGCAAGAGATTAAATCGGTTGACGAAAACTTTCCCCGCGCGCACTTTGAAGACATGGGATACATCGTTGAAACCCATGGACAAAAGTCATTCAATGGCGTGGCATTTCTGTCCAAAATCCCCCTTGAGGATGTCACCCGTGGCCTGCCAAAGGGTGAGGGCATGGGCCGTGATGGGGCGGATGATATCGAGGCGCGCTACATTGAGGCGACGGTGATTGGTGCCAAAACATCGATGCGCATTTGCGGGCTGTATCTGCCCAATGGCAACCCTGTTGATTTGAACAGTGATGGCACGCCTGTTGAAGGGTCCAAATACGATTTCAAACTCAAATGGATGCAGCGATTAGAAGATCGCGCCCGCGAGCTGATGCAGCTCGAAGAACCGTTCTTGTTGGCGGGTGATTTCAACCTGATCCCCCAAGCCGAAGACGCAAAACGCCCCGATGCGTGGCGCAAAGATGCGCTGTTTCGCTTAGAAAGCCGCACAGCCTTTCGCAAACTGATGGGTTTGGGGTTTACCGATGCTTTGCGGGTGAAAAACGGTGCCGAGGAAACCTATACGTTTTGGGATTATCAAGCTGGCGCGTTCAACCGGAATGATGGCATTCGCATTGACCATTTTTTGCTGTCGCCACAAGCCGCGGACACGTTGAGCGATTGTCAAATCGACGCCTTTGCCCGCGCAAAAGACAAACCCTCAGACCATGTGCCCATTTGGGTCGATCTGGATATCTAGTCCCCGCCGCTCGGTGGCGTTCGACACATGCGAAAATACAAAACGGCGCGTCCTTTTACAGGAACGCGCCGTTTTTCAATCTCAGATTAGGCCAGTAAGAGGCCATTCAAATCAGTAGCGTTTTTTCTCGTCAGCACGCGCTTTGCCAAGGTGTTTACGCAAACGTGATGGCACAGATTTGGTCTTGTTTTTGTACGGATTGTCTTCGCCTTGATCACGGAACCACAAACGAATGGGGGTCCCTGGCATGTCAAAGTCGATCCGCAAACCATTGATAAGATACCGTTTATAGCTCTCATTCAACTTATCCGCATGCGAACACATCACCACAAAACCAGGCGGGCGTGTTTTGGCTTGGGTCATGTAACGCAGCTTGATCCGGCGCCCACCAGGTGCGGGGGGCGGATGTGCCTCGGTCATGGCTTTGAGCCAGCTGTTCAAGCGCGCTGTTGGCACACGGCGGTTCCAGATTTCATGCGCTTTCAGGATCGCTTCTTGCAGTTTATCAAGATTCTTGCCGGATTTGGCAGAGACCGTCACAAGCTGCGCGCCTTTGAGTTGCGGCAGCAAACGGGCAAATTCTTCACGCAAGAGTTTGGCCTTATTAGACTTATCCGTCTCTTCGTCCCATTTGTTCACCGCGATAACCACAGCGCGCCCTTCGCGTTCGGCCAAATCGGCGATACGCAAATCTTGTTGTTCAAACGGAATGGACACATCGAGCAAAACAACCACAACCTCGGCAAATTTCACCGCACGCAGACCATCAGACACAGACAGCTTTTCAAGCTTTTCTTGCACTTTGGCTTTTTTACGCATGCCCGCCGTATCGAACACACGCACGGGCGTGTCGTTCCAGTTCATCGTCACAGAAATACTGTCACGGGTGATGCCCGCTTCAGGACCTGTCAAAAGACGTTCTTCGCCCAAGAGTTTGTTAATCAACGTGGATTTGCCCGCATTGGGGCGACCGACAACAGCGATTTGCAGTGGTTTTTCAAGCGTAAAGTCACGCGAAGACCCCATGCTATCGCCATCTTCATCGAAATCTTCATCTGTCAAAATCACATCGACATCTGGCGTATCACGCAAAGCGCGCTCTTCGAATTCAATCGAGATCGGCAACAACATGTCGTACAGGTCCGACATGCCTTCGCCGTGTTCCGCAGACAGGCGCACAGGTTCACCAAGCCCCAAAGAATAGGCCTCTAAGAACCCAGCTTCGCCTGCGTGGCCCTCGGCTTTGTTCACCCCCAAAATCACCCGCGCAGATTTGCGACGCAAAATATCCGCAAACACTTCATCAGCAGGCAAGATACCGGTGCGACCATCCACCAAAAACAGGCACACATCCGCCATGCCAACAGCCCGTTCGGTGAGCGCCCGCATCCGGCCCTGAAGGCTTTCATCGGTGGCTTCTTCCAAACCGGCGGTGTCGATCACGGTGAACGGCATGCCTTGCAGTTTGGCCTCGCCTTCGCGCAGGTCACGGGTCACGCCCGGCTGGTCATCAACCAACGCCAGACGACGCCCAACCAAACGGTTGAACAGGGTCGATTTGCCCACATTGGGTCGGCCGACAATCGCAAGTGTAAAACTCATGGGGGATCCCGCTTTTTATCTCAAGTTGCCCCGATACACCCAAAGGGCCTTTGGGGTAAAGGGCAAAGCTCAGTCAGCCAGCTCTCGTGTCTATTTCAACGCGACCAAAGTACCTGTTTCCAACAAGACATACAGAACGCCGCCGACAAAAATCGGATCGCTTGCAGCCCCTGCAGGCAGGGTCACTTGTGCCGTCAAAGCACCGTTATCAGGCGCAAATCCGCGCAAAACACCGTCAGAGGACGCAACCCAAAGTTTGCCCCCCGCCGCAACGGGCCCGTAATGCGCAAACACAGCTTTGCGTTTTTTAACTTTGTCTGTGGTGTACAGGGGCAATTGTTGCCCCCAGATGCGCGTGCCGTTCGAGGCAGACAAGCGTACCAATTCTGCACGATCCGTCACGATAAACACCGATCCGCCAACAACAGACGCAGGACTATAGGCCCCCTCACGCGTTGTCCAACGGCGCTCACCTGTGTCCATATCAAAGGCCGCAAAACGCCCTGCTTGATTGCCCATGTAGGCAGTGTTGCCAACGATCACAGGATCAGAGGTGATGTCCGACACATTGGCATAGACCAAGCCAGCGCGTTTGCCAGCCAAAGACGCAGACCAAAGGCGCGTGCCGCCTTGGCGGAACACGCCGTAGACATCGCCAGCAGAAAACGGCACCACGGCCAAACGATCATTCACCGCAGGCGCAGGCGCGCCCACCCGTGAGGCAATCGTTTCAGGACCGGTGATTTGCCATTTGACCAACCCAGTGGCCAAATCAATCGCCCAAAGCTGCGAATCGCCACCAACAACATAAACAAGCCCTTGATGCGCTGTCACACCAGCAGCCCCCGCCGCATCAATGCGTTGGGTCCAGCGTTGCGCGCCCGTGGCCAAATCAAAGGCTATGATCTCGCCATACGCCGTGGCCGCCAGTAATGTCGTGCCAGAAATCACCAAAGATCCGCTAGAGGCATCGCCCTGTTTTTCACTGGCAGGCGTGATGTCGCGCGTCCAAACCGGTGCGCCCGTGGCCGCAGAGATGACGGTCACAGTGGATCCCGCATCAAAGGCAGCAATCAAACCATTTGCCGCAACAGGTGCAGAGGTCATACGCAATTTACGTGTGTTGCCTTGGCCAATAGGCGCGACCCAAGCCACGGCGGGCGTGGATGAGGTGAACCGATTGTGGCCTGCCGCATGCGTCGCAGAGCCGCCCGTTTGGGTCCAGCTGGAGCGCGACACTTGTGCGCCCATCGAGATGGCCGCAGACCTGTTCGCCTGAGTGACGTCACGCGCAACAGCGCCGGCCAAACCGTCCCGCAATTCAAGACGTTCGCCGGGCAAAATCACCTCTTGCTCGCCACAAGCCGAAAGGCCAACCGCCAAAAGAAAAAGCCCTGCTCTACCAGCCTGCGCGATCATATGTTGATCCCCTCGTCCAAATCGTTTGTCTTGCACACTTAGTTTCGCGTGCTTGACCGCGCAAAACGCGCCCGTGTTCATTCAGCTTTTGCACATGCAAGAGCCGCGAAATCGTATATATTGCTTTATTGTGCGACTGGATCCGCCCCAAGTGCAACTATCATTTGCAGGCTTCGGCGGCGGAGCGCCTCTGTGGCCTCGACGTCTTGTGCAATCGCACGCAAACCGGCCACGGCAGCCTCGACATCCCCCAGTTCAACCTGTGCTGTCGCGATCTGTTCTTCGGCCAACAAACGGTACGGCGCACCGGGCGACGCGATGCCAGCCAATTGCGCGATGCGATCCTCAGGCGCAATATCGCCTGCGCCAATCATCGCCGTTTTCAAAATCGCCAAATCGCGAAAAATCGCATCCAGCGTTGCGTCAACAGTATAGGGGGCAAGCACTGCAATCGCGCCTGATGCGTCACCTGCAGCATGCAATTCTCCCGCACGCACCATATCGGCCACAATGCGTGCAGATCCCGTCACACCAGCCGCAGCCAAAGCATCGGCGCGTGCGCCAGCGTCATCACCACCCGCCATCAAAGCCGTCGTGATCGCGTCGCCATTGGCACGTGCGAGGGTTTCAGCTTTGGATTTAGACCATTCATTATAGGCAGCACCGCCCACAATCGCCACAACAGCCACAACGCCGATCCAGCCATATTTGCGCAAGGCCGCGTAAAGTTTGTCGCGCTGGACCTCTTCGGTCACTTCGTCGATGAAACTGTCAGTATTGCTCACATTGGCCCCCGGGGTCGATTTAACTGTGCACTGTACCCCTTGATTCAGGTGGCACATATCATTTGTGTTGGCTCTCTCTTACCCCGAACCGCAAACCCTTGCCAAGAGCATGTGACGCTTTGCGCAGATGGCACGTGTTTTTGGGGGCTTAAAGTGACTGCTCAACGTTTAACACGCCGTGATTGAATGGTCATATTGAGACCTTGCCAGACGTCATGCTGCGCCCTAAACTGAACTCAACAGTTCACTTTCTTTCAAAACCTCACCACAGGAGGCCAAACAAGTCTCAAACCCAGCACACAGATTTGCAAAGCGCTGAAAAGCACGGCCTTTTTATCAGCTTCCTGAAACAAAAATCCTTTGGCACGCCTTTTTACCATAAAAAGCGCAATCCAACCTTGTGTCGTAAGGTTAAGCGCCCCATCTTGACCCCAATGTTAATCGGATTAAGACTGACATTAAGATTTAGCATCATATCAATGTATCAACCAAAGGTCTTTGAGCTGTCTCCTTCAGGCCCACATCAACTCGATCCCACACTCGCCCATAAAAATCGGTACCTATAAAACCGGTACCGATAAAAACCAGCGCAATGTCGCCAAAGATCAACGGACACAGAAATCACCCATGCGTATCATGTCACTTATCATCGCCTTGCTTGTCTGCGTGGCTCTGTATTTCTTTATTTTTGAACGGGATCGTTTGACCGGCGGGCCAGCCCCTTCCGAGACTGCACTGCTTGACGCTTCGCCAGATGATACTTTTGCGCCCCCTGGACTAAAAGACGCAGCAGATGAAAAAATTGTTTCTGTCGTGGCCATCCATTCCGTCGCACGCGATTTGGACAGCGCAGTGATCTTGCGCGGCGAAACCCAAGCCGCACGCCAAGTGACCGTGACCGCACAAACGGGCGGGCAAGTGATTTCAGAACCTCTTCGCAAAGGCGCCTACGTCAAAAAAGATCAAATGTTATGCCAACTTGACCCTGGAACACGCGCATCAACATTGGCCCAAGCCCGTGCAGGTTTGGCCGAAGCGCAAGTGGGTTTGAACAATGCGCAAAAACTGTCTGAGGGTGGGTATGCGTCTGAAACCAAGGTTCTGTCCGCAGAGGCCGCGTTGGAAAATGCCCGTGCAAGCGTCGCGCAGGCTCAAAAAGACATCGAACGCCTAGAAATCACAGCCCCATTCGCAGGCCTGCTGGAAACGGATACGGCAGAATTTGGCACATCGCTGCAATCTGGTTCGGAATGCGCGACAGTCATTCAACTTGACCCGATCAAATTGGTTGGTTTCGCACCAGAAACCGAAGTCGACAACATCGAAGTCGGCGCCTTAGCTGGCGCGCGGTTTATTTCCGGTCACACGGTGACAGGTCGCGTGACATTCCTATCGCGCTCTGCCGATCCAGAAACCCGCACCTTCCGCGTCGAAGTTGAAGTGCCCAACACAGATTTCGCCATCCGCGATGGCCAAACCGTTGAAATCGGCATCTCATCCGCTGGGCGTTTGGCCCATTTGGTGGCGCAGTCGTCTTTGACACTCAACAATGACGGTTTGATTGGTTTGCGTACGGTAGCCGAGGGCAACATCGTTGATTTCATGCCCATCGAAGTGATCCGCGACACCCAAGATGGCATCTGGGTCGCAGGCTTGCCCGAAACGGCTGATATTATCACTGTTGGCCAAGAATACGTCAGCAAAGGCGTCTTGGTCGAGCCGCACTTTGAGGAGATCACCCAATGACGGGAATCGTCGACTGGGCGGGTGAACGCGCCCGCATGATCATAGCCTTCATCGTGCTGACCCTTGTGCTTGGCTCTGCCGCGTATGTGAGCCTGCCCAAAGAGGGCGAACCCGACATCGAAATCCCTGCCCTGTTTGTGTCTGTGCCGTTCCAAGGGATCTCGGCCGAAGACAGTGAACGTCTTTTGGTGAAACCTATGGAAACCGAGCTGTCCGATCTGGATGGTCTTGATGTGATCACGGGCACCGCAGCCGAAGGATATGCGGGTGTTGCATTGCAGTTCGAATTTGGCTGGGACAAAACCAAAATCATGGCGGATGTGCGCGACCGGATGAACCGTGTCGAAGGCAAATTCCCCGCAGGGGCTGACAACTATTCGATCAACGAAATCAACTTTTCCGAATTTCCTATTTTGATCGTCAATCTGACGGGCGATGTGCCAGAACGCACTTTGGTGCAATATGCCAGCAAGCTTCAGGATCGTTTGGAAGGCTTAGAGCCTATTTTGAACGCCCAGCTTACAGGCGATCGCGCAGAGATGCTTGAGGTGACAATCGATCCTTTACGCCTTGAATCATACAATGTCACCGCCGCTGAATTGATCCAAGTCGTCACACAAAACAACCAATTGGTGGCCGCAGGCGAAGTGGCGACAGCCACCGGCACGTTCTCGGTCAAAATTCCGGCGTCATTCAACGACCAACGTGATGTGATGGGCCTGCCCGTCAAAGTCAACGGCGACCGTGTGATCACTTTGGGGGATTTGGCGTCTATTCGTTTGACCTTTGAAGACCGCGAAGGCACGGCGCGTTTTAACGGCGTCGACAGTGTTGCGTTGCAAGTCGTGAAACGCAAAGGCTTTCCGATCATCGACACCGTCGAGTTGATCAAAACCGAAGTCGCCGCCGAAGTCGCAACATGGCCGCAAGCTTTGCAAGATGCTATCAATGTTGGCACCTCGAACGATCAATCCACACAGGTCGCATCGATGGTCAGCCAATTGGAAGGCTCTGTTTTGACGGCTGTCGCTTTGGTGATGATTGTGGTGCTGGCCTCATTGGGCATCCGCTCCGCTTTGCTGGTCGGATTTGCCATTCCGACCTCATTTTTGTTGTGTTTCATTTTGCTTGGCCTCATGGGCATCACCATTTCAAACATCGTTATGTTTGGGTTGATTTTGGCCGTGGGCATGTTGGTGGATGGCGCGATTGTTGTCGTGGAATATGCCGACCGCAAAATGGAAGAAGGCGAAGGCCCGATGGCCGCCTTTGTCGAGGCAGCCAAGCGCATGTTCTGGCCGATCATATCCTCAACCGCAACCACGCTTTGCGCGTTTTTGCCGATGCTGTTTTGGCCCGGCGTTGCGGGACAGTTTATGGGCATGTTGCCCGTCACCATCATTTTTGTTTTGTCCGCGTCTTTGATCGTTGCCCTGATTTACCTGCCGGTTATGGGCGGTGTCTCTGGGCGCATTTCGCGCCTGTTTGATCGGACGTCTGCGTTTTTGAAAACGCGCCTGCCATGGATCGTGCGCGCGGCTTTGGTCGTGCCTTCAACCTATTTGGTGTTCGTGTCTTTGCTGCAAATGATGAACCCTGGATATTTGTTTGGCGGCACTGCGCCTGAGGGAGCAAAGGGTCTTATTCTGGGCGCTGTTTTGTTCCTTGTGGGATCAGCTTTGTCCGGCATCACATTGGCAGCCGCAGCACGTGACAAGACAGAAAAGAAAATCAACGTCGGCTACAAAAGATCCGCCTTTGGCTGGTTCACCTATGCCATCGCCGGCAACCCTGTGATGCCTGTTGTCACCATCGCCGCTGTGATTTTTGGCGTGATTGGCATTTTCGGATACTACGGCGCCAACAACAAAGGCGTTGAGTTTTTCGCAGCTACAGAACCAGAACAAGCGATTGTCTATGTGCGTGCACGTGGCAATCTCTCTTTGGACGAGAAAGACGATCTTGTGCGCCAAGTCGAAGACGTGGTGTTGACCCAAAGAGGCGTGGACAATGCCTTTGCCTTTGCCGGCGAAGGCGGGCTAAACGCCAACACAGGCGGCGGCGAAGGCCCCCGAGACACCATTGGCCAAATCCAAGTCGAATTGATCCCTTGGGCAGACCGCCCCACGGTGACAGAAGACGGTTTCTTATTCTTTGAAGACACCCATGTTGCCGCAGATTACAATGGGGATTTGGTGCTGGACCAGCTGCAAGAGCGGCTTGATAAAATCCCAGGAATCTACACTGAAATCCTTGCCTTATCTGGCGGCCCTGCATCGGCCAAACCTGTGCACTTGCGCTTGATGGGTGATGATTTCGATACGCTGAACGCAGCGGTTCAAACCGTGCGCGCCAAATTCGATGACACCAAAGCCTTGGTCGATACCGAAGACACGCGCCCCCTGCCCGGCATTGATTGGAAAATCAACGTTGATGTTGCCAAAGCGGGCCGTTACGGCGCTGACGTCGCCACAGTTGGCGGCATGGTGCAACTGGTGACGCGCGGGATCACCCTTGATACGATGCGCGTGCCAAGTTCAGATGAAGAAATCGACATTCGCGTGCGCCTGCCCGAAAAAGACCGCGTGATGTCCACTCTTGATACGCTCAAGGTGCGTACCTCTGGTGGCCTCGTGCCCTTGTCCAATTTCATCACCCGTGAACCTGTTGTGAAACTTGCGCAAATCGACCGCGTGGATCAAAAGCGTTACTTTGATGTCAAAGCGGGGGTTGCCCCAGGTTTGACCACAAACGATGGCATCTCGATCACCCCCACTGAGCGGGTTGAGACCCTGACAAGCTGGCTTGAAACCGAAGCCGTTTTGCCCGATGGCGTCATCTGGGAATGGACTGGCGATGACGAAGAACAACGCGAAACAGGCGCCTTTTTGGTCAAAGGGTTTAGTGCGGCTTTGGCGTTGATGTTCATCATCTTGCTGGCGCAGTTCAATTCCTTTTACAACTCTGTCTTGGTGCTGATGGCCGTCGTGATGTCTGTCGCCGGCGTGCTGGTGGGCCTATTGGTGATGGACATGACTTTTGGCATGATCATGACCGGCACGGGGGTTGTCGCGCTTGCGGGGATTGTGGTGAACAACAACATTGTTCTGATCGATACCTATCAAGAGTATTCGCGCTTTATGCCTCGTATCGATGCTATCGTGCGCACCGCCGAAGACCGTATTCGCCCTGTGCTTTTGACCACAATCACCACCATGGCGGGCCTGACGCCGATGATGTTTGGCTTGTCTTTGGACTTTATTGGCGGCGGCTATTCGATCAACTCACCCACAGCTGCGTTTTGGACCAATTTGGCCACGGCTGTGGTGTTTGGCCTTGGGATCGCGACAATTTTGACGCTGATCTTTACCCCTGCGATGCTGGCCTTGCGCGTGTGGATTTGGGTGATTTTACGCTATCTGGTCACTGTAATCGCAGCGGCACTTGGCAAAAAGGGTCAAACCGCACGTGACTTTACACTGTCACGCGAAGCCAAACGAGCACGCAATCCTGAATTTGTCTGGGACATTGAGCCATATAAAACCGAGCCGTATAAAACGGAAACGGTTGACGCTGTGGATGCGCCAAAGTTCGATCAGGGGGATGACGTTTCAGCCCCACCAGCAAACTCAGATCAAAAAGTGCGCGCTGCTGAATAAAGAAAACGCCCCCAAAACTGGGGGCGTTTTCAATGTGTAGGGCTTTTGCACCAGCGAGCACATCAAAGACTGTCAACAGCCTCCAACGCCTCGCGCACTAAGGTGAAATCAGCGCCATCTTTGTGCGCCCCCTCGGACAAGATCCGTTTCCAGCGCCGCGCCCCTGCTTGGCCTGTGAACACCCCAAGCATATGGCGCGTTACCTGTCCCAACTTTCCGCCCGCTGCGACATGACGGCCAATGTAATCTTCCATCGCCAAGACCACATCCCGACGACTAAGCGCCGCACGCGTATCGCCGTAAACCAAAGCATCGGCATGGCCCAAAATATCATAAGGTTGATGATAGGCTGCACGCCCCACCATCACGCCATCCATGATTTCAAGCTGTTCCAACATCGCAGTCTCGGTTGCGATCCCGCCGTTGATCGACAGATGCAAATCAGGAAAAGCGACCTTCATCGCATGGACCAAATCATAATCCAGCGGCGGAATATCGCGATTTTCTTTGGGTGACAGCCCTTGCAGCCATGCTTTTCGCGCATGAATGGTCAGTCGTTTCACCCCTGCGCTTTGCATTTTCCCAAGGAACGCTGGCAAAATATCTGCGGCCACCTGATCATCCACACCAATGCGACATTTCACCGTCACCTCAACAGGCGAGACATCCCTCATCGCTTGAACGCAATCGGCCACCAGATCAGGCGATTTCATCAAAACGGCACCAAACGCACCAGATTGCACACGATCCGATGGACAGCCAACGTTGAGGTTCACCTCATCATAACCCACGTCCACACACATCTTTGTCGCCAGCGCCAACTCAGCCGGATCAGATCCGCCAAGCTGCACGGCCAGCGGATGCTCCGCGTCCGAATAGGCCAACAAATGCGCGGCCCCGCCTTGGACCAAAGCGGGGGCTGTCACCATTTCAGTGTACAAAAGCGCATGATGCGACATCAAACGGTGAAAATACCGGCAATGCCGATCCGTCCATGCCATCATCGGCGCTACAGACAAGCGACCAGCACGCTGAACATCGGAAAACCCTGATTTTTCTCGATTTTTTAGATCAATCATTTTTCACGTTTTCCTCGTTTCGGCTCGATTTAGCCTCGTTTTTGGGTGCGGTGCTACACGATGTAGCACTGGTGTCGCGATGTAGCACTTTTCGCAATGAGAATTCCACCTCTTGCTGCAGAGCCCTCAGCGCCTGCGCGACCAAACAAATCATTCATCTCTATTCGGCCCGATCACCACCGATTTCCGAAAAAAATTCAAAATTACGCTTCTCCAAAAATCAAACGAACCGATGTCCCGGCCATAGAAGCCTGGATTGGAAGGAAATTACCATGGGAACTATTGTGGAACGCCAAAAGAAGAACGGCAAATCAAGCTTTACAGCGCAAATTCGAAAGAAAAAGAAAGGGGTGGTTATTCTAAATATGGTCGAGACATTCTCTACTCACTCGGCCGCAAAAAGTTGGCTCAGAAAGACGGAGGGAAATCTTAGTCGGAACGACGGCTTGGAAAGAGCAGTCCGAGCAAAGACACGCAAATCCGTATCCCAGTGCATTGAGGATTACTCTGCAACCGCCCCCTTCGGCTTTGGAAAATCAAAAACTCAAATGCTCAGCACATTGAGCAGACTCGATTTCGGTGCCAAACCAATCGACGACATCACAGCGGCAGATTTCATTGATCTCGCGAACCACCTTTTATCAGGGGTCCAAGCACCTCCGACCGACCCAACGCTGGACACTCCTTCGCACTACACGCTCAAACCACGTAAGCCTCAAACGGTGAATGGACCTGTCCCGCTATCGTGCCGCTCCGATTACTCATTTATGCGGCCTTTCGTTCGAAAGCCAAGGGACTTTTCCAGCCGAGTGCTGAGTGTTTTCTGCGGGCGTTATAGAAGCCATTTATGTA
>JBLHXX010000066.1:0-14491 GCA_047630475.1 Celeribacter sp. | reverse complement strand
CATGTCCGGCGCGCGCATCGCGGGCACGGCGGCGCTTGAGCTGAAATTGACTGGCGGCAAACGGGCTTTGGCGACCATGTGTATCGGCGTCGGCCAAGGCATCGCTGTGGCGATTGAAGCGGTTTGAGGCGGGGTTGTGATCCCTTGAGTAAAACGAGAATAGCCGCCCCCAAAGGGCGGCTATTTTTCTGTGAACATTCCACAGTATGAGGTGGAGACCGTGGAGGCAGCGTGACCTGACGTGCTGTTCAAATTGGCCTCCATCCGCTAATCATAATACAAGTTAACCCCTCCGATTCGTACGTTTTTTTAACCACAGCGACAGTGTGATGCGCTATGTGCATCTATATGCTGTGCTGGGGTCTAGTGTTGCTACTGCATGTTGACAAAAGTGCAATATTTCGATCTATCTGTGAGTCGGGGATCCTGAATTGTTTCCCCAGCGTAAGGTGCCACAGGGGGGGGCGGGGATGACTGTCTCAAAAGATATTAGAACAAAAGAATATGATGGGGCGCGGTCTGCCAGCAGCGCTCTTAAAATCGAAAAAGTAGAAACGCACGCGAATATCAAAATCCAAGGGAGTCTCGCTTCCGTGGGAACCGAACAAGCAAGCCCAACGTCGGTATCCAAAATCGATGCAAACGTTATCGATTTGAATTTGAGCAGCAAAGATTTGAAAGACTTTGGCGTTGATCTTAAATCTGGGCGTACGCCTGAAAATGAGTTACTAAACACATCAGAAAATGCACCTTTGAAAGCCATTCAGGCCGAAACAAATGGGCCGTCATACAAGTTATTGATCGGGATTGCCGCGGGTTTGGTTGTGGTGATTGCTGGTTTGGCGTTATGGTCTGGTGGACTGGATGCTGACAACGTTGTCAGCGCTGTGGATACTCCTGTGGCAGTGATTACAGATGGCACAGTTATCGCACAAACCGCCGCCGAAGGTCTCGTTGCGTCACCAGTGGCGACAGTGAGTGAAAACGAATTCGTTGCACAGATGACATCAGGCACGATCGCGGCTTTGCGCGCAGGCATTCATACACCTGTTGAAACGGCTGTGATCAATGGCGCAACAGGAGATGCCAAATTGGCCGCAGCGACGTTGTTCAGTATGGTTCTGGATGCGACAGCGAGAGATTTGAGCATGCCTGAGATCGATCACATGTTGAACATCGCCTACACGGACGGAACCATCAAGGTGCCTGAACTGTTTCTACTCAGCTCGGGCCGTGTCAACACAGGTGCCATTATGACGGCATTTGTAGGCCAATAAAGTAAAGCGCAGTCGGGGGGGGCTGCGCTTTTTCCATAACATCACGCATCAAATTCGAAGGTCCCATCGGGGCCAAGCTTTTGTGAGGCAAACGTTTTGATGCACAGCTCTTGGCTTTCTGCACAGTCCTAAACCGGTCTGCTGTAGTGCTTTAAATAGGAATAATACGATGAAAAAGACGTTTGCAGCGATTGCAGTAAGCATGTTTGGCTTTGCAGTTGCACCAGCCGTGGCGGAAACATGTGGTGGGGTTTACACGGTTCAACGTGGTGATAGTTTGTCGCTGATTGCAGATGAACATTACAAAGATGTAGGGCGCTGGACGTTAATCCACAGCACCAACATCGGCCGTATTGGCCCAAGCCCAAGCAATTTGGGTGTGGGGATGCGCCTTGATATGCCTTGTATTGATGGTTTTCCCAAGGGGTTGCCTGGTGGCCGCGAGGTGGTGGTCGATGCAACTCCAGTAGCGACAACACCTGTGATTGTGCCGCGTGGTGATGCGTCTGTGCGGACGAAAATCAATATTTTAACTGGCAATGGTCGTCCTCCTTATGCAGATAAGGATGCGCACAACGGTGGTTTGATCACGGAAATTGTCAACGCGGCGATGACCAAGGCAGCCCCTGAACAGGGCCACGCGATCCACTTTATTTCCGACTGGGGGGCACATTTCGACCCGATGTTGTCGAACGCTTTGTTGGACATGGGGTTTCCATGGTACAAGCCAAACTGTGAGCGCGATCCTGAGAACTATCGGTGTACCAGCTTTTTGTTTTCTGATCCGATGTTCGAGATGCTTGAATTGGTTTTCGCGACAAAATCCAGTGGGTTGCAGTTCAATACAGACGACGACATGATCGGTCATACCATCTGTCGCGTGGCCAACACCCAAGCGTGGGACATGGACGACAACGGGCGCAATTGGCTGAAAGACGGCAAAGTCGAATTGAAACGCGCTGCCAGCCAAGAAGCCTGTTTTGATATGATGATGGCGGGCGATGTTGATTTTGTTGCAGGCAACGAATTTCAATCACGTGGGTCTATGAAAACGCTTGGCATCACCGACCAAGTGAACGTGATGCGCAACCCGATGTCTTTGCAAGCGCTCTATGTTTTGGTGCACAAATCACACCCGCAAGCGCAAGATATGCTGGACACCATCAACGCGGGCCTCAAAGGCATTCGTGAAGATGGGTCATACCAAAAAATCGTCGAGGACCACATGTCTCTCGTTTGGGCGAATTTTTAAGGGGCATGCAGATGAGCAAACACTTCTCCTTTAAATCCTTGCGCGCTGTGACTGGTGCGGCCTGTGTCTTGCTTTGGGCAGGGGCTGCCACGGCGGCGTGCAACACCAATTATACGGTGACAGACAGCGATACGTTGTTTGCGGTGGCCGAGCGTGAATATGGCAATGCACAAGGGTGGACGCTGATTTATTACGCGAACCAAGGTAAATTGAATGGCACCTCCTTGGTGCCAGGATCGTCAATTTATATCCCGTGCACGGCGGGCCAAACCGAAGCCGATCCAACACCTTTGTTGGATGACAGTGCGGATCTAAAATTCTTGACGGGTTACGATTATGCGCCCTTCACGGATAAAGATTTGCCTGGCGGCGGCATGATTACAGAGATCGTCAATGCCGCGATGGAATTGGCGCCGTCGCCTGTGACCTATTCTGTCACGTGGCGGGACAACTGGGGGAAACACCTTGACCCATGGCTCAAGGAAAAAGAGTTCGACATGGGGTTTCCGTGGTATCAGGCCGATTGCCAAGATCAGCCTGACGATTTTAGCTGTGCCAATTTCTTGTTCTCTGACTCGTTGATCACAGTGCCGATGATGCTGTTTGTCAAAGCGGATGCTGCGTTTCCATTCGCGTCGGATGCAGACATCATCGGCAAACGCATTTGCCGCCCTGATGGCTTTCTTACCCATGATTTAGACCGCAAAGACCGCCGTTGGTTGACCAATGGTGATGTGATCATCGTGCGGGCCGAAACACCAGAGGCTTGCATGCAAAAGGTGATTGATGGCGAGGTGGATGCCGCGTCGGTCAACCTGTTTTTGGGGGCCAATGTGATCGTGGATATGGGATTGCGTGAAGCGATTATGCCGCTTGAGCACCCATTGTCCGAAGAGGGCATGTATGCTGTTGTGTCTAAAACCCATTGGCGCGCTACAGGCCATTTGTACCGCATCAACGCCGGTTTGGCGGCGCTTAAAGCCGATGGGCGTTACCAAGAAATCGTGGCACGCCACCTCGAAGGGTTCTGGGCGCAGCTTAGATAAAGCTTGGAGCATCTTAAAAAGGCTGTGCACATGACTTGCATGGCCTTTTTTGCTTGGAGATGCGTTTTTTCGACACGAGTATGCAGAACGCTGTGCTGACAGGCCTTGCTCAAGGCAATCCGCCAATCCTGAATCCCTTCGTTCTCGTCAGCATGGACAGGGGTGTATCGATAGCACCGCTGGCTGATCCCAAATGCACGACAGGCCAGCGCAATGCTGACACCACGCACGGTTATTCCCAGCCTGCAATTGAGTCATCTCAGAAATCAGCGACGCGTTCATGCAGCATGCCGCCATATTTTGAGCGTCACTGATAGAATGCAGCATTGTTCATTGCGTGGGGACGGTAGAGCTCAGATATAGGCACCCCGTTTACAGATTATTTCCAAATCGAGACAATCCATGCCTTTGAGTATTGAAATTTCTCATCGGGAATTTCGTTGGCTTATCTTGCCGAGCAAACTCTCGTTTGCAACACATCCATTGCTCGGCGGGATTAGCCTTAGCGTTTAGGGATAGCGGGGCGCCAAGACGTCGCGCGGGGATCTAAGCGTGTGCAGGTTTGCTATGCTGTTGCGGGCTTGTAAACAGAGTTCTGCCAAATGCGATCAGTGTCGCCCCCAAAGTTAAGGCGGCAATGCCCGCGACTGGGTAGGCAATCATGGCGACCCAAAACGAAAAGCCCATCACCATAACCGTTGTTGCGGCTGCGAAAGCTGAGATAAGGGCAAAAAAGAGTAAAGCAATAATCATATCGGATCTCCCCACAAGGTGCGCATTGGTCGTGTCAGTGCGCTGTTTTCTGGTCCTCAGTAACGGCCTGTAATGAGGCATAATCGTGGCGCATGACGGGTTAAATTCGGGTTAAGATCATAGATTTTTTAGTAAATTTTACGTGTTTTGCTGATAAAATGGATCGTTAAATGACAAAAGGCCCCGAAGTATCGGAGCCCTTTGCACGCGTTCTTAATTTTCACTGAACGTTGATGGGCCTAAGCCTGTTTGTCCTCAAACGCCCAGGGGTTGGGGAATTGGCCCAAGCAGGCCTCTAGCGTATCGGTATCCAATGTGAGTGGACTTATTTGTGCCACGAGACCGCGCTTTTTATCATCGATCACACCGACAACGCGTTGCGGCAATCCCGCTTTTTCTAAGGATTCATTGAACACGCGGGTGATGGCACGCTTGCGCAGCTCAGGTTTGAACACTTTGCCGACCGCAGTCTTTGGTAGTTCATCGATGATTTCGATATACTTGGGAAAGGCTGCGCGTTCATGAATATGCGCTTTGGCATATGTCATAAGGTCGTCAATGGTCACTGTGGCCCCATCTACAAGCTCGACATAGGCGCAAGGCAATTCGCCGGAATAGGCGCAAGGTTGACCAATAGCGCCCACAAAGGCGACAGCTTCGTGTCCTGCCAGCGCCTCTTCGATTTCTGCAGGGTCAATGTTGTGCCCGCCGCGAATGATGAGATCTTTCGCGCGCCCTGTGATCCACAGATACCCGTCGCCATCAATCCGCCCAAGGTCACCCGTTCTAAGGTAGCGGTCATGGTGGAACAGATCGTGGTTTTTGTCAGCTTCCGTATATGTGGATCCCGCAAAAACACCAGGATTGTCGATGCAAATTTCGCCAACAGTGTCTGGCGCACATTCGATAGGGCCGTCGGGGGTGTGGGTCAATATTCTGACATCGGTATGAGGGAAAGGAATACCCACTGAACCAATTTTTTTAACGCCGCCGATGGGATTACAGGCCACAAGACAAGTGGCTTCTGTTAGGCCGTAGCCTTCGATAATTTCAACGCCAGTTGCCTTTTCAAACCGTTTATACAGCTCGACAGGCAAAGGCGATGACCCCGAAAATGCCGTTTTGACGCAAGAAATATCCGCATCAATAGGACGCTGCATCAGGGCGGCGATGGCTGTGGGGACAGTGATGACAAAGCTGATGTTCCAGCGCTCTATGAGCTTCCAGAAATTGTCAAACACACCGTCACCACGATACCCCGCAGGGGTCGGAAACACGCCGTGTGCGCCAGAGGTGATCATCGACATGATGATGACGTGACAGGCAAAGACATGGAACATCGGCAAAGGGCACATGATGTTGTCCGTCTCGTCGAACAAAAGCCGCGACCCAAGCCAGCCATTGTACAACATGCCTGAGTTTTTATGCTGTGCGACCTTGGGCATGCCTGTGGTGCCGCCCGTGTGGAAATAGGCGGCGACACGGTCGTCTCCTGTATCCGCAAAGGTCAATGTTTTAGGCTGCTTGGCAAGTTCTTGTGAAAAATTTAACACCTTGGCTTGATGCGCAGAGCTGAGTGGATTTTTCGGTCGAATAAACGGCACGATCCAACTTTTGGGTGGCGACAGATACTGCAGTAAATCAACCTCAAGAACCGTTGTTACACTTGGGGCGTCTTTGACCGCTTCAGCAACTTTTTGGGCGACATCTGTCTTTGGAAAGGGCTTGAGCGTGACAACAACCTTTGCCCCCGTTTCGCGCAGGATTGATGCGATTTGCGTGGCATCCAAAAGCGGATTGATCGGGTTCACGATGCCTGCAACCATACCGCCCAAAAACGTCACGGCGGTGTCATTGGCATTGGGCAACACATAGGCGACCACATCGGTTTCGGTTACACCAAGCGCGCGAAACATATTGGCGGCTTGGGTGACTTTCCCATGGATGTCGTCCCAAGTCAGCGTTTCGGCTTTGTCCGTAGCACCAGACGTAATCTGGTATGAAAAGGCCGGCCGCGCGCCAAACGCATCTTTTGTGCGTGTCAGGCGTTCGTAAATTGTTTTGCCGTTGTCGCGGTCCTCGAAAGCCATTTCGCTATCGATTGCATCGCGTGCGGCCAGAGATGTAAAATCTGCTGCCATGTCATATTCCTCCCGTAGATGGATCGTTTGCACGCCCATGTCTCCCTGCGCTCATGATGGGCAGAAAAAAGGGCGTCGCACAAGCCCGTGTAGGGGGCGCTCTACGCTGCGTCACACCCGATTGCGCAATCGGAACGCTGCGTCAAGTGAAATTGGGTGGCTGGACCGATAGGTTTTGCACGCTTAGGTTAAAAATTAAGCGCAGATGTGTTTTGGGGGGATTTATGATCGATGTGGTGGTGAGCGGGACAGGTGTTTTTACGCCCCCCCTATCAATTAGCAACCAAGAGTTGGTGGACAGTTTCAATGCCTATGTGGCGCTGTTCAATGCGGAACATGCACAAGACATTGCCAAGGGGAATGTCGCGGCCAAGGCACCGTCTTCGGTTGATTTCATATTCAAATCTTCAGGCATTGAACGCCGCTATGTCATGGAAAAATCTGGTATTTTGGACCCCACTCGTATGGGGCCACGGTTTGAGCCGCGCGATGATGATACGCCTTCCATGATGGCTGAAATTGCGCTTGATGCCGCACAGAAGGCCTTGGATCAAGCGGGGCTTGAGGCCTCGGATATCGATTTGGTGATCTGTGCTGCGTCCAATCATGAACGCGCCTATCCTGCGATCGCTGTGGAAATTCAAACGCTGCTGGGTGCCGGTGGGTTTGCCTTTGATATGAATGTCGCCTGTTCGTCAGCGACGTTTGGCATTCAGGCCGCCACGGATATGATCAAAGGCGGGTCTGCAACGCGCGCTTTGATTGTGTCGCCTGAGATCACCTCTGGGCATTTGGAGTGGCGCGATCGTGATTGCCACTTTATTTTTGGAGATGTGGCAACGGCTGTTGTGGTTGAAGCTGCTGATGTGGCGCGAGCTCCCAAGTTCAAAATCCTATCGACCCGCTGTGCGACGCAGTTTTCCAATAACATTCGCAACAACAGCGGGTTTTTACGCCGCGCCCACGATCAACTTGGCGATCATCGTGACATGTTATTTATGCAAAACGGGCGCAAAGTTTTCAAAGAGGTACTGCCTTTGGTGAGCGCGCATATTGCGGATCATTTGAACGCGAGTGATGTGCAAGACACTGATCTTAAACGTCTTTGGTTGCATCAGGCCAATAAAACGATGAACGACTATATCGGTAAAAAAGTTTTGGGGCGGGTGCCTGAACCTGAAGAGCAACCTAATATTTTGCAAGATTATGCCAACACGTCGTCGGCGGGATCGATTATCGCGTTTTCAAAACACTCTGATGGTTTGGCAGCAGGAGATGTGGGGCTGATCTGTTCGTTTGGTGCGGGCTATTCTGTTGGCTCTGTGTTGCTGGAGCGGCATTAGCGTCAATCGCCCCATTTGCAGTATGTTGCAGACGTAAGAAAGGGCGCCCTGTGAGGCGCCCTTTGCAATAGACTGGCAATAGATTTGAAGCGTTATGCTTATGCTGTCAAATCTTGTGGGATGCGTAGGTTTTGACCTGGGTAAATTTTATCAGGATGTGACAACATTGGTTTGTTGGCATCAAAGATTTCCATGTAGCGGTTGCCGTTGCCCAATGTGTTTTTGGCGATGCCCCAAAGCGTTTCGCCTTTTTTGACTTCATGGAACACAGGGTCTGCGCCATCGATTGTGTCTTCGACCGATGCGATGCCTTCGACGTTGCCAACCGCCAAAATGACCTTTTCTTTCATCTCTTGAGAGGCTGTGCCGGCAACTTTAACTTTGTCACCTTCAACAGTGACATCTAGGCCCTCTGCTTCAAGACCCAAAGCCGCGATTTCAGCCAAAAGATCATCTTTATTAGGCTCTGCATCTTTTTTCTTAAAGACAGATTTGCCTGCGCCTTTTACGAAGTTCCAAATACCCATAGTGATTTGCTACCTTTTAGAGTTTGTGTGCGTGATTGAATGCAACCAAAGCGCTTTTGCCTTGATAATATAAGGGGAGTTGGCGACGGCTATTCCCCTTCGGTGAATTGAAGACGCGCCAAGCGGGCGTATAGGCCACCATCTGCGACAAGCGCGTCATGGGTGCCTGTGGCCACGATTTTTCCATCTTCAAAAACAAAAATACGGTCTGCTTTTTTGACCGTCGCAAGGCGATGCGCCACGATCAAAGTTGTGCGGGTTTTGGCCATGTCTTCCACGGCTTCCTGTACAAGCTTTTCGCTTTCAGAATCCAACGCAGATGTGGCTTCGTCCAGCAAAAGAATGGGTGCATCTCGCAGTATCGCACGGGCAATGGCCACACGTTGTTTTTGCCCGCCGGACAGCATGATGCCACGTTCGCCGACATAGCTGTCATAGCCTTCGGGCAGGGCGGCTAAAAAACCGTCTGCTGCGGCGGCTTTTGCCGCGGCAACCACGTCGGCGTCACTGGCCTCTGGGCGACCAAAGCGAATGTTGTCAGCCGCCGAAGCGGCAAAGATAACGGGGTCTTGCGGCACAAGTGCGATATGAGCCCGAAAGGCAGCCCGCTCCATCGTCTCAATGGGCACGCCGTCGATCGTGATGCTGCCAGATTGCGGATCATAAAAGCGCTGTAGCAGTTGAATAATGGTGGATTTCCCCGCACCAGACGGCCCAACAAGCGCTATGGTTTCACCGGCTTTGACCGTGAACGACACGCCGTCCAAAGCGGATGTATTGGGGCGTGATGGGTAGGAAAATTGCACTGCGTCAAAGACAATTTCGCCTTTGACTGGCGTGGGCAATAAAGCAGGCGTTTCAGGGTCTTTAACAGGGTCTGTTGCGCCCAAAAGATCAATCAGGCGCTCGGTGGCACCTGCGGCACGTTGCAATTCGCCCCAAATTTCAGACAAAGCCCCAGCCGCGCCTGCGACCATGATGGCATAGATGACGAACTGCACCAATTCACCGATGGACATGCCGCCGTTGCGCACATCGCGCGCGCCGATCCACAGCACACCAACCACCCCAAAGAAAATCAACGTGATGACGATAACGGTCATCATCGCGCGGGTTTTTATGCGGGTGTGGGCTGAGGTATAGCTTTTTTCGGTTACGTTTGAGAATTGCTCAGATTGAGCGGCCTCAGCCGTAAACGCTTGGATGGTTTGAGCGGACAAAAGCGCCTCTGAGGCGGTGCCTGATGAGGAGGCAATCCATTCTTGGTTTTCACGTGACAGTTTGCGCAAGCGCCGTCCCAAAACAACAATGGGCACGATCACAACGGGCACGATCAAAAGCACTAGACTTGTAAGTTTGCCCGAGGTGAACAGCATCAAAATCATGCCGCCAAACAAAATCATCGTGTTGCGCAATGCGACGGAAATAGACGAGCTGATCACGGACAAAAGTAAGGTGGTGTCAGTGGTGATGCGCGACAGGACTTCGCCCGTCATGACCTTTTCGAAAAAGGCAGGAGACATGCGGATCATGCGATCAAACACAGCTTTGCGGATGTCGGCCACCACGCGTTCGCCAAGTTTCGTCACAAGATAGTATCGCAGTCCCGTGCCGATGGCCAAAAGCAATGCAATCGCCAAGGCGGCAGAAAAATATCCGTCCAACAGCACGGCGCTTGAGCTTTGAAAGCCATCGACGACGCGGCGGACGGCGAGCGGTAAAATCAGTGAAATACACGCGGTTAAAACCAACGCCACAAAGGCCATGATCATCATGGTCCGATACGGTTTTAAAAACGGCCAGAGTTGCGATAGCGCGCCGATCTTTTTGGATTTTTCGCGTTCTGCGGCGTCTTGAAGGGTGCGGTCAGCCATTTTTGGTCCTTATGCATCTTATGCCACACAGATACGCAGGCAAATCGAATAGGGCAAGCTTTGACGAACCAGGTGTGTTGGGGCAGTGTGACGCGGTGCTGTGCGGCAATCGCCGGACAAAGTCGCTAGTTGACGTAGCGTGAATGATGACAGTTTTGCTATCGGGTTGCATCTTTGGCCTCAATATGGTGCCTTATGCGCACGCTCCGCCGTACCGGCCTCATTTATGGGGTGCCCAGTTTTGGGCTATGAATGGCACCGTGGAGAAATCGCCCAATTCGGGGTGGTGACCAGTCGAAGAGGCAGACGGGCTTAAATGCTCGAACAGGTGCCTGACTGGCAAACACACGAAGAAAAAGCGGGAGCTTCCCACAATGACTTTTAACAAACTTGTCACCACAAGTGTATTTGGCCTGATCGCATCTGCGGGTGCGGCTATGGCATCTGACTGTGGTTCCGTTTCCATCGCCGAAATGAACTGGGCCTCTGCCGAGTTGATGGCCAACGTTGACGCGATTATTTTGGAAGAGGGCTACGGCTGTGATGTCGAGCTTATTCCTGGTGCTACAACCACAACTTTTGCGTCCATGAACGAAAAAGGCCAGCCTGACGTGGCTCCTGAGCTTTGGGCAAACGCTGTTGCGACGCCTTTGGCCGCTGCCAAAGAAGAAGGCTCTTTGTTGAGCCTCAATGCTGGTCCGATCACGGGTCTTGGCGAAGGGTGGTGGGTGACAAAGAAATTCACCGAAGATCACCCAGAGCTCGACACAGTTGAAAAAGTGCTCGCGCACCCTGAATTGTTCCCCTACGTCGAAGACGACTCAAAAGGCGCCTTCATGGGCTGTCCTGCGGGCTGGGGCTGTCAGTTGATCAACGCCAACTTGTTCCGTGCCTTTGACATGGAAGCACAGGGCTGGACATTGGTTGATCCAGGGTCAGCGGCTGGTCTCGACGGTTCAATCGCAAAAGCGGCTGAGCGTGATGAGCCATTCTTTGGCTACTACTGGAGCCCAACATCCATCATCGGCAAATACAACTTGCAGATGTTGCCATTCGAAGCTGAATACGCTGGCGATGACAACTGGAATGGCTGTATTGCCTTGGCGGAACAAGACTGTGCAGATCCTAAGCCATCGGCATGGATCCAATCCGTTGTTGAAACCATTGTAACAGACGATTTCATCGAAAAAGCTGGCCCTGCGGCTGACTATTTCAAAGCCCGTGTTTTCCCGGGCGAAGTTATGAACGGCATGCTTGTCTACATGACTGAAAACCAAGCATCAGGCAAAGACGCCGCGTATGAGTTCCTTGAAACTCAAGGTGATATTTGGATGCAGTGGGTTTCCGCTGAAGTTGCAGAAAAAGTCAAAGCGGGCCTGTAAGCCTGTGAACTGACATTTTAAGGGTCCGCAATCCGGTTTTCCGGTGTGTTGCGGGCCCTTTTTTGCAACTTGAAAAAGGGGACACGTTATTATGGAATTCCTACAAGAATTTCCGTCATTGGGCAGAAAAGATCTGTCCGCACTTAAACAAGGGATCGACGAAAGCTTTCGTTCATTTTCGCGTGCATATGGCGCCGATCTAGAAGCTTTCTTCAATCCTCTGCTAAAATTTTTGATCTGGTTTGAAAAGCTGCTGTTGGGCGCGCCTTGGCCTTTGGTCATTCTTGTCGTGGCCGCACTCACATGGTTTGGCGCGCGGTCATGGAAAATCACAGTCGGTGCTGTGGTTTCATTTTTGGCAATTGGCATTTTGGGCATGTGGGAAGACACTATGGCGACGCTTGCCATTATATCTGTCTGCACATTCCTGTGTATCGCCATCGGCATTCCGATTGGCATCTTTATGGCGCGCTTCAATCGTGCCCAGTCTATCATCACGCCGATTTTGGATGTGATGCAGACCATCCCGTCTTTTGTCTATCTGATCCCTGTGGTCATGCTGTTGGGCATCGGTAAAGTGCCGGGGCTTATTGCTGTGTGTATTTACGCTTTGCCGCCCATCGTGCGCTTGACCAATTTGGGCATTCGTTTGGTGGACCGTGATGTGATGGAGGCGGCAGAAGCTTTTGGGGCCAACAATCGTGAAAAACTCTTTGGGGTTCAAATTCCGCTGGCTTTGCCAAATATTTTCGCTGGCGTGAACCAAACCATTATGATGGCTTTGTCTATGGTGGTGATCGCCTCCATGATTGGTGTCAAAGGTTTGGGCGTGCCAGTGTTGCGCGCGATTTCGAACCAATACCTCGCACTTGGCTTGATGAATGGTCTGGCCATCGTTGTGCTCGCGATCATTTTTGACCGCGTCAGCCAAAGCTACGGCAAGCGTTTGCAAGCCTACAGGGAGACCGGACATGGTTAAGCACGAAATTCTGCCACAAGACGACACCGTTGATGAACCCAAAGTCAGTATCAAGAATCTGTACAAGATTTTTGGGGACGACCCCGATGCGCAGATGGATGCTGTGCGGGGGGGCGTGGGCAAACCTGAGCTGATGGACCAAACGGGTCACGCGCTTGGGCTCAACAACATCAACCTTGATATTCCTGCACGCAAAATTCAGGTCATCATGGGGCTGTCTGGCTCTGGTAAATCCACTTTGATCCGGCACCTCAATCGCTTGATCGAGCCAACTGCGGGCGAGATCTGGGTTGATGGCGAAGACGTTCTGGCCATGGATGACAAACAGCTGCGCGATCTGCGTCGGTTCAAGATGTCCATGGTGTTTCAAAAGTTTGGACTTTTGCCGCACCGCACCGTTTTGGAAAACGCTCTGTACGGATTGGAAATCCAAGGTGTGGCCGACAAAGAGGCCAAAGAGCGTGCCGTCAAATGGCTTGAACGTGTGGGACTGGCGGGATTTGAGGATCAGTACCCTTCACAGCTGTCTGGTGGTCAACAACAACGTGTCGGTCTGGCACGTGCTTTGGCGACGGATGCCGAAATCCTATTGATGGACGAAGCCTTCTCTGCGCTGGATCCGCTCATTCGCACCGATATGCAGTCCATTCTTTTGGAACTGCAGGAGGAGCTGCACAAAACCATCATCTTTATCACCCATGATTTGGATGAGGCGTTGAACATCGGTGACAACATCGCAATCTTGCGCGATGGCGAGATCATCCAGTCGGGCGACCCGCAAGACATCGTGATGAACCCGGCTGACGATTACATCACCGACTTTATCCGCGACATCAATCGCGCCAAAGTCGTGCGTTTGCGCTCTATTGTGAAAAAAGGGGCGACTGGGGCAGGGGAGGTCATCAAAGGGACAATGTCTTTGGAGGAAGCCTTGCCAAAACTGCATGCATCTCCAGACGGCTGTTGCCCTGTGGTGGATCGCAATGGCAAACCCCTTGGCGCTGTGACGCTGGATGGTTTGATCAATGCGCTCAAAGCCCCAGAAACAGATGGCGATGATGATGTGCGCTACGCTTAGGTACGGACATCTATATGTATAGCAAATTGGGCGGGGGAAACCTCGCCCTTTTTTATGCGCATCCCTTAATGAAATTACACCGCTTTGATGTAAAAGCCACAGACTAATTTTTGGGTGAAAACGGCAAACACAGCTAAGCTCAGTTTCAGGATATAAATTTGAGCGAGGCAAGCATGAAACACCAGAGTTCCCCTTTCCATATGACATCCCTTTGCAAGGTGATGATCTTGAGTGCTATGACACTCAGCGCCAGTGCCGTTTGTGCACAAGACAGTCCGCCGCAGGATGCGCGCCAAGACTCCTTCATCAATGACAGCAACGACGTTAACAATAGCGAGATCGTGATCTTTCAAAAGAATGTCGTCGTCAGTGATTTACAAGACGGCGCAGGACTGACCGGTTGTCCAACATCTCCAGATGAAGTCTGCCCGACAGGTGTGGCCCCACAAGTCGCTGATTGAGGTGCGAGTCCAATAAGCCAGTCTGCGACTCGGCTGAATCGCACGATTCTACACCTTTTTGACCTTTGCGAGTCGTTCTTAGGGCAGAAGGCAGGGGGGCTTTTGCATTTATTGCGCTGCACCATGTGGATAACCCACATTCCTTTCACGGCGCTCACTTTTCAAGCCTGACGCCATCACTATAATACTGTTTCCGCCCTGAAGGTATTCAAAATAAATTCAATGATAATAGGTGCTTGTGGTCCTTTCTAAACATTTTACGACAGAAACCATAAAAAGGTCTTGCGGATATATGGCACTCGCCTTAGAACCCCCCTTACCGGAAGCGACGAGGTTGCTGATGGGACGGACGGAACGGCTGCGAGGCTGGAAAGTTTA
>JBLHXX010000065.1:0-14546 GCA_047630475.1 Celeribacter sp. | reverse complement strand
GGCATTTCCGAGAAAAACGAACTGCTTGCAGCGCGGATTTCGATGGGTGTTGCGATTGCTGTTGCAACCTACCTTGGGCTTAACCCTCCCGGATTTGCGGCGCAAACTGTTGCTTTGGCCTTTGGCTTGGCGGCGTCATCAATCTTTCCGGCTTTGATGATGGGGATTTTCTCCAAACGCATCAACAACAAGGGGGCTGTCGCAGGCATGCTTTCGGGTCTGGTCGTGACATTGGTCTACATTTTCTTGCACAAAGGCTGGTTCTTTGTTCCGGGAACGAATTCGTTCACAGATGCAGAGCCGCTGTTGTTGTCGATCAAATCAACATCCTTTGGTGCGATCGGTGCGATGATCAACTTTATCGTGGCCTTTGCAGTGTCTCGCGCCACTGATGAGCCACCTGTTGAGATCCAAGAATTGGTTGAAAGCATTCGCATCCCACGCGGGGCTGGCGAGGCTGTAGACCACTAAGAATAAGTTTAGGCCTGCCGTTTGCTTTGGCCTAAACTTTCCCCAGGGGCGCGCAACTTTCACCGATCGCGCGCCCCACCCCACATACCAAAAGGTCATCTGAGATGGATAAATCTGCGCAAAATGTCATCGCGTTTTTGCAAACATCCCATCCCTATGACGTGCTGCCTTTGGATCGTATTCACGACCTCGCCGCACAGTTTTCCCGCAAAACCTATCAAACAGGCCAAGTCATTTACGCCCATGACGAATGGCTCGACGGGCTGTATCTGATTAAAAGCGGCACGGTCGAAATCACCGACGTCAACGGTGTGCAGGTGTCTCTTTTGCAGCGCCAAAATCATTTCGGTGAACGTGGTTTATTACGCACGGGGCGCGCAGCAACCACAGCGATTGCCGCCAGTGACGTTGTCGTGTTGATCTTGCCCCCGACGGCTTTCAAAACCGAAATCGCCCGCAATCCCGAGTTTTTCCGCTATTTCAATCGCGGCCAGACACGCCCTGCAGCGGCCCCAAGCCTGATGACCCAATATGTGTCCGACCTTATGGCGCACAATCCCGTTACCTGCCCGCCAACGATGCCCATCAAGGACTGTGCAGTTTTGATGCGCGACGCCAAAGTGTCCTCGGTTGCGGTGACCCGCGATGGTGTCTTGTTGGGGCTGGTCACAGTGCGCGACATGACGAACAAGGTCTTGGCCACGGGGCGCAGCAGCGATGACAGCGTGTCTACAATCATGACCAAAAATCCGATTTTTTTGCCCCCCAATGCCCTTGGCACGGATGTCATTCACACCATGTTAGAGGCCAAAATTGGTCATTTGCCGATTGTCGATGCAGGGCAATTTGTGGGAATGGTCACCCAGACCGATATCACAGGGTTCTTTGGCTCATCACAAACGCAGATGTTTTTTGATCTGTCCAATGCTGCGACCATCGACGACATGGCCCGCGTCACCGCCCGTTTGCCTGAATTTTTAATGCAACTTGTCGGCGCACATCTGGCCCATGACATTGTCACCCGCAAGATCACGGATATCGCCGATATGGTGACGCGCAAACTGGTTGTGATGTTCCAAGATCAAAAAGGCACCGCCCCTGTGCCTTTTGCATGGGCAGCCTGCGGTAGCCAAGGGCGCCGCGAACAAACTGGCGTGTCGGACCAAGACAATTGTTTGATCATCGACAGCTCAGCCTCGGATCAAGACATGGCGTATTTTCAAGCCATGGCAAAATATGTCTGCGACGGCTTGCACACATGCGGCTACGTCTATTGCCCCGGCGATATGATGGCGATGACTGATAGATGGTGTCAAAAGGTGGATGTCTGGCAAGACTATTTTGCCAGTTGGATTGCGACCCCAAATACCCAAGCGCAAATGCTGGCCTCGGTCATGTTCGATTTACGGGTGATTTCAGGTGACAATACGCTGTTGGAGACCTTGCATTCCCGCGCACTTGAGGCTGCTAAAGACAATTCGATTTTTGTCGCGCATATGATCGCGAACTCTTTGAAACACGCACCGCCACTTGGGTTGCTGCGCGGGCTTGCGACCATAAAGTCAGGCGAGCATCGCAACCGTATTGATATGAAGCACGCAGGTGTCGTGCCGATTGTGGATTTGGGGCGCGTTTATGCGCTGCAAGGACAGTTGTCGCCGGTCAACACCCGTGCCCGCATCGAAGACGCGCGGGCATCAGGGCTGATTTCCAAATCTGGCGGCGATGATCTTTTGGCCGCCTATGATACCATCGCCACCGCACGTCTGGAACATCAAGCCGCCCAAGTGCGCGATGCGATTGCCCCTGACAATTACCTCAGCCCCTCGTCCATTCCCGCATTTGAACGCTCTCACCTACGAGACGCTTTCGTTATCGTGCGGACTATGCAATCTTCACTCAGCGCGCAAGCTGCGCGATCTTAAAAAAAGGCCCCCCATGCTGTTAGAATTTATCGCCACATTGTCACTTGGAGCAGGGGCTGCGGGCATCGTTTTACTGGTGCAAAAGCTCACAGGTGGGACACTGCCACGCTGGGCTATGCCCGCCGCAGCGGGGCTTGCCATGTTCGCCTTTGCCGTCTGGAGTGAATATTCATGGAGCGCCCGCTCAATGAAAGCACTAGGGCCGGACGCGGTTGTCGCAAGCGAAGTCAAACAAAAGCAAATTTGGCGTCCATGGACATTTTTCGCCCCCGTGACCACACGTCTGATTGCTTTCAGCGGCACGGACATATTGGACATAGACGGCACAGTCGTCGTGGACATGTATCTTTTGTCACGTTGGCAGGATGGTGCTGTTGTGCCTGCCGCTTTTGATTGCCTGCTGAACCGACGCGCAGACCTGTTTAACGGGCGCGGCGACGACATTGAGACCACATTGAAATCGGCAGACTGGTTGGCTGTAGGGGCAGATGATCTTGTGTTGCGCACGGCCTGTGACACATTACGGTCAAATTAACCGCACTCGAAACGCGAAGGCGACCCCATGCAAGGCGACACAGATATTCTTATCGCGGGTGCAAACACAACACTGGCCATCGCGATAGAACTGGTTTTAACTCATCATGGCCACCGACCAGCACGGGTGTTATCCGGCCCACAAGCCTTATCGCACTGCAAAGCCATGCAGCCCGAATTGATTGTCTTAGAAACCGATCTACCAGATATGTCTGGGTTGGAAGTTTGCCAACGCCTGCGCTTGGACCCAGGCACCGCGCATCTGCCCATTGTGATGATCACCCATAACACGCACGCTGTTTACGCACGCAAATTGCGCGCGCTTGGTGCCGATGCCGTGCTTTGTCCCCCGATGACCGCGCAAGATATCATCGACATCAAAGCGCAGTTTGAGACAGGGGGTTTTGATGCAGGTTGAACGCTGGTCTTTACGTCTGCGCATGTTTCTATTTTTCGCATTTTTGGCTGGCAGCACGATCGCCGTCATAGGGCTTGGGCTTGGGTTGGGGTATAAAAAACTTGGAGACCCTGAGGCGTTAAACGGGTTTATCTTTGCCGGTATTATTGGTGGATTTGGCGTTTTAGCTGTGTCCGTATGGATTTGGATGCTCTTTGATGAACATGTCGCAAAACCCATCGGCGAACTGTCTGGCGCATTATTGGCCAGTGCGCAGACTGATATTGACAGCCTGCCCGCAAAAACAAGTGCGCGCTACCTTGGTGATCTTGGTCTTGCTGCGCAAACAGCAGGGAACCAATTGCTGAGCACGCGCAAAGCCTTGGCGCAAACTGTCGCGCATGAAACGGCGCAACTCATCGACACCAATGAAAAGCTAGCCGCACTGGCTGCTGAAGTTCCCTTTGGAATCTTACTCTTATCAAATACGCACCGCGTTGCATTTTACAATGGCGCAGCACGCGCATTGTGCAGTGGCGACCAAGAGCTTGGGCTTGAGCACAGCCTTTTTGACGTCTTGGAAGAGGCCGCGATCCTGTCTGCTTATGGGCGTCTATGTGCTGGCGATGGCGGCATAGGCCATGTGATTTCCACGACTGTCAGCTTGCAAAATGGCACTCATTTCTTATCCGCTCGCATGCGTTTGGTTCATGCACCACGCCAGTATGGCGACCAGCCCCCCTATGTCTTAACGCTTGATGAGCCGCCCCAAGATCAACACCATCAAGCACGCCGCATAGATGTGGGGGCGCGCGCGGTTCAACAATTTTTCGACATTGGCGCCACGGCTCAAACTGTCAATTCTGTGCGACACCATCTTGGGGCCCCTCAGACGTCCGCGTTACAGGACGCATTGGATGCCGCATTGATGCAGGCGGCCAGTCTTGCCTCAAGCCTGTTCACCGAATTCAACAGCCTTGGCACAGGCTCAGCACAGCTTTTGCAGGTCACCGGCCAAGACATCTGCGACGCCATCACCGCGCGTCTCAAAGAGGTCGACATCACCCTATCCGCAACCATAAGTACCCCCGTGTCGATACAGGTTGACCCCGACACGCTTATCGCGCTCATCACCTATATCGCACAGCAACTGTCACGAGACGGCGCCAAGGCATTGTCGTTGCTGATCACCCCCGAGGACACTGGCGTGATGATCGCTTTGGGATGGACGGGGGAAGTGCTTTACGTTGACAGGCTTGAGGCTTGGCTGATGGAGACGAACAATTTTGGGCACAGCCAAACCAAAGGGCGTGCCTGTTTGAATGAGATGCAAACCGACATCTGGCCAGAGGCAGGAATCGGATCGCGCCGTGTGCTAAAATTGCCAATTCCAAATGCTCATGTCAGAGCCAATCCTGTCACCGGCGGCGCGACATACGACTTTGACCTTTTGACCAAACAGCCAAATGACACGTTGGGCACCACAGCGCTCAAAGATCTCAGTTACGTGGTGTTCGACACTGAAACAACCGGACTTTTACCCGATGCAGGGGATGAGATTTGCCAAGTGGCGGCGATCCGTATCGTCAACGGAAAAGTCGTTTTGGGCGAACAACTGGACGTCTTGGTAGACCCCAAACGTAGCATTCCAGCGGCCGCGAGTAAAATCCATCACATCACCGATGACATGGTCGCAGGCCAGCCCACTATCGACATCGTCGGACGCGCCTTGCACAGCTTTGCACGTGGTGCTGTTTTGGTCGCCCATAACGCGCCTTTTGACATGGCATTCTTGCACCGACACGCCGCTAAAATTGGCGCAGAGTTCAACAACCCCGTGATCGATACCGTGCTGCTATCGGCCGTGGTGTTCGGTCAAAGTCAGTCGCACACGTTGGACGATATCTGTGTGCGGTTGGGCGTGACAATTCCACCCGAACAACGCCACACGGCATTGGGCGACACAGTTGCAACAGCGAAAGTGTTTTTGAAAATGTTGCACATGGCAGAAGCGAAAGGACTGACCACCTTTGAAGGGCTATTGAGCGAAATGAAGCGCCACAAACGCCTGCTACAGGATTTAAACACCACCACGTCAGCAGATTGATACGATCTGCCCAAAAAGGCCACGGTGGTCATAAAAGGGCACCTCATCTGGTGGGGTCTGCGACAGCGCAAGGTCTTTGATCTCAGCCAAAACGATGCGCGTCACAAATGGTAAATCCAGTGACAAAGCCTCGGTCACACTCACCCATTGTAAATGCGCAAGCTCGTCTTCTGCACGTGAAAAATCATCGAGATCTTCAATCACATCCTCAGCATTGCACATCAAAAACCGCGCATCAAAACGCCGTGTGTGTTTTGGAGGCGTGATCGCGCGAAACACAAATCGCATACGAGCACAGGCGGACAAGGTCAGCCCCGTTTCCTCAACCAATTCGCGACGCGCCGCAACCAAAATGGCGGACGCCAACTCCGGTGTCGCCTCAACGGCAAGGCGCGTGCGACAGGTTGTGCTCATGCCGTCTGGCTCTCGCGGTGCAGTGGCATTGAAATCTTGGCGATCCACCGCCCCGCCTGGAAAAACAAACTTTCCCGGCATAAAGGCAGCTGTTTTGCCCCGCTGCCCCATAAGAACGCGTGTTTGATTGTCAATCTGGCGTAGCAAAATGATCGTTGCTGCATCGCGAATTAGGGTGGGATCGCTGGGTAAAATAGGCTGTGTCATGCGTACAACCTAGCGCGCCCTTAGGGTTCGCGAAAGGCCTCACGTGATTTATACAACGGCTTAAGCAAGTAACGCAAAAACGTCTTGGATCCAGTGTGCAACTCAGCCTGTGCCCGCATGCCGGGTCGTATTTCGATCTGACTTTGACGCGCTGTCAAACTCTCTAAATCGACCGACACCGTCACACGATAATATGGCACAGCATTGGGATCGCGCTCATCTTGGAATGTATCTGCTGACAACACTTTGACTTTGCCAGAAAGCGTGCCAAAAATAGTGTAATCATAGGCGGTAAGCTTGATCGTTGCGGCCTGCCCTGGTTCGACATGCGCGATGTCTTCAGGGCGCACCCGTGCTTCGACAAACAACTCTTCGTCCATCGGAATGATCTGCACAATTTCTTCACCGGGGCGCACAACCCCGCCAATGGTGGTTAGGCTCAAGTTGTTCACAATGCCGCGCATCGGCGAGGTGATCACGGTGCGATCAAGTTGATCTTCGGCCAAAGTCAGCGCCTGTTTCACAGATGCAATTTCTTGTAATGTCTCAGAAAACTCTTCAGCTTCATTGAGATTTGCTTGGGTGACAATCCCATTGTATTTCAGCTGCGCATCGGAATGCGCCTTGCGGGTTCGCGTCACTTCGATCAACGCCACCACATTGCGGGTGAGCATATCTTCCATCAACGCGCGTTCGGCTTCCACCTGTTTGAGCACATTGAGTGCCCCCTCTGAGCGCGCTAAATAATCGGCTGTCCGTGCTTTCAAAAGGGCGCGCTCAGATGCCAAAACACCAGCCGCCCGTGAGGCCAAATCATCAGGGACGTCAAAGCCATCTTTGTCCTCCAATTCGGCTTCAAGACGCAATTTGCGCACTTCAAGGGCATCCAATTTTTCTTGCAAATCTTCTGCCGAGGTTCGAAATTCAGTGCCGCTGAGTGTCGCCAGAATGTCGCCCTGCTCAACCACATCGCCCTCGGACACGCGCAGCGACGACAAGATGCCACCTTCAAGGTTTTGAATGATCTGCGGTCGTGACGACGAAATCATTTCGCCATCCGCCCGCACAATTTCATCAACGGATGCCACGGACGCCCAAATGATAAAAACCACGATCACCAAAGCCACAATGCGGATGATCCAGCCAGGCCGGTCCATGTCTTTGTCGAGCAGATTTTCCAGCCCAGACATTAGCCTTGCCCGCCATTGGATTTGGACAGATGCGCCAACACTTGATCGCGCGGCCCATCCACGACAAGACGACCGTCTTTCAGAACCATCGTGCGATCCGCCAGACCAACAATCGGCATGCGGTGCGTTGCGATTAAGGCTGTGCGCCCCTCAAGCCATGGCCCTAAACGCTGCACCAGACCCGTTTCCAAAGACTGATCCAATGACGCCGTTGGCTCGTCGAGCAAACACACACGCGGGTTTTGCAACCACAAACGCGCCCAACCGATGGATTGTCGCTGACCGACAGATAGGCCTTCGCCGCCATCGCGAATTTCAAGATCAAGCCCGCGATGATGCCCGCGCACAAATGGACCAAGGCCCGAGAAATCCAAAGCCTCTAACAGACGATCATCGTCACGCTCTAAACCACCCAAATTCAAATTGTCACGCAAAGAGCCTGCGAACAGACGTACGTCTTGGCCTAGATACCCAACATTGCGACGTATATCGCGCGGGTCAATTTGGCTCATCTCAGCGCCATCCAAAAGCACGCGACCACGTGTGGGGGCGTACAGCCCTGCAAGCACTTTTAGCATGGATGATTTGCCGGACCCATTGGCCCCAAGCACCGCGATTTTTTGACCCGGTTTGATGTCGAGCGCGGTAATATCAAGTGTCGGCGCCCCTTCGTCATCGTAGCGGAATTGCAATTCATGCAAGGCAAACGCGCCCTCAATATCTTCACGGCGCAAGAAATTACGATCCTCACCCGCGTCTTGTGGCGCAAGCGCAATCGCGTTCAGCCCTTCAAGCGCGGTTTTCACGTTGCTCCACCGCGCCATCGTACCAGACAGCTGCGTCAAAGGCGCCAAAGTGCGCGAGGTCAAAATGCCCGTCGCGATGATTGTGCCAACTGTGAACTGGCCCGCAAAGACCAAATAGGTGCCCAAAACGACGGCGGACAAATAAGTAATCTGCTGGATGCCTTGGCTCCAGAATGTCAAAAAACCTGCAAGTTTACGCTGTTCAGACGATTTGGCGGCCCCAAGCACATTGAGCTCATCCCAAATACGACGCACGCGGTCTTCGCCGCGTTGGGTCTTGATCGTATCAAGTTCGAACACCGCCTCATGTAGCAAACGCGAGGCCTTGGCAGAGGCCCCTTGGGATTCCACAGTCAGGCGCATCATTTTCTTTTGAAAGAAATACCCCGGAACAACCATGATGAACGCGCCCAGCATCAAGACCCACACAACAGGACCCGCGATGGTGGCGACCAGTGCAAAAAATAGGAAAATAAACGGAATATCCGCCACGGTGCCAATGGTGGAGGCCGTGAAAAATTCACGCACAGACGAGAATTCGCGCATGGCCGAAAACAAACCAGACGGCGACGAGGGCCGCGCATCAGAGCGCATGCCAAGCAAGCGTTCCATCAACATAGATTGCACGCGCATCTCAATTTGGCGACCAGCACCATCCATCAAACGCGAACGAGCCAGCTTAATCGCGGCCTCTAAGGCAACGGCCAAAACCGCGCCCAATGCCAAAACCCACAAGGTGGATTGCGATTTATGCGGGATCACGCGGTCATAGACCTGCAATGAAAACAATGCCACGGCGACGGCCAACAGGTTGGCCACCAAAGATCCGAGTGCGATCTCGCCGATTTGTTTGCGAAACGCGCCAAACTGGCCCCAAAACCAATGCTCCGCCAAGGCCGCTGGGGCATAGGTTTTGGTCAACGTCGCAAGTGATTTTCCCGCGCGCACGACCGTGCCGGAAAAGAACGGCGCGAATTCATACATCGGTACTTCTGCGGTTTGATCTGGTGCGCTGCGATCAAAAATGGTGATCACATCGCCTTTTTGCGACAACACAAGGATCACATGCCCAGAGGTCATTTTGGCCAAAGCGGGCCACGCTTTTGGCGTGATACTGGCCAAAACCGTAACATCGGCATTGAGGCCGCAGACCTCTAGCCCTTGTGCCAGCGCATCAACGCTGACCTCTTCGTCGGGCTGACCTGTGAAGGCTTCCAAGATGTCCGACACCATCGCGGTCACGCCAAGCTTGGAGGCATAGGTCGCCACGAGTTCCGCACGCTGCACGTGTTTCGTGACTGCGCTGCGTTTTTTCGCAGGTGTTTTGCCAACCTGTGCCTGCACAGGAAGCGCACCACTGCTTTGTGTCACTTTTGCGGGCGCAGCCTTGGCGGATATCGTATGAGAAAGGGCCTCTGAAACCACCTCACGTTGCGGTGACTTTTGGACTGCGGGCTTTGGCTTTATGTCAATTGCGACAGGTTTTGCTGCCGCAGTCTCAACAGCCCCTGTCTCAACAGATGAGTTGGTTGCAGCCGCCGCACTGGATTTCGCCGCCTCGCCCACACGCCGCCGCACGGCCTCGGCCGCTGCTTTTTTCAAAGCGGCTTTCGGGTCTTCTGGAACAACAGTTTTGGACAGCTCAATGTGATCGGGCGCTTTGGCTGTTTTTGTGGCGGATTGAGCCACAGATTGGGCCAGTGATTTTGGCAGGGCCACTTTGGCACGCGGTTTGGATTTTGGGCGCGGCGTGGCTTTGATCGCGGGTTTGACAACCTCTGCCCCAGTTGGCGCAGATTTAGGCTTGGCCATGCCGCCAAAGTGTATTGTCAGCGGACCCATTTTTTTGCCACGTGGTGGCTTGGGCTCGTTCGAGACATCCGTTGGCGTTGCAGGCGCGGTCGAGGTGAAGGTCAATTTTGGCAAAAGGCTCAAATGTCTGCTCCGTCTGCCAAAGATCCCGCAAGGCGCGCCATTTCAAGCTGCGTCAAAGTGATCTCATACTTTTGGTCAATGTGTTTCAACTCACTGCGCACCATTTGTTCGTACACGGCAACAACATCCATAACCGTCTTTTGGCCGCCTTCAAACTGCTCTTGGAACAATCGGAAATTGGTGCGGTTTTGTTGCACCAAATCGGCAGTATCGCGTTCTTGGCGCAACAAGGCCTTGAGTTCATTTTGCAAGCGTGCCGATTTACGCGCCGCGGTTTCTTTGGCCAAGGCCACACCCGCAGATGCAGCACGCTCTTGGGCTTTGAGCGCTTCCATTTCCGCACCGGTCCCGACGCCTAGATTGGCAGCCCCACCGAAAGTCACATTGGCGCTGTCTTTTTGACCTAGAATGCCGCCCGCACTGAGACTGGGCAAAAGCCCCGCTCGGGATGCTTTGGCCTCAGCAACGGCACGTTTGGCTTCGGCTTGCGCCCGTAGAACATCAAGCGGCATCAAGGATGTAGACGGGACAGAAATTGCATGTGCTTGTGCAAGAGGCGTCACACTGTGCCCCCCTGTCATGGCACTAAATTCCGACAAGGCTGCGCGTTCGGCCTCACGGTGGGTCGACGCCTCTTGATCCATATCGGCCAATGTCGCACGCACAACGCGTTGATCGGACAAGCTGGATAGACCACCTGTCACACGTACGGAGACGATGCGATCAAACTCTCGCATACGACCAAGACCGCGCTCGGCCATGCCCGCTTTTTCACGCGCTTCAGCGGCCGTGATAAACAATGTCAAACCAGCATGCAGGCGATCATTTATGTCTTGGGACAAGGCCACGGCAGACACTTCGACATCTGCGGCCGCAAACGCGCGCTCAGCTTTACGTTTGCCGTTGTCATAAAGAACCTGATCCACAATAAGCCCTGCGGCCAAATCGCCAAGCGCGCTTAACGAGATCGACGGGCCTATAGTGGGAAGCCAATTTTTATCCCGTGCCACCGAGCGCATTTTCGAGGCGCGCAGTTCAGCTTGCGCCAAGCCAGACGATGTTTTGAGCATCGTTTTGGCAACGGGCGCATAGGGGGATTTTGATGACAGCACGCTGCGACGCGCCAGCAAACCATCGATAATATCGGACGAGGCATCACGTCCAGCAGTCGTCAAACTCGGTTCCTGCGCGGTGGTCTCAGCTGCACCAGCGCCACCAGCCAACCCGCGCACAAAAGCAACCGGTTTGACATTTGAAAGCTTTGATACTCCGGACGCACCTTCGCTACAGCCGCCCAAAAATGTGGCTGCTCCGATCAGAATGCAACTTGTTAACCCTGCTCTATTCACCTTCTGCCTCACCCTTTTTTTTCTCGGTGTGCGAGGGCAGAACGCCGCCCTCGCCATGAGTAGGTTTAAGGAAGTACGACGTCGATATTTGAGTCCACGAACAAGACGCCATCGTCGCCAAGTGTGTAGATATCGTAAGATTGACCATCGATGTTTGTGGTGCCATCTGCCGTAGCCGTGTCTGTGAGAACAACACGATCATCGCCACCACCATGAACCGTCAACGTGCCATCTTCGCCCGTCAAACGATCAAGATCAGCCTCCGACAGGGTCAACTCGCCACCGTTGACAAATTGCAGATCAATCGCGCCCAAGTCAAAGTCGCCAAGTCCCGAGTTGTCGATATCGACATCAAAGTAGACACCTTGGGGCCGTGATGACCCTGTATCGAGCACAAAGAGTGTGTCGGACGTATTACCTGCATCATCTTGAGAAGACACAACAATTTGGGATCCGTTTGGCACTTCATTGCCAAAGGCCAACATCGTGTTGGACCCAAGGTCAATTTCGGTATCGATCGCCACTTGTGTGGTTTGTCCGGTTTCGCTGACAGCAAAGACAGATACATCGTCATCGCTTTCTTGGACGCGCACAGAATCGACGCCTTGAACCGAGCGAGAGAACCCTTCGATCATCGGCGCTTCACCAATTGTGTCGATTTCAAAACTTGCTGTCTCGGACGCCGTATTGCCCGCCCCATCAGTGGCCTCAATTGTGACAGAGGCGGTGTAGTCGCCGTCCGCCAAAGTGCCCGGCGCATAAGTCACAGACCAATTGCCATGCGCATCAACTGTGGCGCTTTGAGTGACACCTTCGACAGTGACCAAAACTGTTGAACCGGCCTCGACAGCGCCAGTCAACGTCACGCCAGATGTACTCATTTCTGTTGCATTGAAAATGCCATCGCCGCCAACATCGCTATCCATAGACAGCTCATTGACCAAAGTGTCGTAGGTGACAGTTTCCGTCAAAGTGGCTCTGTTGCCTGCAGCATCTGTTGAGACGACCGAAACATCCGCGGATCCTTCGCCGCGCGGCAGAGCACCTGCGGGAACATCAAGTGTCCATGCGCCATCAGCCGCGGCGCCTACGGAATAGTTGGCCCCACCGATAGACACACTCACAGTGGAATGCGGCTCAACCGTGCCTGACAATGTCAGGCCATTCGCTGTTTCATCCGCATTCATGACCATATCTGCGCCACCCGTCGTGGACGTGATGGCGAAATTGTCGACGAATGTGTCAACTTGGACGCCAGTGCTGACGCTCATCGTATTGCCTGCGGCATCTGAAATCGTGGCTGTCGCTGTGGTATCGTATTCACCGGGGGTCACTTCGGACGTGGCAAAGAGCACCGAGAATGTGCCCGCAGACGTCGATGTCACCGTGTGCGACACGCCGCCTAAAGTCACGACAACCTCATGGTTGGGCGTGGCTGTGCCGGTCACCCAAACCCCATCGGATGCCTCAACAGCGTTGATCACATTATCGCCTTCAATGGGGTTTGTAGACAAAGCCACAGTGCCTGCGACAGTATCAACCCCAACTGAGGTCACAGATGTCGCGGTATTCCCATATTCATCGGTCGCAACAGCCGTCAACGTTGTATCGTATTCGCCAGCAGCCAGCGCGCCAGCGGGATAGGTCACAGACCATGTGCCATCGGCCCCCGCAACAGTCGTCAAAGATGACGTGCCAAGTGTGACCACAACAGTCGAGCCTGCATCAGCCGTTCCTGTAAACGACATAGGCGCGCCGCTTTCATTCAGATTGACCACCTCGTCGCCGCCTGAATGCCCTGCGTCAATCGCCACACCCGCTTCAGTGTCGATATGGAATGTGCCAGAGGAAGAAACAACGTTCCCCGCCGCATCTGTCGCCACGGCTGTAACGTTGGCATCGTATGTACCACTTGGCAAGGTGCCAGCCTCATAGGTTGCAGACCATGCCCCGCCAGCATCAACAGTCACAGTGCGTGACACGCCCTCGACGGTCACAACAACAGTAGAACCTGCCTCACCCGTACCAGTGATTGCCACATCCGATGCGATTTCAACACCGTTCACAGTGCCATCCCCACCGACAGTTCCAGTGCTGATCGTCAGCGCCCCTTCAAGATCGACATGCACGTCATGCATGTAGGTCGCCGCATTGCCCGCAGCATCTGTCACGGTCGCGCGAACGATCGTATCGTAAGTGCCACCTGGCAAAGCGTCAGCATCGAAAGAAACACTCCACGTGCCATCAGCATTCACAGTCGTCTCAACAACTTGACCTTCCAGATCAACACTGACAGTCGCGCCCGCCTCAGACGTGCCTGAAATCGTCAGACCATCGCTGGCCTCCTCGATGTTGACGACATCATCACCTTCAACCGTATCAAATGTCAGATCTTCGGCTTCGGTATCAACCACAAGCGCATCAGTGGTTGTGGTAGAATTGCCCGCCTCATCAGTCGCCACGACAGTCACATCACTGGTGTATTCACCTTCATCAAGCGTGGAGCTGTCAAAGTCGCCAACCCAAGTACCATCTTCGCCAACGACAGTTGTGACAGTCACATCACCGATAGACACGTCAATGGTATCGCCCGGCTCGCCCGTACCCGTGATGGTGACAGTGCCCGAGTCGTAGTCATCGCCATTCACCAAATCATCAGTACTTTCAACACCATCAGTGATCACAACAACTGGAGGCGTCGTGTCTGGTACACCACCATCACCATCGCCGTCATCGCCGCCCCCCAAAAGGCCGACACCAACAACGCCAGCAACCGCAGCCGCCCCAGCGCCACCAAGACCCAACAAAGCCGGAGCCAGCGGAGCCACAACAGGCTCAACGCGCTCAAGATCCAAAAAGGCCAACTGGTCGTATTCGCTCCACTTGCCAGTCAAATCGACATCACTGTAGGTGGCGATCAATTCACCTTCGCCCATCGCATCCAACTCGACATGCGTCATCATACCGCGCTCAGACAACAGCAAATCCTTATCGCCTTCGGCAAAATAGCCCTCAAGAACGATGGTTTTGCCACCTACGAGCGTAACGATCAAATCACCGCCACTACGCGTATAGCCAGAAACAGCCGCAGTAGATGTGTTCAAAGACACACCCTCAACGCCGACCATAGAAATCCGCTCGGACTCCCCTGACAATGACAGGGTGCCTTGCTCGATATTGCCCGCAGAATCGCGGAGAGAGAATTGAATGC
>JBLHXX010000064.1:0-15025 GCA_047630475.1 Celeribacter sp. | reverse complement strand
AAAGCCCCCGCTAGACTGTGGGGGCTTTTTGTTTTGGATTGTGTATGTCGTTTAAATCTGTTTGGCGGGCCAGTTTAGCGTTCGGTACGCACATAGAAAAAATCGGATTGCTCGTTGTCGAATGGCTCTACGGGGTTCTGATTGCCGCTGGGCTTATGCTTGTTGGCGGAGTTTGTTACTTTGTGGCTATCGGAGAGACGGTCACGAACAGTATTGCCGGTGCCGCGTTAGGGGTGGTGACTGTTCTGCTAATCCCGATCTGAGTGGCCCCGAACATCGGTGAAGATCGCTTTTGGTATACAATCTGTTGTGGCGCGATAGTTTTGACCATGCCTTTATGTGTGGTATTCTTTAAAAACGCAAAGTTACGACGAGGAAGCATTTGTGTACTCACATTTCTATGGATGGGTTTAGGGTGGCTTGGCGCCTATTACATGTTTAGCTGAAGCTCACCTGTTGAGTGTACGAAAAGCCTTCATGCTGCAACGCTGGAGATCTAGAATGAAACACCCTCTCGAAGACCTAATCGACGCCAAAATCGCAGCCGCCCAAGCCGACGGCGCTTTTGACAATCTTGAGGGCATGGGCAAGCCGCTTGCGCCCTGTGATGACCCTGAGAATATCCTGTTTTCTAAGGTCGTACGCAATCACGGTGGCGCACCTGAGTTTGTGATTTTGGCGCGTGAATTGGCGGATATGCGGGCGGAGTTGGCGGACACGGGGGATCGCACCCGACGCCTTGAGATCATGAAAGAGATGTCGATGATGGAGGCCAAAATCGACATCGCACGCAAACAGTTTACGCGTTAGATCAAGTCAGACGTATAACGTACTGAGATCTATCTGAAGATTTAAGATGTCATTTGGGAAAAATTGGAGCGGGCGACGGGAATCGAACCCGTGTCATCAGCTTGGAAGGCTGAGGTCTTACCATTACACAACGCCCGCTCTGTGCCTTCAGTGATTATTTCAAAGGGGATGGGCCGTCAAGCAAGATGTCATCCTTTTTGACGATGCTTTGGCTGCACCTTTGACAATTCACCAAATGCACCCACTGTTAGACCGCGACAGACGCCAGCAAAACAAAACCCACAATCAAAAAGCCGCAAATCCGGCTGATGCGATCTTTGACGGCAAACACAATGGGGTCGTCATGCATCTCACCGCGATGGGTCACCATGGCGATCCATGAAATCCAAAACAACAGCACCAAACAAATGCCCCACAAAACAGGCGGGTTGCCATACAGCAACGACACGGCAGGCGAGTTGATATAAAGCGCCAAAACCATCACCGAGACATAGCCAGATGCAATCGACATTTGCGATACGATGGCCAAATCGTCGACACGATACCCGCGCCCCGTTGGGGCAAGCTTGCCCGCTTTTGCATTATCGACCAATTCAGCTTGGCGTTTGATCGCGGCCAATGCGAAGAAAAAGAACACGGAAAACGCCAACAACCACACAGAAATTGCCACACCCGCCGCGACACCACCGGCGATGATGCGCATGGTGTATAGGCCGGATAAAACGCAAATATCGATGACCATACGGCGTTTGAAGTAAAACGAATACCCTGTGGTCGCGGCGAAATAGAGCGCCAGAACCAATAAAAATACAGGTCCGACAAGCAGTGATAAAAATGCGCCTGCGCCCAGCAACCCTGCGGCCAATCCTGTGCCATGCCGGATCGGCACTGTGCCCGCCGCAAAGGGCCGTTTGCATTTACGCGGATGTGCGCGATCGGCATCGAGATCAAGCAAGTCGTTGATAACATAAACAGATGAGGCAATCAGACTGAAGGCAATAAAGCCCATGAGCCCCATGAACAACGTGGCTATATCCAGTTGGTGCGCTAAGAAAATAGGCACAAAGACCAAAATGTTTTTCACCCATTGATGGGGGCGCAGCGCTTTGAAGTAGGGTTTGAAATCAGGTGCATCACGGCCCAGATGGGTGATATCCTTGCCCAAGGCCTCGGCCTTTGCGCGCAGTGCCTTTGGGGCATTGACCGTGATGATTTGACGCGCCGCAGACCAAACAGGCAGGTCCGCATCGGTATCGCCCATATAGGCAAACCCATTATCGCCATAGGTTTTGGTTAAAAACGCTGCTTTGGCCGCGCCCTTGAGGTTTGTGTCCTCACCTGATCCATGTACCGCGTCAAACACACCCAAATGAGACGCTATTTCATTCGCAAGACTTTGCGTGGAGGCCGTGACCAACGCGACCTTGCCCCCGCGCTCTTTCCATGCGGCGATATAATTCAACACATCCGCATTATAGGGCAGGGTGGTCACATCAACATCGCTGGCCTCGGCCAATTCGCGTTTGAGGGCGGCTTTGCCTTTGCTTAATGCGCGCACCGCACCTATGGCAGCCCCCCAATCTTTTGATGCGGCATTCCAAAAGGTTTCCAGCAACATATCCGAGGTGAGCAATGTGCCATCAAGGTCCACGGCCAGCATTATGGTGTCGTCTGATGTCTTGCTCATAGCCTCAAATCCTTTTGCTGCAGTGCTCAGCTTTTGCGGTCTATGCCGCCATTTGCGCACAGTTTGCCTCAATTTTTACGAGAGGGCAAAGAGGATACGGCGCGGCGGCGCGCATTGCACATAAGCGCAGTATTTCCGCCACCATTTTTATTTAGATCATTTGTCTGTGGATAGGGTGCAAAATCCGCTTGGCCCGCAGGGAACAGCCCGCTATCACAGTGATCCAGCGTCATGAGGAGACTTGTTTTGGACCAAACAGCACAGCGTATTGCCCGCATCATCGCCACTGAAATCGGGGCGGCGCCCACGCAGGTGACCTCGGCTACCGAATTGCTGGACGGCGGCGCGACTGTGCCGTTCGTCGCGCGCTACCGCAAAGAGGCCACAGGCGGCTTGGACGATACGCAGTTGCGCAAATTGGCCGAGCGGTTGACCTATCTGCGCGAGTTGGAAAAACGCCGCAGTGCCATTGCGTCGTCGATCCAAGATCAAGGTAAGTTGACGCCAGAGTTGTCGAAATCCATCGCGGCTGCCGACACCAAGGCCGCGCTCGAAGATATTTATCTGCCGTTCAAACCCAAACGCCGTACCCGTGCGATGATCGCGCGCGAAAACGGGTTGGAGCCATTGCTGCGTGCTATTTTGGCCGATCGGAATGCTGATCCAGAAGTTTTGGCAAAAGCCTATTTGAATGAGGCCGTTGAAACCCCCAAAGACGCCTTGAACGGCGCGCGCGATATTTGCACCGAAGAGCTGTCTGAACGCGCTGGCTTGATTGGTCGCTTACGTGATTTCATGCGCCGTGAGGCGGTGATTTCGGCCCGTGTCAAAGACGGCATGCAAGATAAGGGCGCTAAGTTTTCGGATTACTTCGATCACAAAGAAAAGTGGTCACAAATCGCGTCGCATCGTGCCTTGGCCATTTTGCGGGCCTCAAAAGAAGACATTCTGACCGTTGATATTGCGCCTGAATCTGAGGAAGGCTTGCCGCGTGTGATCGAAATGATCGAAGCCGAAATTGGCATCACAGGCAGTGGAAAAGGCGATGTTTGGCTGCGCAGTGTTGCGTCTTGGACATGGCGCTTGAAACTTGGCATGACGATGTATACCGAGTTATTGGGTGATTTGATGCGGCGGGCCCACCAAGATGCCATCGATGTTTTTGCACGTAATTTGAAAGACTTGCTTTTGGCAGCTCCGGCGGGACCGCGTGCCACGCTAGGGCTTGATCCCGGTATTCGCACAGGCTGTAAAATCGCCGTGGTAGACGCGACAGGCAAGGTCTTGGCGACTGAGACAATTTATCCGTTCCAACCCAAAAATGATGTGCGTGGATCTGAAGCGGCTATTTTGCGGCTGGTTCAAGCGCACGATGTGGATTTGATCGCCATCGGCAATGGTACAGGCAGTCGCGAAACCGATCGTTTGGTCGCGGACACGTTGAAACACCTGCCGCGCGGCGTCAAAGCCCCCACCAAAGTGATCGTGTCCGAGGCGGGCGCGTCTGTCTATTCTGCGTCTGAATTGGCGGCAAAAGAGTTCCCAGATTTGGATGTGTCTTTGCGCGGTGCCGTGTCGATTGCGCGGCGTTTGCAAGACCCATTGGCGGAGCTGGTGAAAATCTCACCAGAGGCCATTGGTGTCGGGCAATACCAACATGATGTGGATCAGCGCAAATTGGCACAAGCTTTGGAAGCTGTGGTCGAGGATGCGGTGAACGGCGTGGGTGTTGATTTGAACATGGCGTCGTCTGCGCTCTTGTCACATGTCGCTGGCCTAGGCCCATCGATTGCGCAAAATATTGTGGATCACCGCGATGCCAATGGGGCCTTTGTCTCGCGCAAAGCCTTGTTGAAAGTGGCGGGGCTGGGGCCAAAGGCGTTTGAGCAAGCGGCGGGATTTTTGCGGGTGACAGGTGGCAAAGAGCCACTTGATGCCTCGTCTGTGCACCCAGAGGCTTACGGTGTGGCGCGCAAAATTGTGTCGGCCTGCGGACGTGATATTCGTGCCATCATGGGCCACCCTGAGACGCTTAAGGGGCTCAAAGCCGAAGACTTTGTTGATGATAAATTTGGTGTGCCAACTGTACGTGATATTTTGGGCGAATTGGAAAAGCCGGGACGTGACCCGCGTCCAAGTTTTGTGACCGCGACCTTTGCTGAGGGCGTCAACGAGATCAAAGACCTGAAACCGGGTATGATGTTGGAAGGCACCGTGACCAATGTTGCGGCCTTTGGAGCCTTTGTTGACGTGGGCGTGCATCAAGATGGATTGGTCCATATCAGCCAGTTGGCGGATAAGTTTGTCAAAGATCCTCATGAGGTGGTTAAGGCTGGCGATGTGGTCAAAGTGCGCGTGACTGAGGTCGATGCGCCGCGCAAACGCATCGCTTTGACCATGCGCAAAGATGGTGGTGCCAGCGACGGCGAGGTGAAAACAGGTGGTGCCAAACGTGACGCGGCGCAGGGGCGTGGTGGTCCTGCCAAAGGTAAACCTAGCGGCTATCAGGGCAGAACATCGACGGGGCCCAAGCCCAAAACGGGTGCCCCTGTTGCCAGTACTGGGGCTTTTGGGGCGGCTTTGTTGGATGCAATGAAGAAAAAATAATCCCCCCTAAGGCCGTCTTTCTGACCCATATATAACGCCGCGCGTCTTTGAACGTGCGGCGTTTTTGTTTGAGAATGCCGATCCTTTTGGGTCTGTTTAACGCGCGAGTCAGTCGCCAGTTCACCTGTGCCTCGGCTATGCTGCAAGTGCACGGTGCATACTTTACTGTCCACATTTTGTAATATTTTTCCATTTTCTGTAGATTTTGTATAGGCTGTTGCTGAATTCGTATGAGATTGGCTGCGACAATTGCGCCAACGTTAAGGCACAGGTTGCAAATTCAACTTTGTTTTCAGGGAGGAAAACTATGACATATCTACGTACTACTGCGCTTGGTCTGACTGTGGCTGCTGCGGGCGTAACTGCTGCTGCAGCAGGCGAGTTGACCATCGCGACCGTGAACAACGGTCACATGATCGAAATGCAAAAATTCACCCCCGCATTTGAAGAGGCCAATCCAGGCATCACCGTCAACTGGGTGACTTTGGACGAAGGCACATTGCGCAGCCGCGTCACCACAGACATCACCACAAAAGGTGGTCAGTTCGACATCATGACCATCGGCATGTACGAAGCGCCGATCTGGGGCGAACGTGGTTGGTTGCAAGCGCTTGAGTTTGGTGCGGACTATGACGTCGAAGATGTTCTGCCAGCGATGCGTAACGGCCTGTCACACGACGGCAATCTTTACGCGGCACCATTCTACGGCGAGTCGTCGATGATCATGTACCGCAAAGATTTGCTTGATGCGGCTGGCATGGACATGCCGGACAACCCAAGCTGGGGTCACATTCAAGACGCAGCAGCGGCGATGACCGACAAAGACAATGGCGTTTACGGCATCTGTTTGCGCGGCAAACCGGGTTGGGGCGACAACATGGCGTTCTTGTCCACGATGGCCAATTCATTCGGCGCACAGTGGTTTAATGAGGATTGGACACCAGCACTGGATAGCCCAGCATGGAACCACGCTGTGAATTTCTATGTTGACCTGTTGACGAACTACGGCCCTCCCGGTTCATCGGGCAACTCGTTCAACGAAATCTTGGCTTTGATCAATGCTGGCAAATGTGGCATGTGGATCGACGCAACCATCGCGGCCTCTTTCGTGTCCAACCCAGAGCAGTCTGAAGTGGCTGATGTGATCGCATTCGCACAAGCACCACAAGCGGTGACAACACGCGGTGCAAATTGGTTGTGGGCATGGTCTTTGGCGATCCCAGCAGGCACAAAGCAGGCTGATGATGCTCAAAAGTTCATCGAATGGGCGACATCTAAAGAGTACATCGAACTTGTGGCTGAGACCAATGGTTGGGGCGCTGTTCCAACAGGCACACGCCAGTCCACATACGACAACCCTGCCTTCCAAGACGCGGCTGTATTTGCAGAAGCTGAATTGAAAGCCATCTTGTCAGCGGATCCAGAAAATTCGACTTTGAACCCATCTCCGTATGTTGGTGTTCAGTTCGCTGCGATCCCTGAGTTCCAAGCGATTGGGACAGCTGTGGGTCAACAAATGTCCGCCGCTCTTGCCGGTGATATTTCAGTCGAAGAGGCTCTTGAAGCATCCCAAAAGGCTGCTGATCGTGAAATGAAAAAAGCGGGCTACTACTAAACACCCGTTTTTAAGTAACACTCCCAAGGCTCAGGACGGCGATATGTCGTCCTGAGCCGCTTTTCCCAACTCTCACTGCAGGACCAAAGCAATGAATCCCACATTGGTAAGATGGCTCCAAGCCCCCAGTATCATCGTTCTGTTTCTGTGGATGATCGTGCCGCTGAGCATGACGGTTTATTTCTCAACAATTCGCTACAATCTTTTGTACCCAGAGCGGTCTGGGTTTGTCGGCCTCGACAACTATTCCTACTTTTGGACCGACCCGTCCTTTTTTCCGGCTTTGACCAACACATTGGTGCTTGTGGGATCCGTTTTGGCAATTTCTGTGATCTTCGGTTTGGCTGTCGCAATGCTGATTGATCGCCCTTTCAAAGGTCGTGGGATTGCCCGCGTTATGCTGATTTCGCCGTTTTTCATCATGCCGACTGTCTCTGCTTTGGTGTGGAAAAACATGTTCATGAACCCAATTTACGGTCTGTTTGCGGTGGTCGCGACGACCTTTGGGGTTGAGCCGATCGATTGGTTATCGTCCTTTCCGTTGTTGACCGTGATCATCATCGTCAGCTGGCAGTGGACGCCGTTCGCGATCTTGATTTTCATGACCTCGTTGCAGTCGCAAGACCAAGAGCAAAAAGAAGCCGCCATGTTGGATGGTGCAGGGTTTTGGGCTCAGTTTTGGAACCTCACTTTGCCCCATATGGCGCGTCCGATTTCGATTGTTTTGCTAATCCAGATGATTTTTCACCTGTCGATCTTTGCCGAAATCTACGTGACCACGGGCGGCGGACCTGGCGTGCAATCGACCAATCTGACCTATCTCATTTTCACCCAAGCGTTGCAGGGCTTTGACATTGGTGTCGCCTCAGCTGGGGGTGTGTTCGCAATCATTCTTGCCAATATCGTCGCGTATTTCTTGGTACGTGCCGTTGGCAAAACACTCATGGTGTAGGCAAATGACCGATAAACAAATCACTGACCTCAAAAATCGTATCGCCGTCATCGCCGCATGGATCGTGGCCTGCCTGTTCTTTTTTCCGATCTTTTGGATGGTCCTGACCAGCTTCAAAACGGAACTCCAAGCGATATCCGTGCCACCGAAACTGTTCTTTAAGCCGACGCTTGAAAACTTTGCCTTGATCCAAGAGCGCACCGATTACACCAAATTCGCGTGGAACTCGATTGTGACCTCGGTGGGGGGCACGGGCCTTGCGTTGATCATCGCGATCCCGTCCGCTTATGCGATGGCATTCAATTCAGGGCGTTGGACCAAAGACATCTTGATGTGGATGTTGTCGACCAAGATGTTGCCCGCTGTGGGTGTGTTGATGCCGATCTACCTGTTGAGCCAAAAGATGGGCTTGCTCGACACCAAAGCAGTGTTGGTTGTGATATACGCCTTGATCAATTTGCCGATTATTATGCTGATTTTGTTCAACTATTTCCGCGAAATTCCCAAGGAAATCTTAGAAGCCTCGCGCATGGATGGCACATCAACCTACAATGAGATCACCCAAATCGTGATGCCACTGGCATGGGGCGGGATCGCATCGACGGCCCTTTTGTCCATCGTCTTGTGTTGGAACGAAGCGTTTTGGTCGATCAATCTCACGGCCTCTGATGCGGGCACGTTGCCTGCGCTTGTGGCGTCGTTTTCATCGCCCGAAGGGTTGTTCTGGGCCAAGCTTTCAGCGGTCTCAACGCTGGCCTGTGCGCCCATCGTGGTCTTTGGCTGGCTGTGCCAAAAACAATTGGTCCAAGGTTTGACATTTGGAGCGGTAAAATAATGCCAAGCAATATTGCCGTTGAACTTGAAGTCCTTGCGCCTCGCACGGAAAGCTTGCGCTTTTTAAAGCATGGCTGGCCGGACCCATTGTGTCGTTGGCATTCGCACAAAGAATGCGAAATCCACTTGTTGGTGGCGACGCATGGCAAAGCTTTTGTTGGCGACTACATTGGGGATTTTGCACCGGGGTCATTGTTTTTGACCGGGCCACATCTGCCGCACAATTGGATTACGGATGACGCAGATTCCGACCCTGTTGAGTTGCGTGATTTGGTCATTCAATTCGACCAAGATCGCCTGACAACCTTGATGGAAGCCTTTCCAGAGTTCAATTCGTTGAACGCGATGTTGGAACAAGCTCAGTCAGGCATCGAGTTCGCAGGCATTGATCCTGCGCCGGTGCGTGCCTTGATTGAGGCGTCTTTTGATGCAAACGGCACGGCACAAGTGATGCCGTTTTTGGAATTGTTGCTGCATATGAGCCGCCATGCGGACAAGCGCAGCCTATCGGTGCAAAAGCTGTACCACAGTGAACGCAGCACCAAACAGTTGCGTATCACGGAAGTGGTGGATCACATCGTGCAAAATTACGCCGAAGACTTTTCTGTTGATATGGCGGCTGAAATGGCTGGGATGAGCCCGGCCACATTCAGTCGCAATTTTCAAACGGTGACGGGCAATCGTTTTGTCGAATTCGTCAACCGTGTGCGGATCGGTCAGGCTTGCGGCATGTTGTATGCCACCGATGATCAGGTCACCACGATTTGCTATCAAGTGGGGTTTCAAAATCTCGCAAACTTTAACCGTCACTTTCTCAAGATTAAGGGCATGACGCCCTCTGCCTATCGCGATACGGCGCGACGTGAGTTGACCCGCACAGTTGAGGTATCGGCATGACTATTGCCTCTCAAATTCATCAAACCAGCTATGAGACTGATCCGTGCGATATTGGCATTGTTCACCTTGGCTTTGGCGCGTTTCATCGTGCGCATCAGGCTGTTTTTATCGACGATTACATGCAGACGTCTGGCGATTTACGCTGGGGGATTGCGGCCGTCAATTTGCGCAGCTCTGAAAGCACAGCCTTTGCGCAGCACACCTCTAATGGGTATTTGCTGAAAACTGTGACGCCAGAGGGTGACAGTACGCTGCGACGTGTGCGCAGTCATCGCGCCTTTGCCGATTGGACACTTGATCCTGCTGGAGCGGAATCTCTTTTTGCTCGCGAATCTGTACACATGGTCACAATCACCGTGACCGAAAGCGGCTATTACACAGACCCCGCAGGCGATCTTAACCGCGATGATCCCGCGATTGCCGCGGAACTCGCTGCGGGGGCTTTAGGTGCATCCCGGACAACGGTTTATGCGTATCTCGCGGCAGGTTTGAGTGCTCGCAAAGACGCGAATGGCACGGCTTTGACGATCTGCTGTTGTGATAACATTCGCCACAACGGCACGATGTTGAAACGCAATTTGCTTAAGTATCTTGAATTGCTTGGCGATGTGTCATTGGTCGAGTGGGTCACGGCGCATGTGCGTTTTCCATGCTCAATGGTGGACCGCATCACACCGCGCGCCACACAAGACTTGGCCGATAGCTTGCGTGCTGAGACGGGCGAGACGGTCACGCACCCTGTCATGGCAGAGGCGTTCACCCAATGGGTGCTTGAAGATAATTTTGCAGGCCCTATGCCTGATCTGAAACAGGCAGGCGTGACTGTTACAGCGGACGTAAATCCTTATGAAGAAACCAAAATTAGGGTTCTCAATGGGGGGCACACATGCCTGAGCTATTTGGCTGCGTTGCACAACATCGAAACCTTTGATCAAGCCATGCGCGTGCCCGAGCTGTTCGATCACTTTTGGGGCTATGAGACTCAAGAGGTTTTGCCGGCTTTGACGCTTGATCTGCCGTTTTCCAAACAAGCGTATTTGGACGATATTGCAGCACGTTTTAAGAATGAAGCCATCGCAGACACCGTTGCACGCATTTGTGCCGATGGTTTTGCAAAGTTCCCGATTTTTATTCGCCCAACGCTTGAGGGCTGCCTGTCACAAGGCATCATGCCGCATTTTGGCATCACATCGATTGCCAGCTGGCATTGCTTTGCTCAACATGTGGCGGCGGGCCATGTGCCGTTTGAATACAACGAGCCCAGTTGGGCCGAATTGGCCGTGTTGATTGGCACGGATGATTTCGTGACGTCCAAACAGCTTTGGGGCGATCTACCTACAACATACCCTGCATTTGCTGATGCCGTGCGGGACGAGATAAAACGGATGGAGTTGAAATGGCCGGTGTAACAATTCGCGATTTGCGCAAAGCCTATGGGGCCACCGAGGTCATGCATGGGGTTGATTTGGATATTGATGACGGCGAATTTGTTGTCTTTGTCGGGCCCTCTGGCTGTGGTAAATCCACGCTGTTGCGGATGATCGCAGGGCTTGAGGAAATCACCTCAGGCACGGTTTCTATTGGCGATTCTGTGGTCAACGACGTGGCGCCATCAAAGCGTGGCGTGGCGATGGTGTTCCAAACCTATGCGCTTTACCCGCATATGACTGTGTTCCAAAATATGGCGTTCGGTTTGAAGCAGGCCAAGACACCGCAAGACGAGATTGATCGTCGGGTGAATGCCGCCGCTGAGATCTTGCAGATCACAGATTACCTTGATCGCAGCCCACGCAACCTATCAGGCGGTCAACGCCAACGTGTTGCCATTGGCCGTGCCATTGTGCGCGATCCCGAAGTGTTCTTGTTCGACGAACCGTTGTCCAATCTGGATGCCGCGCTGCGGGTGCAAACCCGTTTGGAAATCGCGCGCCTGCACCAGCGTTTAAAATCGACGATGATCTACGTGACCCACGATCAGGTCGAAGCCATGACCTTGGCCGATAAAATCGTTGTGCTACGGGCAGGGCGTGTTGAACAAGTCGGATCGCCTATTGATCTATATGAGCAGCCTGCGAACAGCTTTGTCGCGCAGTTCATCGGCAGCCCGAAAATGAACTTTTTTGATGGTGCGGATGTTTTGGACCGTACCGTCGATGATGGGCAGTTTTTGGGCCTGCGCCCAGAGCATACGGCGCTCAGCGATCAACAAAATGCGACAGTGTCTGGTCGTCTTGAACTTGTTGAAAACCTTGGTGAATATGTCTTGGTTCACTTGGTGTCGCCCAATGGTGTTGAATTCATCGTTAAACTTGAAACCGCCCCTGACGTGGCTTTGGGTGAGATGCTTTACTTTGCCCCTGCTGCAGTTGATCGGGTGCATATGTTTGACCGTGAAAGTGGCGCGCGTTTGACCTAAATACAGTCTTTCATACGATGATTTTGAGGCCCCGATCACATATGTTGTTCGGGGCCTTTTGGTCTGCGAACACGAAGATTTGTTAGCGAGTATGGCGGCTTGGCCCCCCATGCACTATCGCAGGGGCATGCAACCGCTTAGACTTGCCATGTAACGAGATCGGCACAAGAGGCAGTCCACATGACAGATTTTTTCCTAAACAACGAGCCCGCAACCCGCATGTCTGTGTTCTTGGGCGTGTTGGTTGTGATGGCCCTTTGGGAAGTTTGGTCTCCCCGCAGGCGCATCGAAATCCCCCGTGTGTTGCGTTGGTCCAACAATCTGGCATTGGTGGTCATCGATACAATCGTGGTGCGGCTGGTCTTTCCTTTGGCGGCTGTGGGGCTTGCTCTCATGATGCAGGGGCTGGGCTGGGGGCTGTTCAATGTCATTGATCTGCCCAACTGGATTGAGGTGATCATTTGCGTGGTGCTGTTGGATTTTGCCATCTATCTGCAGCATGTGGTGTTTCACCATGTGCCGGTGTTGTGGCGTTTACATAGAATGCATCACGCCGATATCGCGATTGATGTCACAACGGGTTTGCGGTTTCATCCGTTGGAAATTGTGCTGTCTATGGCGTTCAAATTGCTGCTGGTTTTGGTGCTGGGGCCGCCCGCGATCGCGGTGCTCATTTTCGAAGTAGTGCTCAACGCCAGTGCTTTGTTCAATCACTCCAATATCCGCCTGCCCAAAGCGGTTGATACTGTGCTGCGGTTGATCATTGTCACACCCGATATGCACCGCGTGCACCATTCCATCGACCCAACTGAGACCAATAGCAACTATGGCTTTAACGTGCCGTGGTGGGACAGGTTGCTGGGCACATATATCGCCCAACCCAAAGCGGGGCATGATGATATGAAAATCGGGATCGAGCTGTTTCGCACCCGCCGAGACCTATGGATCGATCGCATGATCATGCAGCCATTTCGGCGTGATAAGGTTGATGATAGGGCTACCAAACTGCCCAAAAACGCGTCCGAATAAAACGATGTCACGTGCACGATTTATGCAAAAAAGCCAAGTTTACAAGAGAGTAAAAATGGTGCCCAGGGGCGGAATGCAGAAAGTTTTATAAATTAATGATTTAGTGAAAAGTGGGACACAAAAACTTCCCATAGTTTCATTATGTTTTTCAGGAAAATTGTCCCACCTTTTCAGGTGCGATTCCGGCAAGTCAGCCTCAGGCACATCTTTTCGTTAACCGTATAAACAAAATCGCCCCTTGGCTGCGACCAAGAGGCGATTGAAGTAGTGCACCGAAAGGATGAATGACGATGCCCTATAAAAATACGAGCGAAGACAACAATAAGCAACCCTTGAGAGCCCCCCTGAGCCTGACCCGCTTTCCTGATCGTCGCGGCATAGCGAAGGAAGAATTGACCCTCTCGCTGTACGATCTGGCGGCGTGGATTGAAGACCAGACCTCCGCGACGAAAGACGGGCTGCCGTGGATCAAACTGGCGACCTTCGGCCCCATTCGCAGCCCAAAGAAAAGCTATCGCCACAACGCCAATGTGGTGACGATCACGGGACTCGAGGCCGACTATGACGCGGGCCAGATGACACCCGATGACGCACGCGCCGCACTGGAAAAGGCAGGCGTGGCCGGACTCATCTACACGACGCCCAGCCATACCCCAGACGCGCCGCGCTGGCGTGTCCTGACGGCCTTCAGTGGCCCGTTGCCACCCGAAGCGCGTGAAGACCACATGGCCCGCTTGAACGGGATTCTGGGCGGCGCATTGGACCCCGCCAGCTTCACCCTGTCGCAATCCTATTATGCGGGCAGCGTTGACGGGGGCAGCGCATTGCAGACCTTCCTTGTGGGCGGGCAGTTCCTCGACTTGGTGGAAGGGCTGAAGCCGATCTATAAACACGGCAGCACGGCCAAGCCGAAGCGCGTCGCGTCTGTCGGGCGCGAAGACCTCGCCCTTCACCATGTCCGCGAAGCTATGTTGACGATTCCCAATGATGGCACCGAAGCGGACTCCCGCGAATGGTGGCTTCGCATGGGCATGGGCTTGCACCATGAAACCGAAGGCAGCGACGATGGGCTGGCGATCTGGACGGACTTCAGCGAGCGCCACGCCAGCTTTGATCCTGAAGAAACCGAAACCGTTTGGCAGTCCTTTGGCGGCGGCTCGCGTTCGCAAGTGTCCTTCGCAACGATCCGCCGTGAAGCCATGCGTGCCGGATGGATTGACCTGTCGTCGCTGGACTCGGTGATCCCTGCCGACGAACTGGCAGACATTGACGATCTAGTGGGCGTGCCCGCGACCACCGAAGGCGCGGATTGGGGCCGCGTGATAACCGAACGCGGCAAACCCGTGAACAACCTTAGCAACGCTATCGTATATCTGGGCCGGAACCTCGACTCGATCCTTCCCGATCTGCGCCACAACTTGATGACGGCACGCGACGAATGGCGCGGCGGGCAATTGAACGACTCCGCCCTCGCGCTGGCCCGCACTGGGCTGGAACGGCGCGGCCTGAAAACTGTGGGCAAGGAATTGGTGGCTGATGCCGCCATGTCGGTCGCCAAGCGTCTGCAATATCACCCGATCTGTGACGACCTGCGCAGCCGTCCCCATGATGGAGTAGAACGTCTGGACACTTGGCTTGTCCGGCACGCTGGGGCCGAAGATACGCCCTATGTTCGTGCCGTCGGGCGCAAGTTCATCATCCAGATGGTTGCCCGCGTTATGGAGGCGGGATGCAAAGCCGATCACACGCTTGTCCTATCGGGACCACAAGGTCAGAACAAATCCACCGCCTGCCGTATCCTCGCGGGCGCGGACTATTTCAGCGACACGTTGCCCAGCATCACAGGCGACAAGACCGATGCGATCCGGCACCTTCAAGGGAAGTGGCTGGTGGAACTGGCGGAACTCGCGCCGTCCCGCAAGAGCGAGTCAGAAGACCTGAAGGCGTTCTTGTCAGGCGCGGTTGATCGTGTCCGGCTTCCCTATGCCCGTTTCGATGAACGCTTTCCCCGCCAATGCGTCTTTGTCGGCACGACCAATGAAGACCAGTTTTTGCGGGATGCGACTGGCGGGCGGCGCTTCTGGCCCGTGGTGGTCCGGCAGGTCATCGAGATTGAAGCCCTTGCCGAAGAGCGGGACCAGATTTTTGCCGAAGCCTTTGCCGCCTATGAGGCTGGGG
>JBLHXX010000063.1:0-15183 GCA_047630475.1 Celeribacter sp. | reverse complement strand
ATCGGCGTGTCAGGGGTCTGATCGAAGACTGAGTGCCGGTTTAGGGAAAACAGAAGGGTCGATAGAGATAACGTCGCACTGCTCATAGAGCACATTTTTCACCCCATGCAAAGACAATTCGCGTGCATAGCTCATTTGACCAATTTTCTGCTGATGCTGCGTGATCAGCTATGCTAGATTTTGTTGAGGCATAGCTCTGTGCCACAAAACTTGGAAATAAGCGATTGCTCGGTTCTTGAGTGACGTTCACTTGTGGCGGATGATCACAATGCCTGTGCGTTCTATCAAAGTGAGTGATTGCTACGATTTTTCACCGTGTGCTTTACGCGGATGTTGCATAATGCTGCATGTGCAAAGAGAATCGTATGAGGAACCAGATGTTCAAATTTTTAAAATTCGGCCGCGGCGCTAAATCCAACGTGGTGATCGAAACCCAACGCCAAAGTTTTGAACGTCTGGTGGGCGAGCTCAATGAGGCCATCGCCGCATTGCCCGATATGCCCGCCGTGACCATCAACCCCGTCACCAATGAAGTCAGCTTTGCACTGCCAGAAAATTTCCCCGACGAAGCACTGGCTTTGCCCGCGCCTGATGAGGTGGCCGAGGTGGTTGAAGAAACGGTTTCAGAAGTGGTCGAAGACACAAATGCCGAAGTCATAGAAGAGACTGACGTAAAAGCGGCCTGAATCGCCAAGGCATGAGATGTATGAAAAGGCGCTGGGAGCTTGAATGGCTTCTGGCGCTTTTTGTATGTTCTACGAGTGCCTTTCCTTCAAAGATGCAAAACATCTTTGACGCGCCTGCTCCTCCCCGTCACGCCAAAGGCGTGCCGACAATAGTAGGCGCACCTTCGGTGCGACGGGAGGGCGCGTTTCACACCACCACCCTCGGGTCAGTCGCGGGGGTTATAATTCTTTGATTAAACTTGAAATGGTATTTAGGTCAGTATCAAATATTATTTTTGTGTTTGGTCTGATTTGTTTTTCGGAAAAGGTTTTGTTTTCGACGGCGTCATAAAAGAAAAACTGAGCATTACCAAGCGGCGATGAAGAGTAAGCTTGGCGCATTAAGTAACATGCAACGGCACCGTATTTTTGAGATAGCTTTGGTTTGAGCGGGCACCAAACTGAAAAGGCTTGGGTCATTCCCGATTGCTCGAATGAGAATATAGGATCGAGTGAAATTTCGATGCCGTGTGCGTGAAACGTCAAAGTATTCTTTTGGTCAATAGGTGTGACGGTCGCCTTATTTCCATATTTTTCAATTACGCTGTTATAAATTGCTCGATTGTACTGACGTTCAGTGTCCTTGGATGGCGCATCGAGGATGCCTTCAACTTCATCGTTAGGCATGCCCATAAATTCGGCTCTTGCCGCTCTTTTAAATGGTTTATAAAAATCATAACCACCAGAACCATCAAGTTTTCTTTTGATTTCGTTTACCTTGTCGCCGGTATCCTGAAGGCATATTTTTATGAAAGTATTTAGTGAGAATGTCAGCAAGGTAGTTCTCCTGCTCAAATGGTGTTAAAAAAAGCCCCGCCAAATAGACGGGGCCTTTTTATCTTTGCCGTTTCACGTGCTTGATGCAAGTGTCACGCTTCAAGTCATAAGGAGGAGCGAACTCAGCGATAAAATCGTTTGCGATTTTACGCAAATGCCTCGCACCTCCCGTAACAAAACACGGTGCGTTTCGTTACCTTATAAATTTCTTATGCTTCAAACGTTTTGGTTCAAGCGCATCAGGCCCCAAACGACGCTTCTTGTCTTCTTCATAGTCCTCAAAGTTGCCTTCGAACCATTCCACATGGGCATCGCCCTCAAAGGCCAAGATATGCGTACAGATGCGGTCAAGGAAGAAGCGATCGTGCGAGATGACCACGGCACAGCCGGCGAAATCTGTCAGCGCGTCTTCAAGCGCACGCAGTGTTTCTACGTCGAGGTCATTGGTTGGCTCATCGAGCAACAACACGTTGCCGCCAGAGCGCAACAAGCGCGCCATGTGCACGCGGTTGCGTTCACCGCCCGACAGGATGCCGACTTTTTTCTGCTGATCGCCGCCTTTGAAATTGAACGCCGAGCAGTAAGCCCGCCCGTTCATTTCCGCATCTCCCAGCGTGATGATGTCTTGGCCGTCTGCGATGGCTTCGAACACATTGGCGTTGGGGTCCAAATCGTCGCGCGATTGATCCACGTAAGACAGCTGCACGGTGTCGCCGTATTCGACGGTACCCTCGTCGGGCTGTTCTTGGCCGGTGAGCATTTTGAAAAGCGTCGATTTACCCGCGCCGTTGGGGCCGATGACGCCGACGATGCCGCCCGGTGGCAGTGAAAACTCAAGGTTTTCGACCAAAAGCTTGTCGCCCATGGCTTTTTTCAAACCGTTGACTTCGATCACTTTATTGCCAAGGCGTGGACCGTTTGGAATGACGATTTGCGCACGGCCAACTTTGTCGCGCTCGGATTGCCCCGCCAGTTCATTATAGGCGTTGATCCGCGCTTTTTGTTTGGCTTGGCGGGCTTTTTGACCCTGACGCATCCATTCGAGTTCGCGCTCAAGGGTCTTTTGTTTGGACTTATCTTCGCGCGCTTCTTGGGACAGGCGTTTGGCTTTTTGTTCCAGCCAAGCAGAGTAGTTGCCCTCATAGGGAATGCCCGCGCCACGGTCGAGTTCCAAGATCCAACCCGTGATGTCGTCCAAGAAATAACGGTCGTGGGTGACGATCAAAATGGTGCCTTTGTAGTCGATCAAATGCTGTTGTAGCCAAGCGATTGTTTCGGCGTCCAAGTGGTTGGTCGGCTCATCGAGCAGCAACATGTCGGGGGCCTCGAGCAGCAGTTTACACAAGGCTACACGGCGCAATTCCCCGCCCGATAGATTGGCCACATCGGCGTCATCCGCAGGGCAGCGCAGCGCCTCCATCGACACGTCCACTTGGCTGTCGAGATCCCACAAATTCTGCGCGTCGATCTCGTCTTGCAGCTTGGCCATCTCATCAGCCGTCTCGTCAGAATAATTCATCGCAAGCTCGTTGTAGCGATCAAGAATGGCCTTTTTCTCGGCCACGCCCAACATCACGTTTTCGCGCACAGATAAGGTTTCGTCCAAGGTGGGCTCTTGCGGCAAATAACCGACCTTTGCGCCCTCGGCACACCATGCCTCGCCTTGGAATTCTTTGTCGATGCCCGCCATGATGCGCATGAGCGACGATTTACCCGTGCCGTTGACGCCGACCACACCGATTTTCACGCCGGGGAGGAAGTTGAGGCGGATGTTTTCAAACACCTTTTTCCCGCCAGGGTAGGTCTTGGACACGCCGTCCATGAAGTAAACGAATTTATTAGCTGCCATGGGGCGCGCTCCTTTGGAGAATAACGATTTAGGACGGTTTACCCTGTGTGGAGGGAGAGGGGAAGGGCAAGCGTGGGGTGTTCAGAAGGGATACTAAAATGGAATCTCATCGTCATCCATCCGCCTTTTCAAGAGGATTTCTCCTGATGTGACCTTGAGGCTGCTAGTATCCAAGCCCGCAATTGTGAGTCGTCTAATGATTTTCTTCGCTAGATCTGGAAATGGCACATTGCCTTCGTCATAAAATAAACCAGCTTCAATGAAGTAACTTTCTAAGAGGGTGAAGGACTCTTGCGTCATTCGATGTCCGCTACTAGCATCAGTTTCACATGCATTTGCTAGTAATTGCCCCATCTTGTCGCGCGTTGCGTCCGTGTCGAGCATGAAGTATTCTTCATTATTCCAATCATTGTATGTGATTTTTGCGCTGCGATGAAATGCAATGAAAAATGCCAACCACGTCCCACTTATATTTGCGTGCAAGTTGATATCTCCATAACCACCACGAAGTTGCTCTGAGGTGTAAACTTCGATTTCGACGGTATCTTGTAAATCTGGAAGATTGGGGATGTTTGCTATTTCAAACGCAGGATGCTTGAAGACTTCAAGTTTCTCATTTCCTTCTGGAGTTTCCTCAGTTTTGTCGCGCGGCAACTTTTCTGGATTTGAGTGCACAAGAACAATAACAGGCACGCCTGTTTCGACCGCGTGTAAAAATTCTTTTTCAGTATAGCTTTTGCCGTCATCTAGAAGCGATCCATACCGCCCACCAATGATTAAAATGTAATAGTCACAGGCCTCAATGAGCGGTTTGATATATTCGAGCTGCCCCTCATCGGTAGCGGGGAAAGACTCCATTTGAACAGGGAAGTCTCCCATGTTGATCAAAGTGTCTTGAACCGCCCGCCGTTCTTCTTTGAGGTCTTCGTAGGTAGAGCTAATAAATACTTGGTATCTTTTGTCAGTCATAATTCAAATCTGGCCATATATACGTTTGGTAAAGAGCCTGAACCAGCGCCGTTGATTAAGCAATAGGAGCCTTTGCTGAGGAAAGTCCTTACAGTGGCAGACTCGCATCACGCGAAGCGTGTTTACCCAATTGACACAAAACGCTTTCCCCCTCACAACCTGCGCTCATGCGCCATTCGCTTCCATATGCTCGCGCTGGTCAGGTGATCGGTTTGCTCGGAGGATCTTTTGATCCTGCGCACGAGGGCCATGTGCATATCACCAAGGCGGCGCTCAAGCGGTTCGGGTTGGACCGTGTGTGGTGGTTGGTTAGCCCTGCCAATCCGCTCAAACCCATAGGCCCTGCGCCGATTGAGAAACGTTTGCAGCGCGCGCGGGAGGTGATGGATCATCCCCGTGTTGAGATCACCGATTTGGAAAGCCAACTTGGCACGCGCTATACGGCTGAAATGCTGGACAAGCTGCATCAGATGTACCCCGGCGTGACGTTTGTGTGGCTGATGGGCGCGGATAATTTAAAACAGTTTCATCGCTGGCAAAATTGGCAAGGCATTCTGGCCAGCACCCCCATTGGCGTCATCGCGCGGCCCGGTCAACGGGTGGCGGCGCGCATGTCGGTGGCCGCCAGTATTTTCGAACGCGCTCGCGTGCCTGCGCGTGCGTCGCAGACTTTGGGCCGCATCGGCACGCCCGCGTGGTGTTTCGTCAACGTGCCGATGAATGACGCCTCGTCCACAGAAATCCGCAACGCGGGCGATTGGGACCGAGACTGACGCGGTCTAAGCTATTTTTTGATCACGATAATTTACACAATTTTGCCATCACGCAGACTTGTAGACGCCTTGAGATCAAGGTTAACTCTGCGCATGTTTGAAAAAGAACACCAAAATTCCGTTCGATCCTACAGCCGGCGTGCCGCGCTGGGCATGTTGTTGGGCGGTGCTGCGGGGGCTGCTATGGCGCAAAGCGTGGGCGCGCCTGTTGTCACCGCATCGCCCTATCCATTGGCACGACCGCAAGGCCTGCACAAATTGGCCGTGCCATCAGGTGCGGATTTGGTCAAAGCCTCAAAGATTTCGGGCGAGGTGTCTTATGCCGTTGCCAATGAAGCTGGTGAGATTTTAGAGGCACGCGGGCCTGTTTTGCGCTTGCCACCTGCCTCTGTGGCCAAGTCTGTGACGGCGATCTACGCACTCGAACATCTGGGGGGCGGTTATACATTTGCCACGGATGTGTTCGCGACAGGTGGCCTTGAAGGCGGTATCATTCAAGGTGACGTGATTTTGGCGGGCAGTGGAGATCCGACGTTAGATACGGATCGTCTGGGGGATCTCGCAACACAGTTGGCCGCGCAGGGTGTGACGGGGATCACGGGCGCGTTTTATGTGTTCGGGGCCGCCTTGCCACGGATTGAGCAGATCGACGATCAGCAAACCGAATACGCAGGCTATAATCCGACAATCACGGGGTTGAACGTCAATTACAATCGCGTGCATTTTGAGTGGAAAAAACGTGGTGCGGATTTTGATTTGACGATGGATGCGCGGGCCAAACGGTTCGCGCCAGAGGTGCAAATCGCCAAAATGCGGATCGCGGATCGGGGCTTGCCAGTGTTTGATCACACTGCAGGGCAAGGGCGCGATGATTGGACCGTGTCGCGGTCTGCTTTGGGCAATGGCGGGGCGCGTTGGTTGCCTGTGCGCTTGCCCGCGCTCTACACCGGCGAAGTGTTCGCAGCCGTGGCGCGGGGGCAGGGCGTGCATCTGCCCAAAGCCCAAAGGCTGGATGTGTTGCCCGCGCATGTGATGCGCCTGACGCGGATTGAAAGCGTCGATTTGACCACGATTGTGCGCGATATGTTGAAGTATTCCACCAATTTGACCGCAGAAGTGATCGGGCTGGCGGCCAGTCGCAAACGCGGGCTTGCACCCGCAGATTTGCAAAGCTCGGCCAAGGAGATGTCGCAATGGGCCAAGACCCGCCTTGGCACGCGGCATCTGGATTTTGTCGACCATTCTGGATTGGGCGGGGCATCGGTCGTGACCACGTCTGACATGGTGCGCCTTTTGTCCGCCACGGGGGTCGCGCCTTTGATCGGGCCTTTGTTCAAATCCATTGCGGTGCGGGATGTGGACAACAACGTGATCAAAACCCCTGATATCGGCGTGCACGCCAAGACTGGCACGCTGGATTTTGTCGCGACGCTTGCGGGGTATGCCACGGCCGCTGATGGGACGCGATTGACGTTTGCAGTGTTTGCCGCCGACCTGCCTGCGCGCACAAAGGCCAAGGCGCAGGGCAACGAAGTGCCACGCGGGGCAAAGACATTTAATTCTCGTGCCAAGCGATTGCAGCAGGCCTTGATCAGGCGTTGGTCCGTTGTGTATGGACCCTGAGTTTGACTAAAGCTTGATGTAGCGTGCGCCCGCGCCGCGTTCAATGGCTGCCGCGTGCAGGCGATCCAGATTAAGCTCGTAACGGATTTCTTCGAGCAAGCGCAATTCTGCCTCGCGTGTTGTCCCGTCAGCGGCCGCCACATCACAGGCCAGCGCATAAGATGTCTCATAGAGGCGTTCAGGTAGGTTGTCGCGGACCAGACCAAACAGGGCATCCAATCCGTCCTCTTCGGAAAATAGATCAAACACGATGGAGGACACGGTTTTGATCCGGTCTGCATCGTAATTGGCAAAGACAGGCAAGTGATTGACGATGGTTTCGATCGTCAACAATTCGGATGTTCGGACATTTTCGTCAGACATCGAAACAGCGATCATCACAGCCACAAGACAGTCTTGGGCGGAGAGGGAATGTGGCGTGTCTGTCATGACGTATCCTTTGGGGTCAGTTGACCCTAAGATATGGGCGTAAGAGCACGCATTCAAGCACGCATACAGCTTTTCGACCTGTTTGTGTTGACCAACGCCTGTGTGCGCAATACACGGGCGACTTGCGCCCTTGGCGCCAACGGACTCTGAATTCAAGGATTGTACTCATGACTGACCTGCGCACTGCTGGTATGACCTCTAAAGCTTGGCCTTTTGAAGAGGCTCGCAAGGTTCTAAAGCGCTATGAGCAATCCAAGGACAAGAAAGGCTATGTGCTTTTTGAGACGGGCTATGGCCCCTCAGGTCTGCCACATTTGGGGACTTTTGGCGAAGTGCTGCGCACGACCATGGTCCGCCGTGCCTTTGAGGTCATTTCAGACATCCCCACACGTTTGATTTGTTTCTCTGATGACATGGACGGCATGCGCAAAGTGCCCTCAAATGTGCCCAACCAAGAGATGCTCAAAGCCGCCGAGCAAATGCCTTTGACCTCTGTGCCCGATCCATTTGGCACCCATGACAGCTTTGGCGATCACAACAATGCCATGCTGCGCCGGTTTCTTGATACCTTTGGTTTTGACTACGAATTTTACTCTGCCACGGATTACTACAAGAACGGAAAATTTGACGAGGTGCTCAAACGCGCTGTCGACAAATATGATGACGTGATGAAAGTCATGCTGAAATCCCTGCGCGAAGAGCGCGCGGCGAGCTATTCTATCTTCTTGCCGATCCATCCCGAAACAGGTCGCGTTTTGTATGTGCCGATGAAGTCGGTCAACCGCGACGATTACACCATCACGTTTGACGACGAAGACGGCAAGGAATGGACCCTGCCTGTCACCGGCGGCCATGTGAAATTGCAGTGGAAGCCTGATTTTGGCGCGCGCTGGGCGGCTTTGGGCGTGGACTTCGAGATGTTTGGCAAAGATCATTCCACCAATGCGCCTATTTACGGCCGCATCTGTGATATCTTGGGCGGCAAGCGCCCCGAGAACTTTAGCTACGAGTTGTTCTTGGATGCCAACGGCGAAAAGATTTCCAAGACCAAAGGCAATGGCCTGTCGATTGACGAATGGCTGACCTATGCGTCGACCGAAAGCTTGAGCTACTTCATGTACCAAAAACCAAAGACCGCAAAACGGATGCATTTCGATGTGATCCCGCGGGCGATGGATGAATATCACCAACAGCTGCGCGCCTATCCGACGCAAACGGTTGATCAACAAGCCGCGAACCCTGTGTTCCATATCCACGGCCACGATGTGCCGACCTCTGATATGGTTGTGCCGTTCACGATGTTGCTCAACTTGGCGTCTGTGGCCAATGCCGAAGAAAAAAACCAAATGTGGGGCTTTATGCAGCGTTATGCGCCGGATGCATCACCTGAAACCCACCCCGGTTTGGATGCGGCTGTCGGTTATGCTGTGGCGTATTACAATGACTTTGTGAAACCGGAAAAAACATTCCGCGCCCCCACAGATCAAGAACGTGCCGCACTGGTTGATTTGAAAGCGGCTTTGTCATCCCCCGAGGCGGCTTTGGCCGAGATCGCTAAAAAGAACGCGATGATGGGCAATGATGACGCATTGCCTGAGGCGGATATGACAGACGGTGATTTCTTGCAGTCTATCGTTTTTGCTGTTGGTAAAAATCACGGGTTTGACAATCTGCGGGACTGGTTCAAGGCGCTGTATGAGGTTCTGCTTGGGGCGTCTCAAGGACCGCGTTTTGGTGGATTTATGGCGCTGTACGGTGTTTCTGAAAGCATCGCATTGATCGACCAGGGGCTGAACGGCGAACTGATATAATCCGCTTCAAGACCTTGTATGATAAAAACCTTCGGTGCCTTTGGGGCGCTGAGGGTTTTTTTTATGGCCACAGAGTAAGTCGCCCGTTTTACACGATCCATGTGGCATTGGCGGTGTTGCGCTGTTGGCTGTGCAGCGCACGCCGGCTTAAGCGCACCAACACCCCCTTGCGGTAAAACGTTGCTGTCTGGGCATGCGCGCCACGGCTTTCAAAGTGAGAGATGTTTCCTTGGGTCGGCAAGTGCTTTGCCGGACCAGTTGCGCATGTGACCTAAGAGATGTGTGAAAGGGGTTCGGATGAACAAGGCCATTACTGAAGGGCTGGTGCTGATGCCACCAGTGTTTGCGAACGGTTTGGGCGTATGGTCCAGCGAAAACGGGACGCCGGGCTCGGCAACCTATAATGGGGCTGGCAATGCAGCCTTTGTCCCTGCGGATGCTGATTTTGGCAGTGCGTTAGAGATCGTCAAACAAAGCACCACAACAAAATTGCGCTACATGGGCGAGACGCCTTTGCAGCCTGGTATGTATTTGCAAATTACTGCACGGGTGAAATGCTTGTCGGGCAATTTGCCGTCCGTGCGCATCGCGGGTTGGGCGGGCAACGCGTCGCTCAATCACGTGTCGGGTGTGACGGAAACAGGCCCCGAGGTGGCGTTGACCACCTACGGTGAAGTTGTTGAAATCTCTGCGATTGTTGGCACCGGCGCGCGCGGCGGCGTTGATATGGCATGGGGTTTGGATGCCGTGTACGGTCACTTTGGTATTGACCTGACCGGTTCCAACGGTGGGTCTGTGCGTGTTGATGACATTCAAATCAAAGATGTGTCTTCGTTCTTTTTGTCGGACAGCATTGGCATCATCGATGTGCGTGATTATGGTGCCGTTGGCAATGGATCAACAGATTGCTCGGATGCCTTTGAAGCGGCCGATGCCGATGCCAATGGCCGTAAAATCCTAGTTCCAGAAGGCACTTACCTGCTGACAAGCAATGTGACCTTGGTGCATGAGGCCATTTTTGAAGGCACTATGACAATGGCTGACAATGTGCGCTTTGCGCTGCGTCGGGGGTTTAATCTGAATTCCTATATTGATGCCTTTGGGGATGAAGTTCTGGCCTTTCAAAAGGCGTTCCAAGCGCTTTTGAATTTCACCGATCATGACAGTTTGGATTTGTGTGGACGTCGGATTGAGCTGACGGGGCCGATTGATATGCAGGCCGCTGTAGGAAACAAGGACACATCGGAAGTGCGCCGTGTGATCCGCAACGGGCAATTCAATTGTCAGGCGTCAACCGACTGGAATTTGGATGTTGCGACGTCGTCGGCGTCTTATTCTGTGTCTAACAAACGCCAACTGACCAATGTGGCAAACATTGCCAATATTCAACCCGGTAGTCACGTGACAGGCAACGGCGTTGGACGTGAAGTTTATGTCACGTCTGTGAATGTCGGTGCGCAAACTTTGGTGCTAAGCCAGCCTCTCTATGGGGCCAGCGCCAATCAAAATTACACCTTCACGCGCTATAAATACATTATGGATTTCAGTGGGTTCTCTAAGCTGTCCCAGCTTGTGATCGATGATGTTGAATTTTTGTGTAATGGACAGGCGTCTGGGGTGATGCTTGGGCTGTCAGGATCTGTTTTCCAAATGCGGGACTGTCACTTTAAATCGCCTCTCAATCGCGGCATTACGTCGTCAGGGTCAGGGTGTCAGGATTTGATCATTGACCGCTGTTTCTTTGTGTCAAATGAACAATCCATGCGTGCCGAGGATCGCCAATCCATCGCCTTCAACGTGAACGCGAACGATTCCAAAGTGCGCAACAACCGTTTTCAACGGTTCGGACACACAGGCATTGTTTTTGGCAACGGCCACGTGTTTGTCGGCAACCATTGGTTCCAAGGCGATACCGACAATGACAGTCCTCGCATGGCTGGCCTTGTGTTCACTTATCCAAATGTGAAATCGATTATCACGGGCAACTATATCGATAACTCGTTTATCGAAATGACCAACGAACATGACGCAACACCTGGGTTTTCCTCAGAATATTCCTTTGGCGGATTGACCATCACAGGCAATATTTTCACCGTCAACGACAGTGCGGATTGGTTCAGCTGGATCGTGGTGAAACCCTATGGCAGTGGGCATTTTATCCAAGGCCTCTCTGTGCAGGGCAACACGTTCAAATCACTCAACGGCAGTATTGATCGGGTCGAAAAAGTGGACGCGACATTTGCCCCGCTCGACAATTCTCGGATGCGCAATATTGTCTTTGAGGGCAATACGTATAACGGGGTCTCTGCGCCGTGTTTCAACCCAGTGTCGCTTGAGTTCACTCAATCCTCTGCGGCAAGCAATTGGACCTTGGATCCAAGCGCTTATTTGCCCTTTGGCGGTTGGGCACGCACCGTGGAATCCGTGGTGTTTTCGGGCCAATTGACCAACAGTTCTGGTGGCAATGTCAGCACGATGCCCTATACGACAGTCAACTATGGGACCAATTCAGATCAAGTGCGTCTGAGTTTCCCGCAGGCGACCAAAGGTACGGTTCAGGTGTCTGTCCGTATGGATCGACCCGTTTGATCCTGCGCGCACCATGACACGAAAGACACCGAGCTGTGAAAGTGGCTCGGTGTTTTCATATGCCCAAGGATAAATCCTCGGGTGTCAACCGATACGCTTTGCCAAAACCGCCGTTTAAATCGGCGTGTAATGGAGTGAATTCGATAAAATTAAAATCTCCAAAATCGACGTAAAGCGCGGACTTTGGATGTGCCTTTAACCAAGCCGCTCGGCGCTCGGTATGGTCAGAATTCCCTCGTGATAGAAACCGCACCTCTGCCGCAATCGACATACGCGCAAACGCCAATGGATCTCCTTTGGCAGGCGGTTCTCCGATCAGCAATCCACAGCGTGGGTTTGACCTAAGCCGTTTGGAATGCGCTGATAAATCTGAAATCAAAGACAAGATTTGCCCGTTTTTGGTTGCTCCAAACGCGATCCGTGTCACCGATGGTGCGCCGAACTCATCCAAAACGGCCAAGGCCGCGTGGCGGGCATTTGCGATCAAATCATGCGCCAGTTTGCGTGCTATGTCATCTGTTTCGCGGATCGGCGAGGGGCGTTTGTCTGTCATGGTTGGACAATAGCCCACGCTTTTGCTTGTGTCACGGGCAGGGGCTTTGTGTGGACGTAATTCGCTGATTGAATGTGATCGCCCAGCATAGGGCAACGCGACACGAGGCCAGACCACCGAGTCGCAGTGCATTTAATTCAAATTTGCGTCATACTGGCCCTATCAGCCCAACTTGAGACGGGCCACATCAGGGAGGCATTCACATGACCATCACATCACAACTCAGAGCCAGCTTTATGTGCGCGACACTCAGCATGCTCATGATCACCCCCATGACCGCAACCGTTGCCCATGCCGAAGGCACTGTTGGCATCACGCCCGACACATCTGTGTTTCAAGTCCCAACTGAGAACGGCCCTCAGAGTATTTCGCGTATCCAAGATGAGGCCAATATGGTCAGTGGCGAATGGGCCCGTACTTCGCGGCCCTGTCCGAATTTTTGTATCCAACCGATGACACCAACTGCGGGCGTCACCACCATCGGCGAATTGGAATTGATCGCGATGTTGCAAGACCCAAATCAGATGGTGATCGACAGTCGCGTGACGTCCAATTTTGAAGGCGGCGCCATCCCCGGTGCGGTGAACATCCCTTACACCCAAGCCGCCGACCGTTTGGACGAGCTGGGCTGCGAGTTGGATTTCGATGGGTTCATCTGTGAAGGGGACGCGGTCAAATCCGTGGCGCTCTACTGTAACGGACCTTGGTGTGGCCAATCCCCCACAGCCGCCCGCCGCATGATCGCAGCAGGCTTTCCGGCTGATAAGATTTCCTACTACCGCGGCGGCATGCAAGTCTGGCGGATGCTGGGATTGACGGTGACGGAGTAGGGGGCTTCGGGTTATGAAGCTAGAAGCTTGTCCTCAGGAAACTTGCGTTCCCATGTTTCAATGAGAAATAGAGCTAAAGTTGAAGCCGAACCTACGGCTAACCTTGCAATCCTTGGGTCTAACCTCTGAAACCCTCTTTCTCTTCCGTGCGCTGTTCCTGAATGTGAACGCAAAGCGCCAATTCCTTGTATGGCATTACTAAGCGCACTTAAGATTGTTCGAACGTCTGCCTGAATCTCAGATTCTTGGACATCCTTTGATGGGGAAAGGCCAAGAGGGTCTCGTATGGCTTTGTATAGGACTTTTATTTCCATGGATTTTGGCATGTCAATTTCGGGTCTCGCATTGATGATTGAGCGAAATACGCTTTCTAGCATTGAACACGCGGCTGTAACGGCTGCTTCTGGGTCTGTCTCAAGGTTGTCGAATGCACGTGAGAACTCGCGCTCGACCGTATCAAGTGTCCACTCGGAACTAATTTTCATTAGATGCGGGGCTGCTGTGTGGCTTGGCTGAGCAGCAAATGCCCCTACTAATTTCTCAAAGGGTAAATCTTCATTTCTTGCTGCTTCGTGCATAGCGCCAAGATATTCAGAAGTAATGGTCCAAGGATCTGATTCATGTTGGCGTTGCGCCTCTTCTAGATCAGAATCTCGCTCTTTGTTGCGCCGAGCCCAAAGTAACTGGAGCAACTCAATAACTAAGTGTGGGGGAGATAGCTCGATAAATGAAAGCAGTCTATTGAATTTGGAGGTGCCTTTTTCGCTAAACGCGTCGGCGTAAATGTTTGTTTCAAAATGGTCTTCAAAAAACTCTGCGAGTGTTTTGTTCGAAAAATCTAATACATAGCCAGGTTGCGGGCACAACCAATCTCTTATTTGGTCTTTCTGGTGGTGCTTTATTTTTGCCATCCTACCTCTTCCCTCGCCGTCCAGCGTTCCCGCCGCGCATACCGCCTCGGCCTCCAGTGGAACGCCCTGAAGCTGTCTTGGCATCCACGACAGCCTTCTCAACATCGGCTTGTTTCGCCAGCGGGTCATCGGCCACGGCCAGTTCCACCGCTTCCAGACGTTTGACTTCGTCGCGCAGGCGCGCGGCTTCCTCGAACTCTAGGTTTTCGGCGGCTTTGCGCATGTCGGTACGCAGGCCGTCCAAAACAGTCGCAAGGTTGCCCCCCGCCAGCGGCGCATCGATGGTGGCGGTGACGCGGTTCATGTCGACGTCGCCTTTGTACAGCCCCGCCAAAATATCTTCGACGTTCTTTTTCACCGTCTGCGGCGTGATGCCGTGTTCAACGTTATAGGCCATCTGACGTTCGCGGCGGCGCGAGGTCTCGCCCATGGCGCGTTCCATCGATCCGGTGATTTTATCGGCGTACAAGATCACGCGGCCCTCGGCGTTGCGCGCGGCGCGGCCGATGGTTTGGATCAATGAGGTTTCAGAGCGCAAGAAGCCTTCTTTATCGGCATCCAAAATCGCCACCAATCCACATTCAGGAATGTCCAATCCTTCGCGCAGCAGGTTGATCCCGATCAACACATCAAAGGCCCCAAGCCGTAGGTCGCGCAAAATCTCAATCCGTTCGATTGTGTCAATTTCCGAATGCATATAGCGCACCCGTACCCCTTGTTCGTGTAGGTATTCGGTCAGGTCTTCGGACATGCGCTTGGTCAGCGTGGTGACCAAAACACGACTGTCATTGGCGGCTTGTTTACGCACTTCATCAAGCAAATCATCAACTTGCGTGTCCACAGGACGAATTTCAACGATGGGATCAAGCAATCCGGTGGGGCGAATGATTTGTTCGGTGAAGACGCCGCCTGTGAGCTCCAGTTCCCAATCTTTTGGCGTGGCAGACACGAACACCGATTGCGGGCGCATGGCGTCCCATTCCTCAAATTTCAGGGGACGATTGTCCATGCAAGAGGGCAGGCGGAACCCGTGTTCGGCCAGCGTGGTTTTGCGCCTAAAGTCACCCTTATACATGCCGCCGATTTGCGGCACCGACACATGCGATTCATCGGCAAAAACGATGGCATTGTCAGGGATAAATTCAAACAAAGTGGGGGGCGGCTCGCCGGGGCCACGCCCTGTGAGATAGCGCGAATAGTTTTCAATGCCGTTGCACACGCCCGTGGCCTCAAGCATTTCAAGATCGAAATTACAACGCTGTTCTAAGCGTTGCGCCTCAAGCAATTTGCCTTCGTTATTGAATTGGTCCAACCGCATCTTGAGTTCTTTTTTGATGCTGACGA
>JBLHXX010000062.1:0-16452 GCA_047630475.1 Celeribacter sp. | reverse complement strand
AAGACAGACAGCCCGATCAAACGCGGAAAGCGGTCGCACAGCAAATACGCCGTGGCCCCCGGCGTGACCACCAAAGCGATCACCAAAAACGCGCCCACGGTCATCATCGCGGCCACAATCGCAGCCGACAACAGCATGAAAAACACCGCCTTGAGCACCTCAGGTTTCAACCCAATAGACCGCGCATGCGTTTCATCAAAAAACGTCACCATGAGGTCTTTCCATTTCAGCAAAAGAACCCCCAAACACACGACGCCAATGATCACCAATTGCAAGGTGTCTTCGGGGGTGATGGCCAAAATATTGCCCATGATGATGGTTTGAATGCTGACTGACATGGGCGACAGCGAGACCATAAACAGGCCAAGCCCAAAGAAAGACGTGAAAATAATGCCGATGATCACATCGATTTTTAACCCAGAGCGTTCAGACAGAAACAACATCGCAGCCGCGGCCAAACCGCCCGCCACAAAGGCCCCCAACGCGAATGGCAGACCCAGCATATAGGCCCCCGCAACGCCGGGCACGACAGAATGACTGAGTGCATCTCCGATCAAAGACCAGCCCTTAAGCATCAGATATGCAGACAAAAAAGCGCACACACCGCCCACAAGCGCGGACACCCACATGGCGTTGAACATGTAGCTATAGGTAAATGGTTCCAGCAGAAGATCGATCATGGCGCGTCTTCTTTTGTCGTATCTGCTTTGTCGCCATACATCACAAAAGGCCGCTCATCATCGGTGATAATGCGCACTTCGCGGGTGTCATCGTCGTCATGCAACTCATCCCCACCCAGCGTAAAGTGCCGCAACACGCCACCAAACGCGCGCTCTAAATTGTCATGAGTGAACACATCTTCGGTGGTGCCATAGGCCAGCACCGTGCCTTTGACCAAAACCGTGCGATCACAAAAATCGGGCACAGAGCCAAGGTTGTGCGTAGAGACCAACATCACGCGGCCCTCATCGCGTAACTCGCGCAAGAGCGTGATGATTTGTTCTTCGGTTTTAACATCAACGCCTGTGAATGGCTCGTCGAGCAAAATCACCTGACCGTCTTGCGCCAAAGCCCGTGCCAAAAACACCCGTTTGCGTTGCCCGCCAGACAGCTCGCCAATTTGGCGCTTGCGAAACTCCAGCATGTTCACACGGCGCAGCGCCTCGTCAACGGCGGCATGATCGGCTTTGCTGGCACGGCGCAAAAACCCCATTTTGCCGTAACGCCCCATCATCACAACATCTTCAACCAAGACAGGAAAGGCCCAATCGACCTCTTCGGCTTGGGGCACATAGGCGACAAGGTTCTCGCGCAACGCGTCCTTTACCGTTTTGCCCAACAACAAAATTTCGCCATGCGCGGCCGGCACAAACCCCATAATCGCCTTAAACAAGGTCGACTTTCCTGCGCCATTCACACCGACAAGCGCCGTGATTGTCCCACGCGGAATTTCAAAACTGGCATCGTGCAAGGCCATATGCCCGTTGCGGTAGGTCACTGTCACATCCCGCGCCATGATACCGCCGCCTGTGGTGGGGCTCAGGGTGTCTTGTGTCTGTGTCACTGGGATCGTCCTTTTGAAAATGAAATACGCTGAGTTTAATTGGATGGCCCGGTCAGCCCATCGACCACCGTTTGCGCCGTGACGCGCAACAAATCGAGATAGGTCGGCACAGGCCCGCGGGCGTTGCTCAGACTGTCCACATACAGCTCGCCGCCGTAGCGCGCGCCTGTTTCGCGCGCGACCTGTTTGGCCGGCGACGTGTTGACAGTGCTTTCACAAAACACCACCGGAATATCGTGGTCACGCACGCCATCAATCACGCTACGCACCTGTTGCGGTGTGCCGGTTTGATCGGCGTTCATCGGCCACAGGTACAGTTCCTTTAGGCCAAAATCACGCGCCAAATAGCTGAATGCCCCTTCGCAAGTGACCAGCCAACGTTTGTCGTCCGGCAGTGCCTCTAGCTGGGCTTTAAGCGGCTCAATCGTGGTTCGTATTTTGTTTTTATAGTCAAACGCATTGTTCAAATATATCAATACATTATCAGGGTCATTTAACGACAAAGCTGCGGCGATATTATCGACATAAACCAAAGCATTGTCCAAGCCCATCCAAGCGTGAGGATTGGCTTTGCCCTCATATGAACCAGATGAAATCGAAATGGGATCGATGCCATCCGTCAAGGTCACCGACGGAATATCGCCAAGGTTGCCCAAGAACTGCTCAAACCACAGTTCAAGGTTCAAGCCGTTCCACAAAATCAGATCCGCATCCGAGGCCCGTACGATATCGCGTGGCGTCGGTTGATATCCATGGATTTCGGCACCCGGTTTGGTGATCGACACCACATCCGCCGCCTCGCCCGCCACATTCTGCGCCATCTCGGCCAAAACGGTAAAGGTGGTCACCACCTTCAAACGATCCTTGGCCTCAGCGCCAGACGGCATGCCCCCAAGGGCCGCAGTCACAGCACATGCGACAGTTAAAGATTGAGACACAGAGCGAATATGCATGGGGGCTCCTACAGATGGTATTCCATATCTGTAAAATCCAGCCGCACAGGAATGTCAAGCAGTTGCGAACAATTCGCAACTAGAACATCCCCATTCGCAACTGGCGGCACAAACTGATGATTTTACGGGCAGATAGCGCTTGTGAGACCCCACGTCCGAGAATCATCCACACTGGTCGCTCAACGTGATCGCACACAGTCCCACCAATATGGATCGCATCGCCCAAAGCATCTTACGATCCAGTTTCCGCCCCACAGGCAACGGCATCACCACAACGTCGACTTCGGCGAAATGCTGGATCTCCCCCCTACAAAGCAAATGGGGGCCCTGCTAGGATTGACGCAAGTCTTTGACCACATGTCCCTCTTCCAATGTGATGATCCGATCTGCCAGCTCTAGAATGCGATTGTCATGGGTGACCATCACGGTCGTCGTCCCCCGCGCTGCGCCCAGCGCCTTGAGCATATCCACCACAATGCGACCAGAGGTTTTATCCAAGGCCGCGGTGGGTTCATCGGCAAACACGATGTCAGGGTTCGACACCAAAGCCCGCGCCACCGCAACGCGTTGTTTTTGCCCCCCGGACAGACTTTGCGGCACGTAGTCAACACGATCCTTCAACCCCAAAAGCCCCAGAATGTGATGCGTCGCGTTTAATTGTTTGCGCGCATCGCCTTTGCCGTGAACTTGCAGCCCCATCAACACGTTTTGCGTGGCGGTTAGACTTTCGTGCAGATTATGCGCTTGAAAAATAAATCCAAGCCGCCGGCGCATCATCACCAGCATCTCTTCTGATGCACCGTTCACTTGAGTGCCCAGCAGGTTCGCCTGCCCCTCTTGCATCGCCCGCAAACAGCCCATCAAGGTCAACAAAGTGGTTTTCCCCGATCCAGATGGCCCCATCAAAATCGTCAATTTGCCGCGTTCAATCTCAAGGTTTACATCAAAGATCGCCTGCTTACGCGCCTCGCCAATGCCGAAAAAATGGTTCACCCCTTGCACAGTGATTGCCATATCTCCCCCCATCAAAACAGGTCCGCCGGATCAGCGCCGGCAAGACGACGTGTGGCAATCGCACCCGAAATCGTACAGGCAACCAAGGTGCCGACAAACACGGTGACAGCCCGCGTGACATCCATTTCAACTGGCAAATCAGCAACGGTGCGCAACATGGCATAAAGCCCCAGAGAGGCCAAAAAACCGGGAATGAAACCGAATATGGCCAAAACCAGCGCTTCCTCAAACACGATGCCCAAAAAGAACCGATGCCCATACCCCATGGCCTTGAGAGTGGCGTATTCACGTAAATGATCCGCCACATCCGTGGACAACACCTGATAGACAATCACGATGCCAACGATGATGCCCATGATCACGCCAAAGCCAAAAATGATCCCCGTCGGGCGCTCTGTGTTCATATAGGCGATATCGGCCTTGGCAGCTTGCTCAAACGTTTGAATTTTTACACTCTCACTCGGCAGCTTAGCTTGCAGACGGTCCATGACAACCTCAGGTGACACCCCATCGGCGGTTTTAACCAACACGTGATTGGGGGCACCACTGCTGCGTTTGGCAAAAAATCGCAAAAAGGTCTGATCCGACATCACCAAAGTTCCGTCTGACAAAAAGCCACCCCCCACTTTGATAGTCCCCACCACATTCAAGGTCTGCCCATTCACTTCGAAATCATAGGGCGCACCGGACAACAGTCCCGATAAGGCCGCATCAGGCATGCCCCGTGCGCTTTGGTCCAAAAGCGCTGTATTTTCAACCTGCAAAAGCGGCAGTTGCATAGCGATCTGCTGGGACACAAACGCAGGCTTGGCAACGTCCACCCCAAAGGCCAGCAAAGACACTGAATCCCCGTGCCCCAAATTGAGTGGCAAACTGCCAATGAACACGGGCATCGCATCCGCCACGCCCGCCGTGCCCAATGCTTGGAACATTCGCGTGCGCGCCACATTCCCCCCCACGTCGGTCAACGTGGTGGCATCTTGCGAGGATATCAAAACATCTGCATCCAGCATCGTATAGGGCACAACCGTCGATCCGTTGAGGGCCCCCATGATGCCAAGCTGCATAAACACCAGTAAATTGGCAAACCCGACACCTGCCACAGCCGCGAACAGCCGCGCTTTATTATGGGACAGCTGCAACCAGCCAATGGGCAACCGTCCGAACAGCGCTTGCAGCAACATCATCATTGTGCCGCGCGCCCCCCGTCGATGCGCACGACGGTTTGCAAATTGGTCAAACGTTCGGCCCGCAATGATGACGCCGCCTCAAGCCGCACAATCACATCCACAACCCGCGCATCGGTGTTGGCCGCAGGATCATCCGATGTGATCGACTGACGTCCTATTTCCAAACCTATGGCCTCGACATGGCCCACAAGCGTGCCCTCAATAGCCTCTGCCGTCACAGTCACAGGGTCGCCAATCATCACACGCCCAATCAAAGTCTGGTACACTTCTGCCTCGACCATCATTTGGCTGGTATCGCCAAGGCTCATCAACCCTGCCGCATCAGGTTTTTCGCCCACACGCGTGAGAATATCCAACACCACGCCATCAATGGGCGCACGCACAACTGAGCGGTCCAAATCGCTTTGCGCGCGTGTCACTGCCGCCTGTGCGGCCTGCACATTGGCCTTGGCCACAGCGATGTCTGGCTGATCCAGATCTCCTAACGTTTCATAACGTGACACAGTCGCAGTGTTGCGTTCCACGTCACGCGTGGCTTCTGATGCGCGTGCTTGGGCTGTTTCCAGTGCCGTGGCGCTCACACTCCCCCGCCCCACCAACACAGACAACCGCGTTACATCTGCATTGGCTTGTGTCGCGGTTGTCTCAGCGCGTTCCAACGCCGCTGTCGCTTCGGCCAAAGACGCACGCACAGCTCGCGTTGTTTGTGCCAGCTTGGCCTCATTGACATTAAGCTCCGCACGCGCGGTCGTCAGCACGTTCTCAAATTGACTGCGACTGTCCAAAACAGCCAGAATATCGCCCACATGAACTTGGCTGCCTTCAGACACATTCAAGACCTCAACCCGTGCGTCCCCCGCCCCATAAGGCGGTGCGACATTTATCACATCACCATTGGGTAAAATCCGACCAAGCGCTACGATGTCACCTTCGCTGAGCACAGCAATCTCTTGTTGTGAGGTTACCTTTTGAATGGCCACAGCAATGGGCGTGTCTGTCCCGCCCCCCGGCTGCAACCCTGTTGCCCCAAAGAACATCTTTAAGCCCGGGGGTTGAAAATACATCCCGATCACAGCCCCGCTGAACAGCGACACCATCACCAAAGGGATCAGTTTAAACGGAAATCGTTTCTTTGACACTTTATCAGACGTCACCTGTGCACGCCCATTGTCAATCAAAGGAAGATCAAAAATATCAGGGTCATTCGCCATAGGGGTTAACACGCCTTTGTTACGACTATTAGCCCTTCATCTTATGCTTATTTCCACGCAGTCAGGCAATCTTTGCATCGCATTAAGACGTTTTGTCGCGAAACACCCCTTTTGAAACTTGAGTAGCCTTTCTTCATCATTGCGCCCCCGACTTTTGCCACGCGTCCAGCAAAAATCGGGGGCTGGCAGATCAAACCTCTTGTGTTGCCAATGCGTCGATCGCCAAACCAGCCATTTTCAGGATGGCCTCGCGTGAACTGGCCACGGCGATAAACCGTGCGTTGTGGCAAAACTTAGCACCTTTGACGCCGCTGGCCTCTTCCAGTTTGGCATCTGTCAACCCCGCCCAAGCCGCTGGCAAATCGGCACGTTGCTCGAATGTTTCATTCGACAGCTTGATGCCACCCAACATCCAATCATCGCCACGTGGATTGACCACGAACATAATGTGATCCGCTTCGGCTTTGTCCAATGCAGACCGGTAAGGCATCCCCATGGGCAGTTCCAAAATCGGCGAAGAGCCTGCTTTTTCGATCGCCTCAGCGACGATGCTTTGCGCGCGCGCTTTGGCTGCCAAATTGCGAATTTGCGCCTCAACAAAACTGCGCGCAATGGGCAAAGCGGTCAAGAATGCGTCATCATCCGCAGTGGGCGATGCGTCATCAAACACAGGTTTCAAACTGCCCAAAAGCGACGGCAGGGTCATGATCGACAAAGGCCCTGCGACAGAGGGTTCCATCGCGCCATTGTCCAACAGATCAATCGGCAGCACAAATTTAGCGTCAAATTTAGTATGAATGGCTTCAATGTCGCCCTCTGGCACATCCATAGCCGCCAAATAATCACGACCATACTGCGCCCAGATTAACCCAAATGAACTGAACGGCTGATCGTCTTCGCGCAAAGGACCGGGGCGTTGGTGGTGATCAAAAATCTGTGCATCCGCATCAAACGCGCCCCCCACATCGTAAATGATTTTATCATCGCTGGGCGTGATCCATTCACGATCGCGAGTGCGCAATAACTGCGCATCAGGAAACAACCGCGTCAGCACAACAGAAGATAAAAGTTCGTCCGCATGAAAGCCGCCAGAATGGGTGACAAGGTGAGTGATGGTCATGAGAGTGCTCCACAACAAGGGTCAAATCGCATTGGCAGCCAGAACAGCCGCCTTTGGATGTGGCCTACCCGAATGCCCTTGAAATGAAAACAGGCAGATCGCAGTCTTGAGTGCGGCCCGACGGGCCTGACAGACGCTCGCAAAGACATCAAGCCGATGCCACGTCCATCAAAGATCGGATATGGCGGGCAAAGAACCAAGTGGCGGGCACAGCGATCAGCGCCCCGATCAAGATCGACCAGATTGCCGAGAGCACCGAAAGACCGATCCAGCTGCCCAAAAGAGACGCGAAAAACACATTTATAGCCATGGCCCCTACTCCAAAGGGATAAAGCACAACCGCGATACGGATGACCGACCAGTCGCCTTGGCTCATTTTCGAGCCACCAGTCGTGCCACCACGACCAAAGCCCCGATCAAGGCCAGAGACGCCATAGCGAACCAAAATTCGGCTGTTGCAGATTGGGCTTGAGGAATGGGCCGTTCAAACGCATCGGCCATGGCGGGCAATGGCATCGCGAGAACAAAAAGTGTAAAAATGCGTTTCATATCAAGTCTCCTGAGTGAGCTGTCGGTAAATGTCGGGCAATGCGCGCGTAAGCCGCGCAGGGTTGGGCAACAATGAAAATCCGCCGCGCCCAAAAATACGTGCAAACCAATCCTGTCCGTCTTCGTCAATGATCACCCCGTGCAACGTCTGTCCTGCACGGCGCGCCTCAACCACCGCCATATGACTGTCTTCGATGCCATGCTGGCCCTCGTAATGGTCCAAATCGTTGGGTTTGCCGTCGGTTAAAACGATCAACAATTTACGTGCGGCGGTTTCCTTGGCCAATTGCGCACTGACATGACGAATGGCGGCCCCAAGACGTGTGTAATGACAGGGCCGTAATGCGCCGATATTGCGGATAACATCTGGCGACATATCGGTGTCGAAATCTTTGCAACGGGTCACAAAAACGCGATCACGGCGCAAGGATGAGAACCCCCAAATGCCAAACCGATCCCCCACGGCATCGATGCCACAGGCAAGGGATGCCAAGGTGTCGCGCGCGACCTCGATCACCGATGTGTCGCCCACGGCGGCCTCGGTAGACCGGGATGTGTCGATCAAAAAAGCCACGGCCAAATCGCGATCAATCTGGCGGGTTGCTTGCCAAATGCGATCACTGCCCTGTCCTGTAGCGGCCAGTTCAGCGCGCGAGGCGATCAACGCATCCAAATCCAATTCCGGCCCATCAATTTGACGTGGGCGCAACACGCGGCGTGGGCGCAGGGCCTCGAATTGTCGCCGAACCTCGCGGATACGCCTTTGATTTGGCTCAAAAACCTCGCCAGTGTCTTGTGGCGGTGCCTCCAACACGCGGCAATGATCCGGCATGTAATCGCGGCTTTTACAGTTCCATTCAGGGTAGGTAAATTCGCCAGCAAGTGCTTCATTATCCGCATCGGCAGGCGATAAATCCAGATGCAAACGCAGCCGGGTGGCCGCGCGCTTTTCGACTTTGGACAGGGTGATATCGTCTTGATCCTCCGCCGCCTTTTGCGCGTTCTCGTCATCATCATCGACCACGGACCGGTTCAAGTTCATCGATTCAACCCATGACAGGATCGATTCAAATCGGTGCATGATAAAGCTGTCTTTGCGATTGGCCTCACCGCGATCTTTGCGCAGGCCCATTTTGCGTTTGGACACAGTGGCATCTGCCGGTGGCGGAGCATCTGTATCGGTTGCCTCAGCAGCGGTGCTCCCCACGGTTGGTGCCACAAAGCGCACCCAAATGGGTACTGGTTGAAACGGCGAATAGTTGCGCGACGGCGCGACTGGTTTTGGAGTGTCACAACATGCGCCATTCAACTGATCGCGAATGGCACACTCAATCGCGGCCTCAGCAGCAGGTGAGGTTTTGAGGGGCCGCGACGCCGCAATCCGGCGCGCCATATCTGTGTAGGCGGCCCGCAGACCTGCGCAGTTTTTAAAGGCAAAATCACTGGCCTGTGCATTGACTAAAACCTGTTCCATATCAAACGTGTATGGTTCAAGGTCAATGCTGGGAAATGGTGTTGTACTGGGATCAAAACTGGCAGCCAAAGCTGTCAGCCAGAAATACGCCGCACGGTTGAGCGCGGCATCTTCAAAGCAATCTATGATGGGCGGCAAACGCAAGGCTACACCATCAAAGCTGGCGATGTGAATTTTATCGCGCTCGGTGGCGATCCGGCGACGCAAGGATCGCTGATGTTGCACCACTTGGGCGGGGGCCTCGGCCAACTCAACGCCTGCTGCACCACCAAGGGCGCGAAACAAAACATTGAGACTGGTGCGCACGGACGCCAAAGACACGGCCGCATCCGCAAATGAGGCCTCCATCCCCATGCCATCGGTCATGTCATGCCACAGATTGCCGACGGTTTCTTCCGGCTCCATCAGATCAAGAGGATGAAAGGCCATACCCGCTATCCGAAGGTGACGGCGACGAGGTCGCGCAGGGCTTGTTGGATATCTGCATCATCGCTCAGCGGCTCAATCACGGCCGCCTCGATTGCAAGATCAAAGGCCATGCCAGCATGGATCAAAGTCGCCGCATAAATCAGCAAGCGTGTGGACACACCTTCCTCTAGATCCATGCCAGCCAGTTTGCGAATGGCCCCACCAAGACGCACAAGCCCCGCGGCACGTGCAGCGTCCAGCCCGCTTTCTTGGGCGATGACGGCGGCTTCGATGTTAGCGTTTGGAAAATCAAAACTGATCGACAAAAATCGTTGCCGCGTGGAGGGCTTCAAGCGCTTGAGCACATTTTGATAACCCGGATTATAGGACGCCACGAGCATAAATTCATCGGGCGCGTGTAGCTCTTCGTTGGTGCGGTCAATCATCAAGCTACGCCGATTGTCCGTGAGTGGATGCAGCACAACAGTGACATCTTTGCGCGCTTCAATCACTTCATCAAGGTAACAAATACCGCCCGTCCGCACTGCGCGGGTCAATGGGCCATCGACCCAAACGGTTTCGCCGCCTTTGAGCAAATAGCGCCCAACCAAATCGGCGGCGGACAGATCATCGTGACAGGCCACTGTAAACAGCGGCTTGCCCATTTTTGCAGCCATATGTTCGACAAAACGCGTTTTACCGCAGCCCGTAGGCCCCTTCAAAAGAAGGGGCAAACGGTTGTTTTGTGCCATCTCAAACAGATCGCATTCGGACCCTGTCGGGTGATAATGTGGCACGGTTGGTGGCTGTGTCATCTGTGTCATGGGTCACTCTCCTGATGTGGTGATTTTGACACCGGGTTCAATGATTTCGCGATTGTGCACCACCAAAAGCGAGTAAATGAACAGCAAAGCGCCGATCACAACACAAGCCCCAGCCCCCAAGCGCATCATAAAGAAGATCGCAAGGCTGTCTTGGACATCCATAAAGTAGTCCCCCACAACACGTTGCATATGGGTTTGAATGGTGCCCGCGAAGGTCAGCACGAAGGTCATAAACGCCATGCCGCCCGTCATCAGCCAGAAACTGACCATATTGATCACTTGGTTATATGGTTGGCGTTCGCGCAGCAGTGGCATCGCATAGGTAAAGATCGCGAGGTTCAAGGCCACATAAGCACCATAGAACGCGAGATGCCCGTGGGCCGCCGTGATCTGTGTGCCATGCGAATAAAAATTCACGCCATGCAACGTGTGCATAAAGCCCCAGACGCCGGCGCCGAAAAAGGCGACTGTGCTGGACCCAAGCGACCACAAAAGTGCGGCTTTGTTGGGATGATTGCGCTTGCCCTTCCAGACCATGACAAAAGCAAATGACATCATCAAGAAGAACGGGATCACTTCGAACATAGAGAAAATCGACCCGACCCACTGCCAATAGCCCGGCAGACCAATCCAGTAAAAATGGTGTCCAGTGCCAAGGATGCCTGAAAACAGCGCCGTGGCAACGATCACGTAAAGCCATTTCTCAACAACTTCGCGGTCCACACCTGTGAGTTTGAGCAACAAGAACGCAAGGATCGCGGCCATGACCAATTCCCAAGTGGCCTCGACCCACAAGTGAACAACGAACCACCAGTACATTTTGTCCAATGACAGGTTTTCAGGGTTAATAAAGGCAAAGACCCAAAGCAGGCAGAGCAACCAAAGTCCCATCAACAAAACATTGGTGATGGCGGTCTTTTTGCCTGCGAGCGCAGTCATCGAGATGTTGAACAAGAAAATCAACGCCGCGACCAAAATGCCGAATTTGACCCAAAGCGGTTGTTCTAAAAACTCACGCCCCCCGTGGATGCCCACAAGGTACGATCCAACAGCGCCAAGCGTGCCAACCATCAAAATGATCAGCTGCAAATAGGCCAGTTTGACCGAATAAATCTCGCGCTCTGATTCCTCAGGTACAAGAAAATAGGCGGCGCCAAAAAAGCCCAGTAAAAGCCAGACGATCAACGCGTTGGTGTGGATCATGCGGATGATGTTGAAGGGCACAAGCTCTGATAAAACGTTGGGCCAAACATAGACCCAAGCGGCCAAAAGCCCGCCCAAAACCTGCACGCCGAACAATGCCATCGCGCAGACAAAATAGGCCAATGCCACTTTTTGTGATTGATATTTCATGTAATTATCCTTTTCACGCGCTTAACCTGCATCATTGGGTGGCCAGCCTTGCGTGTCGGTTTGGTCGGCCCAGCGCAGAAACTCTGAGAGCCCGCGAATGTCATCATCAGTGAGGTTAAAGTTCGGCATTTGACGTCGCCCCTCGATGCCGCTGGGTTGGCTTTCCATCCAACCTTGCAGCGTCTCGAATGCGCCTTCTGGATCGTCTTGCACGCCCCAACGGGTCATGACGTTGCCCACCTCAGGTGCAAAATAGGCCCCCTCGCCGTGCAAGGTGTGACAGTTGATGCACGAATGTTGTTCCCACACCCGTTTGCCGTGGATCACGTCTTCGCTGAGAGGCATGCCTGCGGTGGATGTTTTCACCACGTATCTGTGGCTTTGTGCGGTGAGGGCGATGAATATGACGACGAAGAATATAGATCCCGCGTAGAACACATTGCGCGCCCGTGTTTTGGTTAAGAATTCTGCCATAGCATGGCCTCCGTTCAAGAATGGATGCCACTGTCCTAAAGCCCAAGGACGCAAGTGAGTTTGCGCCAGCGCAACGTTTTATGAAGAAGGTGTTGATAAAGTGATTAAGTAAAGCGAGGTGCCCGATGTTACATAAACGGCTTAACGATCCAGACCTACCGCTTGATGTTCTCTTGAGGCTTTGGCCTGAAACCATTCCCGTTTTTATGCGCCATAAGATGCTTTGCGTTGGATGTTTGGTTGCGCCATTTCACACAGTTCTAGACGCGTGCCGAGAATATGAATTAGATGTGGATGCGTTTTATATCGAACTGGCCACTGCGATCACGACTTAACGCCATCACGGCCTAAAGTTAGACAGCACAACCAATTGATGCGGATCACATACCGTGATCCGTTTACGACCACTGTGTACAAGCCCCTGTTTTTCCCAAGCGCTGAGCAGCCGACTGACCGTGTGCAACGTGGTGCCCGTCATCTCAGACAGGTCTTGTCGCGTGATTGGGAAATCGATTTCAACACCATTGTCCACTTTGCGCCCCGTTTGATTGATCAAACGCAACAGGGCATTCGCAATCCGTTGTTCGACTTGCTGGGTTGCCATTTCAACGATACGCGTGTTGACCTCGCTCAAACGATTACCGACAGTTTTATAGGTCTCGGTGGCAAAGCCATCATACTGACTTACAAACTGGTCCCACAGCCGTGTGGGCCAAGACAACGCAATGGATTCCACCGCCGTGATCGCCGTGGCAGGATAATGCGTCTTACCAATGGCCGACGCTATGCCCAAAAGCTGACCGTTTGGAATATGCCGCACGATGACTTGTTCCCCCTCAGGGGTGATCCGCACCACACGAATATAGCCATCTAACAGCATGAAAAACCGATCAGCCTCGTCCCCCTCGTCAAAGATCGCAATCCCCGCATCATAGCGGCGACAGCTCGCCATATCTAAAATTTCGCGAATTTGGCGCGCCTCCAGTTTTGAAAACGGCGGCACATCAATCAGCAAGCTTTCATCAAGCCGCTTTTGACATTTCGAAGGTTTGACAATTTTCATTCGCACAGTTTCTCACACGCGCGCACCTCTGACCATGGCATTTGATTCAGATCAACAAAAACAGCGCATTTAGCTTGCGCCAGAACAAATAGCACCTCCGTGAAACGCCTAAGGTCAGGCCAACACAACCCGAAAGGACACGACCATGTTTAAACTGATTGCCGCAAGCCTCGCCGTCACAGTCGCGATGACAAGCGCCGCGTTTTCTGAGATCCACGATGTTAAAATGCTCAACAAAGGCGAGGCCGGAAAAATGATTTTCGAACCTGCGTTTTTGCAAATCGCAGCCGGTGACACCGTTCGTTTTGTCCCAACTGACAAAGGCCACAACGCCGAAAGCATTAACGGAATGATGCCCGAAGGCGCAGCTGCGTTCAAAGGGAAAATGAACAAAGAGGTCGAAGCGATTTTTGACGTCGAAGGTGTCTACGGCGTGATGTGCAAACCGCATTTTGCCATGGGGATGGTGATGACCATCGAAGTTGGGGATGCCGATGCAGCCCCAGAAAATTTCTTTGAGGGCCGCGTTCCCAAAAAAGCGAAAGCCCGCTTTGAAGAGCAGCTTTCCAACCTCTGATCCCGACGTTTCAAACGACACCTTGAGGCAAGCCAGCCTTACAAGCCAACTCCACGGAGCATACTAATGACCAAATTTATCAACCCAGGCCTTATGAAAACCAGCCGTCGCAATGTTTTACGCGGCACCGTCTTGGCAAGTGCAGCCGCATTGACAGGCGCCGGATCTATCGCAGCTCCACGCGCCCCTAAAATGTTCAAAACAAACGACACTTCAGTTAAGCTTTACAAAGCAGCAGCCGAACAAACAGCCGACAGCACCGCGAAAGCCGCAGACCTGTCTGGGTACACCCGCGTCAAACAAGAATTGGTGGCCCCACCTTTTGCCCCTGCCCACGAACAGATCGCCACGGGCGGGCCAAAGATTGTCGAGATCACCATGGAGACCCAAGAGCGCTTGATGGTTGTCGATGAGGACACCGGTGCCAGCGTATGGGCACTCACATACAATGGCTCTGTACCAGGCCCGCTGATCATCGTGCACGAAGGCGATATGGTTGAACTGACCTTACGCAATCCATCCGACAGCCAGATGGAACACAACATCGATTTCCACGCCTCAACAGGCGCACTTGGTGGCGGTGGTTTGACCCACGTCTACCCCGGCGAGGAAACCGTGCTGCGCTTTAAGGCCACAAAACCCGGATGTTTCACCTATCACTGTGCCCCGGGGGGCGCGATGATCCCGTATCACGTCACCCATGGCATGAACGGTGCATTGATGGTCTTGCCGCGTGAAGGTCTGAAAGACAAAGATGGCAATGCACTCACATACGACAAAATCGCCTACATCGGCGAGCAAGACTACTACTTGCCAATGGACGATGACGGTGAATACCGCAGCTATGAAGCAGCGGGGGATGATTACGCAGACAGCCTAGAGGCCATGCGCACATTGATCCCAACACATTCCGTGTTCAACGGTGCTGTAGGGGCATTGACGGGTGAAAACGCTTTGACATCAAAAGTCGGCGAAACCGTTTTGATGATCCACAACCAAGCCAACCGCGACTCGCGCCCGCACTTGATCGGCGGCCACGGTAACTTTGTCTGGGAAAGCTCCTTCAGCGACGCGCCTTTGACAGGGATGGAGACATGGTTTGTGCGTGGTGGCAGTGCCGTAGCGGCGATGTATACCTTTGAGCAACCAGGGGTTTATGCCTACGTCAATCACAACCTGATCGAGGGTGTGATGCTGGGGGCCACAGCGCACTTTGTTGTCGAAGGTGACTGGAATAATGATCTGATGGAACAGGTCGCTGCCCCCCATGAGTTCGAAATCTAAGATCAACATAGGAAACGATAAAATGACCCCGACCAGAGCCCTGACACGCAAGACTGCCTTTATATCGGGCTGTGTCATTGCTCTGGCCGGAGTTGCCTTTGGGGCTGCGTATTCTTTGCGCGGCCCCGATCCTCAGCTTATACCAGCGTTGCAAACGGCATCCGTAGTCATGCAAAATGGCGACCGATTGAATGTACAAATCCGAGAGATCACCATCGCGCAGTGGCAAGATTGTTTTCACGCAGGCCTGTGTACGCTTGATTTAACATCGAGCACGATGGAAATTGATTATCCAGCCACAGGGCTGAGTTACCCTGACGTAATGCAGTATGTGAACTGGATAAACGCACACAGTGACAAAACTTGGCGATTGCCGAGCGCCTCTGAATGGCGCGAACTTGCCGCAGATGTCATGCCCGAAAAACCCGATCCCATCTTCACAAATCCCTCTTTGACTTGGGCCTCAACCTATTTGACCAAAGCCGATCAAATCGGGCGCGCCCTACACCCAAGCGGATATTTCACAGCCACCTCGGATGGCATTGAGGATCTGGATGGCAACGTTTGGGAATGGACCCAAAGTTGCTACGCGGGCTCAAATAACCAAGGTGAAGACATCGCCGCAGACCGATGCCCTGCGTTCATTATGGGCGGTGAACATGAGGCCGTCATGGCCTATTTGATCCGCGACCCATCGCTGGGCGGCTGCGCTGTTGGTGCCCCGCCGGCTCATTTGGGAATGCGTCTAGTGTCATCGTCGACCACATCGACACGCAGCATCAGTCAATAACAGATTGATCCACCGCCGAGCGCGACCTCGCTCATGGGTTTTAATTTTCAGACGAATTGACGGGTTTGATTTACTAGTGAGCTCTATTGCAAGCGACTGACGCCTGCCCCCACGGACGGTCTGTCTTGGGAACGCCTGAGTTTGCCGCATTCTTAAGACTACACATGCCCACGTATCATGGTGTCTCGACGGACAGAGAGGCCGAGGGATGATTGCTCAAACGAAAAATTTCACAAAAGTCCATACGTATGAGATGCGGCGCAAAAACGCAGCAAGACACACCTTGCAAAGCACAATCAATCGCAGGCAACGCATAAGGATGATGCACCCAAAAAGCTAAGGAACCGTAGCTTTTTCTGCACTAAAAAGACTTCACATGGACGCATAAAAGCGTTCAAATACTGAAGAATATGTAAGCGATGAGCGTATGGTGTGAAAAGAAACTTGAGGTACTACAGCTCAAAAAACCAATTCGCCTGAGGGCGTAAACGTGGAAACCGGCAGCACAGCTTAGGCAGTTTCATTTGGTACGACGCTTGGGCCGTTCAACTGTAATTTTACCAATTCACCCTTTTAAAAACAAGGGTAAGTGGCGGAGGAACAG
>JBLHXX010000061.1:0-16565 GCA_047630475.1 Celeribacter sp. | reverse complement strand
TTGAAGAGGGTGTCGTTGCAGCAGCTTTTGATGCTGATCTCGTGGCCGCAGGGGAAAAGGTCTTTAAAAAATGCAAAGCCTGTCACCAAGTGGGCGAAGATGCTAAAAACAAGGTTGGCCCGATTTTGAATGGGGTTGTTGGCGCAAACGTTGCCCATGTGGAGGGCTTTAAATACTCCAAAGATCTCTTGGCTGCCAAAGACGAGGGGCGTGTTTGGGATGAGGCTTTGATGTCCGAGTTCCTTACCAAACCTAAATCTGTGTTCAAAAAAACCAAAATGAGCTTTGCCGGTCTTAAAAAGGACAGTGAAATTGCCGCTGTGATTGAATATTTGAAATCTGTTTCGCAGTGATTTCAGAGATATATTGATTGAAAGGCGGCATCATGCCGCCTTTTTTCGTGAAAGTCAGGCATTCATGCTATGATCACGATAGAAAGGAATTTTGTCATGAAATATCATTTATTTGCCCTTGTCTTCAGTCTTGGTCTTACCTCACAGGCGGGTGCGGATGAGGCGATTTTGTACGATTATGATGGTACATTCGAAGATGCAGCCTTTGCCGTTGAGGACGCCATCGTATCCAAGGGGTTGGTGATCGATTATCGGTCTCATACTGGCGAAATGTTGGAGCGCACGCGCAAGGATGTGGGCTCTGACGTGGTCTTGTTCGACAATGCGGATATATTTTTGTTCTGCTCTGCCGTGGTTTCGCGCAAGGTGATGGAAGCCGACCCGATGAACATCGTGCATTGCCCGTATTCTATTTTTGTCGCTGACCAAGCAGGAAAAGTGACAATTGGTCACCGTGACTATCCTGAGGGGGCCATGCAAATGGTCGAGGACTTGCTGGCAGATATTGCGACCGAGGCCGCATCGTTCTAAACATCACGCAAGCATGCAAAACTGTTTTGGTGATGCACTCAGGCTAAGGGATGTTATGGACTGGATTGATAGATTTGCAGGGCTGTCTCAATTAGAAGACAGCTTGCGCAACACCTTGGTGTCAAAATCTCAGATTGTCACCTTGCCGAAAAATACGGTTCTGTTCGGGCCAGGCAAATCGCCAGAAAACCTGTTGCTGTTGCTTGATGGTGTTGTGCGCGTGCAGCAGGTGACGGAAGGCGGGCGTGAGATTGTGCTGTATCGTGTGCATGCAGGCGAAAGCTGTGTTTTGACCACGGCCTGCCTGTTGGCCTATGAGGATTACGCCGCCGAAGGCATTGCAGAAACCGAAGTCCAAGCCGTCGCAATTCCGCGTCTTGTGTTTGATGATCTTGTGTCTGGCTCTAAATCGTTCCGAAATTTTGTGTTTTCCGCCTATTCGCGCCGGATCACTGATTTGTTCCATGTGATCGAAGAAATTGCCTTTCAAAAAGTTGATATACGCCTTGCGCACAAGCTGGTTGAGTTGGCGGGGCCAGACCATAAACTGTCCGCGACCCACGCACAATTGGCGGCCGAACTTGGCACGGCCCGCGAAGTCATTTCGCGTCAGTTGCAAGAGTTCCAGCGCCGCGGATGGGTAACCACCGCCCGCGGCGAAGTGACTTTAACGAACATGACCGCTTTGGAAACGTTGTCCGAAACGGGCTAAGGCAACGCCTTTTGCCCAAACGGGGCACCCCCGTTACTTTTTAATCGAACAGGTGTTGATGCCAAAAATGGAATACAGCGCGCAGCGGTTCATCAGGCCCGTGGCCAGTGGCACCACGCCGATGAGATAGAGCCAGCGATAGCTTGCATCGGGGCTCAATACGAACCCAGCCAACAGCGCCACACCAACAACGATGCGGATCACACGGTCAATTTTGCCGACATTTTTCGAAAACATGATGCACTCTCCTAATGTTCAATTGATCTTTGCACATCTCAAGGCCTGTGTCTGTGACAAGATCACCAAAGCATAAGTAAAGGCCTGAGCAGAATTGCCGTGGCAATAGACAAAAAGGGCGGCTCTCATCATGAAAGCCGCCCAAAATCGTTGATGGGTGTCGTTGAGTTTAGTCGAGCGCTTGGAAATTCAACGCAGCACCGTCTTTGATGCCAGAGTACCAGCGCGATGTGACTGTTTTGGTTTTGGTGTAGAATTTAAACGCGTCTGGACCGTATTGGTTCAAATCGCCAAAGGCTGATTTTTTCCAGCCACCAAAGCTAAAGTAAGACAAAGGCACAGGAATGGGGAAGTTGATGCCCACCATGCCGACGTTGACGCGGGATGCGAAATCACGCGCTGTATCGCCGTCCGCAGTGTAGATCGCGGTGCCGTTGCCGTACTGGTTGTCCATGACCAATTTGAGCGCTTCTTCGTAGGTTTCGGTGCGCACCGTGGTCAAAACAGGGCCAAAGATTTCCTCTTTGTAGATGTCCATGTCTGGGGTCACATCGTCAAACAAAGTTGGGCCGATAAAATAGCCGTTCTCATAGCCTTGCAACGAGAAATCACGCCCGTCGATGGCCAAAGTCGCGCCTTGTTCCACGCCAGAGCCGATCAGACCTGTGATGCGTTCCAAAGAGGCCGCAGTGATCACGGGGCCATAATCCACGTCGTCGCCTGCGGTGTAGGGGCCAACTTTGAGGGCTTCGATTTTTGGCAGCAATTTTGCGATCAATTTGTCAGCTGTATCTTTGCCCACAGGCACCGCCACCGAAATGGCCATGCAGCGTTCGCCCGCCGCGCCAAATCCCGCACCGATCAGCGCGTCTGAGGCTTTATCAAGATCCGCATCGGGCATGATGATCATGTGGTTTTTCGCACCACCGAAACATTGTGCACGCTTGCCGTTTGTCGCCGCGCGACCGTAGATGTATTGTGCGATCGGGGTGGAGCCCACAAAGCCAACGGCTTGGATCGTGTCATTGTCGAGTAGGGAATCAACGGCTTCTTTGTCGCCATTCACAACCTGCAAAACGCCGTCTGGCAAACCCGCTTCACTGAACAATTCAGCAAGGCGCAGTGCGGTAGATGGCGCGCGCTCGGAGGGTTTCAAAATCATTGCGTTGCCGCAGACAATGGCGGGGGCCATTTTCCAAAGCGGGATCATCGCAGGGAAATTGAACGGCGTGATACCCGCCACAACACCCAAAGCTTGGCGCATAGAGGTCAAATCGATGCCCGGGCCAGCGCTGTCCATGAATTCGCCTTTGAGCATCGCAGGCGCGCCCATGCACACTTCGACAACTTCCAAACCACGTTGCACATCGCCCTTTGCATCAGGGATGGTTTTGCCGTGTTCGCGCGATACAAGTTCGGCCAATTCTTCCATGTGCTCGTTGATCAATGCACCGAATTTCATCATCACGCGGGCACGGCGTTGTGGATTCACTTTGGCCCAGCCGACTTGTGCGATGGCCGCTTTTTCAACAGCGTCAGACACCTCGTCTGGTGTTGCCAGTGGCAAGCGTGCTTGGACTTCGCCTGTCGCAGGGTTGAAGACGTCTACAAAGCGTCCAGATGTGCCTTTCACGTGGGCACCGTTGATGTAATGGGTCAGCTCTTGCATGGAATCCTCCTTGGACATTTCCTTTAGTCTACTCTTGCAAAAACGCGGCAAGTAGAGGCAATACTACAAAAATGAAATGCAAAATTGCAAAGCTCGGTGAGGTTTTGCAATTTAAAGAGACTAAAAGAGGGGCAAATCGATGAATTGGGACGATATTCGCGTGTTTTTGGCCGTGGCACGTACAGAAAGCCTGTCTGGGGCGGGGCGTGTTTTGCAAATGGATCCCGCCACGGTGGGGCGGCGGGTGGCGCGCCTTGAGCAGGGGTTGAGTGTGGCGCTGTTTGCGAAATCACCACAGGGCTATGATTTGACACGTGATGGCGCGCGTTTGTTGGCCCATGCTGAGGAGGCGGAAAAGGCCATGACATTGGGGGCCGCTGATTTGGAAAGCGGTGGCGACACTTTAAGCGGCGTGATCCGTGTTGGCGCGCCGGACGGCTGTGCGAATTATGTTTTGCCTAAGGTTTTGGCACGCATTGCTGTGCTGCACCCTGACCTTAATGTGCAGGTTGTGGCCTTGCCGCGGGTGATCAGCCTGTCCAAACGCGAGGCCGATTTAGTGATCTCAGTGAGTGCGCCACAAACGGGGCGGTTGTTGGTGCAAAAGATCACGGATTACCACCTCTCACTTGCGGCGATGCGGTGGTATTTGCGTCAAGAGGGTGAGGTGGAAACCTTAGAAGATGTCAAAAAACACAAGATCGTCGGCTATGTGCCTGATCTAATTTTTGATAAGGAATTGGACTACTTAGACAGTATTGGCGGGGCCGATGTTGATTTTTCGTCGAACACGGTTTCGGTGCAATTGAACATGATCAAAGCGGGGCTTGGCATTGGTGTTGTGCATGATTTTTGCCTGCCGCATGTCCCGCGGATGGTGCGGATTTTACCCAATGAATTTCGTCTCAAACGGTCGTTTTATTTGATCCGTCATGCGGATGATCGCAAAGTCGAGCGGCTCACGCGATTTGCCGATCTTTTGGTGAGCGAAATGAAGACCATGGTCGAAGAGCTTGAAGGAGATGCTTGACAGGGGCAGTCGTCTGGCGGACGCTAAAGGTGGGAGCGCGAAAATTTAGGAGGAATTATGCTAGTTGGTCAGATTCTAAAAGAAAAAGACATCACGAACATTGTTACAATCGGACCAGATATGACGATTGCCGCTGCGGCCGAGCTTTTGTCATCCAAGCGGATCGGCGCTGTGATTGTGCAAAGCACTGTTGGTGGCTGTGACGGCATTTTGTCTGAACGCGATGTTGTGCGCGAACTTGGCAAAGAAGGCGCAAGCGTGTTGCAACGCAAAGTGTCTGATCTTATGACCCGAAAACTGCAAACATGTGTGCCCGATGACACGGCTTTGGCCGTTTTGGAACGCATGAGCGCGGGGCGGTTTCGTCACATGCCTGTGATCGATAATGGTCAGTTGATTGGCCTTGTGTCTATCGGTGACGTTGTATCGGCGCGATTGGCACAGCTTTCGATGGAAAACTCTGCTCTTGAAGGCATGATCATGGGGCACTGACGCAGGCGTCAGCATCCAAATGAGAACGCCAAAGGTTTGAGGTCTTTGGCGCGACGTTCAAGTGGCCGATTTCTGGTGCATTTTGATGTGAGCTGGTGACAGTTTTGACAGGAAATAAAAACCTGTCGACTTGGGCTTGCAATTGATAGCGCAATATTGTTGCGTGCCTCCAAGCAAAGGAGAGTGCTATGCGCATTGGACTATATCCTGGAACATTTGATCCGGTAACACACGGGCACCTTGATATCATTCGACGCGGATGTGCTTTGGTGGATCGGCTTGTCATTGGGGTTGCAATCAATCGCGACAAAGGGCCGATGTTTTCGCTGGAAGAACGGGTGGCGATGCTCGAAGAAATTTGCATCCGCATGTCTGAGGAAACGGGGTGTGAAGTTGTCGTGCATCCGTTTGAAAATCTGTTGATCCAATGTGCCGCCGATGTCGGGGCGACGATTATTGTGCGTGGCTTGCGGGCAGTGGCCGATTTTGAATATGAATATCAAATGGTTGGCATGAATAGGGCGTTGGACAACAGTATCGAAACTGTGTTCTTGATGGCAGAAGCGCGCCATCAGGCGATCGCTTCAAAACTGGTCAAAGAGATTGCCCGCCTTGGCGGCGATGTGTCAAAGTTTGTCACACCTGATGTACAAGCGCGGCTGTACGATAAATTTGAACGTCGCTAATAGCCAATAGATTTATCAAAGCCCCGCAGACGTGATGCGCTGTGGGGGGCGGCGGAAGTTCCCCATGAACTGCGGCGGTGTCTGACATGCGGGTGCAAAAAAGCCCCGCACTTGGCAGGGCTTTTTCACAAATCCAAACGTCAGTCTTTACAGGAATTTACCCATAGCAACGGCTGTGTCTGACATGCGGTTAGAGAAACCCCATTCGTTGTCGTACCACGTCAAAATGCGCACCATTGTGCCTTCCATGACCTTGGTTTGGTCAGTGTGGAAGATAGAAGAGTGGGGGTCGTGGTTGAAGTCAGAGGACACGAGTTGTGCGTCTGTGAAGCCAAGCACACCTTTGAGCGGGCCGTTCGCGGCATCGCGGATCAACTGGTTTACTTCTTCCACAGTTGTTTCACGGGCGGCTTCAAATGTCAGATCGACAACCGAAACGTTTGGGGTTGGAACGCGGATAGACACACCATCCAATTTTCCGTTGAGTTCTGGCAACACCAGACCAACAGCTTTGGCCGCCCCAGTGGATGTTGGGATCATGGACAAAGCGGCCGCACGTGCGCGGTAGAGATCTTTGTGCATGGTGTCCAAAGTTGGCTGATCGCCTGTGTACGAGTGGATCGTTGTCATAAAGCCTTTGACGATACCAATGTTGTCGTTGAGCACTTTGGCCACAGGGGACAGACAGTTGGTTGTGCAAGACGCGTTTGACACAACGATGTCGTCGGCTGTGAGCAATGCGTCATTCACGCCGAACACGATGGTTTTATCCGCGTCTTTGCCGGGGGCAGAGATCAAAACACGGCTAGAGCCATTGTCGAGGTGCGCTTGGCAGGCCTCTTTGGATGTGAAAATACCCGTACATTCCATCACCACGTCAACATCGGACCAAGGCAAATCAGCAGGGTTGCGGATCGCGGTCACTTTGATCGGGCCACGGCCTACGTCAATGGTGTCTTCTGTGTGCTTCACCTCGAAAGGGAAACGACCATGTACAGAATCGTACTGCAATAGGTGCGCGTTGGTGGCCACTGGACCAAGATCGTTGATTGCGATCACTTCGATGTCTGTGCGACCCGATTCGATGATGGCACGCAAAACATTACGACCAATCCGACCAAACCCGTTGATTGCGACTTTTACCGCCATTTCAGCAACTCCTTGACGCTATAATATATGAGCAGACCTACTGCCCGTTGTGCGCGCAATGATGCCAAAGCTCCCTTGCGCCGTTAACGCTAACATCGCCATCTTGCGCAAAAGGTCAACCGTCAATGGCGAAAATTATCGCCAAAAGGCCACGAGAGCGATCAGGTCCATGAATTTACGGGCCAAGAACAAGGATGCCATGCCCTGATTGAGGCCTATATCCAAGGCTACGACCAAAACGATCAGTAAAGCAAAGAGTATGGAAAGACGGTCCATATTGAAAATAGGTTCCTTGAAGTGCGCCAACAGGGGCGCAGGTTTGGGGCAAACAATAGCGATGTTGCGCCAAAAGAAAACCGCCCAAAGATCCAGTTGAGATCTATGAGCGGTCACATCGTGATAAAAACTTGAGAGTAGGGGCTTAGTGCATCAAGCGTCCCATTGCGCCCGCCACATCCGCCATGCGTGACGAGAATCCCCATTCATTGTCGTACCATGCCAAAACGCGCACTGTACGGCCGATGACTTTGGTTTGATCCGGTGCAAAGATCGAGCTTTCAGATGTGTGGTTGAAGTCGATCGACACTTTGGCTTCGGCGTCATAGCTCATCACCATACCCATGTAGCCGTTCGCCGCTTCGCGTACGATTTCATTGATGTCATCAACAGTGACGTCTTTGCCGGCTTGGAATGTCAAATCGACGGCTGACACATTCGGCGTTGGCACGCGCATGGATGTGCCGTCTAATTTGCCTGCAAGCTCTGGCAAAACCAGACCTAGCGCGCGTGCAGCACCTGTAGATGTGGGGATCATCGCCATAGCAGCGGCGCGCGCACGGTACAGATCAGAGTGACGGCGGTCCAATGTCGGCTGATCGCCTGTGTAGGAATGGATCGTGGTCATGATGCCGCTCTCAATGCCCACAGCGTCGTTCAACACTTTGGCCAAAGGTGCGAGGCAATTGGTGGTGCAAGAGCCGTTGGAAATCATCCGCTCGTCTGCCAACATATCGCGGTGGTTCACGCCGTAGACAACCGTGCGGTCCACATTCGTGGCAGGGGCCGAGATCAGCACTTTTTTCGCACCGCGTTCCAAGTGTACTGCAGATTTCAAACCATCGTTGAATTTGCCAGTGCATTCCAAAACAACGTCAACACCTTCCCAATCCAATTCTTGTGGATCGTAGGTGGACATCACTTTGATCGGGCCGCGGCCCAAATCCATTGTGTCACCGTCCACGCGGATATTGCCGCCGAAACGACCGTGAACAGAATCGTATTTCAAAAGATGCGCATTTGTTTCAATCGGGCCAGTGGCGTTGATCTTGACGACCTCGACATCGTTGCGCGCAGCTTCGGCGATATGGGCCAATGTGCAGCGTCCGATACGGCCAAAACCGTTGATCCCTAGGCGAATGGTCATATGCGTCTCTCCTGGTGCTCTCGATCAGCAGCTTGCGCCGCCGCTCAGATTTATGCGGTCTCAAATATGCTTTAAGGGGCCGCCCAAAGCGTGTCTTGGGATCGTATAGGGGAGTTGGCTGTGTGAAAAAAGACGTTTAGCGCCAACATGTTAGCGTAAACATGGCGTGATTGCGCTAACACGCGTGCCGCCGGGGCGATGATCGGGGGAATGCTTTAACTCAGCACGCACAGAACGCGCGCCATCGAAATAGAAAAAGCCCGCGCAACGCTGCACGGGCTTTCACAATTTCATAAGTCTTTGTCTGTGGCCTATGCCAAGAGGTGCTTGACCTGTGCCACAACGTTTTCAGCGGTGATGCCGAATTTTTCGTACAGCTCATCAATTGGCGCAGAGGCACCAAAGCGATCAAGGCCAACAAAGGCTTGTTTTTGCTCACGACCACGTTCGCCCAAAAGCAATTTGTCCCAACCACCAGCACGTGCGCCAGCTTCGACACCCACACGAACTGGACCAGCGGGCAACACTTTGCGGCGGTAGGCCAAGTCTTGCTCGGCGAACAATTCCATACAGGGCATGGACACAACGCGTGTGCCGATGCCGGCCTCTTGCAAAATGTCGCGCGCCGCCATGGCAATCGCCACTTCGGACCCTGTCGCGATCAAGATGGCTTGGCGTTTGCCGTCTGAGTCAGCCAAAACATAGCCACCTTGTGCGACCAAGTTTCTGACTTTGTGATCTTTGCGCAACGTTGGCAAACCTTGACGTGTGAGCGCCAAAACAGTTGGCGTTTTTTGCGATGTCAGCGCGATTTCCCACGCTTCTGCCGTTTCAACCGTATCACATGGACGGATGGTCAATGTGTTTGGGGTCGCACGGCAAATCGCAAGGTGTTCAACAGGTTGGTGTGTTGGGCCATCTTCGCCAAGACCAATGGAATCATGTGTCATCACATAGGTCACTGGGATTTGCATCAAAGCAGACAAACGCATCGCAGGGCGGGCGTAGTCGGTGAAGCAGAAGAATGTGCCGCCGTAAGGACGCACGCCGCCGTGCAACGCCATGCCGTTCATTGCGGCCGCCATGCCGTGCTCGCGGATGCCGTAGTAAACGTAGCGGCCTTTGCGGTTTTCTTCGTCAAACACACCCAAATCTGGCGTCAATGTGTTGTTGGACCCCGTCAAATCGGCAGAGCCGCCAATGGTTTCAGGCAACACAGGGTTCACAACGCCCAAAACCATCTCGGATGATTTGCGTGTGGCCACTTTGGGCTGATCTTCTGAAATCTGTTTTTTCAACGCGCGAATAACAGCAGACAGTTTGTTTGGCGCTTCACCTGCGAATGTGCGGGCGAATTCAGCTTGGCGACGCTCTGATTGCTCGTCAAGACGCGCTTCCCATGCGGCACGGTCGGTCCGGCCACGTGATCCGATGGCTTCCCACTGAGATTTGATGTCTGCTGGAATTTCAAATGGCGCCGCTGTCCAGCCGTAGCCTTCTTTCGCTGCTTTCATTTGCTCGGCATCGGTCAAAGCGCCGTGGCCTTTGGATGTGTCTTGCTGGGCGTGGCCCAGTGCGATGTGTGTTTTACACGCAATCATAGACGGCTTGCCGGCATTTTTCGCAGCCGTGATCGCCGCGTCGATCGCAACAGGATCGTGCCCATCAATTTCTTGAACGTGCCATCCTGCGGCTTTGAAACGCATGGGCTGATCTGTGCGATCTGACAAATCAACAGTGCCATCGATGGTGATGTTGTTGTTGTCCCAGAACACGATGAGTTTGCTCAACTTTTGACGACCCGCAAGTGCGATGGCCTCGTGAGAGATGCCTTCCATCAAGCAGCCATCACCCGCGATACAGTATGTGTAGTGGTCTTGCAGTTTCTTGCCAAACCGTGCGCGCAGGTGCTCTTCGGCCATGGCAAAGCCAACAGCATTGGAAATGCCCTGACCCAATGGACCTGTTGTGGTTTCAACGCCATCCAACAAGAAATTCTCAGGGTGGCCAGCTGTTTTGGCATTCATTTGGCGGAAGTTTTTAACCTCTTCCAATGGCATTTCTGCATAGCCTGTGAGGTACAACAAAGAATAGACCAACATTGATCCGTGGCCTGCAGACAAAATGAAACGATCACGGTCGGCCCAAAGCGGGGCAGAGGCGTCAAATTTCAAATGCTTTTCGAACAAAACAGTCGCCACATCGGCCATGCCCATTGGCATGCCTGAGTGACCCGAGTTCGCAGCCGCAACCGCATCAAGTGTCAAAGTGCGGATGGCAGCAGCGCGCATCCAATGATCAGGGTGCGCCGCGCGCAGTTTTGCGATGTCCACGTGTGGATCTCCTAGCTGTCTCAAAGGCAACCGCGATGCCCCAAATTCGGAACCTGACACCGCAGCCATTCGCGTTTGGTGATAACGATGTACGGCAAAAGTGCAAGTAAGACAGGGCAATTTGCCATTTTACGTTTAGCTTTTGATGGAACTTGGGTCCAAGCTGTTGGTAAATTTGTGGTCTTGCGCTACTCTCTCGAATCGAACGGTCCTGATTGTGAATGATCTTGTCGCAGCGGTTTGACGGAAACTTAGGGTTTGATCCAAGACCTTAGCTGAATTTCTTGTTAAGTTGATGCACAACACTTTATCAGACAAGACATGTAAAATTGACTTAGCGACCGAAGAAAAGAGTGACAGGTATGTGGCGATGAGCGAAATTTCAGAATTTGAGGCCCGGATCACAGCAGCGCTTGAGCGGATCGGCCGTGCCGTGGCCGCCGCCGAAGAGCAAAATGCAGCCAATGTGCAGGGCGGAATTGCTTCTGATGAAATGGCCGCTGAAATGGGGCGTTTGCAAGAGGCATTGGATGTCGAACGTGACACCAACGCCCAGCTGGAAGAGCGCGTGCGTGCCATCCATGAAAAACAGCAAAGCCATGTGGCCGCGTTGGAAGTCGAGGTTGAAACCCTGCGCCATCAATTGGTGGATCATGATGCCGAAACGCAAAAACTGCGCCGCGTGAACACGCAGCTGCGCAGCAACAATACGGCGTTGCGGGACGCCAATTTGAATGCGATTGGCGATCCGGCTTTGGTGAACAAAGCGTTGATGACCGAACTTGAGGCCATCAAGGTTGGTCGCGAGGCTGATTTGGTCGAGCTGAGTGCGATTTTGACCGAATTGCGCCCGTTTACTGATACAGCCCAAACAGAAGAGGCCTAATCCATGCCAGAGATTAAAATTTCCATCGGCGGGCGTGAATTTGAAGTGGCCTGTCAGCTTGGTGAAGAGCATTTCTTGAAATCTGCGGCCCAGCTTTTAGACAATGAGGCCACGGTTCTGTCCAGCCAAATTGGCCGTTTGCCTGAGGCGCGCATGTTGTTGATGTCCGGTTTGATGTTGGCGGATAAAACCGCAGGCATGGAAGAGCAGATGCGCGCGCTTGAGGCTAAACTTGGTGCACAAGAGGCGCTGTTGGAAGAATTGCGATCTGCGCCGTCGCCAGAGCCTGAGCGGATCGAAGTGCCTGTTGTGCCTGCTGAAGTGAATGACACCTTCGCCGAATTGGCCGCACGCACCGAGGCCATGGCGGCAGCTTTGGAAGACCGTTTGGGCGTCTCTGCCTAAATAGGGGCCTAAACTGGGGCCTAAATCGATATTTACGAATTTTAGAAATGAAAAAGAGCGGCAAAGACATGATCTTTACCGCTCTTTTTATTTGAAAACAAACTGGCTTACGCGTTTGCGGCGCGCACCTGTTCGGCTTTTTCTTTGTCGAATACGATGCCGTTGGCCTCGAACAATGTGTCCAACTCGCCAGACAGGGTCATCTCGGTGATGATGTCACAGCCACCAACAAATTCACCTTTGACGTAAAGCTGCGGGATTGTTGGCCAGTCAGAGAAATCTTTAATGCCTTGGCGGATATCTGCGTCGGCCAAAACATTTTCGTCGTGAAACTCCACGCCCATAAAGTTCAAAACGCCAGCCACGCGGGATGAGAACCCACACTGTGGCATCAATTTATTGCCCTTCATGAACAAAACGACATCATTGTCATCAACGGTTTTTTGGATCGTGGCTTTTACGTCGGACATGGGTCCACCTTTCGAATGTGAGCGCCGCAATCAGGGCGGCGTAATTTATATTTTTACTCAGGCGCGCGCGTCGACAGAGCCAGCGCGTGCAGTTTTCCACTGTCAATCTCGGCCTTCAGTGCAGCATTCACAGCGCGTTGTTGTTGCACACGGTTTTTGCCGCGAAAGCTTTCATCCACCACTTCGGCGGCAAAATGTTGGCCGTCGTCGCCTTGCACAACAATGCTGGCCTCGGGAAAGGCTTTGCGGATCAGTGTTTCGATTTCAGCGGCAGTGATGGCCATGTAAGGCGCTCCTTGGTGTCGTCGTTTGTTATGCCAAATGTAAGGCGAGCAGGGCCGCGCTGCAAGGCACGGTTCGAATTAAGACGCAGCACTTTGCGCAAGCGCAGTCAAAAAGGCATCGTATCGGTGTTTCAGCGTCTCTGTATCCGCCCAAACCCGCGCGCTGCGTTTCAAAATATCGACGCGTTCCATTTCAAGAGGCTCACTCAGATCGCTTTTACCTGCTTCGGTCAGCTGGGCCATGCGCTCGTGCAGTGGGCGCAGGTTTTCAAAGTCACGCATCATGGCAAACATCAATTCGGGGTGCTCCTGCCAGCTTTCGCCGTTAAACCGCATTTGCGTCACGCGTTGACCGGCGCCTGCGCAATCAAATTTGATGCAGCCCTCAAATCCGTCGTCCCTAAGTGTGGCGTGAATTTTGCAGCTGTGATGTCGATCCAAATTGGGGCAGGGCGTGCCCGAGGCTTTGTCGATGGCAAAGTCATCGCCCTTTTGAAACGACATGCCCACGCAACACAGGCCCACACATTGGCTACAATCTGATGTGAGGTCTGGCAGTGTCATGAGGCCCATCCTTAAGTTTCGGTCTTTTGGTTCGGTGCAAAAAAGGCCCGCATACGATAGCGGGCCTTGGTTTTTTAAGTTTGCGCAGGCATTGCCTAGGCAAAAGTTTCTTGGAATGAGCCGTTAAACACAGCGCAGAGTGCCGACAAAGGCGCGTCAGAGCCACCAAGTTTCACAGTGTCACCGCCAAATTTGCCCACGGTTGTCAACGTGACGCCCGCTTGGCCTGCGGCAACCATCAAGGCCTCAGCTTGATCAAATGAGCATGACACAAGGTAGCGCGCTTGGTCTTCGCCAAACAACTCAGCTGTGTCGCCGCTGTCCAATGTGAGGCCAAAGCCAGCTTTTTCAGCCAATTCAAACGCCGCCAAAGCCAGCCCGCCATCGGACAAATCTGTGGCCGCGTTGATCAGCTTACGGTTGGCTTTGAGGAACTCACCATTGGTTTGCTCTAGCGCCAAATCGACATAGGGCGCATCGCCATCTTCGCGGTTGAACACTTCGGCCAGCAAAGCGGATTGACCCAAATGCGTGCCTGCGCCGCCGATCACAACAGCCACATCGCCGTCTTGGGCAAGGCCCGCGATCAGCTCGTCTTCGTTGTTGATCAGGCCAACCGCGCCGATGGTCGGGGTCGGCAAAATGCCAACGCCATCGGTTTCATTGTACAAAGACACGTTGCCCGACACGATAGGCATGTCGAGGAATTTAACGGCCTCGCCGATGCCCTGAAGCGCGCCTACGAACTGCCCCATGATTTCGGGTTTCTCAGGGTTGCCAAAGTTGAGGTTGTCTGTGGTCGCCAATGGTTTTGCGCCGACTGCCGTCAAATTGCGGTAGGCTTCGGCCACCGCTTGTTTACCACCTTCAACAGGGTTGGCTTTGACGTAGCGCGGTGTCACATCGGATGTGAATGCCAGCATTTTCGGCGTGCCGTGGACGCGGATCACGCCAGAGCCAACGCCGGGCGTGCGCACAGTGTCGGCCATCACTTGGCTGTCGTATTGCTCGTACACCCATGCTTTTGAGGTGTAGTTTGGGGATGCCAAAAGTGCTTTTAGACCATCAATTGGATCGATGCTTGGCACATCTGCCAAAGGCTCTGCGGCAGGTGTTGGCACCCATGGGCGGTCGTATTCTGGCGCAGAGGACGCGAGTGTGGACAAAGGCAAATCGCCTTTAATCTCGCCGTTGTGCATGATCAAGAACCGGTCTTCGGCAAGCGTTTCGCCAACGATTGCAAAATCCAGATCCCATTTTTCAAACACGGCGCGGGCCTCGGCCTCAAGTTCGGGTTTGAGAACCATCAGCATGCGTTCTTGGGATTCGGACAACATCATTTCATAGGCTGTCATATTGAGTTCGCGCTGTGGTACGTTTTCAAGATCAAGGCGCACACCAAGCTTGCCTTTGTCGCCCATTTCCACCGCAGAACAGGTCAGGCCCGCGGCCCCCATATCCTGGATCGAAATCACAGCGCCTGTGGCCATCAATTCAAGCGTGGCTTCCATCAGACGTTTTTCGGTGAACGGATCACCGACCTGAACTGTGGGGCGTTTTTCCTCAATGGTGTCGTCAAATTCGGCAGAGGCCATGGTCGCGCCGCCCACACCGTCACGACCCGTTTTCGCACCAAGGTAGACAACAGGCATACCAACGCCAGAGGCTGCTGAGTAGAAAATCTTGTCGGTATCAGCGAGACCAGCCGCAAAAGCGTTGACCAAACAGTTGCCATTATAGGCGGAATGAAAGCGCACTTCGCCGCCCACAGTGGGGACGCCAAAACAGTTGCCGTAGCCGCCAACGCCCTCAACCACACCGTGGACGAGTTGTTTGGTTTTGTGGTGGTCTTTCACGCCGAATGACAGTGAATTCATCGCCGCAATCGGACGCGCACCCATGGTGAACACGTCACGCAAAATGCCGCCCACGCCAGTTGCGGCCCCTTGGTAGGGTTCGATGTAGGACGGGTGATTGTGGCTTTCCATTTTGAACACCACACATTGACCATCGCCAATATCAACGATGCCGGCGTTCTCACCTGGGCCACAGATGACTTGAGGGCCATCAACCGGCAGACCGCGCAGGTGTTTTTTTGAGGATTTGTAAGAACAATGCTCGTTCCACATGGCCGAGAAAATGCCGAGCTCGGTGTAGGTTGGCTCGCGGTCCATGATCTCAAGGATGCGCGCGTATTCTTCGGCGTTGAGGCCGTGTGCGGCAATCAGATCATCGGTAATTTTCGGATCGGTCATGGAAGTCCCCCTGAAGGTGATCGGAGCCCCGACAGTCTGCGCGCAGGCATCTGCCAAAAGCATGTCTCAGTCAGGCGTTCTCTTAGGCTATGAGAGCGCTTTGGGAAAGAGGGCAGATGGGATCAAATGGTACGAAATATCGTATTTTTACTGTGATGGGGTGAAATCTGGCACGAAACCTTTGCCCAAATGGACTGTGCGACTCGCTGAAAGTGGTGCGCCCTTTAGCGTAGGCCAAAAAAAAGGCCGAGCATTCGCTCGGCCCAAGTCCAACAGGGAGGTGAAGTTGCTAAGAGTTTCCTCTATCAGCATCTTCAATGAGTGATTTATGTGCAGTATGTGAATCGTTCAAGGGGGATTCTTGCGATGTTATGCAATCCCGCTATGCGCTCACTGCATAGCTTGGGGCGTGTGGGACGTTAACCTTATGGAAACGTTATGCTTTAGTTTATAGTGCCTACACTACTTACTGAGCTCGTCACGTTGACGTCGACGATAGTCATTGATTTCTGAGGTAATGAAGTCGCGGAACACTTCGATACGTTTAGAGTGACGCAATTCTTCGGGGTAGGCCAAAAACACCGGCACTTCGTTGCTTTCTGTGTCATCCAGCACCCGCACAAGGCGTGGAGCACTGTCGACCAGATAGTCAGGCAACACCCCGATTCCAAGATCGTTGAGCACCGCTTGCAACACACCAAAGTAGTTGTTCACGTAAAGCTTGGATTTCACGTCATGCAGTGAAAGTTCATGCGTCAGGCTGGCTCCGGCGGCCACTTGCGCGGACTTGGGGTTTTGCGAAATCAAACGATGGTTGTCCAAGTCGTCCAAATCTTTGGGCATGCCGTGTTTGTCTATATAGGTCTGCGTCGCAAACAACCGCATGCGGATGTTCATCAATCGCTTGCGGATCAAATCGGCTTGCGATGGCTCTTTCATGCGAATGGCCACATCGGCCTCGCGCATGGGCAAATCCAACACGCGCTCTTCCAGCATCAAATCGATGGTGAGGTCGGGGTATTTTTCATACAGTTTGGACAGGCGCGGGGCCAACCACAGCGTGCCAAATCCTGTGGCGGTGGTGAC